>JBEKFX010000061.1:0-36159 GCA_050013115.1 Polyangiaceae bacterium
CCCTTTGGGGTCTCGAGGAGTCTCAGCGAGACTCTGACCGCGCACGGCCTGAACGTCGTTTGGATGCCCTTCCGAGGGGGACACGGCATCCCGCCGGAGGTCCTCGCGGCGGCAGGATCCTTCCTCGTGCGGGTGCTCGCCTAGAGATCGCCGATCCGTTTCGCTGCTGCTCGTCTGCTCCAGGCGGAGCGTTTTGCGCTTCGACCGTTCAGACGGACAACGGACTCCTCGCTAGGCGACCCGCCCGCGATGGGAGGCGTACTGCGAACTCTTGTCGGCGACTGCGGCGCGAAGCTCGCGCCGGCGCTGCATGGCGTCTTGACGGGCATGGCCGCGTTCCTGCCCGTGCTTTGCTCCCGCTTCCCCGCCGCCATCTCCGCCGACGGCCGCCGCAAGGGCGCGAACGCTCGGAAACTGGAAAAGCTGAACGAGCGAAAGCTTGCGCCCGATGGCCTCCCGCAGCCGAACGCTCGCTTGGACCATCATGAGCGAATTGGCTCCGAGGTCGAAGAAGTTGTCGTCCAGGCCGACCTCGGGTGAACCGAGCAGCTCGACGAATACGGCCGCGATCGCGCGTTCGAGATCGCCCTTGGGCTCGACGCACTTGCCCGTCTCCTGCCGCGTGGCCCCGGGTGGGGGAAGCTTCGCGCGATCGATCTTGCCGTTCGCGGTCAGGGGGAGCGCGTCGAGCAGGACGAAGGCGCTCGGAACCATGTACTCCGGCAGCTTGTCCCGTGCGTGATCCCGAAGACGCGAGGTCAGGCCAGCGCCAGTCGATGGGCGCCCGGCAGGACGATTCGCATAGGCCGCCGGCGGCTCGCTCGACAAGCGAAGATCCGCGACTTCAAGCTCGATGGTCTCGGCACAGCGTCGAAAGACGACGTCCACGCAATCGGCCCGCTCGCGCGAGAACGAGATCTGTACGTCGTAGGCGGGGTCGATGGCGCGAAGGTCCTCGGGATCGAGGCCCTCTTTTTCGTGCGGACGCAGAGCCGCGCGAAGGTCTCCGACGGTGGCGCCGGACTGACCGGACACGAGAAGCTCACGGGCCTTGACCAAAGCGGTCAGCCTGGCGTTCGGCACGGCCGCCACGCACAAGCTCCCGGGCGTGTCACGCAAGAGCTCGCGAAGCGCCTGCACCGAGCAGGGCCGTGGCGCCGGCACCGTTTGGATCGGTGCTCCGATCGGGCGATTCGCCGACCGATGTTTCTTGCGAAGAACGACGTCGTAACGGAAACGCGTCATCTCGTTCATCGCGCGCCCGGCCTTCACTTCGACTCGTAGGCCGGCAAAGTCCGGCCAGCCTTGGGCGAGCGCTTCGAAGAAGGCCGGATCGACCACGAGTTCGGCCTCCGCGGCGACGCGACGACGAACGCGCTCACTGACCTCGGCGAGGGCCGCCGCATCCGCCGATCGGGCCAGCTCGACCGAGGCGTGAAAGCTCGGCAGGTGCTGCAGGCTGCGCACGTCGCCGACGAAGATGGCGCCGCCGGGCGCGAGTCTCGCGTAGGCAACCTGAAGTACGTTTGCGAGATATTCGGCGTCGGGAAAGTACTGAATGACCGAGTTGATGACCACAGCGTCGAATGCTGCTTCGCCGTCGAGAGCATCGATCTCGTCGGCCCGGAGCCGTTCGAGGCGCACATGGCTGAGGCCCCGCGACTCGAGCTGCGGACGGATTTGCGACAGTACCGCGTCCGATGGATCCACCCCGACGTACCGCGAGCAATGCCGAGCCATCCCGAAAAGGAGCATGCCGGAGCCGCACCCGATTTCGAGCACGCTCGGATGCGGGCCGCGTTCCCGCGCAGCGGCGAGGACTCGTTCCGTCGTGGCGTCCAGCCATTCGCGCATCTCCCCGTCGGGGATAGGCTCTCCCGTGTAGCTGCTCCTCCAGCCCGCCGTGTTGAACGTCGCATCGCGAGCGGCCCCTCGCCCGTACGTTTCGTCCCAAATGCGGTCCCACCCGAGGGAGGTCGAGTCGGCATCGGACGACGGATGAGGGCCGCGCCTCGGAACGACGTAGGCGACGAGACGCGTATCCCCCGTCGACTCCTTTCTCGCGACCACCACGCTTTCGCTCACTGAGGGGTGGGACCCGAGAACGGCTTCGACTTCGCCGAGTTCGATGCGATAGCCGCGCAGTTTCACTTGGGTATCGTTACGTCCGAGAAAATCAAGCTCCCCGGAGGAGCGCCATCGTGCGAGATCGCCCGTTCGATAGAGGCGGTCTCCCTGGCCACCGAAGGGATCTCGTACGAACCGTTCCGCGTCGAGGTCGGGGCGCCCGAGGTAGCCGCGTACGACCCCCGCGCCGCCGATCACGAGCTCACCGGGGACTCCGATGGGACACGGTCGAAGCCTACGGTCGACGACGTAGACGCGTGTATTGGCGATCGGACGGCCTATCGTGATTCCATCCTTCGTGTCGCCGACGACCGACGAGGTCGACCAAATCGTGGTCTCCGTCGGACCGTACATGTTGCGGAGCTGCCCGCGCAGGCTCGGCCTGAGACGTTCGACGAGCGAAGCCGACAACGCCTCGCCGCCAACGAGCAACTGACGCAATTCCCCCAAAGCCGAAACCGAATCTTCGTCGCTGGCCAGGATGGTGAGGAGCGACGGGGTGCATTGCATGTGCGTGACGTGGTGGCGCCGAATCTGAGCGGCGATCTCGTAGCTCTGCTCGTCGTCGGGCACGGCCTCGCTCTGCCGGCGCAGATCGTCGAGCCGCGGCAGGGCGGCCAGGACGACGTCGGCGTCCACGCCGAAATCGATGAGGCAAGCGATTTCGTCGACGCCCATGCCGCAGAGCCGATCGACCGTGGCCCGGCATGTCTCGGGCGTGCCGAAGAGCCCCGCGTTCGTGAAGTACCGCTCGAACGCATGGGCAAGAATGGCGTCCATCTCGTCGGGCGACAGCTCGGCGAGATCTTGCGTGGCGCTCGGGCCGGAACCGGTCCGATCGTCACCCTTGGCGAATGCCGTCAGCTCCCAACGGGCCTTGTTGATGAGGTCCGTCGATGTTCGCAGGTACTCGAGAAACGGCCGGCGCACCGTGGCGCGCACACTGTCCAGGTCGTCACCGACGAACGTGTGGAGCATCAGCGAGACGTGGCCGTTGCCGCGGTGGCCGGCCTCGCGAAAGGCCTTCCGGTAGATCGTCACGTTGGCCGCCAGTTCTTCGGGCTTCATGACGAGCAGGTTCGTCAGGACGCCCGCGCCGATGCGTCCTGCCGTCGCGAACGTGTCGGGGCTGCCGCTCGCGGTGATCCAGATGCGGGGTTCGGCCTGGACCGGGGGCGGATACATCTTCACTCGGATCTCCCGCCCGTCGCCGCTCATGACTGGCACCGTCTCGCCGCGCCAGAGCGCACGCACCGTCTCGATGCCTTCTGACATGATCTCACGACGATCTTTGAAGTTGGCCGGAGCCAACGCAAAGTCACTCGCGTGCCATCCCGAAGCGAAGGAAAGGCCGACGCGACCTCCCGATAGGTTGTCGACGACCGACCACTCTTCGGCGCACCGAATCGGGTTGTGCAGGGGCAGCACGATGCTGCCGGCCCGAATCGCCACCCGCTGCGTCATCACCGCAACCGCAGCGCCGGTCAGCGACGGATTCGGGTAGAGCCCGCCGAAGGGGTGGAAGTGCCGCTCGGGAGTCCATACGGCCTGAAAGTCGTGGGTGTCGGCGAACTTCGCGCCTTCGAGCAGCAAGCGATACCGTCCGCCTTTCGGCTCGCTTGCGTCCGCCGCAAAGTAGAAGAGGCTAAAACCTATGGAACGCGTTCGTCCGCTCGCGCGCGCTGCGTTCCTCGCCCTCCTTTCGCTCTCTTCCTGAATGACGACCGTGAAGCCACGGGTCAGGGTCCAAAAGAGCTCGAGGACGGAAATGTCGAAGGAGATGCTCGTCACGGCGAGCCACACGCCAGGCGTCGACCCGAGCGACGCGTCCATGGCATCGAAGAAGTTCGCGACGTTCCGGTGCTCGATCTGCACGCCCTTGGGTCGACCCGTCGAACCGGACGTGAAGATGACGTATGCCAAATGTGCGCCGGTCGCGCTCGTGCGCGGCCGGCGGCTGTCTCGCTCATCACCGAGCGCGTCGAGGACGACCAGGGATGCGGTGCTTTCGGGCAGCGAACTCTTCAGCCGCTCGAGGGTGAGGATGACCGGCGCCTGCGCATCCGCAAGCATCGTCGCGATGCGTTCGCGCGGATAGGCGGGATCCATGGGAACGTAGGCGCCGCCCGCCTTCAAGATCCCCAAAAGGCCACATACCATTTCAAGCGATCGCTCGACGAAGACTCCGACCAAGACGTCAGGACGCACGCCCAGATCGATGAGGTCGCGGGCCACCCTGTTGGCCCGCTCGTCGAGCTCGCGATAGGTGAGCGACTGGCCCCGGAACACCACGGCGACGGCGTCCGGCGTCCGGTCCACTTGCGCCTCGAATGCGTCTTGAATGCACACCGGACCACGTCCAGCCATTTGCGTATCGTTAAAAGTCCCGAAAATGGCCGGGGCGTCCTGCCTTGGGAGACGGGGCAGCCCACCCACGAGCCCATCGACCTTCTGCCCCATGGCGTCCAAGACCGCGACGAATAAATCGGCGACCCGATCGATGGCCGAACGATCGAAGCGCAGCCGCTCGTAGGACAGCTTGAACTCGACCTCCGGCTCGGCATAGACCATGACGTTCAGGGGAAAGTTCGTTTGGTCATGGAGGTCGAAGTCGCGCACCTGCCAGGCGGAGCCGAACGACTTCAATCGCGCGTCGTTGTCGCGATCGTTGAACACGATGATCGTCTCGAAGAGCATGGCACCTGGAGGGAGGTCGGCGCAGGCCACCACGTCGACGAGGGGCGTCTGCTCGAACCTCCGCAGGGCAATCTGCTCCGCGCGGAGATCCTTCAGCCAAGCGGTCAGCGGCCTGTCCGGGTCGATTCGGCTGCGGACCGGTACGGTGTTGATGAAGAGACCGATGATCGTCTCTGCACCGGGAATTGTGGAGCGCCGGCACGCGCGCGTCGATCCGAAGACCACGTCATCTTCTCCCGAGAACGCGCCGAGGACGATCGACCAAGCGGCCTCGACGAAGACCGAGACGCGCAAATCGTGGCTCGCGCACGCAGCGCGGATCGCATCGGAGGTCTCGCGCGAGAGCGCGAAGCGAACCGTGTCGTGACCGGGAGAGACCCCGTCCGGAACGGTGGAGGACCGAGGCAACTGAGCTGCCTCCAGATTCGTGGGGGTGGCGAACCCGGCGAGCCGAGCGCGCCAGAATGCTTTGGCTTGCTCAGCGTTGGCGGGCAGATGCCGTTCGAGCCAGAGGACATGGTCGCGAAACGGACGGCGGTCTTCGAAAGTGGCCTTTTCGCCGCGTCGAATGGCTTCATAGGCCACGAAGACTTCACGCAGCACCTCGGCGTAGCAGCCGTCGAGGATCGCGTGCGAGTAGGTCCACACCATGCGGAAGTCGGCCGGGCCGAGCTGAATGAGGGTCACGCGCCAAAGGGGTGCGACGGCGAGATTGAAGCCCCGCCGACGGTCCTCGCGGAGAAACGCCGACAGCCGCGTCTCCTTTTCTCCAGGCAGAAGCGCCTGCCAGTCCTCTAGCTCGAAAGGCAAAGCGATCTCGGCGAAGACCTCCTGACGGGGCGAGCCGACATCCTCCCAGCGGAAGCGCGTTCGCAGAACATCGTGACGCGCGGCCATTTCGCCCCACGCCCGGGCGAAAGCCTCTGCATCGATCGCTTCGTGCAGTTTGCCCTCGAGCTGCTCGATGTCCACGCCGGGCTCCGCCGCGTGGAGCCAGTGAAGGAGCATTCCGTGTTGCAGCGGCGAAAGGGGATAGCTGGCGAGTGGCGAGCTCGACTCCGAGGTTCGATCAATCGTCATTTGCATTTCGAGCTTGCGAACTGGCTGCCAATGGCGACGAAGCCAGCCGGCACGGCCCGCGGCGCCTGCCAGAGGGCGCTTTGCGGCGGCGCCGCAGTGCCCGTCGTTTCCCGTCGTGGCCCTCGCAGGTCGGCAACCCACGGTGTCCGAGCGCCCCCGCAAGGCGGCCGCGCGTCATCCGAGGCGCGGGAAATGCACGCGGTCTATGACATGCTCTCGGCCATCAAGGGCACAGAGGACGGCGGTTCAAACCATTCGTCGGCCATCGCGGTCATCGGTATGGCCGGGCGCTTTCCTGGAGCGCTGGGCATCGAAGCGTTCTGGGCAAACTTGCGCGACGGGGTCGAGTCGATCCAGGTCTTGAGCGATGAAGTCCTGCTTGCCGCGGGCGAGCCTGCGAATCGGCTGCGCGATCCGTCCTACGTGAAGGCTTGTGGCCGCCTCGAAGGCATCGAACAGTTCGACGCAACTTTCTTCGGCTTGAGTCCGCGAGATGCAGCGGTATTCGACCCCCAACACCGACTCTTTCTCGAGTGTGCCTGGGAAGCGTTCGAGGATGCGGGGCACGTGGCGGAGAACGTTGCGGGCCCCGTTTCCGTCTTCGCGAGCTCCGGTGCATGCGAGTACATGACGAACAACGTCATTTCCAATCGCGAAATCATGGACTCGATGGGGGCTTGGCTCGTTCGCCATTCCGGCAACGACGTGAATTTTCTCGCCACACGCGTGTCCTACGAGCTCAACCTGTGCGGCCCGAGCATGAGTGTGCAATCGGCCTGTTCGTCCTCGCTGCTGGCGATTCACCTTGCCTGTCAGAGTCTGCTCAACGGGGAGTGCGACATGGCGCTCGCGGGTGGGGCGACCGTCTATCCCGGACAGAACCGTGGATATTTCTACAAGGAAGGCGAGATCCTCTCACCAGACGGCCACTGCCGCGCGTTCGATTCTGCAGCGGCCGGCACCGTCATGGCGAGCGCCGTCGGCTGCGTGGTCCTCAAACGGCTCGACGACGCCCTTCGCGATGGAGACCGCATCCTCTCGGTCGTGCTCGGGTCGGCCGTGAACAACGACGGCTCGGATAAGGTCGGCTATCTCGCGCCCAGCGTCGCGGGGCAAGCGCGCGTCGTCAGCGAAGCGCTCGCCGTCGCCGGGGTTTCCGCAAAGGACGTTTCGTACGTCGAGGCGCACGGAACCGGCACGCTCATCGGCGATCCCATCGAGATCGAGGCGCTCACCGAGGCATTCCGTGCGACGACGGACGAGAAGCAATTTTGTGCCGTCGGCTCGCTCAAGACGAACATCGGCCACGCGGGCGAGGCAGCCGGGGTCTGCGGTTTCATCAAGGCGGTGCTGGCGCTCGGGCATCGCCAGATCCCTGCCAGCCTTCACTACCGCTCGCCAAACCCTCAGATTGATTTCGAAAATAGTCCATTTTTTGTCAATCACGCGCTTCGGGAATGGGCGGTACCGGCCGGCAAGCGCCGCATCGCCGGGGTCACCGCTCTCGGCGCTGGGGGCACCAACGTCCACGTTATCGTTCAAGAGCCTGGCGACCGAAGCGGGCCGTCGAACGCGCGGCGTCCTCAGCTGCTTGTCGTGTCGGCGAGGACACCGAGCGCACTTGACCGGGCGAGCAAGAATCTTGGGGCTCATTTGCGGGCCCACCCCGACCTCGATCTGGCGGATGTGGCGTACACGTTGCTCGCGGGCCGAAAGGGCTTCCCATTGCGTCGCGCGATCGTCGCCCAGGATGGAGACGACGCTCTGCGTCTGCTCGAAGGCAGCGGCGTCGAACGCGCCACAACGCCACGGCCAGCGGGCGAGGCTCCCCGGGTCGTCTTCATGTTTCCCGGCGGCGGCGCCCAGTACGCAGGCATGGGGGCGGAGCTCCATGCGAACGAGCCGGTCTATCGCGAGGCCCTCGACGCGTGCCTCTCTCATCTCGCACGGCCTCTGGCCGACACGGTTCGAACGCTCCTTCTCGCAGACCCAGGGAACGCAGCGGCGGCCAGCACACGCCTCGAGTCGCCGAGCTTGGCCCTTCCCGCGCTATTTGTCACCGAGTACGCCATTGCGAAGCTGCTCGAGTCCTGGGGAATCGTGCCGAGCGCGGTCATCGGCCACAGCGCCGGCGATTATACCGCCGCGTGCCTGGCAGGCATCCTCTCACCCCGCGACGCGGTGGCGCTCGTCGCCATGCGTGGGCGTCTCTTCGAAACGCTCCCGGAAGGGGCCATGCTGAGCGTGGCCCTTCCGGAGGAGGAGGCGCGAGGCTTTCTTGGAGATGCCATATCGCTCGCCGCGATCAACGGGCCGTCGCTCTGTGTGGCATCGGGGCCCGTCGACGCCATTGCCAAGATGGCGGAAAGGCTGCAGGCGAGCAACATCGATTGCACGCGCGTGCACATCCGGGTTGCCGCCCATTCCGCGATGATCGATCCGATTCTCAACGAGTTCCTAGGTTTTTGTCGAACGATCTCCTTTCACCCGCCGCGAACCCCATTCGTCTCGAACTTGACCGGTACGTGGATTACCGACGAGGAGGCGACCGATCCGGCCTATTGGGCAAGGCACCTGCGCGAGACGGTCCGCTTCAACAGCGGTATCCAGAAAATTCTGGAGCAGGAACAGCAGGTCCTGGTCGAAATTGGACCCGGGCGGACGCTGACGAGCCTGGCTCGGCAGCAGCCCCGGAGACCCACGGCCGTCGCGACCACGTTGCGGCACCCTCAGGAAGGTGTGACCGATACCGCGGTTCTGTTGGGCGCGCTCGGCCACCTTTGGGTGTCCGGCGTCCCCATCGACGGGGCCAAGCTCTTCGCGAAAACGGAGCGACGACGCGTTGCTCTCCCGACGTATCCCTTCGAACGCGAACGATACTGGATCGACCCCGATCGGCGAACGGACGCGCGGTTGCGCTCGCCGCAGCTATACAAGCGGGCCGATGTCGGCGAGTGGTTCTCCGCGCCTTCGTGGGGTCGCGCGGCGCCGGCCGCCCGCGGCGATGCCGACGGCGACGCGATCGATTGGCTCGTCTTCACGGATGAATCGTCGCTCGCAAAACGCCTGCTCGATCATCTGAATGGGGGGTCGTCCAAGAGACGCGTCGTCGCGGTCACGCCCGGCCGGCGCTTCGCAGCGAAGGAGTCGACGGCCTACGTCATCAATCCGTCGAATGCGTCGGACTACGACTCGCTTGCCCGCGAACTACGGCGCCTCGACATCGCTCCACGCCGAGTCGTCCACCTCTGGGCGCTTTCGGCCCGCACACGGGCCCGGCGCATTCCGCTCTTCGACGGGTCAGGCGTGCTGCGCGACTACTCCCGGCGTCTCGCACTCGACTACTACAGTCTCATCTTTTTCGCGCAGGCCTTCGGCGCGGACGTCGATGCGCTCCGCGTCACCGTCGTCTCCAGCCACATGCAGGCCGTGCCGGGCGATGCCGAGTTCGATCCCGAGAAGGCCGTTTTGCTCGGCGCGTGCAAGGTCTTGCCGCGGGAGTACCCGCACGTCCATTGTGCGAGCATCGATGTCGGGTATCCGCGCACGGAGAGCGAGGAAAGACGGCTCGCTTCACAACTCGCGTCCGAGCTCGAGGCCGAGCCGAGCGACGGCGACGTGGCGCTGCGCGGGACGAACCGTTGGGTGCGACGCTTCGATCCGATTCGGCTTCTTCCGGAGCGGGGCCGGCGGTCCTGGCTTCGCCGCGGAGGCGTGTACATCGTGACCGGCGGCCTTGGCGGGATCGGGCTCACGGTGGCCGAACACCTCGCCAGGCACGCAAACGCAAAGATCGTCTTGGTCGGTCGTACGCCATGGCCGGACGATGAAGACGCCTTTGTCACCGCCCATGGCACCGCCGACGAGACCTGCCGAAAGATCGCCGCCGTTCGAGGACTGCGTGCGGCGGGCGCCGACGTCTTGATCGCGACAGCCGACGTCGCGGACCTCGAGTCCATGCAACAGGTCTTCAGTCAGGTTCACGACCGTTTTGGCAAGGTGAACGGTGTCTTTCACTTGGCCGGACAGCTCAAGGAAGACATCATCGCGCTCCGCGCTCGGCGAGCGGAGTCATCGGTCATCGACACGAAGATGAAGGGCGCGATGGTTCTCGATGCGCTCGTGCGGGAGGACGACCCCGACTTGTTCGTCATGTTCTCGTCGGTCAGCTCGATCCTCGGCCTGCCGGGACAAGCGGACTACGCGGCGGCCAATGCTTTTCTGGATGCGTTCGCTCTGGCTCGTTCCGCGCTGCACCCGACGGCGCGCACCATGAGCATCAACTGGAACGCTTGGCAAGAAGTGGGAATCTTGGCCAGGCTCGTTCGGGCGGAGGGCGAAGAAGCCCCGCCGCCACGTTGCGACCCTCAGCCGGCGGCCCCGAACCGCACGACGAACGAAGTCCCTTGCGACCCTCAGCCGGCGGCCCCGAACCGCACGACGAACGAGGCCCAGCCGGCGGCCCCAAACCGCACGACGAGCGCGGCCACCCGGCGGCACCCCATGCTCCTCGAAGTCATCCAAGACCAAAGCGAAATGACCGTCTTTCGGAGCTCGGTGCGCCGCGGCGCGTTCTGGGTTCTCGACGAACACGCGGTCCGCGGTGGCGCGACGCTCATTCCCGGCACCGGGCTCCTCGAGATGGCTCGGGCTGCATTCGAAACCGTCGACGAGAAGCGACCCGTGGAGCTGCGCGACGTTTTCTTCGTGGCCCCGTTCACAGTGGGCCCAGACGAAATACGGACGCTTCACGTTCGCGTCGACCGGCACGGGAATCGGGGCTTCATGATGTACGGCGAGTCCGAACAGGAACCGTTCGTCACAGGCAAAGTCGCCTACGTCGACGCCGCGCCCGCCGGCCGCGTCGACCTCAGCGCCATTCGCGCGCGATGCACGGGCAAGGGGCCCGTCGAGAACGGGTTTCTCGCGCAACATTTCATGGATTTCGGCCCTCGATGGGGATGCGTCGAGACCATCCGCATGGGACACGGCGAAGCGCTCGTCGAGCTGGCCCTTCCCGACGCGTTCGCCGGCGATCGGACCGATTATCGCCTGCATCCGGCCATTCTCGATATGGCCGTTGGTGGCGCTCAGCACCTCATCGCTGGCTTCGACGCGGCGACCGACTTCTACGTTCCCTTCTCGTACGGGCGCCTGCTGCTGCGGCGCCCGCTGCCCACGCGCGTCGCAAGTCACGTTCGACTACGGCCTCATTGCGCGAAGGATTCTGCGGTGTTCGACGCGACGCTGGTCGACGCCCATCAGGAGGAGGTCGCGTCGATCGAGGGTTTCGTAATGCGGCGCGTTTCGCGGGACGCGCTCGCGGCTCGGACCCGGAGCGCGCCGCGCAAGGCGACCCGGCGACCGGAGTCGCCGCAGGAAGCCGCGCTGCGAGAAGGCATGACGCCTGCCGAAGGAATGGATGCGCTCGATCGCGTCCTGGCGTCATCCGTGTCACCGCAGGTCGCAGCATGCACCGTCGACCTGGACGAATGGCTCGAGCGCCTTGCCGACGAAGGGCGCGCCGGACTTCGTGGCCGCAGGGATCCTGCGGCCGCGGGCGGACCCCTTTTCTCGAGGCCGAGTCTCACCTCCTCGTTCGTCGGGCCGAGAGACTCGATTGAACAGGAGCTCGCCACGATTTGGAAGGAGCTACTCGGAGTCGCGGAGGTAGGGGTCCACGACGATTTCTTCGAACTCGGAGGTCAGTCCCTCATCGCTGTCCGCATGTTCCATCGCATCGACAAGAAGTACGAGATCGAACTTCCTCTCACGACGCTCTTCGAGGCGCCCACGATCGCGCGTTGCGCAGGCATCTTGCGCGCTCGACTGGCTGAGACCTCTGAAAAGCCGCGCAACTCGATCGCGCACGTCACGGCAACCGACGAAGAACCGCTGCGTCCTTTCAGTGCGCTCGTAACCATTCAACCAGGGGAAGGACCGATTTCATTTTTCTGTGTCCATGGAGCAGGCGGAAACGTATTGAACTTCCGCGATCTGGCGCGTGCCATGGACCAGGCACAGCCCTTTTACGGGCTTCAGGCCTACGGTGTGGACGGCGTGACGCCACCGCACGAAACGATCGAAGACATGGCCGCGGCGTACCTCACGGAGGTGCGTGAGGTCCAAGCCGAAGGACCCTACCTCTTGGGCGGCTACTCGGGCGGCGGCCTCGTCGCCTTCGAGATGGCGCAGCTCCTGGCCGCAGCAGGTCACGAGGTGAGGCTGCTCGCGCTGATCGATACCTTCCATCCGCAGATGTCGCCGCGCCGCATGACCATGCGAGGACGCATCGCCCGCCTTCGGGAAGAAAAGCTCGGCTATGTTTCGGAACTCATGGTGCGGCCTCGCGATCGCGTCCGCCATCTCATCAACTTGCGTTCGATTGAAGCGCACCGGATTCGGGGCGAGGCCGTCCCCTTCGCTCTGCGCAACTTTCACATGACCCGCAACTTCGAAATGGCGGCCGCCCGCTACCGACCCAGGACGTGGGCAGGGCCAGCGACTCTGTTCCGCGCGGCGGAGCTCGCGTACATCTATCGCGACGCCGGCCCCTACTACGGCTGGGATCGCCACGTGCTGGGCGGCATGGAAGTCGTGCCTGTCGCCGGAAACCACTCGACGATCGTCCTTGGACGGAATGGCGACGTCCTCGCGCGCTCCCTGAGCGCCGCGATTGCGCGCGCTCGACAACCCCTCGACGCCATCAGACCGTCCAAGACGATCGTGACAGCGGCCGGGGAAGCGCGGCCCAACGCCTTGCCGCAACCCCACTCGGAGCGTTTCGTCCAAGATGCTTCCACCCTGCCGCAAGTTCGCGAAGCACACAGCGCCGGACACCAAAGCTCAACGGCAGGTGAGTGACGCCAAATCGCAACCGATTCCGCCGTCACAATCCGCTTTGGAGGTACAGCCAACGCACGTATTGTGGAGCCCGAGCGTGATGCCCCCGACGAGTCGGCCGCCCACGTCGCAGATGGGCGTCGCACCCGCGCAATCCCCATCGCTCGCACACTGAACGCACGTACCCGCTGCGCTGCAAACGGGGGCCGCCGCGGCCACGCAGTCGGCGTTCGAAGCGCATTCGACGCAGGTGCCGGCGCTGCACGCCGCCCGGCCTGCAGGGCAGTCCGCCCCGCTCGCGCATTCGACGCACGCGCCCGTTGCCGTATCGCAGATGGTGGCTCCGAGGTTGCCGATTCCCGCGCAGTCAGCGTTCGTCATGCATGCGGCGACGCAGGTGTGCGTCGCCGTACGGCAAACGCTCGTCGCTCCGCCGCAGTCGGAACTCGTGAGACACGCGACACACGATCCCGTGGCGGGGTCGCAAACGGGAGTTGCTCCTCGGCACGAAGGCGTGCAGATCAGCCCGGCCCCGCCTGCGGCGCCCGCGTCACCACCCCCGCTGCTCGAGCCACTCGAGCTGGCAGCGCTCGAGCCACTCGAGCTGGCACCGCTCGAGCCCGTCGCGTGGACCGACGAGTCAGAAGCGCTCGGATTCGAGGAGCTCCGCACGCTCGACGAGCTTCCGCCAGGATTGGTCGTCACCATGCCAGCAGCCGACGAGCTGCTGCTGCCGGCGCTCGACAAGCCACCCGCGAGACTCGACGAGGTCGCGCCTGTGACGGTCTCCGTGGCGGAGCTGGTCTCGATCACCTCGGCGCTGCTGCTCGCGCCGCTCAAGTTCGAGCCAATCGTGGATGTGCTTCCCCCGCAGTCGACGAAGGCGAACGGAACGGCCAATCCGGCTACGGCCAGTCGCACACTCCAGGTTCGCCTCGTATTCATGCAGCACCCACTTTCAAAGGCCTGGCAATGACCAAGCCGGTCTTGTGGATTAATGTACCTTCTCCCCTCCGCAATCAGGCACTTATCGACGAGAGGCATCTTGGATATGGACGCCGAGTGCCCACTCGCCATTTACGATGCGAATGCCAAAACGAGTTTTCAATGATGTGGCCGAGCGGAGCTGTCGACGCATCGGTGCACCCACGTGCCGGCTGTGTTCGCCGACTGTGGGGTGACCTCAGGGCTCGGCGCCCCCGCGCGCCGGAGACGTGTCGCAGGGCTCGGAAGGCACACACGACCGGCAAAGATCTCACCCCGGCTCACCCGCGAGGCTCGACAGAGGCGACGCCGCAGCCGTTACGAACCTCGTGTGTTGCGACCCATGGCGCGTCCAGCGCAGCGGCGGTGTGGCTTGGCCCACGGACGTGCGCTGTGCCCCATGGTGCGCAGCGCAGCCGTGTGGCCCACGGACGCGCGCTGTGCCCCACGGCGCGCAGCGCGGCGGTGTAGCCCACCGACGTGCGCTGTGCCCCATGGCGCGCAGCGCAGCAGCGGTGTCGCCCACCGACGTGCGCTGTGCCCCACGGCGCGTCCAGCGCGGCGGCGTTGCGTCAACGGGTCGCAGCCCTCCGTGGACGCCATCTCCGGGCTCTTTCGAGCCCGGAGTCGGGTCACGCCACCGTGCATTCGGCCAATCGGGTCAGAGGCAAGTACCTGTCATCACGTCGCAAGTGCCGCCGTCACAATTCGCGTTGGAGGTGCAACCGACGCAGGTATTTCGGCGGCCAGCCCCCCCCAACAGATCGCAGATGGGCGTCACGCCGGAGCAATTGGCGTTCGTCGTGCATTCGACGCAGACGTTCGCCGCCGTGCAAGAGGGCGTCCTTCCGGAGCAGTTGGCGTCGCTCGTGCACTGGACGCACGCGCCAGCTGCGGTGCAGACAGGCGTCGCAGTTGCGCAGTCGGCGGCCGTCGCGCACTGAACGCACGCGCCAGCGCTCGTGCAAGTTCTTCTGGCTATTGGGCAGTCCGTCGTGCTCTCACACTCGACGCACTCGCCCGTCGTCGTGTCGCAGACCGGGAGACCGCCGCCTGCGCAGTCGATGTTGCCGGTGCATTTCGCGATGCAAACGTGATCGGCCTCGCGGCAGATTGGAGTCACACCGCCGCAATCGGTGTTCGTGAGACAGCCGACGCACGTTACGGTCGTCGGGTCGCAGATCGGAGTCGTATCGCGACAGGCCGGCATGCACGTCGGACCCGTATTCGCATCGGTGCCGGTGTCTTGCGTGCTTGCGTCGTGGCCGGCGTCGCTACCCGCGTCCGTACCTTCGGTGCTTGCGTCGTGGCCGGCGTCAGTCTCGGTGCCCGCGTCGCCCCCCGCGTCTGCGCTCGCCACCGAGCTCGAGGAGGTGCTCGACGTCGACGTACCCGATGTCGACGTACCCGATGTCGACGTGCCCGATGTCGACGTACCCGATGTCGACGTGCCCGATGTCGACGTGCCCGACGTCGAGGGGCTCGAGCTCGAGACGCTTGAAATCAACGTGCTCGAGCTGCTCGAGGCTGAAGTCGACGTTGCACCGCCAGAGGTGGTCGTGGACGAGCCACTCACGCTCGAGGAAGACGCGCTCGACGTAGCGACCGACGACGGCGAACTACCGCAGCCCGCAAGGGCGACGGGAACGGCAAACCCGGCCAGAACCGCTTTTAGACTCCACCTTTGCTTCGAATTCATCACACACCTATTTTTTTTCCAAGGGCCCGGCATCCCACCAAGCCACCCTCGTCAGCAAACACGTACCTTCCCGGTTTCAGAAGCAGGCAGGCCCACCCTGGCCCCCTTGACGAACGATGAGCAAGCGTAGAGTTATGTAGGTAAATGTAAGCTTTATGTCTCGGGATCTCGGGATCTCGGGATCATGCGGCCTGCCCGCTCCGAAAAGACGAACCACTCCCCCAAGAATGTTTTGCGGACTGCTAGAGAGTACCCGAGACACGGCCTTTCGGCTCACCTGGACGCGCTGCGCTCTCGATCCCGCAGAGCCTCTCGATTTGCGCAGCATTCTCTGTTCACGCGCCCCTTTGATTCTTTGCTTCCGCGGCGCTCTGCGTTTACCGAAGCGCTCTGCGTTTACCGAGGCTCTGCGTTTACCGAGGCTCTCCGTTTACCGAGGCTCTCCGTTTACCGAGGCTCTGCGTTTACCGAGGCTCTGCGTTTACCGAGGCTCTCCGTTTACCGAGGCTCTCCGTTTACCGAGGCTCTCCGTTTACCGAGCCGCTTGGACTTCGGCGCGGGCCGAATCGAGTTGTCTTGCCATTTCGTTGGAGGGGCACATCGCAAATCGCGGCTTCGCGCTGCGCTGGCGCGTGGGACTACGAGCTACGTGTGAAGTCGATCACTTCAGTTCGATCAGCGGCCTTAGGCCGTGCTTTCGATTTGCAGACCGCTCTCGAACGAGACGGCGCGCTCGATCTCGACCGGCTCGAGCGACACATCGTCGAGCGCATCGACTTGAGAGTGCGCATTCGCTCACGCAAGAGGGCCCGAGCGCAGTTCGGCGGCCCGAACGAGCGAGCCATCGGCGATCAGTTCTGCGACTGCTGCGATGTCGCGATAGAGCGGCCGATCTTCGAGAAGGGGGGGCACGCGCGCGCGCAACGCGGCGTGCGCTGCGGCGACCGCATGGCCTGCTTCGAGAGGAGCTCGCTGGTCGAGTCCTGCGGCGGCGGTGAGAACTTCGATGGCCAGCGAATTTCGCACGTTGGTGATGACTTGCCCCAGTTTGCGCGCCGACACACTCCCCATGCTGACGTGATCTTCCTTTCCTGCACTCGACGGGATCGAGTCGACGCTGGCGGGGTGGCATAGGATTTTGTTTTCGCTCACGAGCGACGCGGCGGCGACCTGGGCGATCATGAAGCCCGAGTGAAGCCCACGGCCGGGCGCGAGAAAGGGGGTTAGGCCGGTCGAGAGCGCCGGATTGACCAATTGCTCGACACGCCGTTCACTGATGTTCGCCAGTTCGGCAACCGCGATCGCTGCAAGATCGAGCGCGAGTGCAAGCGGTTGCCCGTGGAAGTTGCCTCCGCTTAGGATGTCGGGGGGTTGCCCTTCGACCAAGAAGACGCTCGGATTGTCGGTCACCGAATTCACTTCTCGCTCGAGAACGCCGCGCACCCAACCCAGCGCGTCACGCGTCGCGCCGTGAACCTGGGGCATGCAGCGGAGGCTGTAAGCGTCCTGGACCTTGTCGCAGTCGCGGTGGCTTTCCATGATCTCGCTGCCAAAAAGCAAGTTCCGAAGATTGCGAGCCACGGTCGCCTGGCCAGGATGCGGGCGGGCCGCTTGGAGGCGCTCGTCGAATGGCCGACTCGAACCTTTGAGCGCTTCCAGACTCATCGCACCGGCGACGTCGGCGACGCGACAAAGACGTTCGGCATCGAGCAGGGCGAGTGCACCGAGCGAGGCCATAAGCTGCGTACCATTGATGAGCGCGAGCCCTTCCTTGGCCTCGAGGGCGAGCGGCTCAAGCCCGGCTCCCTCCAGGACGGTCCGGGCGGGCGCGAAGGGGCCTCCACCGGATTGGGCTTCACCTTCGCCGATGAGCGCGAGCGCCAGATGGGCGAGCGGTGCGAGGTCTCCCGATGCACCGACGGAACCCTGGGACGGAATCCTTGGGTGCACGCAGCGGTTGAGCATGGCAGCCAGGCGGTCGACAAGCGCCGGGCGGACGCCGCTGCACCCGAGGGCCAAAACCTGGGCCCGCAAGAGGAGCATGCCGCGCACGACGTCGACGGGGAGTTCCGGGCCGATGCCGGTCGAATGCGAACGGACGAGATTCTGCTGAAGTCGCCGAACGTCGACGGCGTCGATTTTTTCTTCGCTCAGTGCGCCAAAACCAGTATTGATCCCGTATACTCTCGGTCCGTCGTCACCCGCCGCTGCGATCGCTTCGACTGCGAGGCGCGACCGTTCGACCCGCCGACGAGACTCGTCGTCGAACCCGACGGGCGCGTACCGACGCGCAACGTCCTCGAGTTCTTCGAGGGTCAGAGGAAGTCCGAGGCGGATCGGCGGCGTCATCGGCATCATCGAGCGCGGGCGTTTCTTTACGGTAACCGCTTTTCTTCCGCGGAGAGCGATTTCCTAACGTTAGACTGGCCGCGAATGAAACATGCCCTTCGAGTCGCGGCTGAGAAGCTCTGGCCGCTCGTTCGCGCTTACAATAAAAAGTTCGAGCGTCGATCCCCCCAGCCAAAGTGGGCTCCTGCCCCGCTCCTCAAACGTCGCGACCGAAGCTTTCCTCCCCTCGGTTGGCCCCGCGAGACCGACTCGCTCTGCCCAGCGTGCGTCAAGGAGGCACGAACCGAGATCCTCTCGGGGCGCGCCGACCTGAGCCTCCTCGTCGAGGGCCGCCCCGGCGAGGTGCGTGCGCGAATTGAAGAACGGGACGGGTCGATCGTCATGACGAAGGTGTGCGCCAAGCACGGACGGGTCGATGACGTCATCTCCGTCGATCCTGCCTTCACCGCTCGGATCGAACGGCTCTTTCCAGGCCGCGACTTCCGTTCGCCCGCGAGCAAGCTCCGCAACCATGGCACTTCAAGCATCCAGTACGGGCGCGGTTCCGTACTCACCGTCGATCTGACGAACCGGTGCAACATGATGTGCGATCCCTGCTTTATGGACGCGAACCAGGTCGGTTTCGTCCACGAACTCGAGTGGGACGAGGTCAAGCGGGTCTTGGATGACTCGCTCAACATCCAGCCTCGGCGTCAGATGAGCGTCCAGTTCTCCGGGGGAGAGCCGACGATCTCGCCCCACTTTCTACAAGCCATCCGCTACGCCAAAAATGTCGGCTATTTTTGCGTGCAGTGCGCGACGAACGGAATCCGGTTCGCACAGGACCCCTCTTTCGCCGGGCAGGCGAAAGAGGCGGGTCTGCGCATCGCGTACTTGCAGTTTGACGGCGTCGGAGAAGAAGCCAACGCGCACCGCAAGGTGGGTAACCTCTTCGAGGTGAAGCTTCGCGCAATCGAAAACTTGCACGCCGCCGGGATCGACATCGTGCTCGTCGTGACCGTCGTGCGTGGCGTCAACGACGATCAAGTCGGCCGCGTCATTCGTTTCGCGATCGAAAACGCCGACAAAGTGACGGTCGTCTCGTTCCAGCCGGTCAGCTTCACCGGTCGGGACGAAGACATTTCGGACGAGCAGCGCCGCGACCAGCGCTACACGCTTTCCCATCTCGCCCGTGACTTGCGGGATCAGCTTGGTCAGACCGAGCCGATGCGCGACTGGTTTCCGTTGTCGGCCATGGGGCCCTTCGGCGACCTCACTGATCTTCTCCTCGCGGAAACAGCGGAGTGGGGCGCTCTCAAGTGCGGTTGCCACCCGAACTGTGGAATCGGCACGGCACTGCTCGTGCACAAGAAGACGCGTCAAATGGTGCCACTGGCGCAGGTGCTCGACATGGAGGGCTTGCTCGAAGACATCCAAGAGATCACCGACGCCGCCCAGCCCCGCGCCATCACCCTCGTCGAGCTCGTCATCGCCTTGTGTCGTCGATTCAACCCGAGCGGGGCTCCGAGTGGCTTCGGAGTCGGAACGCTGGTTCGGCAGTTCGTCAGTCAGACGGGCTCGCGCGGGCAGACCGTTGGAGAACATGCGAGCGATGCGCACGAATTCGAATGGCGTGTCCTCTTCGTCGCGGGCATGTGGTTTCAAGATCTCTTCAATTACGACTTCCGGCGAACCGAAATGTGCATCATCCCCTACGGCACCCAAGAGGGTGAAATCAGCTTTTGCGCGTACAACACAGGCGTGGGCTGGCGGCAGGTCGTGGAAAAAATGCATGCGAGCGCGACCGTGGCAGAGTGGTATCGGACCCGCGGGCGCCACGCGGTGTACGCGAAAAACCAGCAGCTTCCGCTCGCAACTCCGCTGAACACGGTACGGCTGCCCATCGTCGGTTGAGAAGGACGGCCTGACCGACCTGCCGCAGCCCGGGCGACCGGCCCACCGGCGCGTCGGTTGCAGATTGCGATCGTCGGGCGGTGACCGCACGGGGTCTGAGCCGCCGTGCCCGGAGCGAACGGTAAAAACGAGGGGAACGGCGGCCGAGCACGGAGGCTGGGGGACGATGGTTCACGGCGGACGGGGGACCTCTCGCCTCCGTGCTCTTGCCGGATGCCGTAGCCATGCGAAACGAGCGGGGGACCTCTCGCCTCCGTGCTCTTGCCGGATGCCGTAGCCATGCGAAACGAGCGGGGGACCTCTCGGCTCCGTGCTCTTGCCGGATGCCGTAGCCATGCGAAACGAGCGTGACGCTGCGACTCGAGCGGGTCCGAGATCGGCTGAGGCACCTCGGCCCGGATCGCCATTCACGCGCGAGACTCGGACGAGCAAGCGACCTACATTGGACCGCGCACACTCGTTCGCGTCGGCCCCAGAGGCTGGCTAGAGTCCCCGACACTTTGGTTATCAGCAGATTCAAGCTCGCGCGTTCGCTCGCGGGTTCGGCGCTGGCGCTGGCGTCTTTCTCCTACGCGCCCCGAGCCAGCTCCGGTGCGCCGCCGCCCGCCTCCCGGTGGACCGACGAAACCCCCGACGCGATGATCGAAGACGCCGTCACGCGCGCCGTCCTTACGGGCGCCTCTTCGAGCGCGCAGCTTGCGTCGCTGGCTGTGTTGAGCGCGCTCGCAAACCGCGCCGAGGCGGGCCACGCGCGCACGGCTCTTCAGCGCCTCGCGAACGACCCGCAAATCGGTTCAGACGTTCGAGCCGAGGCGGCGTTGCTCGCACGCTCGCTCGCGCCGGACGATGGAACGGACACGGGTGCCTCCGCCAACCGTGCGCTCGGGATCGCCGACGAGATGGCGCTCCTCGGTCCCTTCCGTGACACCGGCGGCGGACTGGACACGCATGACGGGCCCGAAGCCAGAAGTGGAGCATTCAGCGATGCGTCGGCTCGCTACTCTTGGGGGAGTTACGAGGTCGCGTGGCGGGCCGTTCCGCGGGCCTACGCCCGGGCCCGCGGCCTTCCGCTCGACGTGTTTGTCTTTCCTCGCAAGGAGAGCTGTACGTGGGTGGCCACGAAGCTCGCCGTGGCGACCGCCACCGAGATCGTCGTCCGCGCAGCGGCCACCGGCCAAATCCGCCTGGTATTCGACGGCACCGACATCGGTCGGGACGACGACGTTCACGCGGCCCTTCGATTCGATCGGCTCGCGGCGCGGGTCCACGCCACGCCCGGCGCCCATTGGGTCGCTGCAAAAGTCTGCGCGGGGGCTCTCGAGGACGAGGGGCGCGTCCGCTTGCGCGTGACCGATGATCTCGGCGCCTGGCCGCAGGGAGTCACGGCGAGCTCCGATCTCACCTTAGCGGCTCCGCGCCCTCTGCGGACGCCTCGGCTCGTTTTCGAGCGGATCGCCACGCCGCTCTCCAGGGCGATCGGTAGCCCAGCCTCGACGGCCGAGGCCCAGCTGCAAACCGCGGTCCTTCGCACGCTCGGCGGTGCAGACGACATGAGAAGTCCGCGCGCGCCCGGGATGCTCTCGGCCCTGACCGACGGGCCACTCGACGCGGACCGGCGCGCGATGGCGGCTTGGATCACCCCGAGCGGGGCGAACCGGAGCGCATGGCTGAACCGCGCGTCGGCGGCCGCAGCCGCAGCCGCTGACGAAGCGACACGCGCCTTCGTCGAGCGGCGCATGGTCGAACGTCACCTCGAAGCCGGTCTTTCGGATTGGGCGATGGCCACGTTGGTCGGAGCGAAGATCGACCGTGCAAGCGACCCGGAGGCGGCGCTGCTCGCTTCACAGGTCGACCTGGCGCTCGGCACGGACGCGCTGCGCATCCGTGCCCTGCGCCGCCTGGCCGCTGCAGCGCAAGCCTTTCCCGAGGCACCGACGGCGTTGCTCGACGCGCTCGCCGACCTGGCTGCAGACTACGACGCAGCGCTCACAGGCTCGACGCGCGAGCGACTGGCGTCGCGCGGTTACGTCGGTTCGGAGCGCGTTGCCGCGGCACAGGCCCGCGGACGCGAAGAGGTCGTCAACAGCGCCCGCCGCGCGTTCGCCGGTGGACTCGGCGATGCAGACGAGGGCGTGGCCGTCGCGCAGGCGGTTGCGCGCGCTGGCGACCACGAGGACGCACGGGCGCTCTTCGGCCAATTGACTCGCTGGGCTCCGAACCGGTCGTCCGTCTGGGCCGGGCTCGCCGAAGAGATCGGCGCCGCCCCAGGCGAGGCGCTGCGCGGCGAGGCCACCGCGGCCGCACTACGACGGGCGCGCGAGCTCGATCCGGGCGACGTCCGCTTCCGTGCCGAGCTCGCGCTGCGTTCCCGCACGCCGTCGGCCGACGAGCCTCGCGACGACGAGAAGTACCTCGTGTCGTCGGAAACGATCCTGGCGAGGCGGCGAGGCCTCGGGCCTTCCCCGGCCCCACTCGCCGAGAACGACCTGCCCCGCGCCGACGCGAAAGCAGCGCCTGTGGGCGCCCGCGCCGCGGGCGACGTCGTTCGCGGACCCCTGCCCGACGCGGCGGCGCCACCGGATGTCGCCGATCGGGAGCTTCATTGGCTGAGAGCCGTGGTGATGCACCCGGACCGACGCGTTTCAGAGCTCGTACACTACGCGCGCGAAATTGTGATTGCGCCTCGCACCGAGGACGAGCTCTACGAGGACGTTCCCGCCGAGGGCGACGTCACTGAGATCGTGCGCGCCCGCGTGCACCGCAGGGATGGGGGCACCGCCTTTCCGATCGAACAGACGAGCGAAGGGGCGCGGCCACGGATCCGTTGGCCCGAGCTCGCCGCAGGCGACGTCGTCGAAGTGGCTTTTCGATCGTGGACCGCCGGCCCAGTCGGCGGACGCGGCGACCCGCCTTTCTTTCGTCTCGACTACGCGGGCGCGCTGTCGACCCACCCCGTCGCGTACAACGAGGTCGACGTCGAATGGCCGACCGAACGGCCGATATACGTCGGAGTCGTCAACGGCAAGGCCGACCGGCGGGAGGAGAGAGACGACAACGGACGACACATCACGCGGCTGGTCTGGAACAAGCCCGTCAATGTCCCCGACGAGCCGCTCTCGCCGCCGCTCAGCGAAATTCTGCCGACGGTCGTTCTTTCGACATTCCCGACCTGGAGCGACTTTCGCGCTTGGTATGGCGAGGCGGTCAGGGGCTTCACCGAGCCGGACGCGCAAGTACGGGAGCTTGCATCGAGGCTCACCGCAGGCAAGGCTACGCGACAGGAAAAGCTTCGAGCCATCTTTGACTTCGTGGCCGACGACATTCGCTACGTCAACTACGTGAGCGGCGAGTGGTGGCTGCCAAACCGGCCCCAGCAGCTGCTTGCGCGTCGCGAAGGCGACTGCGACGACAAGGCCCTTCTCCTCATCACGCTTCTCAAAGCGGCCGGGATGGAAGCCCAGGAGGTCCTCGTGCAGACCCGCCTGACTGGAGAGCCGTCGTTGCTGCGCGCCCCCGAGGTCGCCATACCCCTCTTCGATCATGGTATCGCGTACCTGCCTGGGGCGAACGGCGGAACGTACCTCGACGCGACGAGCCCCCAGTCTCGCCTCGGGCCTTTGCCCTCGATGGATGCCCGTGCGGTGGCTCTCCGTATGGACGGACCGGCGGAGATTGTCGAGCTGCCGTCGAGCTCACCGAACGACCACGGCATCGACTCGAGCTGGACGGTGGGCTTGCACACGGACGGGAGCGCCGATCTCGAGGGTGAGGAGCGCGCGAGCGGCGACGACGCGTTCTGGATGCGAACGTATCTGACGGAGCCGGGCGCTCGCGGCCAGTGGGTCGAAGAGCATCTCGTCGGGCCTTGGTTTCCGACGGTGGAGGTCGACAAAAAGGTGGATTTTCAAGGCGATCTTCCACTCGGCGGTGCGATGGCCCGGTGGCGAGCCCGATCGAGCGGTCTGGCTCGCCACGAGGGCGCAGAGCTCGTGGTTCCGCTGTCTCCTTCGCAAACCATGGCGTCGCAAATCGCCCCGCTCGTGCGCCGAACGTTGCCCGTCTGGCTTCCCCCTTACGTGTCCCCGCGAAGGGAGTCGCGAACCCTGCGTGTCCTCGCGCCAACGGGCTGGACATTCGAGCCCCTTCCGCCCGGTGGCGACGAGAATGGCGGGCCGTTCGGGCGCGCGCACCTCGAGGTCACCCGCGACCCGCGCGACCCCCACGCCATCGTCGTTCGGCGCACCGTCGTCATCGATCAGAGCAAGATCGGCGTCGACGAATATCCGAGCTGGCGCCGGTGGGTGCAGCGCGTCGACGCACTGATGCACCGGAGCGTCCGCCTCGTGGCCCACGAAGCGAGCGTCCGATGAGAATCGGGACGAATGGGTTCAGCCTGCGTGCATTGTGTCTCGTCGCGTTCGCGACCGCTGCGTGCGCGCCCGGGGCGAAGAATCCGACGACGACCCGCGTCTCGTTGGCCCCGGCATTCGCCCACGCATTTCGCGTCGACGCGACGGGCCCGGCGTCGGATGCCGTCGATGCGTACCTCGAGCTCGTGCGGCTCGCAGCGCGAAGCCCCGAAGATCCCTGGCAAGTACCCGCCCTCGAAGCGGCGCTCGATGCGCTCGCCGAACGCGAAATGCCAGCGCTCGGCGACGCCTCTCGCGACGCGGCGCTCGCGTATAGAACACGCGACGCGGGTGCGATCACCGACGGTTTGTCGCGTGCCTCGATCGAAGCCCGGGGGCCCTTCGCGAAGGCGCTCATCGCACGCGCGCTCGAGTCGCTCGCAGAAAGTCGCGCCGACGCCTCTCAGGCCGAGCGCCACCGTTCGGCCACAGGGTGCGCGCGCGACGCGCTCGTCGTCGGACCGACGACGTGGACGCCGATCACCGGTATCGACGAGCCGGATCCGCTGGACGACGCAAACGCGACCATTGCGGCAGCTTACCCTTCGAGCGGCGCCTTTGGACAAGCCGTGCACCCCACCGCCGTCCAAAGCCGCGGGTGCGGGATCGACCTGGCGGTCGAAAGCCCTCGACCCGGCGTGCGGGACGTCATCGTCGACGTCAGCGTGCCACGAGCTCAGAAGATCGGAATTGTCCTTCGCGCCCACGGGGCCGCTGTCCTCCGAGCGGGTGGTTCCGTTGTCCTCTCCCGCCCCTTCGAGGCAGGCGACGGAGAGGCCGCCCGCTTTGCCCGAGTTTACGCCGCGCGAGGGACGTTGCGTCTGGTCGCCCGAGTCGGGACGGCTCGACAAGACGACTCGCTGGAGATTGACGCGCTCGGCGAAGACGGAGGCCCGCTCAGCATGACGGCGCCTGCGATCGGATCGGCGGCCCACGAGCGCATCCAAGGCGTCGAGCTCGTCGCGAGGATGGCCCCTGCAAGCGACGACGAAGCGTTGCTGGCGGCCGCCGCCTTCATGGCGGCAGGCGATGCACCGAGCGCGGAGCGCTTGCTCTGGTCTTCCTCGATGCGTCCGGACTCGCGTCCCGACGCGGAGCTCGTCTACGGCCGTGCGTTGCAGGAAGCACGTGACTTGTCAGCCCCTACCCGAGCGGAGCGCGCGCGAAGCGCGTACGAGCGCGTGCTGGCGTCCTGGCCGACGAGCTGGGAGGCGACGATCGCCCATGCCGTCCTCGCCGGGGTCCGTCGTGGACGGGACGAAGCGGGGATCGAATCCTTACGGGACATCGCCGAGCTTCGCGCGAAGCCCCAATCGTCGTCGGCGCCGATCGTGGACGCCTTCGAAGCGCTGACCGCGGGCCGCGAGCGACTCTTCGATCGGGCGACCGCTGCGCTCGAGCGGGCGCGCCCCGGGCTGGAAGGCACGGTCGTCTTCGCGGACGCGTCCGACGCCGTCGCCCCGCGGGTGGGACCGGAGCGAAGTGCCGCCGCGTGCGATCTGCACAGGCCGATCGCTCATGACACCTTCCGCTGCTTCGACGCGCTTCGGGCACAAGGCGATCACCCGGCAGCCATGCGCGAGCTCGCGAGGATCCGCGCGCTTTTGGGCGCCCCGACCTCTTTTCTCCGAACCGAGTGCATCGAAGCGCTCGTCGCCGGGGACGAAATGTCGGCGCGCCGCGCCTTCGCGGCCATGCCGCCGGCCGAGCGCACCCTCGCGATCCTCTCGCTCGTCGATGATTCCGTCGGCGGTCCGGGTGCAGAACGCGGCCGCCTTCTCGCGCTCGCCATGACGGCACGCGACGCTCCGGCTGCCCTTTCCCCCCTGCTGCGCGCGGTGGGCGACAACCCCGGGGCCGCCCTGGATGGCGAGGCCGATCACCTTGCCGCGCTCGACCGAGCTCAGCCCATCTTGCCCAGTGCAGGTACCGCCTTGCTCGCGCACCGCGAGCTCTACGAGGTCCTGCCCGATGGTCTGACCCATTGGCTTCTCTTCGACGTACGTCGCCTCAGCGGTACGACGGACGTCGAGGAGAACGCTCAAGCCGCGGCCCCCGACCTTTGGGGGCACGCGGCGGCGCACGCCCTGCGCCGGCGCATCCTGAAAAAGGACGGACGCGTCCTCGAGCCCGACCGCACTCCGCACGCTTCTCAAGCGCATGCCGACCTCTCGCAGCTCGAGCAAGGTGACATCATCGAGGCCGTCTACGAGGGCTGGTCGTTGCCGAGCGATGCGGGCGACATCGGGATCGATACGCCCGACCTTCTTCCCGCGCGGACCGCGGTTCACGGGGCGACCATCGAGCTCCGGCTTCCGCGTGCCGTGCGGGGCGCGATCTGGAGCCACGCCATCCTCGGGAGCGCCTCCGAGCGCGCCGAGGGGGATACGCGCATCTTAACCTGGAATATCACCGATCACGGCGTCCGACGAATCGAGGACGGCGTACCCAAGATGGATCGCAACGTCGGCGTCAGCTTCTCGACCATCGCGTGGACGGGAATCGCCCGCGCCTTGCGAGAGACGCTCGCCGCACTCGACGAACAGGACCCGGAGATCGGCTCCTGGGCCCGCGAGTCGGTCGCGAACGCACCCAAAGGACCGGCCGCCGCGGTCGACGCCATCGTCATCGCGGCCGGCAAAGCCCTGCGCGAAGCGGACGCAGGAACACTCAGCGACTACGGCGGCGGCATCGCTCCGGTCCAGACGCAGACCGCAAGGACATTTCTGGCTTCACACGACGGTAGCCGATCTTGGCTCATCCTCCGCGGGCTACGCGAGCTCGGAATTCCGTCGGACCTCGTCGTCGCAGAAAACGAACCGTACAGCGCAGACCCCCTTTTTCCGCCTCACTATGGACGCTTTTCGCACCCTCTGGTCGTCGCGCACGTTCCCGGGGCGGCCGGAACGTCCGACGTCTGGATCGACGCGGACACCGCGGGGCCTCCCCTCCCCGCCGGGCGCGTATCGCCCGAGCTTCGCGGACGCCTGGCGCTTCACTCCGACGGAAGCATCGCGCCACTCCCGGACATCGAGTCCCATTCGGACGAGCGCGATGAGATCGACCTGCGGCTCAGCCTCGACAGCGACGGCAACGCACGAGGCACCTTCGCGATCGTGCTCCGCGGGCGGGACGCGCAGGAGCTCGCCGAAGCCCTCCTTCGCATCGTCGGGGCCGAACGCCAACATGCGCTACGCGAAGTCGTGCTTGCATGGCTTCCCTGGGCCAACGTCGACGAGGTCGAACTCGCGTCGAGCGACGGCAGCTGGCAAGTCAGTCTGCGCGCGGACGTGAGCGTCAGCGGCTACGCACAGCAAGAGGGCAAGACGTGGCTCCTGCCGGGGATTGACGCGCTGCACTGGGCCTGGCCAAAGGCGCGCGTGTCGAGCCTGGCCGCGACGCTGGCGGCGCGGGCGGGACGAGAGAGCGCGCTCGCCGTCGGATCCGCCGTTCAATACCATGTCCATCGTCGCGTGGAGCTGCCGCAGGGCGCGGTCATCACGCGGATGCCGGGTCCGCTCGAAATCAAGGCCAAGCTCGTCGAAGCCTCGCGGAAGATGAGCGTCGACAAGCGCGCCATCGAGGATGACTTCGTCCTCGGCGTGGCGACGGGCACCGTCGCACCGGGCGACTACGACGCGTTCGTCAGGACGGCTCACCGTGCGGACGACGGCTTCCTGGCCTGCGCTCGGGTCCGCGTTCCCTAGCCAGCGGCTGGCCTCGCACTCACGGTCGGCGGGATGGTGGAGACGCGGCTCGGGATGAGCGCTGGAGCTGGCATCCGTCCGAGCGGCGGCACTTGAAGACTTCTCGGGATTTAACTAGGCTCGACCGGAAGTGGCCGCGTCATTCGCATCACCGGGGCGAGCCGAGACATGAGCGGTCATTCGAAATGGGCCACGATCAAGCATAAGAAGGGCGCCCTCGACGCCAAGCGCGGGAAACTCTTCACCAAGCTCATCAAAGAGCTGACGGTCGCCTCACGGATGGGCGGCGGTGACCCAGCCGGAAATCCACGTCTGCGCAAAGCCATCGCCGACGCCAAAGGGCAGTCTATGCCCAATGACACGATCCATCGCGCCATCAAGCGAGGTACGGGCGAGATCGAGGGCGCGGCCTACGAGGAGATTACGTACGAAGGCACCGGGCCAGCCGGCACGCTGTTTCTCGTGGAGGCCATGACGGACAACCGCAATCGCACCGTCGCGGAGATACGGAAGATCTTCGAGAAGCACAATGGCGTGCTCGGCGCAGGTGGAACGGCTGGCTGGGCGTTCGAGCGAAAGGGTGTCATCGCCCTGAATGCGGGGGACGCAAAGGAAGATCAGCTGATGGATATCGCCGTCGGGGCCGGTGCGGAGGACTACCAAAATACCGGGGACGAGTGGGTGCTGACGACCCCGCCCGAGGCGCTCGGCGCGGTCGTGGATGCCCTCGAGAAGGCGTCGATCAAGCCGAAGTCGAGCGCCCTGGCATTCCTGCCGAAAGTGAAGAAGCCCCTCGCCGGACGCGACGCCCAAGTGGCGCTCGACTTGGCCGAGGTGCTGGACGATCACGACGACGTGCAGACGGTCTACGCCGACTTCGACGTTTCGGACGAAGATCTCGCGAGCCTCCAATCGGGAACAAGCTAGTGCCCATCGTGCTCGGGCTCGATCCGGGCACCCGCCATTTCGGCTGGGGAGTCATCGAACGCCGAGGTACGCGCCTCTTTCACATCGCCCACGGGATCGTTCACACAGATGAGAGGGCCGCCATCGCGGTCCGGCTCGTCGACATCGAAAAGGCACTGGTCGAGGTCCTCCAAGTCCACGGACCGGCCCAGGCCAGCGTCGAGGCCCTTTTCTTCGCGAAAGACCCCCAGGCCGCGGCCAAGCTGGGGCATGCCCGCGGCGTCGCACTCCTCGTTTGTGCGCGCGCCGGGCTGGAAGTCTACGAGTACCCGCCAGCCCTCGTGAAGCGAGCCGTCGCCGGTCACGGGCGCGCCGAAAAGGCGCAGGTCGCTCAAATGGTTCGGGTGGTTCTCGGGCTTGCGGAAGCTCCGCCGTCGGACGCCGCGGACGCGCTGGCCCTCGCCGTAACCCATGTCAGGCGCGCGCCGCTCTTGGCCGCCGCTCGAGCGGGGCACGGACGGACAGCCTTGCGCAACTGAGGGTCACTGTC
Organism: Polyangiaceae bacterium; assembly: GCA_050013115.1. Taxonomy (GTDB): domain Bacteria; phylum Myxococcota_A; class Polyangia; order Polyangiales; family Polyangiaceae; genus Palsa-1150. Next base: position 29,245 of record JBEKFX010000061.1, read on the forward strand.
GCCGAATCGACCGGCGTGCCATAAACCCGTCGTGCCGCGTTCAATCGTCGAGGCCCGAGTGCTGCTCCACCACCCCTTCCTCGCTTTGCCGTTGCTGGTCGCGATCGTGCTCGGCACGCGTCCCGTCCACGCCGACCATGATTCGCCGAGCCCCGCGGCCCCTCGCGGCGCAGCGCCCGGGGCTCCGGCTTCGGCTCGCGCGGTGCCCGCCGCACCCGCGCCCGACGCGCCCGATGTGGCCGTCGCCGCAGTGCAGGCCTTTTACGACAAGTCGACGACGTTCAAGAGCGAATTCCAGCAACGCTTTTGGGTCCGTGCATACAACCAGGAAAAGACCTCCCACGGTCGGGTCACGTTCGTAAAGCCCGGAAAGATGGATTGGCAGTACGACGACCCGAGGGACAATCGGGTCGTGTCCGACGGGTTGCTCATCAAGGTTTACGAAGCCGGCAACAAGCAAATGTACGAGCAGCCCGTCGATCGATCGCAATACCCCGCCGCGCTGGCCTTCCTGACCGGGACGGGCAAGCTTGCCGACGCCTTCGATTTCGAAGTCTTTTCCGGCGATCAAATGAAATTTCAGGGCGGGTATGTGCTCGTCGGAACCCCCAAACAGCCCACGCCTTCCTATGCAAAGGTCCTATTTTACGTCGACTCGGCCACGTCCCAGGTTCGTCGCGTGATGATCATCGATGGACAGGGAAATCGGAATCGCTTCGACTTCGTGAACCCTCGAGTCAACGATCCGGTCCCCGCAAAGCAGTTTCAGTTCACGCCCCCGGTGGGCACGTCGATCATCCGCCCGTGAGACGACGGAGACGGTCGCGCCGCGGGGCGACTCGCTCCACCGCAGCGGCAACCAGATGAAGCGGCGTCGCTCGCTCACCCACCTCGGGGGCACGGTCCAATCTTCGGGGGATCGCGACCTGGCTGCGCGGCTCGCCGCAGCGCTCGACGTGAAGCCCGCGCCGGAACCAGCGGCCACGGGGGCCGCGACCGATGACGTCGATCGCGCTCATGTCCACGGCTTTCATACCTATCCGGCGCGAATGCATCCTTCGACGGCAGGTCGGCTCGTCGCTGCCGTCACGGCTTCTGGCGCGACGGTGCTCGATCCGTTCTGCGGCTCGGGGACCGTGCTCGTCGAAACCATTGCGGCCGGTCGACGCGCGGTGGGAACGGACCTGAACCCCCTCGCGGTCCGATTGGCGCGTTTGAAGACGACGCCCCGCGACCAGCGCGAGCGCGAATTTCTGGTGCGTGCGGCTCGCGCCGTCGCCGCGTTTGCCGATGAGCGGCGTGAGCGGCGTGCCGGAGCGACACGTCGCTATGGCCGCGAAGACGTGGAAACATTCGATCCGCATGTGCTCCTCGAGCTCGACTCGATCCGTGCCGGCATCGCGGACATGAATGCGGATGCGGCGACGGCGGACGCGCTCGCCCTTGTCCTGAGCGCCATCCTCATCAAGGTCAGCCGCCGTGCATCCGACACTTCCCGCCGCGAGCAGCCGCGCCGCATCGCGGCCGGATTTGCGGCGCGCTTGTTCGTGCGGAAAGCGGACGAGCTCGCGCTGCGCCTCGCAGACTACAGCGCCCGATTGCCAGCAGACGCCCTGCCTGCGCGTGTCGAGATCGACGACGCGACTCAGCTGCGCAGTGTGCCGGCGAGCAGCGTCGACGCCATTGTCACATCGCCCCCCTACCTCGCCACGTACGACTATCTCGCGCATCACGAGCTCCGCATGCGCTGGTTGGGGCTCGACGCCCGTCCACTCGTCAAAGGTGAGATCGGCGCGCGGCGGCGCTACGAGCACCTGGCTTCCGGTCCCGCCCGTGACACTTGGTCTCGCGAGCTCGGACGAGCGCTCGAGGCCATGGCTCGGGCATGCCGGCGGGGCGCCCGTGTGGTCCTCATCCTTGCCGATTCAGCCGTCGGGAGCGACGCCATTCGGGCCGACAGCGTCGTCTCGGCCGTCGCGGCCCACGCGGGCCTGCGGTGGCTCGCCAGCGCATCGCAAGAGCGTCCGCACTTCCACGGACCGACCGCTGCCGCCTTCCGGCTGGCTCCACGGTCCGAGCATGCGATCGCACTCGAAAAGCGCTAGTACCGTCCAGCGCCCACGTGCCCACCGTTGTGTTCGAATCCGTCCACTTGCCGGCTCTGCCGATCGAATCTCCAGAAGGAGGCAAACTCGTCGACCTCTGCGACGAGCATACGGCGCCTGTGCCTTTCTCGTGTCGCAGCGCCAGCTGCGGCACGTGCCGCGTCCTGGTTCTCGAGGGCGCCGAGCTGCTCGAGCCACCCGAAGAAGAGGAACTCGAACTCCTGCAGCTCATGGGAGACGATCCGGCACGATCTCGACTGGCCTGTCAGGCCCGCGTCCGTGCCGGCCCCGGAAGGTTGCGCATTCGCGCCGCATCCGAGTGGTAATGGTTGGGCGGTCAGGACGCGTGGGCCAGCATCCAGTCGGCCATGCGCCGGGCGATGTCGGGCCACTCAGGCTCGTTCAACACTTCGTGAAAGAGACCCTCGCGGACGTCGAACGTCTTGTCCGTACTGCCGGCGGCGTCGAAGAAGGCGCGCTCCGCGCCGAAGTCCGTCACGCGATCTGCGGTTCCGCCGACGATGTAAAGCGGGATCGTGACGCGTTGGGCGTCCGCCATCGCCCGCTCTTGGGCGGCAATCATTTCAGTGAACCAACGCGCCCTTGCGTTCTTGAAGACGAGCGGATCGCTGTCATAGGCGCGCGCGATCGCCGCGTCATGCGTCAGATCGCGGCCGCCCAGCCCGGCCGGAAGACCAAAGCCGGGCAGGAGCTTCGAAGCCGCTTGGCCCGCCCACTTCTTGAGCAACGGAACCTTCACGGCGATGGCCATGTTCGGGCTCGTGAGCGCCAGGCCTCGCCAGGCTCCCTTTGACTGAATCACCGAAGAAGCGGCGACAAGACCGCCAAAGCTGTGCCCGAATAGAAATGGAGCGAGCCCCGGTGCCTGCCGGCGAAGCAGTGCGGCCAGCTCAGCGGCGTCCTCGATGTACTCTTGAAAGCGGTCGCAATAACCTCGCCGTCCCTCGGCTCGTCCGTGCCCGCGCATGTCGATCGCCACGGTCGCGATGCCTTGCTCGGCCCACGCGTCGGCGACATGGCGGTAGCGACCACCATAGTCGGCAAAGCCGTGGAGCAAGCCGACCACCGCGCGCGGCTCGGCCGGCCGGGTGACGTAAGCGTAGAGTGAGGGTCCAGCCCCCAACTGGCGGACGACGGGGCCGTCCGCGCGATGCACACTGCCGGATGCCGACGAGACCGACGCGGTCGAGGTGAGGCCCATCGCGCCATTCTACGGCACTCCGGCCCATTTCGGACCGCTCGAAATGGACGCGCGCTCGGCCTCGCCGAGCCGATCCTCTGCTATCGTCCGGCCCGTGGGTTTCGGCCTTCGATTCACCGCCTGCATGGCCGCGTCCGTGTCGGCCGTCACGCTCATCTCTCCGCGAGCTTTTCCGGAATCCCGCGTTGCTCACGGGGCGGGGCTCGCTTCGAAAAAGGGTCTGGCTCGCGACGAAGCGTCCGAACTTCCGCTCCTCGCCACCGTCGAGCAGGTTCATACGGGCGAGCACGTTGCACTCGACGCCGCTTCGCCGACCCTGCCCCGATTCGAAGCGCTCCTCGCGGATCGCATGACTGGGTCATCGCATGCGATGGCGCCCGAGCTTCTCGACCTACTGCGCAGGTTGGCAGAACGACACCCCGGCTCTCGCATCGAGATCGTGAGCGGGTACCGTAGCCCGAAGCTCAACGAAATGCTCCGGAAGAAGGGCCACCACGTCTCGTCGCACAGTCAGCACTCGCTCGGCCACGCCTGCGACTTCCGATTGGTCCTTCCGGGAGAAGAGATCGCTCTCGCGCCGGGCATCGTCGAGCGAGAAATCCGCGCGCTCGGATGGGCGGGCGGCGTGGGGGTCTACCCGACGAAGGACGACTGGTTCGTGCACGCCGACGTCGGCCCCCTGCGCAGCTGGGTGAACTGAGATCAGAATCCAACCCGAATCTGGGTGTATGCGAAATGTGACACGGCATCCGCCGAGCCCTGACTCGCGAGGATGAGCGCTCTCGCGCCTGTCCCAAGAAAGAGGCAGGAGTAGCCCACCTCGAAATCGAGCGACCGCAAGGGCGACCACCGGAGGACGGCATCGACCTCATGCCCGAGGTCCGCGCTCGAGTTGCGAGACGATTGTCCCATCGTCTCGAGATATCCGCTCCGCCAGGCATCGGCGATTTCCGCGAGACGCGCATAGCGGTATTCGACGGCGACCATCGCGTCGGTCCAGGGCGCCAGCGCCACGCGAAGGTTCGCCTCTTCTTCGTTGGACCAAGAGAAGACGTCCATCGCGCCATGCCAGGTGTGCGCGTCTGGAAAGAGCGGATCGAATGCCCGAACCATCGGACCCACGCGATCTCCCGACGCGTAGGAGACCCCCAGCACGAAGACAGGCGACAGGACGATGTCGCCGAAGGTGCGAGAAACGTGACCCGCCGCCGCCCACGCTTCTCGCCCCCCGCTGAACGAAGCCACCCCGAACCGAGGCACGCCGTCGACGTGACCGAGCTGGAGCGCGGCTTCGGTCCCCCAGTTCCACCCTTGCCCGTCTCCGTGTAGGTGAAATGCCCCCGTGTACGTCTGGCCTCGGACGGATCCGCTCAAGTCGACGTCGGGGGGCGGGTTTTCGCGAGCCAGTCGGGCAAGGGCATAAGCCTCGAGGGCGAAGAGCGGCGCGATCACCCACTCGCCGCGGACCCCGAGCAGGGCGGCGTAGGCGTCGAGAGCGAATGACCTGGCCGACGCGCCTTCCACGGCGGCGCCGAGCACTTCGGCAGCGCCGTCACCAAAGACGAGTCGGCCCCTCAGCGCGTCCAAAGAACGCCCCGTGGGCGACCAGTCGGACTCGCCGAGCAACCGGCCTTCGCCCCATGTGATCGGTTGCCGCCCGGCGCGCACGAAGCTCGGGCGGACCGATGCGGTATGCACCTGCGCCCACGCGTCGTAAGCACCGGTGAGGGCGATGGGGAGCGGGCCCTCGACGAACGTGCCCGAGGTCAGTGCGATCGCGCGCGCGTCCTCGAGGACGACTCGCATTTCCAAGGGGCCGTCGACGGCGTCCAGCCCGATCCGCGTCCGCTCGATGAGGAGAGCGCGGTCGTGCGCGTCCAGATCGTGCCGGTATTCGCCGCGAAGGCGGAGATCGAAGACCGGAGCGAGTTTCCAGTCGCCAACCGAAATTGTGGTCGGGCTGTCGGGTGCCATTTGCGCGGCGGCATCGTGCGCCGAGATGATGACGGAGAGCACCGCTCCGGTCGCCAAGCGCTTGGACACGCTCGCGACGCTAACACAAAAAGGCCGAGCCCCACGCGCGCAGGACGGGCCCGGAGGACAGGGCGGGACCGGGGGCTTTGGCCTTGCCGAGGGGGCGCGTGCCCGCCGCCGGTCAGGAGGGGGGCGCTCGGCTCGCGAGGAAGTCCTTGGCCGCTGCGAGCAGCACGGTACGCTCGTTCATCGTCGGTTCGCTCGTCACGATTTCGAGCAAGGCCTGCAAAACTTCTCCAATGATGCGACCGGGGCGGACCCCGAGCTCGCGCATCAAGTCACGACCGTCAATCGCGAGGTCGCGCGTCGAAAGTGCGGCACCCTCGGCGATCACCCGTTCGACGTGCCTCTTGAGCGCGGCGAGCGCGTCGAGGTCCGCGGAAAAGTCGGGGCCCTTCGCGCGAACGTCGGCTTCATTCAGAAGACAGAGATCCTCGATCCGCTCGCGCCCGACGCGACGAATCCATCGCCGCACGGCGGCATCGGTGCACTCGAGCGAGTAATGAAACAAATGGTGGCGAACGAGGTGGACGATTCGTGCGCGGTCCTCGTTCGAAAAGCGCAGTCGGGCCACGATGGGCTCCGCCACCTCGGCGCCAACCCTGTCGTGGTCGTAAAAAGTATAATCGTTCGTTTTTTCCGAATAGCTTCTCGTGTACGGCTTGCCGACGTCGTGGAGGAGTGCCGCAATTCGCAAAACGGGATCTCTGGCGCAGGCGTCCATGCATTCGAGGCCGTGCCTCCAGACGTCGTACGCATGCCAGCGATTCTGCTGCATGCCGACGCCCTTCAAGAGCTCTGGACACGTCACCTCGAGGATGCCCGTTCGACGCATGACCTCGAATGCGCGCGAAGGAAGCCGAGCGGTCATCGTCTTGGTCCACTCGTCGCGAACGCGCTCCTGGGCAACTTTTCGGTACGTGTCGAGCGTGGGCGAGATCGCAGCCTCCGTGTCCGGGTCGAGCGTCAGCTCGAGGGTCGCGACAAACCGCGCTGCGCGGAGCACGCGCAATCCGTCTTCGGCGAAACGCCGGCGGGGATCACCGACGGCCCGTAAAAGCCCCCGCGCGAGATCCGCGCGGCCGTCGAATGGGTCGATGAGCTGGCCGTCGACCGGATCGATGGCGATGGCGTTGACCGTGAAGTCGCGACGGGCCAGATCCGCCGTGATCTCGTCGACGAATTCGACCCAATCGGGCCTTCGCCCGTCCGTGTACGTGCCCTCTCCTCGGAGGGTCGTGATCTCGTAGTTTTGACCTGCGAGGACGACCGTGACCGTGCCGTGCGCAATGCCGGTCGGAATGGCCCTCGGAAAGATCCGAAGCAGCTCCTCAGGTCGTGCGACCGTGGCGATGTCCCAATCGCTGGGGGAGCGGCCGCGAAGCAAGTCCCGCACACATCCCCCGACGATCCAGGCCCGGCGATCGTGCGAGCGCAGCCGTTCACAAAGACCGAGCACATCCATGGGAACGTGGTTGACAAGGGCCTGATCGCCTGGCTTCACCGGCCCTCCTTACCATGATCCGTGCCGAGCCGCGGTGCGGTGCCGAGCCG
>JBEKFX010000062.1:0-35714 GCA_050013115.1 Polyangiaceae bacterium
CCCGTGGGTGCGGGTTCGCGGACGTCAACGGCAGTTGGGCATGGCAGGTTTGGCGCATCGAGGGCTCCGAAGTTTTTCGAGGTGAATTGGCGTTTTCCTCGACAAAACAGCGGAACCCTCGGCTCTATTTCCATCGGACCACGCGAAATATCCCTTTATTTTCGCGCAGCTACCGTTCCGGGACGAGAACTAGTTAGGCATCGGGCGAGTTGAGGTCTGTCGAACGTCCGTCAAACGGTCGCCAACGCCGCCGATGTCGGCGCCGCGAAGCGGGCTGCGCGCTGTGCGCTCGCGACGGCCGTCGACTCCGCGCTCCGTACGCGTTCGCTTGACGTCGTTTTGACGCGGATGGGCGCGACGTTCGACAGCGGTCAATCACCGCCGTCACTAGGTTCCGAGCACATGAAAGTGCGGAGCAAACCACTGCCGAAGCCGGCTCTCGTGCACGCGCGCCCGGTCCGATCGAGACCAATCAGACGAGAGACAACCTGAGAAGCCCCGAGTGTTGGGCAAGCTTCAAGCCGGGCATGACACGGTTCGGTCGCTTCGGCAGGCCGAAAAGTAGCGAACGTCGCCCTGTTTCCTGGGCGGCGAAGCTCATACGTGACCGGTGTCGACATGATGGTCGATGGCGGGACGAAGGTCTGCTGATTTGTCGTTCAAGGAGAAAAGCAATGTCTGAAGCCAGGGGCGTTTCCCAAATCAACGGCGTCACGGAGTACAAATACTTTGCCGGCGGCGAATGGCGCTCCGCCGAGGGCAACAAGCTGTTCGACGTGCACCAGCCATACGACCGCGCGCTCTATGCGCGTGTCGCCGACGGCCGCCGCGCGGATGCCAAGTTCGCGGTCGACGCTGCAGCGAAAGCCTTCCCAGCCTGGTCGCAGACGACACCGGCGGAGCGCGCCAAGATGTTCTTCAAGGCGGCCGAAATCGTGAAGCGCCGCCGGACCGAGATCGCCCGGATCCTCGCCCAGGAGACCGGTAGCACGATCTCCTTTGCTACCTTTCAGCAGGATCTCGTCGCCGCGACCATCGAGCAGGCCGTGGGCTGGATGTACCTTCCAAAGGGCGAAGTCCTGGAGAGCAACCTTCCCAGCACGCACTCGATTGGCGTTCGCCGACCTCTCGGTGTCGTGGCGAGCTTCACGCCCTGGAATGGTGCCAACGTCCTCTCCTGGCGTGCGGTCATCTCGCCCGTCGCCGCGGGGAATACCGTCGTCGTGAAGCCCTCGGAGTTTGCCCCCATCTCGGCGGGGCTCATCCTCGCTCAGATCGCCGAAGAGGCGGGCTTTCCCCCGGGCGTGATCAACGTCGTGACGCACGCCCCTGGCGCGGCGGGCGAGGTAGCGGACGTGTTCTTCGAGAGCCCGGATGTGCGTGTCATCAACCTGATCGGGGGCGTGAAGACCGCCAGAATGCTCGCGAAGCGCGCGGGGGAGACCCTGAAACGGACCACCATGGAACTGGGTGGTTACAATCCGATGATCATTCTGGACGACGTCGACGTGGACTACGCGGTCCGCACCGCCACGTTCGGCTCGTTCTTCCACCAGGGCCAGATCTGCCTCAACACGCGCCGCATCATCGTGCAGCGAAAGATCTCCGGTGAGTTTTTGGAGCGGTTCGTGGCGCGCACGAAGACTTTGCGCTCCGGAGATCCGCAAGATTCTCGAACCACCATCGGGCCACTGATCACGCCGGCCGCAGTGAAGCTTGTGGACGACCGCGTCAAGGAGGCCGTCGCCAAGGGCGCGACGCTTCACACGGGAGGGGTCTTCAAGGGCCAAGTCTACGAGCCGACGATCCTGAGCAACGTCTCGCTCGATGCCACCATCGCGAACGAGGAGACATTCGGTCCTGTGGTCGTGGTCGAAGTGGTCGACACGCCGGAGAACGCCGTTGAAGCCGCCAATCGAACGATGTACGGCCTCACCTCGTCCATTCTGGCCGGCAACACCTACAGGGCGTTCGAGATGGCACCGAAGATCTTGGCTGGCATCGTCAATGTCAACTCGCCCACCGTGAACGACGAGATCCACGCGCCCATGGGGGGGGTGCGCGACAGCGGCTGGGGCCGCACGGGGCCCGACAGCCTGAAGGAGTTCCAAGACATCATCTGGATCAACTCCCACAGCGGTCAGCGCCAGTACCCCATCTGAACGAGCGCTTCGCGCCTCATGGCCGCTTTCTTGCGCGCGCGGAACTCGGGCTCTGATGCGCCCCGCCGGCAGGGCGTGTGCCGGCACTCGTCAGGTCGCGCTTCTTTTCGACGCAGTGAAACGTTTTCGATCAACCGCACAGAAGGGACACACCCATGAGCAACGAGCAGATCATTCGCAGGGCCTATGGACTGGCCGAGAAGGTGGATGTCAAGGGCTGGGCCGCATGCTTCACCCCGGACGGGACGTTTACCGACATGTCGATCGGTGTCACCTACCGGGGACCCGAAGGGCCCACCGGCGTCGGCAAGACCGTCGAGGTCTATGCGTCGGCATTTCCCGACATGCATCGCGAGCTGTACCGGTTCTTCAGCACCGGAGACGTCGTGGTCGTGCAGCTCGCCCTTCAGGGCACCCACAAGGGACCACTTCCGACGCCGATGGGGATCCTTCCGCCGACGGGCAAGCGCATGGATGCGCCGTGCTGCGACGTGTTTCGGATCGAGAATGGCAAGATCAAGTCGTTCGACTGCTACCCCTCGGGAACGGTGATCTTCGCGCAGCTCGGCGTGCTTTCCGACATTCAGGCCGCGATCGCAAGCGGCGGCCCCGGAGGAGCATCATGAGCAAGTCATTCGAAGGGCGCGTCGTCATCGTAACGGGCGCGAACTCCGGCATCGGCGAGGCGGCGGCCGTGGCGTTCAAGGAGGCGGGCGCCAGCGTCTACGGAATCGTACGGCGCAAGGAGGCCATCGAAGCCGCCCGTGCGAAGCACAGCAACATTCAATGGGTCCTGGCCGACGTCACGAGCGAAGCCCAAGCAAGCGGCGCAATCGAGGCGGTGATCCGACAAGCGGGTCGGCTTGATGTCGTGGTCAACAACGCGGGCATCGCTGTCTTTGCGTCTCTCGAGCAGTCGACGGGCGACGTCATTCGTGCCCAGTTCGAGGTCAACGTCCTGGGGACCACGTTCGTGACACGCGCCGCTCTCGCAGCCCTCAAGGCGAGCCGTGGCGTTGTGGTGAACATCAGCAGCGCGGCAGGCCACAAGCCAAGCCCCGGTGCCGGTCACTACGGCGCCTCGAAAGCAGCCATCGAGTCGCTCACGCGCTCATGGGCCTTGGAACTCGCCCCGCAGGGCATACGGGTAAACGCGATTGCTCCGGGACCGACCGATACTCCGGGCTTCGACAAACTCGGAGCACCACCCGAAGTGGTGATCCAAATCAAGCAAGGTGTCGTAAAACAAGTCCCGCTCGGCCGCATGGCGCGCAGCACCGAAATCGCCCAGTGGATCGTTGCGATCGCGGATCCCGGCGTGACCTTGCTGACCGGGCAAGTCCTTAGTGTCGATGGGGGCATGAGCCTTACCGGGGCGTGATGTGTCGGCGAGGCGCGAGGGCGGCCGCGCCAGGTTGCCTCGACGCCGTCGTCAGAAACTCTGCTGACGCTCGTGAGGGACCGAGCCAAGGCGCCAGCCGCCGATTCGACGGGCTGCCGCATGCCCGGTCAGTTCGGCGGGTTGGCGCTGTGGGCGAAGAGGGAAGCACCTCCGCCGTGCCCACGTGAACCTGGATGGCGGACGTTCCGGGTGCGGGACCGTAGACGGGGGACGCACGTGGGTCCCGGCGGTCGTGGTCGCCGAGGTACTGGCGCGCGCCCGCCTCGAGAGCGGCCCGAGAGAGCTGTGGATCTTCGGAGGCTTTGGTGTCGATGCTGCCGCCCTTGAGGAGCCGTGAGGTGAGCACGATGTCTTCGTGCGCGCGCAGTCCCGCTGTAGCTCGCATGCCAGGGACACGGTTGCGCTCCGGCCTGCACGATCTCGTCGCATTCGACAGTACGCATCGGGCGAGTTGAGGTCTGTCGAACGTTCGTCAAATGGTTGCCTACGCCGCCGATCAGGGCACACCTGGGCACCCCCGAAGGGCTCGGGAGCTCAGCGAGCCCCTACACCCCTCAACCGACCGACCGAATGAAGGCACCCACCGGCGGCGCCTCGGGCGCACCGAGCACCGGCAGTCTTCGTTTGCCCTCGAGCGCGACGGGCCGATCGCCCGCATAGATCGAGTGGCGCCCCCGGCGATCGAACCACTCCTTCGTCTTGGCCACAGCGTGCATGTTCTCGACGATCTGTCGCCAGCCGACTCCGGTGTTGTAGGCGCAGAACGAGATTTCGCCCTCCTGCGTGGCGTAGGGGATGACGCACATCTCGGTGCGGCGAAAGTCGTAGGTCCAGAGGTCTTGAAACCACATGCCCCCGACCCACAGAATCTTCCAGTCGCTCTCGTGCCGCGCCGAACCCATCGCCATCTTCCCTCGGAGAAATGCACTGGCAAACTCCGCCAGCGAGAAACCAGGCGGAACCTTCGTCGCGTCGAAGTTCCGAATGCAGGACAGAGCAATTTGAGCGTAGGTGAGCTCCTTGCCGCGGGCGCTGTCGACGATGCTCTTTGTGTCCTCCATGAACTGGGCCACGTTGAAGAACTGGGTGACGGGCGCCCATGCCTTGGTCCGCGTGTTTGCGGCAATGACAATGCTGGCTCCGCAGTTCGGGTGGCACGAGCACCCGACTGCGCCGAAGGCCTCGGCATCGGGTCCCTTGAGCGACCGAACGTGGTCGGCGAGGGCCCCGAAGGCCCCCATGGCGCCGAGGGGGTAAAAGTCGCGATGGGCGCGAATCCGGCCTGCCGAGTGCCGTTCGAGGTCGTGCGCGAGGTGCGAGGTCGTGTAGCGCTGCGCGCGTCGGTCCTCGTCGCTGATCTCCTCGTCGCGCCCCGTGAACGAGACGGGCTGGAACGAGACGCCGTCGAGCTTGTCGCAGTTCGCGATCACGAACTCGAAAATCGGCCACACTTGGTCGCTGTTCACGCCGTTCACGACGGTCGTCACCGGAAGGATCTTGATGCCGGCGGCGTGCATGACGTCGATGGCCTTTTGCTTCACATCGAACAAATTTGAGATGTGCCGGTGGCTGTTGCCCGCGTTCGTCGTGCCGTCGAACTGGAAGTACGCGAGATCGAGCCCGGCCTGCTTGGCCTGAAAGGCGAACTCGGGCTCGAGCGCGAACCGAATTCCGTTCGTCGCCGCTTGTACATTGAAGTAGCCGACGTCCTTGGCATAGCGGCACGCCTCGAGAAAGTGGGGCGACATGGTCGGCTCCCCGCCCGAAAACTGCACCGTCATCTGGCGGCGCGGCTTGAACGAGATTGACGCGTCAAGAATTTCCTTAATCTCGTCGAGAGTGAGCTCGTGCACGTACCCGACCTGGTTTGCGTCCATGAAACACGGGTTACACATCATGTTGCAGCGGTTCGTGAGATCGATGGTGAGGACCGTTCCGCGTCCGTACTTGATGGTCGAAGTCCCGTGGCGGTGCACGAGCTCGTCGCCCACGGTGCGGAAGTCGCGCCCGTGGTAGCGCTGCTCGATGAGGTGACTGAATTGCGGATCGATCGAGATCACGTCCTCGAACGCGCCGTGCTGAGGGCAGGTCTTGCGGATGAGCAGCCGCCCGTTCTCCTCGACGATTCGGGCCTTGATCTCACCGACGTGGCCGTCGACAAGATCGGCGAGGTCGCGCTCGCCGCGCAGGATCGCCGTCCGGGTCTCCACGACGCACGTAGGACACAGCGAATCCGTCTCTCTCGGCCAACCGAGGGGTGGCTTCGAGCGCTCGCGGCTCTTGAGAAGCGGAGCCGGCGCCCACGCCGGCGTGGGCGACGCACTGTCCTCGAATCGGCGGTTGATGGCTTGAAATCCGTGCCAGCCCAACTCGGCCAGCTCCTTCATGACGGCGTTGAGGATGCTCATGGGTGACTCTTTCCGGTTGCGTTGATTGCGATTCCTAAGCGCGCGCCCTTTCATTCTGTCGTCGGGAGCGCCTTCCAATGTGTTTCGAAGTCCTCGGCCCGCCGAGTCCAACGGTCTACGAGGGCGCCGAGCGTGCCGGACGGCCGCGCCCGAGCTCCACGTCGACAAATGACCTCTTCGGGCGCGACGAGAACGTGGGGTTTCAGCGCGTCGATTTCCGTCGGCTCGCGACCGGCGCTGCCGATGAACGTGGTCGTCGTGCCGTCCGCGAGAAAAGAGAGCAGGGCCAGTCGACTGGTGGGAGTCGTGGCGTTGCCGCGGACGTATGCGACGCCATCGCCGGCCGGCGTGATGCGCGCCTGCATCGCTCGCATGCTGCGCAGAGCTTCCTCGTGGGTCATCGTCTGCCACGCCGCCCTCGGGCTGCGTCCCGGTGGGGTCAAGAACCCGAGCGCCGGCATCGACGGCGCCAGCCCCCTCGCGCGCGCCCGAAACATCTGCGCGCGCTCGGCCGTGTCGAGGGTTCCCCCCAAGTCCATCACCGTGTGCCAGGCCGTGGCCCCCTCCGCCTTCCGATCGAGCAAGATGAGCGTGTCGAGCCCCAGAGCATCGGCCACCCGCGCCAGCTTTGCGCGGCAATCGGGACCGGCGACCAGCACGATGCGCGGCGTCAGTGCGCGCAGCGCCGACTCGAGATCGGACAGGGGCATCGCCGGATCGAGGGCCACGCTCACCCCGCCTTGCGCCAGGACCGCCCACTCCAGGATCAAGCGCTCCCCGCTCAAGGGCGCGAGCGAGACGACCCGATCACCGGGCGTCAGACGGGCACGTTCCGTGAGATAGAGCCCGCAGCGGATGACGTTGCGGTAAAATCGCCACGGCCGCAGGTTCTCGCGTTCGTCGGCTCGCCACCGGCAGACGACCTGATGCCGCGACCCTCGCTCGCCCGTCAGGTGGGCCTCGCCGAGGGTAGCAGGGGACCCCATCGACCCGATGAACTGTCCCGAGCTCACGCGACGGCTCGCTTCGTGAAAAGCCGGAAGAGAGATCGGGTATCGCCCGGCGCCTCGGCGAGGCGCAGCCGCACGGAGGCTCCGCGCAGCGCGGCCGACAATCGGACCGCTAAGTTCGCAGTGACGTCGGCCGTGACGGCTTTCCCTTGGATCACGAGCTCCACGAGCGCCCGAGGTCTGCTCGGGCGCGCGGCATCGACCTCTAGCCGCGAGCGGGCGGCCAGCCACCACGCGTCGACGGTCGGCGCGTGCGGCGCCACCTCCCGCACCGCGTCCAAGATGTCGAGGATACTCGGCACCGCTTTCCGCTCGCCGAAGGGACGTTCGGCCCCACATTGGGAACGAAGAGGGTCACTGCCGTCCATGAAATTCTCCCCGCTCGGTCGTCATACCGGCCTCCCATCCTCGGGCTCCTTCGCATGGAGCGTTGCTGGAGGAGGACACTAGAAGCGTGCGCGGTTGACCTCCATGCAAGCCTCGTGAGATGCGCGTCGAAAGCGCGTCAATTCAAAGAGCCCACCGAGACTTCATCGCGCGACTCGAGCACGCGAACGCCACGGAGAACGTGCCGTCGCCTTTGCGCGCTTGCCAAGGCGCGCGACGATGGTCGCGGATTACGACTCCCCGTCAGCTTGGCGGGACGTTCGTTTAAATCGAGTAGGTGGTGGTCAGGAAATCGGTCTTCGGGCTGGAAGGCCAGCGAAGGTCACGCACCGCGCGGTCGACGCACGAGGCGACGGCAGGGCTCACGGGCTCGGTCGCGACCGTGACGCCGACAGCGCGGCCCTTGCGAACGGCCACACGCACCTCGATCTTCATGTCGTCGGGTGCGTTGCAGTCGCTCAAGAAGGATCCATCGACAAGCGGCGCGCCAAGCTGGGCCCGGGTCAAATCGGGAGCGCTGATTGGCGCGCCGATCGTGATGGTGTCTCGCTGGTCGGCAAGAACGCTTTCGTAGCTCGGGCCGCTGCGGGTTCCGGCGGGGCTCGGGCGTTTTTCGAGCAGCGCGAGCACCCAGGGTACGGGGGCGCCGGGGCTCGTTCGGATGCGTGCGCGCAGCACCGACAAGGACGAAAGGACCCAGTCCGGTTGAAACTGTTGCCCGCACCAGGCAGCGTCGGCGGTCACTGGATCGCAATGAATCTCCACGGAGAGGTGCGTGCGCCGGCCACCGCCGGCCGCCGCCAACCGGAGCAACACACTCGATGGCTCTCCGCCGCGATCCATCGCGTCCGGTGCCCATGAACTGAGAGCCGGACGCAACTCCGCGACGAGCGCCGTCGGCGTGGACAGCGCCCTGAGCGTGCCCGTCAGGGTGAAGGCGCGGATGGGGAATGCGATCGACCGCATGTGACCGTAGAGGATCCACTCGGTGTCGCCGATGGTTTGGGTCTTGACGTCTTCGAGCTCGGCCATCCACTCGGGGGCGCGATCGAGGTCGAAAACGAAGCTTGCAACAGACGCAAGTGGTGCGTCGATGTCGGTTTCGCCGCGAACCGCGGGAGCTTGGGCGCCGGTTCCCAGGGCGCGCCAGACGGTGATGCCCTCTTCGTTGTGCACTCGGATCCATGCGGCATGGTCGGGCGGCCCGGACGACGTGATCGCGGCTTCGATGACAGTCGGCTCCCCATGGGTGGGCAGGAACACGGTCACGGTGAGCACCGCTGCGAGAAAAAGGACGGAGACGCCATGGACGTTGCGTTTCGCGTGACCCGTGGCCGGCCTCCGGCCAATTGAGATAAACGCCATGGGCTCGTTCTCCAATCCTCGAACCGCTCTCGGGTGCCGCCTACCGCACTGCGCGTCATGGACGGCCCAAGCCATCCGAGGATTCCGACGGCGCCGATGCCCCCCCGGGTACACCAGGGGAGCCGGAAGCAGCAGCGCGCTTCCGACCATGCTGACGCTTCGGTTCCTTGACCGTCGTGGAAACTCGCGTTTGCCTGCGTCAAATCGCTGTCAAGCACCCATGACGACTCGGCGCCAGTGGGAGATCGACGTGCGGTGTTTCGCGGATCCGAACACGTCGTCCAGAACTTTTGACGGGAATTCGTCGGACGTTTCACGGCGCGTTCAGGCGCTCTGAGCGCAGAGTGCGCGCATGCCTGCTCCGTCTGCGTCTCTGTCCTCCGCCGCCCTGAACGTCTGGCTCGCCGTTCTGCTGCGTCCGTTTGCCCGTGTGAAGCCCTCGGAGGTCGTGGGGGCGGCGGTCATGACCCTCGCCGTGTTTCTTTTGCTGACCGGGTATTACTTGCTCAAGACCGCCCGCGAGCCGCTCATCCTGCTTCACGGGGGCGCGGAGGTGAAGCAATACGCGGCCGCCGGGCAGGCCACCCTGCTGGTCGGCGTCGTGCGCGGCTACGCTTGGCTGGCCAAGCGCGTCGGCCGCACGAAGCTGATTGCGATCGTCTACTTGTTCTTCGTCTCGAATCTCGTCGTCTTCGCGGTGCTCGCGCGCACCCACTGGACGATTGGCGTGCCGTTCTACCTCTGGGTGGGCGCCTTCAACATGACGGCCGTTTCGCAGTTTTGGAGTCTTGCGGCGGACATCTACGACGAGGAGCAAGGCCGACGCCTCTTCGCGATCATCGGCGTGGGCGGCTCGATGGGAGCCGTCCTCGGGGCCCGCCTGGCCAAGTCGCTCGCACATCGGGGGCCGGCTACCCTGATGGACGCCGCCGCCGTGCTGCTCCTGGCGTGCACGGCTTTGCTCATCTGGATCGCTCGATGCCCGCAATGTCCTCGCCGGACCACAGGAGAGCCGGGCCGTGACGCGCCCCTCGCGCACGACAACCTTTTGCGATGGCTGATGCGCGACCGGTATCTGCTCCTCATCGCCGCACTCGCGCTGGTGCTCAACTGGGTGCGCAGCAACGGCGACTACGTCCTCGATCGAACGCTGCTCGCTGCGGTCACAGAGGCCAAGGCCAAGGGACTGAGCGCGGACGTCTTCGTGACCACGTTCAAGGCGAACTACTTCCAGTGGGTCAACATCACCACACTGGTGCTGCAGCTATTCGTCGTGTCGCGCGTCATGAGCCGCCTGGGGGTGACAGCGGCTCTGCTTTGCCTGCCGGTGTTCGCGTTCGCCGAGTACGCGGTCTACCTCGCGTTGCCCGTCCTCAGCGTCTTCCTCGTGGCCAAAGTCGGCGAAAGCTCGCTCGAGTACTCGATGCAGAACACGAGTCGGCAGGCGCTCTTTCTCGAAGCGTCGCGCATGGAAAAATACGTCGGCAAGACCGTCGTCGACACCTTCGTCGTGCGTGCCGGCGACGCTCTCACGGCGGTCGTCGTCTTGGCCGGCAGTCGGGTCGGTCTCTCGCCTCAAGCTTTTGCGTCCCTCAACCTGCTTTTGATCGTTCTGTGGGTCTTCGCCGTTCTGGCCATCGGCCGCGAGAGCTTGCGACGCGCGGGGATGATAGGATCGGCCGGGTCCGCCGAGCCGGCGCTCCCTGACGGGGCACACGCAGCCTGATGCGTCTCGCGGCGGCGGGCGGCGGGCGGCGGCGCGGTCAAGTCCAGGGCTGCCACGACCAGCGGTCGACGAGGACCGGCTTCGCGTCCGGCGCGAGGGGGTCCATGAGGCCGATCACCCAGGCGTCGACTCGGCTGCCGTCGCGGCGCACGCGCATGCGAACGAAGTGCTTGTATCCCGGATGCCCGAGGGCTGTGATGGCCAGGGTGTTCTCGAGGCCCAAAGCCGTGAGGGCCGCGACGAGCACGCCGAGCGCGAAAGTGCCAATGGGGATCGCCACAAGGAGAACCACAGCAGGGTGAGCCCACGATGGTCTGGCGACGTGCGTCAGTCCGGCAAGGCTCTCGATGAGCCACGCGGCGGCGATCGGGGCGCTGGCGATCCAGAGGCCGAGGACCGCGGCGAGGGGGATCGTGTAGCGTTTGAGGTTCACCTGATGGCCACTCGTGAAGGCAGCCCCGAGCGCGAGGAAGATCCCGGCCATGGCCGTTGCCACCCGCGCTCCGACGGGCGGTGAAAATGCCCATGCGCTGACGACGAGCAGCGGCGCGAAGAGGGCCAGGAGAAGGACGTGGGGTATGAACCCGGCGCGTCCGAGGACGATTTGGAACGGGACGCGCAAGAGCATTGCGGCGGTCGCCCATGGGCCGGGCCACTCGCACTCGGGCGCTGGTCTTGCTCGGCGATTGAGGCGTGCGCCGTGGAGGAAAGCGCCTCCCCCTCCGGCCGTCACGTGGAGGGAAGCCCCCATCCGGAGGCGCTCGTAGTGATGCAAGTCGCCCGCGATGCACAGATGGGGCGTAGACTCGATATCCAACTTCAACGCGCGCGCCATGGCCACGCCGGTCTTGCTCGGCTCGAGGTGGGCATAGACGGGGTCGGGAAAGAGCACGATACGCCGGCGGTCCGGATGGGCCATGCGCCATTCGTCGAAGTAGCGGCGCTGGCGGTAATCGATCGAGCGGAGCTGGCGATCGACGCCCCAGAGGTCGAGGCGGGGGGCCAGGGGGAGTACGAAGTACGTGGCGTCCTGGACAGGGACGTAGCCGTGAAGGACGAGTGTTCTCCGCTTTTGGAGCTGGTCGACGCGTAGGAACTGCCCGGCCCAGTGCAGCGTGCGGTGCAGATGGGTGCGAGGGGAGGTCGAGCCACCGTGCGGGTCGTGGGACGGAGGACCGACCCGGCGGCGCATCAAGCGGCCGAACCCATCCAACCCGCTATACCAGTCATGGTTGCCCGGCACTCCCATGAGGGCGCGGCGCCGGCCGTCGTCCGCGTCGGGGAACGCGCTGTTGAAGGGTGCGACGAAGCGATTGTGGATTTCGAGGTCGGTCGCCACTGGGTACGCGAGATCCCCGCCATGAAGGAGGATGTCGCCGCGGCTGGAGACGACGACGTCGGGCCCGTCGCGTGGGTCGGGGTCGGGAAGGGCATAGATCGCGACGAAGGCGCGACCGACCGCCTCACTGACCGACACGTCGTCGCCGGTGTCGGCGATGAAATCGACCCAGACGTCGCGATCGAGAAGCTCCGCAAGCGAGGTCGGCTCGATGGTGGGGGCTTTCACATCACCACCGAGAGTGATCGTGGCCGCTTGGATGGGGGGCGCGACCCCGGTGGTGGGGGTGGCTCCTTGGGGGAGCACCTGGAGCCCGGGGGTCGGAGTCGCCGCGTTGAGGATCTTCGCGACGCGACGGGCCAGCTTCGATGGTTTGTCGGCTTGCATCCAGTCGCGTGAGTCGATGTCTTCGGTCGCGACGATGCTCGCGACGAGGTGGTAGAGCGGTCCCCAGAAGCTCCGGAAGCCGAACCACGCAAGCCCCCGAGGGCGCTTTTTCCCGCGGGTCGCACGGTAGGTGGAGGCGTCCGGAGGAGCGGGAGAGAGGGTGATGGGCGCCTCGGTCACCCGAATCCCCATCCCTCGGGCGCTGAGCGCTTGGCGAGGATGCCGAGGAGTGCCTCGCGCATCTCGCCGAGAAAGGAAAGGGTCGGACGCGCGAGGTCGAGGTGCTCTTCCATGAATTCGTAGCAGGCTTCGAGGCAACTTGACTTCACCTCGGGGCTCGATGGGCACCGCCGGTGTGTCGCGACAAAGGCCAAAGGCGCCTTGAGCGCGGAGAAGACGAGTGCAGTGGAGCACACAAAGAATGGCTCATGGGCGGAAGCGTGCCTGCGCTGCCCGTTCGCCACGGTCAAACCCCCGCGCGATCGCCGTCAAAGCCGTCAAAAGAGTGTCAGCGCCAGCGGTCAGGGACCTGAACGGCGCGCTGCGGAAATGATCCCAAAGCGAGCGCCCCGCCGCGGAGGGATCGTCCAAGCGACTCCAGCGAGGAAACCGGGCGGAAGCGGGCGACCGGAGCGGCCGGCCGGAAGCGGGCGACGGAAGCGGGCGGCCGACGAAAGCCCAGCGCTTCGGGCGTCAAGGCACTGCCGAGAGCCTCTGACGCCGTTTTGACGGCGATCTGCAGAAGGTTGCGCGGAAGTCAATCCGAGAAACCCGTACGTATTCCGCATACGGCGCGGTCGAGACGCCCTCGCGTCATCGGGCGCCGAGCCCAAGCGAGAGGAGCGGAAGATGGCGAAGGTCCTGGTGCTGTATTATTCGGCCTACGGCCACATCGAGGCGATGGCCTACGCGGTCGCGGAGGGCGCGCGTCAGGGGGGCGCGCAGGTCGATGTGAAGCGGGTTCCGGAGCTCGTGCCCGAAGACGTTGCACGACAGGCGCACTTCAAGCTCGATCAGAGCGCGCCGCTCGCACAAGTCGAGGACCTCGTGAACTATGACGCGATCGTCGTCGGCACCGGCACGCGCTACGGGCGAATTTCGTCGCAGATGGCGAGTTTTCTCGACCAGGCGGGCTCTCTCTGGCTGCGGGGCTCCCTTCACGGAAAGGTCGGCAGCGCCTTCGCGTCATCGGGAACGCAGCACGGTGGTCAGGAAACGACCCTCTTTTCGATCATCACCAACCTCCTGCACTTCGGAATGATCATCGTAGGCCTCGACTACGGGCACACGGGGCAAACGACCCTCGGGGAGATCACGGGCGGCTCGCCGTACGGCGCCACGACCATCGCGGGGAGCGATGGATCAAGGCAACCGACGAACAACGAGCTGCGGGGTGCCGAGTACCAGGGCCGACGCATCGCAGAAGTGGCCAAGCGGCTGCGCGGATGATGAGCGACCGGACAATGCGCCGTGATCGAGCCGCGTACGTCCACGCCACACCCCATGAACCGAGGGCGGGCCGAAGAGGCGCCTGGACCTCGAAGGGAAACGAGCGAATGTCGATTGGACATGGTTTTGCGCGGACGTTTCCACGGCGTGGCCGTGACGTCCGCGTTGAGGGGTTGGGTGATGCCATGGTTGCAACTCGCTGGATTGTCGTGGGGATGGACTTCAGTGCCTGTGCGATACGGGCGCTCGAGCAGGCGCTGAAGCTTGCGAACGAGGTGGGCGCGAGCGTCGCCTGCGTTCATGCATACGAGGACACCGACGGCACGTCGGCCCTCGACGATCCGGCACCGGCGCTTTGCAAACAGATCGAAGAAACGATCTTTGCCTGCGCCGCCTCCCGCGGCAAGATGAGGGTCGAGGCCATCGTGCGACGCGGTGCACCCTGGGAGAAGCTGACGAATGTGGCGACGGAGCTCGGCGCCGAGTTCATCGTCGTTGGGGCCGACGGGCAGCGAGGCGCGGGCAGCGAACGGTTTCTCGGAACCGTGGTCAGCCGGCTGGCGACCACGTCGTCTCGGATCGTGATGGTCGTTCCCTCGCGTAGCGCGGACCGGCGCCCCGTCTGACGCTCGCGGAGGAGGGGGGCCGCGACTCTCAGCCTTGGACGACGGTCCGGGCTTCGACGATGTCCGGTGTGTCTTGCCCCCCGGTGATCACGGATAGCAACCGAGCGACGTCCTCACGCGCCTGCTTCTTTTTTGCGCCCGCCGCGAGCGCATGGAGGCTGAGGTTTGCGCGCAGCTCCAACGATCGCGAGCCTTGCTCCTTGGCGAGCTCGATGGCCGTCACGATGGACCGCTCCGCCGCCGCGGCGTCGTGTCGCGATCGGAGGATCTCGCCACGGAGACGATGGATTTCCGGTTCGAGCCAGCGCTCGTCACTCCGCTCGACCGCGTCGAGTGTGCTCGCGATCACGTCGAGCGCCCGCTCCCAACGCCCCAGGCGTGCGCACATCGTCACATAGAGCGTCGCGTGCATGGTTCGGCCTACCGAACCATCCTCCCAAGGCTTGCTCATGAGCTCTTCGACACGCTCACCCGCCATGTTTGGAGCGAGTTCCGCCTCAGCCCACCGGAGGATCAATTCCGCCCGGTTCTGCCACTTGGCGAACGAGTTCTTCTCCGAAAGGGCCAGCGCTTGCTTGGCGAGCTCACAGGCGAGGACCGGTTCTCTGCGCCATGCGTGCAGCAAGGCCCCCTCCGCGAGCATAGCGGTGTGCTCGTGGTCGAACGGGTCGTAGGCTTGCTCGGCGACCTCCTGTGCTCGCCTCGAGAGAGCGACCGCGCGGTCCGGCTCGCCCGTCAGCCACATGGCGAACGAGCCCATCGAGAAGGCCAAAAGGTGCGCGCGCGAGGCTTCGATCGCGGTCTTTTCCTGCGCCGCGCGGAAGACACCCAACGCATCGAGCAGCCGACGAGCTTCTTCGAAGCGTCCACGAAGAAGAACGATCGTCGCCTGGACCTGTTCGGCAAGGAGTCGCAGGGCCGCGTCGGAGACGTGATCGAACACCGGGGCGAGGGCACGGGCTTGCTCGGTGGCTTCCCGTAGATCGCCCTGCACCATGAGCATGGCTTCCAGTCGGATGAGGGCTTCGCCCAGGGAAGCCTTATCCTCCAATCGGCTGGCGAGCTCCTTAGCACGCTGCATCAGTGGGACGGCCACGTCCATTCGGCCATTGACCTGAAAGACACTCCAACCGTGACTGAGCGAAACGCGAAGCTCGAGGACGTCGCGATCCCGACTGTCGGGTGTCCCGGCGAGCAGGGCACGGGCGTGCTCGTGGTGCGCAGCGGCTTCCTTGTAGCCACAATGGCGGGCGGCACGCTCGCCGGCGAGCACGTGGTGGCGTGCGGCCCTTGCAGGCACTTGGCTCGCCTCGAAGTGTACGGCCAGCTCGCCCGCAACCTCCTCTTCGTGTCCGACAAACCCCGCCTCGATGCGCTCGGCGATCTTCCGGTGCCGCAGGCGGACGGTCGACGCCGTGTTGCGTGCGAGCGCCGCGTGCTGGAAAAGGGTGTGCCGGAATGCGTAACGCGACTGGATGGTGCCGTCGGGCCAGGTCTCCGTGCCCACGTACTCGAGCAATCTGCGCTCGTTGGCGAGCGACTCGCAGGTCGAGTCGACGGCGTCTGAGTCTGCGTCGAGCGCGCCGGCAACGACCCCCGCCGTGAAGGTCATGCCAGCGACACCGGCAACCTCGATGATTCGCTGCTCGATGGGCCCGAGCCGATCGATTTGGGTGTCGATGAGACGGCGGATGCTGTCGGGACGGCGGGCCGCGATGTCGTCGACGCTGGTCGAGAGGGCCCAGTGGCCGTCCCGTTCGCGGATGATTTCCTCGCTCTCCAGGTCGTCGACGAGCGTCGTCAGAAAGAGGGGATTGCCGCCCGTGGACCGTTCGAGCGTCGGCGCGAGCTCCGGCGGAAAGGTGTGTTCGGGACAGCGCTTCGACAGGTACATGTCGACCGCACCCGAGCCCAGCGCTTCGAGCGCAATCGAGGACGCCTGGCGGTGCGCGATCAGCTCGCCGGTGACCCTCGCGAGCGGGTGGCCTCGCGGGGCCTCCTCTCGTCGATACGTGCCGACGATGAGGAGCTGGGCCGGCTCCCGCCGGCTGCCCAGGAAAGCGATGAGCCCCGCCGTAGACGGGTCCGTCCAGTGCAGATCGTCGAAGACGAGGACCACCGGCGCGTCGCTGCTCAAGGCCTCGAGAGCGCTTGCCAATTCGCAAACCGCTCGTGCCTGGGTCGCGCCGGCGGCCCGACGCTGCAGATCGTCGAGACGATCGGGCCGAATGACCCCCGGCAACTGCAGGAGCCACGTCGGCGCGTGGGTGGCGAGAACATCGACCACACGGTCCGCAAACGGGCCCCGGCACAGCGCGTGGATGGCATTGAGCACGGGCAAGTAAACCTGCCCGCTCCCATAGTGCTCGACGCACGCTCCCCAGCCAACGAAGAGGGGCCCGGACGCGCTCGCCTCGCCCACAAAGACATCGACGAGCGTCGTCTTGCCGGTACCGGCCTCGCCGGTGACGAAGACAGTGGTCCTGCCGGCCTCCTTCGCCGACCGGAGCGCCGAGCGAAGCGCGTCGAGCTCGGTGTCACGTCCGACGATGACCCTGCGATTTGCCCCGGTCAGGGTGCGGCCACTCGTCACGTCACTCCGTCGAGTCTCGAGCTCCAGTGGTTTCACCTCCGGGACGAACCGGTACCCCCGCCCGATGACCGTCTCGACCACGCCTTCGCCGAGCACTTGACGTACCGCGCTCAGGTGGGTGCGCAGCAGACTCTCGCTCGTGGCGATTCTGCCCCACACCGCATCCACGATCTCATCGCGTGTGACGAGCCGCTTCGGATTGCGCACGAGATGGCGCAAAATGGCGAATGGCTTGCGACGAAGATGGACCTCTTCGCCGTTCTTCCAGAGGCGTTCGTTCTCGAGGTCCACTTGGAACGGCGGAAACGACAGCATGATGGCCTCCCCCGCCCCGTTCGCGGCCGACCGAGCGACCCTAATGTGGTGACAGCCATTGCGCAACGCCGAATGGTCGAACGGCTGACCCTTATCGGTCGTGAATCCCAAAGGCAGCGACCGAGACTTGATCGCGCTGTGCGGACCGGGGTCGTCTCCAATGCTCGCTCGGCGCCCGGCGCTCGCGCGGGTTGTCGATCGGCTCGTCTATGGCGGCTCAGCTGGCCCCGTTGATAAATTGGGCTGCGCGACCGCCGATCATCACCGATGGCGCGTTGGTGGGTGCCGACACGACCGCCGGCATGACGGAAGCGTCGGCGACGCGCAGCCCACGGACGCCGTGGACGCGCAGGTTGCCGTCGACGACGGCGTCCGCGTCGACGCCGATCTTGGCGGTGCCGACCGCATGTCCGAAGCTGGCCGAGGCGGTCCGCGCGAGATCGAGCAAGTCCTGCCGGCTCGCCGCGTTCGGACCTGGAACCACTTCGGCTTTGCGCACCGAGTCGAAGGCCGTCTGACGGCCGATCTCTCGGGCGGCCTCGATCGCTCGAACGATCGCGTTCAGATCGTGCTCGGTCGCCAGGTAGTTGCCGTCGATGATGGGCGCATCGCGCCAGTCAGCGCTTGCAAGGCGTACCTGACCGCGGCTCGTAGGTTGCACCAGCGCAGGGGCGATCGTGAAGCCCTCCTTCGGCGGCGCGCCGAATCGGGCGGACGCTTCCGGCGTCACAATCGGCAGCTGTTCGAGAACCAGATTGATGTCGGCAGGATGGCTGGAGAGGCCGCTCGACAGGTAAACCTCGGCCTCTACAGCGTTGCTGTCGGCCGGGCGATCCGGCATCTTGCCCTTGTACTCGTAGACCACGCCGGACACGAGGACATGATCCTGCAGGTTCTGGCCGACGCCTCGGAGGTTGGCGACAGGCGCAATCCCCATCGCTTTCAGATCATCGGCATGGCCGATGCCGGACAGCATCAGCAGCTGCGCGCTGTGGATCGTACCGGCGGCCAGAATCACTTCCCGCGTCACGCGGACGGCTCGCACGCGGCTGTCTGTCACGATCTGCACGCCGGTGGCGCGATCGCCCTCGAACGCGACCTTCGTCACGTGGGTGTCGAGGAGAAGTGTGAGGTTTTGACGACCGAGGTTCGGCCGCAGGAAAGCGCGTGCCGCGCTGACCCGCGTACCGTCGGCAGCGATGTTCATGTTGATGTAGCCGGCCCCGGGCCGCATGGGCCCGTTCATGTCGTCGACGATGGGAAAGCCCATCTGCCGTGCCGCTTCGATGAAGGCGGGGGCGGTCGGATGCGGACTCCCCGCTCTTCGAACGTGGACGGGGCCGCCAGCACCACGCCACGAATTGGCGCCTCCTTCCCAGTCCTCCTGGGCTTTGAACGTGGGAAGGACGTCTTTGAAGGCCCAGCCGACCGCCCCCCTCCGCTCCCACTCGTCATAGTCGCAATCCATGCCGCGCGACCACACCATGGCATTGATCGAGCTCCCGCCGCCCAGCACACGGCCGAGCGCCATGTTGAACCTCCGGTTGTTCAGCTGGGCAACCGGTGCGATCGGCAGCTTCCAGTCCAAAGGACCGCCCACGTTGTAAAACCAGATGCTCGGATTGCTGATTGTTGGGCTCGCATCGGCGCCGCCCGACTCGACGAGAAGCACCTCGGCGCCGCTCTTGGACAGTTCAGCCGCAATGACAGAACCGGACGCGCCAGCGCCGACCACGATGTAATCGTAGGAGCCCTTCAACTGCCCCCGGTTGAGGGACTGATTTTCGCCAGCTGCAATCGCGTGCCCGACCGTCGAACTCGATTGGCCAGTCATAAGGCCGGTGGCGCTGGCGAGCGTGAAGAAGCGGCGCCGGCTCAACTGTCCGGTCGCGACCCGGTCCAAAAGAACTTGCATCATCTCGTTGGAATTGACCGACATCGGTGCCTCGCTGGTTGCATTCGTCGCCTCTTCGGCCGGCATGGCCCTTGTTCGTCGCTGCTGTTGTGGGTTGGGTCCCGCGGCACGGGCCGCGGCATGGCGGTTCAGAACGGATATGGGCGCTGCCTGCTGTGCGACTTGATCCAGATGACGTCCTCGAACTCCTTCAGGCCGTCCGGGCCGGCGCGGCTCCAGCCCCTGTCGCGTGCCCCTTCTCTCGGGGCGTGAATCTCGTCGTCCCCCGTAGGTGAGTGGACGTTCACGAGGCCGGTCGGAACGGAAGGCCCGGAGTCTGCCCGTCAGCCGGCGGACGAGACGCGCGCCGTTTGAGCGGGAGCGAAGCGGGACGCGATGCGAGGTAGCAGCTTCATGGCGTTCGCACCCAGAACTGCAGTTCGTTCTGCGTCAGTCAGAGCCATCGTTCGACCGAGTTGCTCACGGCTGCCGATCGCAAGGTCGCGCCGCAGGTACGGAAAGTCGGATCCGAAGAGAACACGGTCCAATCCGACGACCGACCGAAGGAGCTGCAGAACAGGGTCGCGCCAAGACAGCGCCGTGTCCCAGTTTAGCCGGCGAAAGGTGTCGGCGGCGGTCCCGCGCTCGTTGCCACCGTCAATTGCACCCATCTCATCGACGATGGCGAAGCGCGAGGCGAGGTACGGGACCGTGCCGCCCGCGTGGGAGAAGATGTACTGGACGGTTGGCGTCCGGGCGAAGGTGTTGCTGTAGTGAAGATGGGCAATCGCACGCGATGTGTCGGCAACGAAATCGAGCAACGAGTCCGGCAGTCCGAGGGCGTGGGCGGACGGATCGGGAGATGCGGTCGGATGAACGAAGACGACGGCTCGTCTGCGCTCGAGCTCCGCGAAGATGGGGTCGAACCGTTCGTCGCCCAAATAGACGCCCCGTGCGTTCGAGAAGAGGACCACGCCATCCACCTTCAAGACGTCGAATGCGTAGGACAGTTCGGCTAATGACCCGTCGACGTCAGGCAGCGGCAAACAGGCGAATGCGCCGAATCGCTCCGGACGCATCTGCACGAGCTTTGCGCCGAACTCGTTGCAGCGCCGTGCGAGCGATCGGGCACGGCGATCGTTGCCGGTGTGGACGCCGGGCGTGCTGATCGACGTCACGGCGACGTCGATGCCCGCGTCGTCCATAAACGCCAGTGTGCTGTCCTTGGACCATGGCGGAGGTGAGATCCCTCCGACAGGGCCGTGCTCCTGGTTCGTCTCCTGCCAGAAAAAATCCGGGAGTATGTGGTGGTGTACGTCAACCGTCAGCATGGGATGTTCTCCCTAGAGCCGCGAGGGTCTTTTGGCCGCGCCGTGTGGACGCAACCTAGGCGGGCAAATGGTTGACTGCCGCGAAACCACCGCGCATCGGCGTCAAAACGTCGTCAAGGTCGCCTTCGGGTGCGCGCGCCGAGCGTCGGTACGTACGTCGGCTGTTTGGCGGGCACCCATGCCACGGAACGTTCCTCAGGCGTCATCTCCTCATTTTGTCCGACATACCCGTTTCGAGGCGTTCCGCGATCTTCCGCCGCCGCGCACGGACCGTGGCCGCCGTGTTGCGCGCGAGGGCGGCGTGCTGGAAAAGCGCGTGCCGGAAAGCGTAATGCGCCTGCATGGTGCCGTCCGGCCAGGTCTCCGTGCCCGCGTGCCGGAGCAACCTGCGCTCGTTCGCGAGTGACTCGCAGGTCGAGTCGACGACGTGCGTGTCAACTTCCAATGCATGCGCGACAACGCCAGCCGCGAACGTCATCCCGGCGATGCCGGCGACCTCCGCGACGCGCTGCTCGACGGCGCCAAGACGGTCGATCTGCACATCGATGAGGCGCCGTATGCTGTCGGGACGGCGAGCCCCCACGTCCTGCACGCTGGTCGACAGCTCCCAGTGACCCTCCTTTTGGCCGATCACGCCCTGGTGTTGCAGGTCGTCGACGAGCATCGTGAGAAAGAGAGGATTTCCGCCCGTCGATCGTTCGAGAGTGCGTGCAAGCTCGAACGGAAAAGTGTGACCAGGACAGCGCTTCGATAGATACGCATCCACCGCATCGGAGCAGAGCCCTTCGAGCGCGATCGAAGACGCCCGCCGATGTGCAATGAGCTCGCCCGTAAGTCTCGTCAGGGG
The DNA here is from genome assembly GCA_050013115.1 of Polyangiaceae bacterium. Classification (GTDB taxonomy): domain Bacteria; phylum Myxococcota_A; class Polyangia; order Polyangiales; family Polyangiaceae; genus Palsa-1150. The sequence continues at coordinate 21,242 of JBEKFX010000062.1, forward strand.
ATGGCCGCGCGGAACCTCCTCGGGTCGATACGTTCCGACAATCAGGAGTTGCGCCGGTTCGCGCCGGTTGCCCAGGAAAGCAATGAGCTCCGCCGTCGACGGATCGGTCCACTGCAAATCATCGAACACGAGGACGACGGGGACATCCATAGTCAGTGCCTCGAGGGCATCTGCCAGCTCACAGATTTTGCGAGCCTGCGTCGCGCCCGCCGCGCGCCGCTGCAAATCGTCGAGGCGCTCTGGGCGGACGACTCCTGGCATTTGTGCGAGCCAAGAGGGAGCGTGCCGGGTGAAGACGTCGATCACGCGGTCCGCGGCGCGCCCGCGGCACAGCGCACGGATGGAGTCGAGCACCGGGAGGTAGGCCTGCCCGCTACCGCATGGATCGACACAGGCGCCCCAGCCGATGAGCACCGCACCCCGGAGGCTCGCTTGTTCCAGAAAGACCTCGACGGTCGTCGTCTTGCCCGTGCCTGCCTCGCCGCTCACAAAGACGGTCGTTCGCCGACGATCCTTGGCCGACCGGAGCGCCGCGCGCAGCGAGTCCAGCTCGCCGTCCCGTCCAACGACGACGCGACCGTTTGAATTCGCCGGGGAGCTCGCCCTATCGCCTCGCGGCGCCGCGAGGTCCCAGCGCTCGACCTCGGGCACGAACCGATAGCCGCGCCCGATGACCGTCTCGACGACGCCCTCGCCGAGGACCTGACGCACTGCGCTCAGATGCGTCCGCAGCAGACTTTCGCTCATGGCGATTCTACCCCAAACGGCATCGACGATCTCCTCGCGTGTGACGAGCCGCTGCGGGTTGCGCACGAGATGGCGCAAAATGGCGAACGGCTTGCGACGGAGATGGAGTTCCTCGTCGTCCTTCCACAGGCGCTCGTTGTCAATGTCCAATCGGAACGGCGGAAATGACAGCATGGGGGCCCTCTATGAGCTCAGCGCATTGAACTTGCGGCTGCGGCGGAGCATGCGCCCGTCGCAGGCGCGTCGTGTGTCAAACGTTGCCAAGGAAGGCCTGTCGTCATACGGTGCCGCCGCCGCCCCCGTAGCGATTCGGCGCACCATGATCACCAGACTCTCATGCCGCCATCGACGACGATGTCGACGCCCGTTACGTACGAACTGTCGCTCGAAGCCAGAAAGAGCGCGACGTTCGCGACTTCCTCCGGCCGTCCGAGCCGGCCGAGCAGCGTCTTGCCGAGCATGGAGCGTGCCCATTCCGGGTCCTTGAGCTGTTCTCGTGTCTGATTGGTCTCGATCACGCCCGGCGAAATCGAGTTGGCACGAATCCCATACTCTCGCCCCTCCATGGCCAGTTGTCGCGTCATCGCGATAATTCCAGCCTTCGCCGTCGTGTGGGCGAGCGACCCGAGGTTTTTGAAACTCATCAAGGCGCTGAGCGATGCGGTGTTCACGATCACACCGCTACTCGTCTTGAGGTGTGGCCACGCCGCGCGAGTGAGGTAGGAGACCAAGTCCACTTCGTCGCGCCGATTGCCGTCCCACTCCTCGTCGGTAATATCCTCGAGCCAATTGAAGTACGCCATCGCGGCGTTGTTGAAGAGCACGTCGATCCGGCTGAAGGTCAGCACCGCCAGATCGACCACCGCCCGACAATGGGTGGGGTTGCTGAGACGGCAGGGCTGCAACGACACCATCGATCCGCCCTCCTGGCGAACCATTTCGACTGTAGCTTCCGCCGCGTCGACGTTCAGATCACACCCCACGACCGACGCACCCTCGCGAGCGAAGACCAAGGCCGCTTCACGGCCCATGCTGCCGCCGGTGCCCGTGATGATGCAAACTTTCCCCGATAATCTGGAGGACATCCTTAGTTCTCCTTGGCTTGGATTGGTCATGCTGGCGACGGCTCGGCTGCGCGCGCGGCTCTCGGCCGTTTCCATGCGCCGCTCGCCGAATTGACACCGCCCAGCCACGCTGTGGACGCTTCTTCCGTTTGTCTCCGAGGCTCTCGATGACCGGCAGGGTCGCTGAATCAAGGAGGTCGAGAGCGCCGCGGACCAACGCAAGCGTCGGGCCGACGCAACATGGATTCTAATCTCGCGCATTCACTCACGTTTGCGGCCACGACGCGCTGGCGAAAGCTCGCCAATGGCGAAATGCTAGACAACGACGCGGGAGCCTGGCGCATGGATGAATCGCTTGGAGCACAGCTGCGCGCGACGCTGAACCCGGTCCCCGCGTACACGTGGTACGCGGCGCCGTCGGGTGCACTGGTGTTCGTGAACGAACGATGCGCCGACTACCTCGGCCTTTCAAAGGATCATCCTCTCCGGCGCGGAGCGAAGACTGACGGCGCCTGGGACTCGCATATCCCGCTGCTGCATCCGGACGATCACGACGAGACGCGAAGAGTTTGGTCTGGGTGTCTCAGCAGCGGCTCCCCAGGCGACGTGAGATTTCGGGTGCGCAATGCCGAAGGCGCCTACCGATGGTTTTTGAGTCGCACCGAACCCTACCGAGCAACGGACGGGACGGTCCTCGCCTGGATCGGGATTAACCTCGAGATCGAGGAGCGCAAGCAAGCCGAATTCTACCTCACCGAGGGACAGAGGCTCGCACAGACCGGTAGCTGGGCGTTCAACGCCACAGGGTTCGACTACTGGTCCTCCGAGCTCTTTCGGATCCATGGCCTCGACCCAGGAGGCAAGGCGCCAAGCATCGCAGAATACGTGGCCCTGGTGCACCCCGACGATCGAGAAGCCGTGGTGCATGAAATTCAGAACATGCTGGCGAACAGCACGGGTTTTGATTTCACGAAGCGGATTGTGCGACCCGACGGAGCCATTCGTCATGTGCGCTGCGTTGGCTTGCCGGCGCCAACCGGCCGCGTCGCGCAGGGGTTTGTGGGGACAGGGATTGATGTAACGGAGCAAGAGCAACTGACGAGTGCGCTGCGCAAGCGTGAGCAGGAAATTCGGCAGGTGCTGGACCTCACCCCACAGGTCGTAACGGTCTATGGACCGAAGGGCGAGCGGCTGTACGCGAATCGCGTGGCGCTTGCGTACTTCGGTATGACTCTCGATGAATGGCGGCAGCACGACATGGGGTCGGATGCTCACCCCGAAGACTTGCAGCGCCTGAAGGCTCCCTTGGAACACGCGCTTTCGGGTGGATTCCCGTTCGAACTGGAAACGCGCCTGCGCGCGGCGGGCGGGAACTACCGGTGGTTTCTCGCGCGCGGGAACCCACTGCGTGACGACCGCGGAGAGGTGACGCGTTGGTACGTGGCCTCCACCGACATCGATGATCGTAGGAAATCCGAAGAGAGGTTGCAGCAAGAGAACGTCGCTCTCCGAGAGGAGATCGACAAGGCGTCGATGTTCGAGGAAATTGTTGGCGCGTCGCCCGCCCTCGTCACCGTGCTTTCACGCGTCTCGAAGGTGGCCGGGAGCGACTCGACGGTTCTGATTACCGGCGAGACCGGCACGGGCAAAGAGCTCGTGGCCCGCGCGATCCACCGGCGATCCCGACGTTCGTCCAAGGCCTTCGTTGCAGTGAACTGCGCGGCCATTCCGCGCGAGGTCATCGCCTCGGAGCTATTCGGTCACGAGAAGGGGGCGTTCACGGGAGCCATCCAGCGGCGGCCGGGTCGGTTCGAGCTCGCGGACGGCGGAACCCTCTTTCTCGACGAAGTTGGTGAATTGTCGCCGCAAGTTCAGGTGGCGCTGTTGAGGGTGCTGCAGGAAAGAGAGTTCGAGCGCATGGGAGGCACGCAGCGCGTCCGCGTCGATGTTCGAGTCATCGCAGCGACGAATCGGGATTTGAGCGCAGCCATCGACGGTGGAGGGTTTCGTGAGGACCTATTTTATCGGTTGAACGTGTTTCCTCTGGAGGTGCCGCCTTTGCGTGAACGCAGAGAAGATATTCCACTTCTGGTCAGGTACTTCATCGATCGCTACGCGCGAAAGGCGGGGAAGTCCATCCGCCGAGTGAACAAGCGGGCTTTGGACACGCTCCGATCGTACCCATGGCCAGGGAACGTGCGTGAGTTGCAAAACGTGATCGAACGGTCCGTTATTGTGTGCGAAACGGACGAATTCACGGTCGACGAAAGCTGGTTGTCGACCAAACCTGCGGCCGATCGGCTAAAGCTGTCGAGCGCCCTCGGCGCGCACGAGAAGGCAATCATTGAAGACGCCCTGCGTGCGACCGGCGGCCGCGTTTTCGGGCCTTCGGGAGCGGCTACCCGTCTCGGTGTTCCACGCTCGACGCTGGAGTCCAAAATTCGCACGCTCAAGATTAATAAGAGCCGTTTTCGCGCCTGACGGGTGTCGACTCCCTCCGCGGCGGCATGGCGGGTCGGTCATTTTCGGCACCGGAACCGGATTCGCAACCGGATCTTCGCGCAGCCATCCAAAGAGAAATGAGGCCCGTGTTCGCGGCACTGATGTCGTGCGCCCTTGGCTGTTCAGAACCGCCCAAATCGGCCGACGCGGTGCGCGGGACCGCTCACGCGCGCGCCGCGGAGGAGCTTGCCGACGCCGGGCAGGTCCTCGAGGAGATGAACCAGATCGCGGCCAAGCAACGAGAGCGAGCCCGATGCGTGGCGGTCGTGCCGTCGCTCTTGCGCGCCGGGTTCATCGTGGGCGGGCGCCACGGCGATGGCCTGGTCTCGTGCCGGACGTCTTCGGGGTGGAGCGCTCCTGCGTTCATCACGGTTACGGGGGGCAGCGCCGGCCTTCAGATCGGGGTCGAATCCTCCGACCTGATCATGTTGCTCATGACAGACCGAGCGATGGCGCAGCTCTTTCGGTCGCACTTCGCCATCGGCGCCGACGCGTCGGCGTCCGCGGGTCCGGTTGGCGAAGCCGCACAGGGGGCGACCGACGCAGGCATGCGAGCGGAAATCCTGTCCTACGCGCGATCTCGTGGTCTCTTCGCCGGTGCCGAGCTGAGCGGTGTCGTGGTCGGGCAGGACATGGATGCGTTGGTTGCGATGTACGGCGCAAGTCCCGACGCGCACGCGATCCTCGCGGGCGACGTGGCCATTCCCCCGGAGTCCGAGGGGTTCGTCGCTGCTCTGGCAAGGGCATTCAGACGCGGGTCCGTCGGCGGCGCGCAGTGAGCCGGATCTCCGGCGGATCTCACATCCACCGTCGCTGCTTGAACCAGAGCAGCGGAACGAGGGCGCTCACGATGATCAGCCCGACCGCCAACGGGTAGCCGAACGTCCAGGCCAGCTCCGGCATGACGCGAAAGTTCATCCCATAGACGCCAGCTACGAGGACCGGGGGGATACCCACGACAGAGGCAATCGTCAGCGTCTTGACGATCTCGTTCTGCTCGATGTTGATGAACCCGAGCGTTGCGTCGAGCAGAAACTGGACCTTCGCGGACAGGTGGGCTTCGTATTCCGTCAACGAGGCAACGTCCGCCCGGATCGCCTTGATCCGGGCGGCGTTCACGGGAGGTGCGCCGTCGATCCCGCTCTCCGTGACGAATGCGGCGATTCGTCCGAGACCGAGCAGCGCGTCGCGGATGCGCGACACGTGGTCGGCTACGGCGCCGACGCGGGTGAGCGTTGCGCGCAGATCACCCGAAATCCGGGTTCGGCCGTCGTTGCGGAATGCGTTACGGGACAGCTCGTCGCACACGGCCCCGCCTCGCTCGAGCTTGTCGGCGAAGCGGTCAACCAGGATCTCGAAAATCCGTAGAAATGCCTCCTCGGCCGTGCGAGGAGGGTGCGTCTTGAGTGCCTCATGGGCCGCGTCGAACGACGGGAGCGCCCCGAAACGGACGGTCAGTAGCCGGCGTGCGGACAGTACGAAACCGACCGGCATGAGGACCAGTTGAGCGCCGTCGCGCGGAGCGACGACGGGTGTCGAGAGGTAGTACGCGCCACCCTCGAAAGCGAGCCTACTCGACGACTCGATCTCGCTTATCTGGTTCAGGTCGGGAATGCGCAGGCCCGTCGCGACACGAACGCGTGCGAGCTCATCCTCCGTCGGCTCGCATAAATCGACCCACCGAGCGTCGGCCAGATCGCCCGAGTCTACGAGGAGCATCCGCCACCACAGGATAGCGGACGACTCAGCCGACGCGCAGCTCTCCTTGCTGCGTCGCGGCGAGAGCTTCGAGGACCGCAGGGGCACACGATGCCGAGTCGAGATTCGACCGCCTGGTGAATCCGCATTCGTTAAAGTCTCCCGCTGAGCGTCAGCGAGCCGCCTCCCCGGACCGGCAGAACGCCCACCCAGACCGGGGGGGCCTCTTGCGCGTGGCGATGCAGGTGCGGGACCAGAATCCCAACGGACGCGCCGGCCAGCGAGCCCGCGACGACATCGCTCGGAAAGTGCATGCCCGAACGCACGCGCTCGTAGCTGACGAACGCCGTAAGGGCCGCGGCCGCCCCCAACGTGATCCAAGGGCGTGGCGAATGCGGGGGCGAACGGACGAAGGCCAGGTACGCTGCCGTCGCGCCAACCGTCGAGACGCCCGCTGCATGGCCTGAGTAGAAAGACAGGCCCAAGTCCGTGGAGCTGCAGCCGGGGGGCATGGTCTCGTTCGCGACCGGCTCGCAGTTCTTGTAGTCGATCGGTCGTGGCCGTCGCACCGCGATCTTCGTGACATCCACGAGCGTCAGCGTGATCGATCCGGCTTCGGCGTACATGAGCGCGTCGACGAGTAGCGCGTCCGTGCCGTCCCGGAGGCCCGACAAGATGGGATCGAGGACGGCGAACCCGAGGGCGCTGTAAAGACCAAGGTCCGAGAGCGTCGCGGCGTGCGGGTCGATCGTTTGGGTAACGGCGATCCGGTCAAAAAAAAGCAGACCGTTGGCGCCGACCGATAGCGGTGGGGGCCGGATCTCACCGGTGCTGAGGACCAACTCCAAGATGCCCGAGAAACCCAAGCCCGCCGCGCTGATCACGCCGTCGACAACCGGATCGAGCGTGAAGTGCTGTCCCACATCGAGAGGTACGTGACTTGGGGCTACCGACGGCGGGTCTGCCCTCGCGATGCGACCCGCGAGCAGGACCGTTCCGACAAGGACGGCCGATCGTCGAACGAGCGGCAGAGAGCCAAGAGGCCATGCGCCGCTCGTCCGGGCCGCGTACGCGGCATGCGAGGGGGTGGATCGCTTCACGGGTCAGGCCGTTCCACGCCCGTGAGAGAGCACCCGCGGCGCGAAGACATCCGAGCGTCGACGGCGCGCACGCCTGGCCAATGCAGCCTTCGTTCGACTCGATCCGGGTCGGAAGCCGAGGCGTTGCCTTCGGCCGCTAGGATCGCGAGGACGGTGGCCGCGGACGCCATTGGACAGAGCGTGCGGCGTCGAAGGATCATGTCTGGAGCGAGAGCCGGACCGCGCGCTTGCACACGAGGCAAAGTAAGTCTTCGTCCGCCTCGAGTTCCGTAGAAGGCGCGCCAAAGGTACGTGAAATAAGCGTCAAAAGGCGCGCCCGCGTCGTCGCGTCGACCCAAACGAAAACAACCTCGTCGAGGTCGACTCCGCGCTCCGCCCTTGGTTTCGTCGCCGACCGCATGGACACGCGAAGGACGGAGGCGCCATGAGCACGACCGTGACCAAGCACGGTATAGATATTTTCTAAAAGAACTGGGATCGGGAAAGCCCGAACATCGCAGGGCTGGGACGCTCTGACTTCGAACGGAAGGGGATGCGTCGGCTTAAGATCGAAAAGGAATTTTGATCATGAAGACTGCCGTGATTGGTCTCGGAAACCTTGGTTCCAAGGTTGCCGCAAACCTCGTCGCTGCGGGGCCGAGGGTCTGGTACCGACAACCGTTGGTGAAGTCGCGCTCGAACCGCACGATATTTGAATCCGGCGCATTGTGTTGTGGATGAGTCTGTGTTGAGCTCCGCATTTGAACATGCGTTCTGAAAGAACCAACACCACGAAGCGGCCGAACCAGTCTCCATTTGTCCACAAACTGCCAGCCACGTTCTCGGCCGGCGAAGTCGTGGAGAGCGCGAAAGCTGGATCCGGCAAAACCACACGGATGAAAAAGCCGGCCGCAAACGCTGTGGCGTCGACTGCGCCCGCGACTCGGGCGGCCGGCGCGCCGGTCACGCCGACCAAGGCTGAGGATCTGCTCAAGGCGATTGCGGCGGAGGTCGGTCTCGGACGCGCCATCGAGCTTCTTCAGGGCGAACGGCTGCGGGTGCTGGCCGTCATCGGGGGCTAAATTGGCCGTCCGCTCACTTGCCCCGTACCGCTCGAACCGTTTGCCAAGGCCGCGAGCTCCGCATCGTCCGCCATCGCCTCGCGAGGCAAGTCGTCCAGAAACCGCCGGCCGCCCGTGAACTCCTGCGCGACGTAGTCCATGAACTGCCGGTAGCGGCTCTCGGCGTCCTCGCGCGCGGTCGGCTTGACCTCGTCGCGGAGGTTTGGCGTGTGCGCAAACCAGAGTCGAACGAAGACCGCGAAGGTCGCCGAAAGGAGCTCGACGTCGCGATGGACCCGGTCTGTGGCTCGGCCGAGCCGATCGAGCCGACGAAGTACGAGCGTCATATCGCTCGCGCCGCTGATGTACTGCTCGAGCGCCGCTTCGAAGACGGCGCGTTCGGTGATGTTGCTCGCTGCGCAATAGCTCGACAGGCGATCTCGAAGAGTCGCCGACAAATGCGTCCACACGCGTGCGCTTCTCGTCTTCGTTTTGGGGTTCATCGAACATCGCTCCTTTGCTCTCGTTCACGCGCACGATGGCCGTGCGGTCATACCGGGAGGTCCTTGCGTTCGGACTGCGCTGCCGCCTCTGGCTCGGCGCCTTCGGGAGTCGAGCCCTCCGGCGCCTCGTCGGGGAAGTAACCCGCCCACACGTCATGGGGCGCCGCGGACTCGGCGGCCGGTGACAGCGAGGCCTCGCGCTCGTCCAACGCAACGTGCGGCTCGGCCTCGGTGGGTGTTGTTGCCGCTGCATGAGGGGCGCTCGGGGGAGGACAGGGCGCCGCGTCGCCAGGAACGCATTCGCAATCCAGCCACTCGCTCGGTGCCCGCGCGAGCAGCTCGCGCGCTTGCTCGTCGGGCCGGTCAGGAGGAGGAAGGGCACCCCGCGCCTTGAACCTCGGGTCGAGGAAGTATCGGACCTTGCGTGCGCGGTAGGGTAGGAGGCCGCCGACGAACAGGATGCCGTCGTCCTGGGGAAGTTGGTTCACTTCCGCGGGAGTGAGAAGGGGCCTGCCGTACTCGTGTTCGCTCTCGCTGCGGTGGGTGAGAAAGAGACCCGACCCCGAATAGCTCTTTTGGATCCGTTTCTCGGTCGTCTGGCCCAGGAGGTCCGAGATGCGTCTTGCTGTCCGGTCGTCGTTGGCCGCGTACGCGAGGCGGATGTGGCAGTTGTCGAGGATGGAGTTATGCGGCCCGTAGGCCTTCTCGAGCTGGTTGAGCGACTGGGCGATGAGGACGGCCTTGAGGCCGTAGCCGGCGATGAAGGCGAGGGCTCGAAGAACTCCAGCCGGCCGAGCGACGGGAATTCGTCCAGCAAGAGCAGCAGGCGATGCCGGTAGGCATTCTTTGTCCCGACCTCCATCGACTCGGTCAAGCGACGGCCGATCTGGTTGAGCATCAGGCGAACGATCGGCCGGGTGCGCGCGAGGCTGACGGGCGCGTCGGCGTTCATGAGGTCCGCGATGCGGAAGTCGCTCTCCGCGGTGTTGCGTGCGACGACCGGATCGCGATAGAGGCCCAGGCACGCCATCGCGGGGGAGAAGACGCCCGAGAGCTCGTTGTCGCTCTTGTTCAGCATCTCGCGCGCGGCCTGGGCGACGGCGGGATGGGGGCCCGTAGGTAGGTGGGGGGTCAGCAGCATCCGCGCGAGCGTTTGCCGCTGCGTGCACGCGGGGTCCGAGAGAACGGCGGCGACGCCGGCGAGCGTCTTGTCTGCCTCCGCGTAGAGCACGTGGAAGATCGCGCCGGTGAGCAGGGCGTGGGCCGTCATCTGCCAGTGGTCGCGCGTCTCCTTCTCGCCGGTCGGGTCGGCGAGGATGTCGGCGACATTCTGGGTGTCGCGAACCTCCGAGAGGCCCTTGCGGATCTCGAAGAGCGGATTGAAGCGCACCGAGTCGATCGCCGTGGGCTCGAACCGCCACGTGCGGCTGAATTGCCTTCGCCATCCGGCGGTCAGGGCCCAGTTCTCCTTCTTGACGTCGTAGACGAGCACCGAGTGCGGCCAGCTGAGCAGCGTCGGGACGACCAGGCCGACGCCCTTGCCGCTTCGGGTGGGCGCGAAACAGAAGACGTGCTCCGGCCCGTCGTGGCGTATGAGGGTGCCCGAGCGCAACGCGGTCGTCCTCGTCTTGCCGGCGCTGTCCACGCGCGTGCGAAACCTTGCCTCGTCCGTCTGGCAGAGCACGACCCCCGCGTCGCGCAGGAGGCCCGCCTTGCACAGTTCCAAGGTGGTCGCCCAGCGCGAGCTGCCGTGGGCGCTGCTCATGGCCGAAGGCGTCCGGCGCAAGGCGGCGAGGGCGGCCATCGCGGCTCCGGCGAGCGCCGAGAGCGTGGCGATGGCGCTCGCGTTGCGCAGCAGCGTGGGAGAGCGCGATGGGCGCTGCCCTGCCCAGACGACCCAGCCCCGGGGGGCATAGATGCGCACGTCTCCGAGCGTCGCCCATGGCGGTCCGAACTCGGGCGCGTCGTGAAGCCCGGCGGCGACGTATTGGGTGGCCGTCCAGGCGCCACCAAGAGAGAGCACGAGCAGCATCACGAAGCCGAGCGCACGCATCCGTCCTCCTCTCGAGCAACTCACCCCTCGGAGCTCGCGCGCATCGCGCGTCGGCCCGCCTCGGACGGCGGCTCGCCGGGCAACTCCGGGTACGTCGACTCCATCGACCTTTAATCGAGCGGTCGATCGGCTTTGCGACGCGCTATTTTCGCGTGTCGCTCGGCAACTGCCCGCAGCGACAGGATCAATCGCAATCCTCCGCGCGCTCCGGGCGGCTCGCCGGCCTCGCTGGCGGCCGCTGGACGCCATCGGGCGTGGCTTCCGGCGCGTCCGGACGCGCCATGTCATTAGTTGCTACTTATTTTGCCGCGAGACGCATTTCTTGGAGCACGCCGATGCAAGCGTGCGGAATTGCAGTCGTCTCGAGGCCGCTTCCTGGGCGCGCTCGTCTCAGAACTTGGTGGGCTTTACGCCCGCCAACGTGGCAACCACCCAGACGACCCTCGTCACGATGTCCACGACCGGCAAGAAGAATTCAAACGGCACATGCCAAACTGGGGGCGGGACGGAGATTTTATCTTCATGCAGCTTTTCCGAAGCCAACTCAGGCCTCGATCTTGTGCATTGCCAATGGAAAAACGACCAGTAACGCGCATCGCGTGGGTGGGCGCACTCGGCTTAGTGGCTTACCTGGTAACGGCCAACGCCGCATGCGGTCGGCTTTCATCGAACGTCCCGGGCAAGTCTGTTTCTTCCGGCGAATGCGGGGCCGGGTTGTGCGATGCATCACCGCACACTGTTTCTTGTGAGGGCGGGGGCGAATGTGACGCGTCGCAGTATTCTCGTTTACCGTGTGAGGCCGGGGAGCCATGCGACGCGTCGACACCGCCCTCGTGCGGCCCGCCGTCTCTGCTCGTCGACGGGACTGCGTACCGCATCGAAACCGCGGCGGCAGCGTACTCATATCAAGCAACCGCGCTCGCATTAGGCGGTGGCAATGTTTTCTATTCGGTGGCGTTCGACTTGGGGAGCGGTCCAGTCGTGGCACCCTTGAGAATGGCGCCACTCAACGGTGACCCGTCGGTGGACGTCAGCGTCTTCGCGGACGCGGGCGCCAGTGCGATCTGGACGACGCCGAGGACGCTGGCAATAGCCCCTTATTTGCCTGGGGCGGGCGCGCTCTACCTGGGTCCGCTCGACGGGGGGCCCGTGTCTGTTGTTATCGTCGCAGACGGGGGGGTGGGCGGCCCGACCTTTGATAACTCGAACATTTACTGGCAGGATACTGCGGGCATCCACGCTACGGCGTTGGACGGAGGCGTAACCACGCTGATCACGAGTGAGGGAAGCCTGCCCGCCGATGGCGGAGCCTCGTTGGCGACGCTGGCCTGGAACGGATTTGTTTTGGATGACTATTATGGCGGCACAATCTCGCTAGTGCCGTTCGATGGTGGCAGCCCTGTGACGCTCGCGTCGGGCCAAACCGGGCCGTTATTCGTCCGCCCTTGTGGCCAGGACCTCTGCTGGATCAGTTCAGACGGTGGGGTCACGAACGGGGTGAGCGCTTCGACCTTGTTGGTGCGGATGAGTCCTGGCGGGGTGCCGCAGATCTTGAATCCCTCCGTCCCAGCTCTACTGTAATGAGCTATGCAACGGACGGCCTGAGCATCTACGGCATGTTTTCTCCCTCCGGCCCGCCCGACTTGGCTCTGAGGCTAGTCCGGGTGCCGATGGATGGCGGACCGATAGTGGATCTGTATGATACGGCGGCGCCTGGAGGACCTGTGGCGCTGGACGACCATTGCGTGTACTGGATGGAAAACCTCGGGATCTGGTCGCAGGCAAAATAGGTCGTGGGCCCGAACGCCCCCACGACACGACGAATCCAGCGCCGTCTGGTCGGCGGACGACTCTTTGGAGGTCTTCATTGGGCCTTCCCGAAGGTTCACGATCGACAATGCGAGCGATGGATTCGCGCAGTTGGTCAAGGAACTTCGCGCCGTCGAAGGCCCACACGGTGTCTCGAGGCCACGGGCGGGCACGAAGTCAAGCTCTCGGACGCTTTGGCGTGTGCCGACATCCCGTTCACGAGAACCAATCCGCTCCAGGTGCGAGATTTCGCAAAGGCTCTTAATCGCCTGGCGAAAACAGACCCCACTGACGCTGTACTTCTCGCGGAATTCGGCAAGCGCCTCGAGCCGGCACCGACGATCCTGCCCGACGAGGTGAGCCGGTTACCCCATGACTTTGTCGTCCGGAGGCGGCAGCTTGTCGACATGCGCAGCATGGAAGATGTGCGCCTCAAGAGGCACGAACGAAGCGTCTGGTTCAAAGCATTGAACGAACCGTCGCGTTTCTAAATAAGCAGATTGAGTCGCTCGACGGCGGCATTGACAAGACTTGTGAGACATTGCCGGAGTTCAAGGTCCTAGACGAGGCTCTGCGGACGATCAAAGGCGTAGGACCCGTCACACGCAGCACGCTCTACGCCCTCCTCCCGGCGGGGTACGAATTCTCTCTCATTCAACGGACGCGCTCGCGGCGCTGACGACGGTTCCGTTCGGCACGACGCACGGGACCTTTCATCGAGCGGTCGCTCGGCTTTGCGACGCGCTATTTTCGTGTGTCGCTCGACAACTGCCGGCAGCGACAGGAGCAATCCCAATCTTCTGCGCACTCCGGGCGGCTCGCCGGCCTCGCCGCCGCCCCCTGCCGCGTCTCTGGACGCGATTGGGCGGGGCTTCCGGCGCGTCCGGACGCGCTTCGTCGTTTGTTGCTAACTATTTTGCAGCGAGACGCATTTCTTGGAGCACGCGGATGCAAGTGTGCGGAATTGCAGTCGTCCCGAGGCCGCTTCGTGGGCGCGCTCGTCTCAATCGACTCTCCTCCGCGCGAAATCACGCAACAGTTTGCCCCGTGCGTCCGTGGCCGTGGTCGAGGCCCGAGGCCCCCGCGGAGAGCGCCCGCGATCGCCGAGGCGGCTGGGCGCGGGCACCGGCGGAGCGCACGCGCCGAGGCTCGCGGCGCCGCGGACGGCCTCCACCATCCTTAAATGCACGTGGGGCCTCGAAGCACGGCGCAAGCCACGATGAGCGCGGACGAACGAATTTGCGAAGCACACCGGGCGAGTCGAACGATGAACGGGTGTGCCGCCGCTCCTTCCCAGCGAGCTCTCAGAGAGCCAAGCCCGGCGCGCGAGCGCGCTACGGAGCGCCCTCGGCCCGCTCATCGCGCTGCTCGATGACCCGCAAGTCGTCGAGGTGATGCTCAACGCCAACGGCGTCGTCTGGATCGAGAAGCTCGGAGAAGGCGTGCTCCGCACGCCCGCCCGGATGTCCGCGGCGGACGCCGAGCGGATGCTTCGCCTCGTCGCCTCCGAGGTGCTGGTAGAGCTCAACTCCCAGCAGCCCTCGCCCTCCGCGAAGCTGCCCGCTCCGTGGGGTGCGAGGCTCCAGGCGGCCATTCCGCCGATCGTCGATGCGCCCGTGTTCGCTCTTCGAAAGCCCGCGCGCGTCGTCTTCTCGCTCGGCGACTACGTGAGCCGAGGCGTCCTCTCACCCCGGCAGCGCGACGCACTCGAGTCCGCGGTGCTCGCGCAATGAGCCGCGCGAGACAAGTGCAGGCGACCCCTCCGTCGAACATCATCGGCACCGGGCCTACGGCCGAGGAAGCCTTCGACGCCTTTGTCACCTTGGTGGCATTCTGCGTAGACCACCGTGCAGCAGCGACGGTTTACGACCAGCGTTCCGGTCACCTGCCTCTCGACGCCAAGAGCCCAGACGCCTACAAGCGCTGGCATCGGGCAGCGAGAAGCGCTGGCATCCCA
>JBEKFX010000063.1:0-62577 GCA_050013115.1 Polyangiaceae bacterium
CGACCGCGAAGGCATCCGATTTCGAGATCAAGCTCGACGTGAAAAACTGGAAGACGGCCCAAGGCGATGCCCACGTGCATTTGATCTTGGACGGTCGGCCTTACAAGCCGATTTACGACACGAAAGCGCCCGTCAAGATTTCGGAGCTGACGGGGGGGGACGCCCTCTCCGAAGGCCAGCATATTCTCGTTGCATTCCCCAGCCGAGCCAATCACGAGAGCGTGAAGACGAAGGGAGCCCTCGCGGTCACTGAATTCTGGGTCGGAAAGAAGGGCGAGAAGACCCAGGACATCACGAAGCCGCTCCTCGTCTACAGCCGTCCGAAGGGGGAATACAAGGGCGACATGGCAAACCATGTGCTCATCGACTTTCAGATCGCCAACACGACCCTCGCTCCGGACAAGAACCACGTTCATATCGCGGTCACTGGACCGGGCATCGACGGCGAAAAGGACGCGAACGTCACCAAGTTCGGAACGCCTTACTATCTCGACAACCTGCAGGACGGCTCGTACACGGTGAAGCTCGACCTCTTGGGGCCGGACGGCAAGGCCCTGGCCGGTCCTTGGAACTCGACCACCCGCCAGTTTTCTGTTGCGCATACCCCGCAATAGGGACTCGGCCAGCCCCCATCGGTTGCTCGGCCGGTGCAGAAGCCCCGGCTCCGTCTGGAGCTGGGGCTTCGAAGCCCGTAAGGTACCCGGACCGTGGATCTGATCGCCACCGTCCTTGCCGCGACGGCAACGATCGAGCTTTTTGCCGCACTGCTCTTTGCGTTGGCGTTCGTACGGCGCCGCACGGACCGGGAGTATGCCATCGCGGCCGTCGTCGGCGTGACGTCCGCGCAGCATGCCGTCGGAATGTTTTTGGCGGGCCGGCAAGCGACGCTGATCGCCGCGTTGGCGTGCGAACGACTCGCGGCGCTGGGCCTGATTGCGGCGCTGGCCCTCACTGTCCATTTTGCGCTCTCCTATCGGGGGGGGCGATCGTCGTGGAGCGTCCTTTTTGTGCTCTACGGAGTCGCTGCGGTGCTCGCCGCGTTGAACGTCGAATCGCCATCGACCGATCGGTACAGGGTACGGCCGCTCAACGCGTGGGCTGGCAGTCAAGACTTCGCTCACCCGAACATCGCCTTCGGTACCGCGGCCGCCCTGACGTACCTCATGGCCATCGGCGCCGCGACGGTCGCGCTGATTTGGCTCGCCCGCGCGTATCTCGCGGGACGCCATGGCGGGCTCGCGGTCGTCGTCGGCGCCACCGTGCTCTTGGCGACCACGATCAACGATCTCGGGGTGGCGACGGGTGCGTTCGCGACCGGTTACTTGGGGGACGCCGGCTTCGCGGCGCTCCTCATGGGTATCGCGACGACGCCGAGTGCGCGCTACGCGGGCGCCTCATTCGAGCTCGAGCGTCGGACAAACGAGCTTCGAACCCGTACGCACGAGCTTCGCCGCTCGTACGAAGAGCTGCGCGCCGCACAGGAGGAGCTGGTCAAGAAAGAACAGCTGGCCGTCGTCGGTGAGCTGGCGGCGGTCATCGCCCACGAAGTTCGAAACCCCCTTGCCATCATCGCCAACGCCGTTGCAGGACTGCGGAAGCAGGCGATTTCTCGGGAAGACCACGAAGTCTTGCTCGCCATCCTCGACGAAGAGACGAGCCGGCTGAATCGTCTGGTCACCGACCTTCTGCGATATGCCCGCCCGGTGAATCTCCAGCGAACGCGCATCGTCCTCGGTGACTTGCTCGAGCGGGCGCTCGCCCTCGCCAACACCGGTACAAAGAGCATCCGCCGGGAGCTCTCGGTCGAGGTCCAAGAAGGGCGTTTGTGGGGCGACGCCAATCTTCTCCGCCAAGTCTTCGACAACTTGATCGACAATGCGGTCCAAGCCATGGTGGCGGGCGGCAACCTCACGATACGCGTCCGCGCCTCGAGTGACGACGGGTTGGACGGTTTGGCCGTCGACATCATCGACACCGGCGAAGGCATGGACACGCAGGTGCGCTCGCGCGCGCTCGACCCTTTCTTCACGACGCGACCGAGCGGAACAGGTCTCGGTCTCGCGATCGTCGACCGCATCGTCGACGCGCATGGGGGCCATCTCGCCATCGACAGCCGGGCCGGCGAAGGCACGACGGTCTCGGTCTTTCTGCCTCATGGATCTTCGAGTGAGCCGCCCCAGGGACCACGGCGGTCTCGGTTGAGCGGCACGGACATGAACGCCTGATGCTTGCTGGCCCGGCTTTCCGATGAATCGCGCAGAGATCATCCGTCTCGACCGAACGCACGTTTGGCACCCGTACACGCCCATGGACGCATGGCAGGGCGTCGACCCCATCGTCGTTGCGCGGGCGTCGGGGGCTTGGCTCGAGGACGTCGACGGACGACGTTATCTCGATGGAAATGCCTCGTGGTGGGTCGCCGCGCTCGGTCACGGTCACCCGAGGCTCCTGCGCGCCCTCGAGAGCCAGGCGCGAACGCTTGCACACTGTTCGCTGGCAGGCATCGCCCACGAACCCGCGGCGCGCCTGGCCGCTGAGCTCGTGGCGATTGCGCCGCCGGGGCTGACGCGTGCTTTCTTCGTCGACGACGGGTCGGGTGCGATCGACGCTGCCGTCAAGATGTGCGTTCAAGGCTGGAGACAGCTCGGCGCAACGGCCAAGACGCGCTTCATTGCGCTCGACGGCGCCTACCACGGCGACACCATCGGAGCGACCAGCCTCGGGGGGGTCGATATCTTCAGACGAGTGTACGCGGGCGTCACGTTCGAATGCGTGCACGCGCCGTTTCCGGAGCCCGGCGCTTACGAGCGCGCTGTCACGACGATCGAACGAATGCTCTCCGAAAACTCCGATTCGATCGCGGCGGTGTTCATCGAGCCGGTGTGCCAAGGCGCTGCCGGAATGCGCATGTACGACCCTGCCGTCGTGCGCGAGTTGAGAAGCCTGTGCGACCGTCATGACGTTTGGCTGGTGGCCGACGAGGTCTTCACCGGCTACGGTCGAACCGGCCCGATGTGGGCCTGCGATCACGCCCGGGTCACGCCCGACCTGATGTGCATCGGCAAAGTCTTTTCCTCGATTGTCCCGATGGGGGCCGTTCTGACGACCGAGCGGGTCCTCGAAGCTTTTCGAGGCGGCCGAGAGCGGGCTTTCTTCCACGGCCACACGTTCTGCGGCAATCCGATCGGCGCCGCATTGGCGCTCGAAGTCCTTGCGATCTATCGCGATGAACGGATTCTCGAGCAGGTCGCCCGAAAGGCGCCAGTCATCGCACGTGCGTTCGATCGCCTGCGCGAGCTGCCCGGAGTCGAACGCGTGCGTTCGGTCGGTATGATCGGCGCAGCCGATCTCGCGGACAAGGACCCCGGCTACCTCGGGGGGATCGGCTGGCGCGTGTACGACGAAGCACGCCGTCGAGGCGCCTACCTGCGGCCGCTCGGAAGCACGGTCTATGTCACTCCGCCACTGACCATCGGCGACGACGAGCTTCGCAGCCTCCTCTCCATTCTGGACGAGTGCGTGATCGTGGCGACCTCCTCGCCGCGTGGGCATTGACGCCCGCGACTCCGCGCTCTCAAGGTTCGCCGGCAACTTTCGGTTCACCGAAAGACGCCGCTTTCCCGCGAGCGGCCAGAGACCAGCTTTTCCGAATCCGTCACGCAAACGTCACGTCATCCCAATAGGAGCCCCGCATGGCGCGCATCTTGGTGGTCGAGGACGAAGCGGATATCCAGGAAGTGCTCGATTACAACCTCAAGCGCGACGGACACGACGTCATCCTGACGTCGACGGCCAAGGACGGGTTGAGGTGCGCCCGCGAGCGGCGCCCGGACTTGGTCCTGCTCGACTTGATGCTCCCGGACGGCTCGGGCACGGACCTTTGCAAGGCGCTCCGGCAAGACGCGGCAACACGCAGCGTTCGAGTCATGATGCTGACGGCGAAGGGGGAAGAGATCGACCGCGTCCTCGGTTTCGAACTCGGCGCGGACGACTACATCGTCAAGCCGTTCAGCGTGAGGGAGCTACTCTTGCGCGTCCAGGCCGTGCTTCGTCGCGCGACCTCCGATGAAACCGCCGGAGAAACGACCGAGTTTGGAATGCTTCGGGTCGATCGCGGGGCGCACCGCGTGTGGGTCGAAGGGCAGGAAATCGAGCTCACCGCACTCGAGTTCAAACTCTTGATCACGCTGCACGACCGGCGAAATCGGGTCCAGACGCGCGACGCGCTCCTCAGCGACGTCTGGAAGATCGACGCCGACGTCACGACACGAACGGTCGACACGCACGTCAAGCGGCTGCGCGAGAAGCTCGGGCAGGCCGGCGTGTACATTCAGACCGTCCGCGGCGTGGGTTATCGCTTCGCGGAGCGCCCCGACGAGCTCAGCTGAGCTTCGAGCCGGCGGGGCGCGATTCGTTCTGCAAGCGACCTTAACCGCGCGGGCCGCGTACGCGAAGGCCCAAGCTCAGACGAGCACAGGCCCGCGTACGCGAAGGCCCAAGCTCAGACGAGCACAGGCCCCGGCCGCGAGGCGTGTGCTCGCTCGGCCCGCCCTCAGTCCGATCGCGATCACTCGCTGGCTGCGTCGCTCGCGTCACTCACCGCCGAGTCACCGGAATCGCCGGAGCTTGCGTCCTCGTCGGCATCAGGGCCTGCGTCGCCACCCGCAGCGTCGCTGCCACCGTCGCTGGCCGCATCGCTGCCACCGCCGTCGCTGGCGTCACTCGGGCCGGCATCGCTCGGGCCGGCATCACTCGGGCCGGCATCACTCGGGCCGGCATCGCTCGGGCCGCCATCGCTCGGGCCGCCATCGCTGACGCCCCCTTCACCCCCGTCACTCCGGCCGGCATCGTTGACGCCAGCATCGCCGGATCCGCCGTCGGCTTTGGCCGTGGCATCCGCTCCGGAATCGGCCACAGGAACCGGTGCGCCGTTGTCGTCGCCATTCCCGCAGCCGATGGCGCCAGCCGTCAAAAGGACCAAAACCGTGATCGTCGACCGTTTCATCCGAGCGCGCATCAAGCCTCCAAGAAAAAAAGTTCGGACCTTACCCAGTAACCCGACTCTGCGGAATGAAAGGGGCCTTTGGCCCGATTTCCCGCTGGATCGGGGTCTCAGCCCGCCGGTTCATGGCGATTGGGGTCCTAGCGTCCCAATCCGCCCTTCGACGAGACGTTTGCGTGATCTTTCGGTGACACCGAATCGACGCCCCCACGCCTCGCTGAACAAGCCCGTGGGGGCGTAACGAACGAGCCCCTGGGGGCGTATCGCAAGAACGATGCGATCAGTCGGCATCCGAGGCGTCGGCCGAAGCGTCCGAAGCATCCGTCGATGCATCCGGGGCGGCATCGGAATGCGCCGCGTCGCTCGCCGCGTCCTCGCCCGCATCTCCCTCTGCCGCGTCGCCGCCGTCGGTCGACCCATCGGCTTTCGCGTCAGCCTCGGCGTCCCCCGCGCCACCGTCGCTACCACCGTCAACGTTCGGTTCAACGGTCGCATCGGAGCCCGCATCCCCCGAGGACGACGAGGTGCTGGTCGTCGTGGTGGTCGTGCTGCTCGTGGTTGTGGCGCTGCTGCTCGTCGTGCTGCTGCTCGTCGTGCTGCTGGTGCTCGTCGTGTTGCTGGTGCTGCTCCCGCAGCCAAACATAGGAATGCTCAGTGAAAACGTTGCTAAGGATAAAGCCAGTCGTGTGCGCATAGGTCCTCCTTGGAACGCCTTATACTCCTAAACGAGCTCACGTATCCAGCGTGGTACCTTTTTGTTGCGCCGCCGTAACATCGCCCCCGCCCTGCTGGCCCCATTGCCGTTGCGCCAACATCGCCCCCCGCCCTGCTGGCCCCATTGCCGTTGCGCCAACATCGCATCCCGCCCTGCTGGCCCATTGCCGTTGCGCCAACATCGCCCCCCGCCTTGCTGGCCCATTGGTTGCTCGACGAGGCCCCCCTTTGCCAACCGACGCTCCCGAGAGAGAGCCGCCGCTCTCGGTCCGAGTGGCCGACGCCACGGCGCGATCGCTCGACAATCTGGCCCGACGCCAGTCTCCCGACGGCTCGTGGCCAGGCGACTACTCCGGACCCATGTTCCTTCTGCCGATGTACGTGGCTCTCGCCTACGCGGCAAACTCGATTCCCGAGCGGCATCGCAGCGGTTTCGTTGAATACTTTCGGAACGTTCAGGGAGAAGGACCATGCGTCGGCCTTCATGCGGAAGATCGGCGCGGATCGATGTTCGCCAGCGTCCTTGCGTACGTTGCCCAGCGACTGCTCGGAGTATCGTCCGAGACGCCCCACCTCGCGCGGCTCCGGGGCTGGATCCAGCAGCATGGCTCGCCGCTCGGAGCAGCCTCGTGGGGCAAATTTGTGCTCTGCGTGTTGGGCCTCTGCGACTGGCGCGGCATCCATCCGATATTGCCGGAGCTATGGCTCTTGCCGAGGGCAGCACCCTTTCACCCGTCCCGGCTTTGGTGCCACTGCCGTCAAGTGTATCTGCCCATGGCGTGGCTCTACGGCCGGCGGGCGACCGTCGGCGCATCGCCGCTCATCGAAGCACTTCGTGAAGAACTTTACGGGCCGGGTCGCTACGACGGAATCGATTGGCCCGCGCACCGCGACACGCTGGCCGCGGTCGATGCGTACCGGCCGCCCACGCGGACGCTACGCGTCGTCCATCGCGCGCAGGACGCTTTCGAGCAACTCGGCCTCGCCCGGCTGCGGCGCCTCGCCATGACCGAGGTAATCGAGCACATCCGTTATGAGGATGGCGCCACGAATTTCATTGATATCGGGCCGGTCAACAAAATCCTTAACGCGTTCGTTTACCACTTCAGCGAGCCGGGGGGGAGCGACTTTCGGCGCGCGTTCGGCGCTTGCGACGAGTACGTGTGGGTGGGCCATGACGGTACAAAAATGCAAGGGTACAATAACAGCCGGCTCTGGGACACGGCCTTCGCGATCCAGGCCTCGCTCGCCGCCGGGGCGTCCTCGCGAAGCCCGTCGTCGCGCGCGATGGTCGAGCGGGCGTACGGGTATCTTCGGGACAATCAGATTCTCGACGACCTTCCGGGCGCCGAGCGCCATTACAGACACGCTTCGAAAGGCGGCTGGCCGTTTTCGAACCGCGCGCACGGGTGGCCCATCACCGATTGCACGGCGGAGGGCCTCAAGTGCGCCCTCGCGCTCGGCGAGGTCGCCCGCGAGCCCATCCCGCGGAGCCTGCTCGAAGACGCCGTCCAACTGATTCTCTCCTGGCAAAACGAGGACGGCGGCTGGGCGACGTACGAGGAAAAGCGCGGTGGCTCGTGGCTCGAGCTCCTGAACCCCTCTCAGGTCTTCGGCGATATCATGGTCGACTATTCGTATGTCGAGTGCACAAGCGCTTGCATTCAGGCCCTCGCGCACGCGCGCCGCAGCGGCCTCGGATCGCGCGCGGCCGACGCCGCGATGGCGCGCGGTGTTCGATTCTTGCGAAAGCAGCAGCGGCCCGACGGGAGCTTCGAAGGAAGCTGGGGCGTCTGCTTCACGTACGGAACCTGGTTCGGCGTAACCGGCCTGATGGCCGCTGGCTGCACGCCCGAAGACCCCGCGATTGCCCGAGCGTGCGCCTTTCTCGTCGCCAAGCAGCGGCCCGACGGCAGCTGGGGTGAGCATGGCGATTCGTGTCGCGAGCATCGTTATGTGGACGCCCCCGGACGAGCGGCTCAGACCGCGTGGGCCCTTTCGACGCTCGTGCGCGCCCGCCACCCGCACTCCGGGGCGGCAGACTCCGGGGGGGCGGCAGACTCCGGGGCGGCAGACTCCGGGGCGGCAGGCTCCGGGGCGGCAGACCCCGGGGCGGCAGACTCCGGGGCGGCAGACTCCGGGGCGGCAGACTCCGGGGCGGCAGACTCCGGGGCGGCAGACTCCGGGGCGGCAGACTCCGGGGCGGCAGACTCCGGGGCGGCAGACTCCGGGAGCCGTTCGTTGGCGTCTTCAACAGGACTTGCCTCATCAACTACGATAACTATCGGCATTATTTCCCGCTCTGGGCTCTCGCCGAGTGGGCGCGATCAACCGATGCTCCGACGGGCAAACCTTGATCCGCCCGAGCCAAGGCGCGCGAAATGCGCCGCCAACCAGGGATTGGACCGCGGCCGACCCTGCAGCCGAGGCCCTCGAAGCGGCTCCGTCCCAGCCGTCGCGCCTACATGCGCGCTGACAGCCGCTCTTTGATCCGCTCCAGCATCTGCAGAACCCTTGTTCGCGGGACCTTGGCGCCAGCTCCGTCGTTCTCGACCCGCTCGAGCGTTGCGTCGGCCAGGTCCGCAGACAGCGTCGTAAACGCGACGAAGCCGCGCGGCGCGTTGCCTTGCTCCAACGCTTCAATGTAGGAGCGCGCCCTCGCCATGTCGGCGCGGGCGAGCGCGATGACCTCTTCGCGCGGCACCGTTTCGGGCACGTACGCGCGCCCGTCCGCAGCATCGGCGAACTCATCTTTCAGAATGTTGACAAGCTGCAAACCTTCGCCGAACGCAACTTGGTGCTCGACGAGAGCGCCGCGAACCGATTCGAGGGTGGGGGCGTCGTGCACGAAGAGCTCGGTCAAGAGCTCGCCAACGATACCCGCGACGACGTAGCAGTAGGCGCGGAGCTCTTCCATCGAGCCGAGACGCAGTCCTCCCGCTTCATCCATCCTCGTGACCGTCGTTCGCATGCCTTCAGCCGTTCGGCGCGCGTGAGCGACCAGGATTTCCCGTGCGTCGGGCGCGAGCCGCGCGACTTCGCCGAGCACCTCGGGCAGCGCGCCCAAAAGTTCAAGGCACGCCGCACTTTTGGTGGGCGGGTGAGACAACCAGCTGCGGGCATGCTCCGCCGCCCGCGCCTCGCTCGGTTCGGACAAGAGGCCGTGGTAGCCGTCGAGCGCCGCCACCCGAGCAGGACGCGTCCAAAGCTCGGCGTCCTCGAGTGTGTCGGCGATGCGAAATAAAAGATAGGCAAGGCACGTGCTGCGCCGGGTCGGCTGCGGCAAGAGTGGAATGGCCAACGCGAACGTGCGGCTCGTCTTCGTAAGAAGGTCATCGATCGAAGCGGGCATGCCCAAAAGGCCTCCTCGGCGACTGCTGGTGATCGCGGAACGATCGTGCGATGCGGCACCCGTCGCTCCAATGCCGGGCCATACTATCGTGACGACTATGGACCTTCGTTGGGAAACCGGCGCAAAGACCGTTACGCACATCGCGGCGTCCTGATGGGTGGCTCCGACGTCGTCATCGTCGGGGGCGGCTTCGTTGGCCTCGCAGCGGCCGCAGCGCTTGGTGAGGCCGGCGCGCGGGTCACAGTCTTCGAAGCCATCGATGGACCCAACCCTGCTTTCCGCGGTGAATTGATTCATCCTCGCGGGGTGCGCTCGCTCGCGAGCCTAGGGCTCCTCGATCCGCTCGTCGCAGCGGGTGCGGTGCGCGTACCTGGCTTCGCGGTCTTCGCCGCGAATGACCACGCTCCGACCCACCTTCAATACCCCGAGGCGGCGGGGCCAGGGCTCGCTTTCGAGCACGCCGCGCTCGTCGAGACCCTGCGGCGCAGCATCTCGGCCCGACCTCGGATCCGTCTGGTCTGCGGCGAACGAGTGCGCGATCTCGTTCGAACCGCAGGGCGCGTCTCGGGGGTCTGCCTCGCGGGCGGCCGAGAACACAGAGCGGCCCTCGTCGTCGCCGCCGACGGCCGACACTCGCGCGTCCGCCGATGGTTGGACATTCCGACGACCATCGACCTTCTCTCCTATTCCGTGGCGATCTCGGTCGATCGAGAGGCGTTGCTCGAGCCGGACTTGGGACACGTCTTCGTCGATGCGCCTGGCCCGACGCTCGCCTACCCGTGCCGCGTCGATCGGGTGCGCATGTGCATCGACGTGCCGCTTGCGGCCGCCAAGGGCGATGCGCGGCTGCGTTCGTACCTGCGCGAGCACTACGCTTCGACACTGCCTCCGAGGCTCAAAGCCGCCGTCACGAACGCTCTCGACGGTGCGCCCTTGACGGGAGCCGCAAACCATACGGTGACAACCGGTGCCTGCGCCGTACGGGGGGCTGCCCTCATCGGCGACTCGGGCGGCTGCTCGCACCCCATCACGGCCGCCGGCATGACGAATGGAATGCATGACGTATCCATTCTCACCGACTGCATCTCGCGCCTTGGCCTCCGCGACGATGCCTTGCTCCTTTACCAGCGCCGCCGGTATCGATTCATCCGCATGCGAGAAACCTTCACCCGGGCGCTTTACGAGATCTTGCGCGCGTCAACACCGGGCGCGCGCGCTCTGAGAGAGGGCTTGTTTGCGTACTGGCGCAGCGGAGCGCGCGCGCGACGTGCCTCGATCGCCATCCTGTGCGGCGAGGACGAGCGGCTTTGGAGCTTCGCGGCAGAATACTTCCGTGTCGTTATGGCCTCGGCGACGGCAAGCGTCTTGTCGAGGTCGGCGCGCGACGGGACCGCGTTCGTCACCTTGCAATCGACGTTCGAGACGTGCCTCGACGCCGTGAAGACGGCCCTGCAGAAAGGCGCGTCATCGGCCGTACTCGAGAGGACCACGCGTCTTGCCCATGCACCCTCAGCTCTTGCCGAGGGGCCGGACGGTAGAGCCCGCGAGGGCGGAACCAAGTTGCCCGATGACCATGCGCCGCACCGTCGGATGCCCGTAGAGAGCCGCGAGGCCGTCGAGCAATCGAGATCGCACCGCGGCGCGGATCGCCCCAGCGACGGCTGATTCGACGGCGAATCGCCACCTTAGCCGCCGGACGTATTCGCGCATCGCCGCGCCCTCTTCACGACGCCCGGCGAGGACCTCCGACAAGAGCTCGGCGGCGAGAATGCCGCTGTGCATCGCCTGCGAGATCCCCTCGCCCGTTGCGTAGTTCGTCAGGCGCGCAGCTTCGCCGACGTAGAGGGCGCCCGGACCCGCGCAATGGTCGACCCAGTGGGTGAAGACGATGGGGTGCCCCTTGAGCCGCCCGACCTGGCGCGCTCCCCGAAGCCGCGTTTCATAGTGCGCTGCGAGAAAGCGGTCGAAGACCTCGCGCACGTTTCGCTTCGCTTTACCTCCGTCGGGCTCCCGACCCGGCATGCAAATGCCGATGTTGATTCGCGTCGACGTCTCGGGAAAGAGCCACCCGTAAAGAGGGACGAGCTCTCGATCGAAGATCATCTCGAGCTGACCTGGAGTCGCGTCCGCATGTTCCCACCATCCCATGATGGTGCTCATGCTCTGCTTCGGCCGGGCATCGACCGAAAAAATGGAATGCGATCCGTCGGCGCAGAGCACGTATTTGGCCCGCAGCTCACCCTGGTCGGTGCTCACCCCGACGACGCGATCACGCTCGCGAAGCAGGGCCGTCGCACGAACACCGCTTCGAAAATTCGCTCCGAGCGCCGTCGCCCGCCGCACGAGGAGATCGTCGAAGTCGCGTCGCAAGAGGACGACGGCCGCCGCATTCGAGGCGAGCACCATCACTCGGCCGCCGGGAGTGACGATTTTGACGGTCTCGATCGGGTACGCGCGATCGCGGACCTCCGCCCCTATCCCGAGCCGATCGGCGAGCGCGATCGCGTTCGGCGAAAGCCCCGAGCCGCACGTCTTGTCGCGAGGAAACTCGTCGCGATCGAGCAAGAGTACCGAGGCGCCGGTGCGAGCGAGCTCGATGGAGGCCGACGCGCCGGCCGGGCCCGCCCCTACGACGATGACATCTGTCATGATGGCGAGAGTATGTAGTATAGGCGCCGCCCATCGTGGGTGAACTCGGCATGCTCGGCGCGCTCGGCGGCTTCGCGATTCGGCGCCGAGCTTTAATTCTCGGGCTCGCCGGCGCGTGGTTCGCCATCGCCGTGGGACTGCTCGGATCGGGCCTGGGCCGGCTCTCGACCGGCTCCATCCAGGGGCTCGAGGCGGGCCGGGCTGGACGGCTCGTCGACGAGGTCACCGGGCGCGACCCGGACACGACGTTCCTCGCCATCTTCAGCTCCCCCGCCGCCGACCCCTCCGGCCCGGAGTTCCGCGAGGCCGTCGAGCGAGCGCTGGCACCGCTCACGCGCGACGACCGCGTCGGAGCCGTCGTGACGCCGTGGAACGCATCGTCGCTCGTCGCCGACGGCATGGTCGATCGGCCCGGGCACACCGCGTTCGCCCTCATCTCCGTCCGCGGCGATTTCAGCCAGGCGGCCCGCGCCTACCCTCACCTCCGCTCCGAGATTCATTCCGATTCCCTGTCGATTGCATGCACCGGCCGGCTCGCCTTCATGCATGACCTCGACGACATCCTCGAGCACGACCTTCTGCGCGCAGAGGCGCTTTCCCTTCCGCTCTGCGTTCTGCTGCTCACCGCCGTCTTCGGCACGGTCGTCGCGGCGCTTTTGCCCGTGTGCGTCGGGGGCTTGGCGGTCATCAGCGGACTGGCGGTCGTCGTCGTCTTGTCGCGATTCGTCGATCTCGCCCAATACACGCTCAACGTCTGCTCTCTCGTGGGCCTCGGCGTGGCCATCGACTATTCGCTCTTCATCGTCAGTCGCTATCGCGAGGAGCTCTCGGCGGGCCTCGGTTACCCCGAAGCGCTCCAGCGCGCGCTCGGGACCGCCGGCCGCGTCGTCCTCTTTTCCGGCTTTGCGGTCACGATCGGCCTTTCGGGTCTGCTCTTTTATTCACGTTCCTATTTGATGGCCATGGGTCTCGGCGGTGCGATCGTCGTCGGCTTCGCCGTGATCTTTGCTCTCACGTTTCTTCCCGCGCTGCTCGCAGTGCTCGGCCCGCGCATCCATGCCGGTCGCGTACCGATTGCCATCTTCCGGCCGAATGCGTCCATTTGGCATCGAACGGCTCGCTGGGTCATGCGCCGGCCGATCGCCGTGCTCGTGCCCACCCTCGGGTGCATGCTGCTCATGGGCGTCCCGTTTCTTCGTCTGCGCATGGCCGCTTCGGACGTCCGCGTCTTGCCCCTCGACTCCGAAGCCCGCGCCGGCTTCGAGCTGCTCCGTCGACATTTTCCCGATGCTTCCTCCAATCACATCACGGTCGCGGTCGAGTTCCCTTCGGCACCGGCCCTTGACGTCGAGCGCATCGAGGCCCTCTACGATTTCACCGCAAGGGCCCGAGATCTACCCAATGTGATCAGGGCCCAAGGCATCGTCGACCCGAGCCGATTCCTTCCAAGAGAAGCCTGGCCCGGACTCTTGCTCTCGCCGCCGCCCGAATTCGCCGCAACCGTCGAACAAGCCAAACGGCTGAGCGTCGGCGACCACACCGTCCTCGTCGACGTAACGAGCGACGCGGCACCGGAGAGCCGCGAGGCGCGCGCCATCGTGCGGGCACTCCGACAGGATCGGCGCGTCGCCGATGGAACGGCCCTGGTGACTGGCCAGACCGCCGCCGACGTCGATGCAACCGAATAC
The DNA here is from genome assembly GCA_050013115.1 of Polyangiaceae bacterium. Taxonomy (GTDB): domain Bacteria; phylum Myxococcota_A; class Polyangia; order Polyangiales; family Polyangiaceae; genus Palsa-1150. Next base: position 13,406 of record JBEKFX010000063.1, read on the forward strand.
ATCGTCGAGCGGGCACCGCGCATCATCGCGATGGTCGTCGGCGTGACCTACGTCGTTCTCTTTTTCCTTTTGGGATCCGTCCTGCTCCCCATCAAGGCCGTCGCGGTGAACCTCCTGTCGATTGCAGGTTCGTTCGGCGCTCTCGTTTGGATCTTCCAAGAAGGGCATCTGTTCGTCCACACACCGCGGCCAGTCGAGCCGTCGCTGCCGGTGCTCCTCTTCTGCATCCTCTTTGGCTTATCGATGGACTACGAGGTTCTCATGCTGACGCGGATGAAAGAGGCTTACGATCGATCGGGCGACAATCGCGATGCCGTGGCAAACGGCCTGGAGATGAGCGCGGGGCTCATCACGAGCGCGGCTGCGATCATGGTCACCGTGTTCGCTGCGTTCGCGTTTGCCCGCGTCGCGATCATCCAGGCCGTCGGCTTCGGGATGGCGCTCGCGGTGGCTCTCGATGCGACAATCGTCCGCATTCTCGTCGTTCCCGCGACGATGCGCCTTCTCGGCCGTTGGAACTGGTGGGCCCCTCCGCTGCTCGCCCGCCTCGCACGAGTCGCCGGCGCCCGACGCGGCCATTGACCGAGTCGCGGCGCGTGGCGGCGAGGCCGCCCCGAAGTCTCGAGCCGCGGTCGCCACTCGATCTACGCCGGCAACCGACCGATGGATCTGCCCGGCCGCCGCAGCCTTCCACTGGTCGGGTCGTTGCCTCGGGTCCCCGCAGGCGTGCACATGAGGCAAGTGGGCTGAGGGCGAAGGGCCTTTGTCCGGGCGGCCCGTCGCCTGGTCCACGGCCCGCGCGCCCCGCTCGGGGGCGCTTCTCCCCTCATTCGGGCGTGCACCTCTTTTTGGCGCCGGGGTGCGGGAGAATGCTCGAAATCGACGGCTGACGCCGATTCTCCGCTTAGCGGTCCGGGCGCAAGGCCGTAGAATTTTCTGATGCGCCTGAATTTTGTATTGGTCGTTGCGCTCGGCGCGGCGTTGATCGCTCCAATGGTGGGCGGGTGTGGGTCTTCTGGCGAGTCGGCCTTCTCATCCGAATCGAGCCAGTCGTCGGCAGGGTTCGACGCAGGCAGCGGCTTCGACGGCCCAACCGTGCTTTTCGTCGCACCGGACAGTTCCTCCTCGGCCTCTTCGAGCGGCGACGGGGCAACGAGCGCCGGCTCGGTCCTCTCAAACGTCCATATCGTGCCGGCCAACGCCAGCCTGACGGTGCAAGCCGGGCAAACCGCGACGCTTGCCTTCAGCGTCATGGGAACCCTGGACGGCGCTTCCGCTGAAGTCGACGTAACGGACCGATTCGTCTTTTACGTGCCTGACAACTACCTTGTCGGAGGCTTCCCGCTGAGCGGTGCACCGGTCTTTACGACGCGTCTTCCGGCTACAGCGACCGACCCTCCGCAGCGCGGCGGGGCTCTGACGGTTCTGGCGTCTGCGATGAACCCGAGTGACCAGCTCGTCACGACGACAACGGCCTTGACCGTCCAGCTCGAGGCGCAGTTGAGCTACGAGGCCACGACGAGCGACGCAGGCTCGGAAGCAAGCGCCGCGGGAGCTGACGCTGAAAACGAGGCCACGACGGGAAGCGCAGGGGAGGTTCCGGCCAACGCGGCAAGCCTCTTTTCCGGCTCCGCCGATCCGACACGCGCACCTTTCATTGCATACCCGAACGACGGCGCGATGCTGCCGCCGAACTTGCGCCTTCTCGACGTGCACTGGGTGCCGGGGTCGGTTTCGAATACCCTTTATCAGATTTCGTTCGTCAGCCCGGCCGCCACAATCACCTATTACTCACGTTGTGGATCCATGGGGGGACTGCTCGTCGCCGGCGCGTGCGGTTTTCAGCTCGACGCGACGGGATATGCCTATCTCGCGAATTCCAACGCAGGGCAGGGCAACGTGACCATCACGATCCGCGGCACCGACGACGGCGGCACGGCCGTCGGGACGTCTCAGCCGATTCAGGTCCAATTTGCGCAGTCGAGCGTGAACGGCGGCGTCTATTACTGGGACGTCAGTCACACGAGAATCATGCGCTTTGACTTTGGCGGAACGTCCGACAGTCCGGAGGTCTTTCTCGCACCCGGTCAATACGGCACGAGCGGGACGTGCGTTGGCTGCCACGCACTCTCACCGGACGGCACCAAGCTCGCGGCGTCCGCCGGCGGTCAGAACGACGGCTACCTCGTGTACATCGACGGCGTGGCTGCGCCGACGACTCCCCTGACGGTGAATGAAGACACCGCCAATCGCATCCAGTTTGCTTCGTTCGACCCGCTCGGCGACCTTTTCGTCGGCATTTACGGCGACGGCTCGCCCCTCGACCCCCACAGCCTCTATTTCCACGACGGAACAACGGGACTCATCATTCCGAGCCTGACGAAGGCGCTGTCCTTCGAACCGGACCATCCGTCGTGGTCGCCCGACGGAAGGATGATCGCGATGACCCATGTGGGGTCCCACAACACGTCTCAAATGGAGTACCTCGGCGGCATCGACGTCGCGACGTTCATCCCGAGCGCAGTCAACGACGGCGGCGTCACCCTGACCGATGGCGGGGCCACGTTGGGCGATCCTGTCGTCGTCATTCCGAGCCGAACCATGGAAGGGACGACGGCCGTCAACAGTTACAATCCGAGCTTCGCGCCCGACTCGAGCTTTCTCGTCTTCACCCAGACGATATGTACGACGGCCCAAGCGACGACCGACGTCTGCGACAGCGACATCTCGAGCAACGTGTCGGCGACGACGTGGGCCGTCCAACCGACCGCGGGCGCCATACCGATTCACCTGGCCAATGCCTCCGCACCCGGGATTGCGGACGGGGCCGGGGCGTCGATCCTCGACACGTTTCCCCGCTCGACTCCGTTCGAAACTCAGCAAGGGACAGGGAGGCTGTTCTGGTTCACGGTCGCGTCCATCAGACAGCCAGGGCTGAGATACAAAGGTTACAAAGCGTCCGACGAAGGGACCGGTCAGACGCAGCAGCAGCTATGGATGTTTGCCGTCGATCCCGCGAAAATTCTCGCCGGCCAGGATGGAAGTTATCCGGCCTTCTTCCTGCCGTTCCAAGATCCGACGACCTCCAACCATATTGCCCAATGGACGCAAAAGATCGTCAGCGCCAGCGTGCCCCCCGCGGCCCCTGCGCCGCCGCCCCCGCCGCCCGCTCCAGCGCCCCCTCCGGCCCCCACGCCGAAGTAGGTGACTCAGTCGATCTCGATGACTTCCACTGCGCCGGGGCATCGCCAATGCCCCGGGTGCCAACGGCCACGGGGCCCGTAGTGGCCCGAAACCCACATACCGCCAGGGCATCGGGGAGGCGGAGGGCGAGCTTCGACGGCGCAGCCTGCGACTGCGGCGGCCCATGAGCCGAGCAAGAGCATCCTTCGAACACCGGCGAGCATTCGACCACCTCCCTGGTTTGCCGAGCGATCCGCTCGATCGTATCGAAGGAGGGCGCCCGCGATCAAGGTGGGCAAAAGCCTCTTATTGCCCGGGGTTTCCGCTGACCGATCAAGTCCGGCTCGCACGCAGCGAGCGCTCGTCCGAGCCTGCGGGCGGTGCGATGGGGTCGACCTCACCGTCCTTCTTTTCGGCGAATCCGCGCCCTCCCGTGATGACTTGGGCCGCCATCAACGTTTGCACGACTCGAAGGACGTCGTCCGAGCCCGTCGTCACGGCTCCGTGATCGCCGGAAGGACCGCCGCTCGTTCCGAAGTTGACGAACTGACTGTTGGCGAGAGCGGCCGCGACCTGCCTCGTCAGATCGGGTGCCAGCTCGAGCCTGCGGAGGTCGAGGTAAATCCCGCCGGCCTCCACCAAGGCCAGCGCTTTGCGCCGGATCGCTTCTGCCTCCGCTTCGGCGACCGCACGGATCCGAGCGGCCTGCGCCCGCCCCTCGGCTTCTTGTTGGATGACATTTTGCTCTGCATCGGCGCGCGCCTGGGTGATTTGCGAGGCCGCAAGCTCCGCCTCGCGCTGCTGGCGTACCGCGGCTTGTTTTTCGGCCTCTGCCCTCGCGACCGATGCGCCATTTGACGCAATCTGCATGCTGAGCGCACGCTCCTGGTCGTTGACCTTCTGCGCGGCTTCGAGCTGAGCAATCCTCGACCGCTGCTCCTCCTGCGCTTGCACGACGTCGGCGTCGGCTTTGGCCCGCGCCGCCGATTCGCGTCTGCGCGCCTCGGCGACTTCGCTGAGCACGGCTTTGATGTTCAGACTGTTGAACGACAGACCGAGGTCCATGAGCTCCCGCGAGCACGCGTCCTTGATGATGACTGCGAGCTCGTCGTCTTCGCTTCGGGTCGGCAGTGCGAGTTCGGCCGACGTCGTTGCCGAAACGGCGAGCGCGACGCTGGGCGCAGGCGAAGGCGTGTAGGAACGCACGTTGAAGAGCTGATCGTGCTTCAAGAGATTGATCGCGCGCCGACCGGCCGAAGAAAGAACGTCCGTGAGAGTGGACAGCTGCTCGCTGCCCGACTTCGAGAAAAACTTGTTGGCGGCGGTGTTGACCATCGCCTCGTCCTCGCCGACGCTCACGATGGCCGATGCTCGGACCGTGACCTTGACCGGCGCCGCCCGTCCCGAGGCGTCGATGTCCGCCGTCTGATCGGTGATTTCGATGTCCACGTTGATCGCTTGCGACGGAATGAGGCGACTCTGCGTGATGACGGGAACGATGAGAGCCTTGCAGGGACCTCGGTAGATGTGCAGATTCCGGCCGCGGCTGGCCAGCAAGATTTCGCCGGCGTCGACGCTCCGGAGAAAGGCGGCGACGATCGCCATCGTCAGGAGGACCACGAGGACGACGACGACACCTGCAATGACGAGCGAAGGTTCGGGCATCAAAGCTCCTTCTTTTGCGGTCGATTCTGCGGGGTCGATGTTCCGAACGGGAACCGGTGGATACACGAAGCGAGGCCGCTCACGGGTACCGAATCAGGGCGAGGTCGTTTCTGCGGGATCATGATCGGACCGGGGAGACGACGAGTCGCTCGCGCGCCGAATCCACGTCTTCGATGCGAAGGCGGTCGCCGACGCGAACAGGGACTGCGTCCTCACCGTGCTCGACCATCGTCGCTGCAAACTGCACGGCCCGCCCATCGCGCACGACCGATACGATGCCGCGGCCGTTGCGAAACGCGACCACAGCTTGCGCTTCGCACAGCCAGAGATCGGCGAGAGGAGCGCTCGGGTTTGCCTGATACCGAAAGACCAGATTCCACACGGGCCGGACGACGAATCGTTCGACGAGCAGGGCGGGTACAATGGCGATGACCGCGGCGATCGGACGGTGCAGGTGCGCCGCGTCGTTGAGCGCGTTCGCGAAGGCGCCATAGAGCGCGAAGAAGGTGAAGACGAATCGCGGCGACGGCAGCATCCGGAGTATCCGCACGGAGATGCCATCCGTGCGGAGGAGCCTGGCGTCACCACCCCCGGGACCAACCGCTGCGCGGCCGCCTTCGATCCGCACGGATGCCGGATGGCATCCGATGGCCCCGGCCCCCTTGCCGAACTCGATCCGCACGGATGCCGGATGGCACCCGATGGCCCCGGCCCCCTTGCCGAACGCGGGAGCGTGACCCGAGGTCGCATGGGTATGTCCATGACGGCCGAACCCTGGAATCGCCATCATGAAGAGGCCCACGAGCCCGATGACCGTGAACGTCAGGAACAAGGTGTCACCGCTCGATCACGTTAGCCGATCCTGCCACCCCGTGCGCGTCCGCCCGATCGCGTGCCACAGTGGAGCTCATGAGCTCAGGCGGTTCCGGCTCGTCCGACGACACCCGGTCGACGGAGGGGCCATGGCGCGCGGAGACCTCTTGACCGTTTTGCCGAGAGCTGAACGGGCATACCCCGCCACGAAGCGAGCCAACATGCAGCGGATGGCTTGCAGACCGAAGAGTCCGCGGCGCCCGCTCGCCTTTTTCGTCCTGAGCGCGCTTCTCAGCATCACGCGGGTCTTACGCGCCGACGAGCTGACTCGAGTCGTCTCTCACGAAGACCCAAGCTTCGACGTTGCCAAGAGTCACCTCTCCGTAGGCTCCGACGGCCGGGTTTACTTGGCGAGCCCTCGATACGTACTCCGCGTAGAGCGGGACGGCTCAAACCCAGTCGGGAGCGCCGTGCGGCCCGCGACGTGGGCTGCCACAGCGAATGCCAACGGCATCGTGGCCACAGCAAGCGGGCATTTCCAGCACAGCGTGTATTTCTGGAGCTCCCACTTCGAGCCGATGACTGCCGTCGACGATTTCATGGTGTCGGACCAGGTCGCGTGGTGGGCTCCGTGTGACGTCGAGGCTGGCTCGAGCGGCGATTTTTTTGGAATCGATCCGAATCGGAGTCGAATTTTGCGTATCAAGCCGTCCGGTACGGTCAGCCGTGCATACTCGCTGGAGGCGCTCGAAGAAAAGCTCATCGCGACGACTCCGCAGTTTCGCGTATGGGAGGGGGGAGGGCGCTTTTACGTCCTGTCGTTCAGCGGCACGCTGCGCGCGATCGACTTCAGTGGACGACTTTTGTGGTCGATGGCGACGGCCGTGAGCAAGCGCCCCGAGATTTGGGCGGGCGGCTTCGACGTCGACGAGGCCGGTCGCGTCAGCGTGGTCGGCGAGGACGACGGAATCGTACGGACCTTCGACATCCACGGGCGCCTCGCGGGCACGCTCCGACTGGCGAGGGAAAGCTCGAGCATTCGGGTCTCCGACCTTCGTCTTTTCGGCGACGATATCGTCCTGAAAACCTCAAGCGAGCGCGAGCTATTCGAGGTGTACGATCGCCGCTCGGGTGCTCTCAGGCGCATCGTCGCAGCGGATGTCGACGAGGTGCGCGCGACACTGCCCCCCAATCCCTGGATCGCTGGAGCGCGGCTGCCCGTTCGCATCCAGGTCACAAGGCACGACAAATTGACCATGCAGCCACTCTGGCATGCCTGGATGCGGCCGCTCGGGACCACCGCCTTTCAAGAAATCGAGCTGAAAAACGGCTGGCTGCAGATCCCAGCGGACGCGGCAGGGTGGGTCCAGCTTCGCTTTTCGCCCGACGTTGAGGGGGCGACGGATGAGTACAGTCTCGACCGAGTCGTCGAAGTCCACGCCCCCCTCTCTCAGCAGGCCGTCTCGGTCGCTACCCCGCTCAACCGCACGTACTTCGGCCAGGGCGAGGCCATCCCGCTTCGGGTCGCCTCCACGTGCCCTTCTCACGACTGCGGACCCCGTGAGCTTTCGTTGCAGGTACGCGACGACGTCCGGATCGTCGCCCAAGCCACGATCGCGCTCCGATCGGGGGTCGCAGAGGTCTCCCTTCTCCCCGCGCTCACGCGAGCGCTTCGACCTGGGCACTACCGGGTGACATCCGAGGTGCCGGGCGCCACCGTGGCCGCCCAGGACCTCGACATCGGCCCAGGAATGCCCGCGACCCCCGCCTTCGGGATGGTGCAGCACGGCGACTACGAAGCGGGATTTCCGAGCGGGACCCTGATGGACCTGCCTGAAAACGTCGGGGCGCACCTCGAGCGCGCCCGAAAGCTTGGGGTGAACATGTTCGTCGACCGCCTGGGGGTGGCCGCCGTCGGGATCCTCGATCTCGTGGACACCACGCTGAAGGTCCAGCCGCCGCCCGCGCCGGCCAGCCAATCGGACCCCTTCGCCGCGTTGTTCGACAAGACCACTCTAGAAGGTCCGGTCCGCCGAAGCGTGGCCGCGTATGGTTCCTACGGGATCGAAGAGCGTGGAATTTTGCTCGCGAACGACGCGGGCCTGCCGCTTGGCACCGGATTCGACGGCCGCACGCCAAACCAGATGGCAAGCGCCATCGAACACGTGACGCGGACCCTTCTGTCCTATCCCTCGTTTCGAGGATGGAGCTGGGCGGCCAACTGGTGGATGGAGCAGCGCGGCGCCGATGCGGCGAGCTCCGCGCAGGAAAGAGCGTCCTACGAAGCAGCCCTGAAGGAGGCGGCGGCTACCGGTGCTTGGAGTCCGGTCATCGATTTAGTCTGGAACCGAAGTCTCGCGTTGCCCGTTGACGCCGAGCGCGGGTTCGACGCCGCGCTCCAGCGGGTCGCACCCGGCAAGTTGAGCGCCATGACCGGGCCTTACCGAGGCTTCGGCATCGATCCGGCGGTCGTTTTTCGCAACGCCGACGAGGTCGATCTGCATTATCAGGCGGAGCAAATTCAGCCGCTCGGCGTCACGCCACACGAGGTCGATTTCTACAAGCGCCCCGGCAAACGAGCATGGGGCCATCCGGAGCTTTGGAACGACGCGGGAACGGGAGCCATGATCCTGCCAACGCTCTTCGAGATGGTCATGCGTGGCGCGGACGGCGTCGGCTGGTCGGGATCGCCTCCCTGGGCGTCGCCCGACCGCGGCGACCCGCGCGCGACGGGGCCCGGACAGCTTTCGGTGCTGCGCGCCGTGGGCGGTTTGCTTCGGGATTACGGTCCCTGGTTGACGACGCTCCATGCCGATGACCGCGTCGCGATCGTCGTCTCCTCCCGAATGCTCGCGATCGATCAGGGCGGGCGCAGCGTGATGAACGCGTATTTCGGCCATTTGTACGAGGCCTACAGCGCTTGTCTCTACGCCCATCGACCTGCATCGTTCATATTCGCCGCAGAGGCCCAGCCATCGGCATTGCTGTCGTTCCGCGCCGTCCTGGTCGTGGGGCAGCGGGTCGAGCTGGATCCGAGCCTGAGCGCCGCCCTGGAACATGCAAGAGCCGCCGGAGTGCGGATTTTTTACGACCAGACGAGCCGGCCGGAGCTATTGAAATCGTTTGCGCCGATCGACGTCGCATTCGATCACACGACGAGCGATCCCTCCCTGCAAAACGACGACTCGTCTTATCCACGGCTCTCTCGAATCTTCAAGGACGACGCGGCAACTCTTCGTCGATCGCTCGACTTCGTGCCGCCGGCGGCGCGCAACCGCGATCCAGATGTGGTGGTATCTCGCCGCGCATCCGGCGAGGGGCGCTTCGTCTGGGTCGTCGATGACGTGGTTCCCGACATCGACCCGGGAGTGGCGTGGCGCACTGGATTGCTCGTCTCGCAGAGAGTCCCCTTGAGCGTCTCGGTTGGCTTCGATGCAGCCGGCGCTTCGATCTACGACGTCTTCGCTTTGCGGTTGATGCCCCCAGGTAACGACGTGGTCGATGCGGACCTGCGAAGCCTCCCGGCGCGCCTCTTTGCGATCCTACCCAGGCCCATCGCGGCCGTGGACCTGGGAGCACCCACTCGGGTCGACCCTGGACAGGAATTGCCCTGGACCGCCTCGGTCTTCGATGACATCGGGAACGCCGTGCCCGCCGCCATGCCCGTCCGCATGCAGCTGGTCGATGCCGACGGCGCGATTCTTAGGGAAGAGCAGGTGGCCACGGGGGTCGGCCTGCCCGCCACCGGACGCTGGGTCGTTCCGCTTAACATCGGGTCTTCCCGGACCACGCTGCGCGCCACTGAGCTCATTTCCGGCAGGGGCGTGGAACTGCACGTCGACGTGTCGAGAACGTCGGCACCGCCCGGGTTCGATGGAGAGGCCACGCGTTCCGCCGCGGTTCCGACCCGGACCGCGTTGGGCCGAGCATTCGGCCTTTCGGTTCCCGCCGAGCGGCGCTTTGGAGCTCATCTGAAAAGTCTGGCCATCCACGGCGACGTCGCCCTCGTCAACGCGATGAACGTGGGTGAAAATCTTTATGGCATCGATTTGGCGTCCGGAGTCGTGCGCTTTCGCCGCGGCCTCGGAGATCATTTTGCCTACGGTCCGGTGGACGTCGAAAGCGGCTTCGGCGTTCAGGGTTTTGATCAAGCCTCGGCGGGGGGCTACGCCCTCTACTTGCTTGACCCCGGGGGTCGATCGCAACGGCGCTTCTCTCTTTACGGCTTGCCGAAACGAGCCACGCAGTGGAGTCGCGCGTCGGACCTCACCGACCCCATTGACCAATTTGCCGTTTCGCCCAGCGGCGATTGGGTCGCGAGCGCCGGAGATCTGGGCCTCGTCGTGTGGACGCGCGATGGACGTCGCCTGTGGAGCGTGGATTGGTGGCACACCTCGCGACGGCGCGTGACCCTGCTCGCACAAGATCGCGAAACACTCATCTTGCTCGAAGGCTCGACGGCGACTGCGTACGATGCCAAGAGCGGCCGGATACGCTGGTCGACACGCCTTGCCGACGCTGGTCACCTTCTCGGTGCCCATGTCGATGCAACGGGACAGTGGCTGGCGATACGCTCAGACGTCCTTGGAGGACGCGTCTTCTTGCTCCGAGACGGAAAACGCGTCGCGACCATCGCGTCGAGCGCCACCGACCTCTGCTTCGGGCCCGACGGCCGATTTGTAGCCCTCACGACCGGGTCCGAACTCAAGTCGTACTCGACGACGGGTGGACTGCTCTGGACCTATTCCGGCGACTCCGCGCTTTCCCATCCCCGGGTCCGTGCTGATGACGAGCGAATCGTCGTGGGCAGCGAGCTCGGCACGCTGAGTGTGTTGAGCGCCAATGGTCGGGTCCTTTGGACGAGCGACCTCCAGGCTCTTCCGGTCGCCGAATGGCTGCCTGGAGGGGACCTGCTCGTCGCGACCTTTATGGGCGACGTTTGTCGATTGGATTCACGCTATGAAGCGCGGTGGCGAACTCACGTCGCCTCCGAGGCGGGTGACGGCCGGCAACAGCCTGCATCGGTCGATCCCACGCCGACGACGCGCGTCGAAGCATGGGGAAATGCGGCCCTGTCGACGGCTGCGCTCAGGCCCAATACGCTTGCCGATGCCAAAGCGCTCATCTCTTTTAAGCTCGATTCTCGGCAAACTGAGTCGACACACCCCGTCGGAGAACTGGTCGACGGTATGCCCAATGTGCCGGCTGAGCCGTGGCTCTCGTGGACCGCCATGAACCTCGTCGATTCGGGCTGGTTCGGTCCGTTCAGCATGGAGCTCGACGCATTCCATACCCAGGTTCACGCGACCGGCATCACCCTGGTCGAAGATCCGACTCACCCTGAATCGTGGCTTCGCGACGTACGCCTGCAGTACTGGGACGCTCGCCTTGAGCGCTGGCGCGATGGCCCCTACTTGCTCTCGAACGCCGCGTCGCACACTCATTGGTTCAAGCAGCCGATCGAGGCTGCACGTTTTCGGTTGGAAAGCACCGGCGGAGGCACCTGGCCGTCTGGCAACTTGCGCTTGGGCGAAGTCGTCCTTCACGGGACGCTTTTGGGTGCTTCTCACCCCGACGTGCTCGACCGGCACCCCGTTGCTGTCTTGTTTGACGAGGATGAAACGGACGTCGCCGTTCTGCAGGCGCCCTCGCCCCTGCTCAGGGTGTCCTACGCAGACACCTATTCGGGCGGAAAACGCCTGGAGCTCGGAACAGAAGGGGTGGCCCTTCCGGTCTGGCAGCCCCCGTTCGGGCATGCCGTCCCCAACTGGGACTTCGAAATTGCCGAAACGCCCCGTGCCGGCCAGTTCCGCTGGCTCCAATTCGCGTGGAAGGCACTGTCGACGAAGACGACGGGGCTCTCCCTTCTCATCGGCCGCCCGTTCCCCATTGGAGGTTACCTGTTCATTGCGGGCGACCAAACGTGGCGGGAGGGGTATCTGGTCGTGGACAAGGTAGCCAACCAACCGCCCAGGCAGTGGTGCGTCGTCCGTGTCGACTTGTGGCGCCTCGCCCAGGCCTCTCACCTTCAGACGCCGATACGCATCCAATCCATAGGTTTGCAGGCTGTCGGAGGCGGTGCTGCATTCGATCAAATCGTGCTTGCTCGAAGCGAAGCAGACCTCGCTCGCCTCGGGAGGCTCCCCCCCTGAGCAAGCGACCCCGAATGGGGCGCCTTTAGAATGAACGACCATCACGGATTGACAGACCCACGAGGGTGATTCGAGCCGCGGAGGTTTCCCGGCCGGCCCTCCAACGGAGAGCGAGCCATGCGTGCAGTCCCGCCGAAACCCATCCGCGCGCCCGAGCTACCCGCCCGGCTCGAATGCCTCGCGCCCGAGCGTTTGGAGTCGGGCGCACTCATCGAGCAATGCCGCATCGAAGGCGGCGCTTTTTCAGGCAGCCGATGCGATTCGATCCGGCTCGAAGAAGTCCACATCGCCGCTTGCGCCTTCGATGACAGCAAGCTCACGAACGTCAAATGGCGCGATGTCCTGTGCGAGCGCTCCACGTTCTCGATGATCGATTGGCGCGGCGCGGCGTTCACGCGAGCCGAGGTGCACGGATGCCGCCTGACGGGGGGCAAACTCGTCGAAGCACAGCTCGACGACGTTCGCTTCATCGAGTGCCACTTCGATTACGGCTCGTTCATCGACGCCCGTTTGTCGCGCGTGGCATTCGAGTCGTGCCACCTTCGCGAGGCGGATTTCCGGGGCGCCGACTTGACGGGGACGTCCTTCGTGGACTGCAATCTCGAACGCGCCGATTTCAGCCGCGCCAGGTTGCGAAGGGCGGACGTGAGCCGCTCGACCGTCACCGGCATGACCGCCGGGCCCGCAGACGTCCGCGGTCTCGTCGTCAGCCGCGAGCAAGCATGCTCGCTCGCCGTGCTATTCGGGCTGATCGTCCGCGACTAGCGGGTGCGCCGAGAAGCCCCCGCTCGCTGCGGGGCCGCACCGAACGATGCCCGCGCTCTGGCCGCATCATCTGGTTCGTGGTTCAGGGGCCGACGCGGGATGACACCTCCGGCGATCTCTCGCGGCGGTTTCGCACCGCGCCGTCGCTGCCCGAGAGGACGGCTCGCCCGTCAGCTCGAGCGACGACTTCGGCGCATCCCTGCGCGGGCACCGAGCGAGGGAGACTGTGGCAGGTAGGGACTAAGAATCGGCGCCGAGGGCCGCACGGACGCCGGGTCGCTCGAAGAGTCTTTGGAGTGAGAGCACCTCTTCCGGTGGGTCAAACACGGGGTGCTCCCGGAAAAGCTCGGCGTGCTCGCGTTCGAGCACGTCGAGCTCACGGACGCGGCTCGGGGTGACGGTTCGGATCTGGACGAGCCTCTCCGGGACGAACTGAAGCGCTTTCGGATCGACATAGCCCTTGTCGATGAAGCCCTTCGTCTTGCGCACGCACCGGCACGGATTCGCCCTGTTCACGAGCCCGCACTTGCCGTTCATGAAGCTATAGAGGTCGCGTCGCGACCTCGCGAGCAACTGACGAAAATTCTCAGGTGACAGCGCCGTCACCTCGGCGCCCACACGGTCGGTCACCCCCAGGATCTCGCCGAGGACGAACACCAGGCGCTGGCGACGATCGAGGCACATCAACATGGCGAGCATGCAGCCGATCTTGGCCTCCTCGACGAGGAGCGTTGCGGGAACACCGCCGGGCTGGTCGGGGGTGGCCGCGTCGCCCGCGTCGTCGAGATCCTGCACGAACGACTCGAACGGGCGCGGCGCCGATTCGAGCGGCTGCTGCTTCTTCAGGTTGAGAACATGGTTGACGACGATTCGATAGACCCACGTACGGAAGGCGCTCTCGCCCCGGAAGGTGGACAGCCTCGTGATGACCTTGACGAGCACCTCCTGAGTCACGTCCGCAGCGTCATCGCGCCGCCAGACCATGCGGGCGGCGACGTTGAAAATCCATGGAGCGTGCCGAGCCACGAGCTGTTCGAGAGCGCGACGGTCGCCGCCCTGAGCGCGCGCTACGAGCTCCTCGTCCGGCGGGTCGAAAGGGGCGTCGGAGAGGAGGCTGAGCATCGGCAGGGTGTGGCGAATGGTTCGGTCGCCACGGCACTTCGGCTTGGACCTCGGCTCGGCTCGGCGCGCACGGGCGCCGAGCTCGAGCGACTGGCATACCCCGACGTTCGGGGAATCGCGGAGACGGGCCGACCCGACTCTCGCACGTAGCCTGCGTTGTCGCACTTAAAAGAGTCGGGGCGAGAGGATTTGAACCTCCGACTCCTCGGTCCCGAACCGAGTGCGCTACCAGGCTGCGCTACGCCCCGATGCCGACGCGTCACGATCGCGCTACGGCGAGCGCGCGCGGCGGGCTGCCCCTTATGACGGGCGCGGCGCCCTTCGTCAACGCGTTTTGTGGCAAGTTGCCGTCCGCAGCGGCCGTACAACCACACTTCAATCGTTCTATGTATCCGTAAGTGAAAGGGAAAATTCGCGACTCGACTGGCCGAGCCCAGCTTGACGTGTTAAGCATCACTGTAACAGGGGCGGTCAACCCCCGGGAAAAACAGTGCCCGCCGGGCTGTGACCGATGACGCCATGGACAACTCCGAAGCCGCACAGAGCCGAGCCCCCAACGCCGCCGAAGGCCCCCGAACCGTGCCTCCGGAGCTGCCCGCCGTGCGGATCCTCATTGTCGACGACGACAAGGCGATCTGCGAATACATCCAAACGCTCCTCGAACGCGATGGCTTCCAGGTCAAGACCCTCAGTGACCCGACGGGCGTCGAAGAAGAGGTCCGCCATGGCGGCTACCACCTCATCATTCTCGATCTCATGATGCCGAAGCTCGACGGCATCGAAGTGCTCCGCCGGATCCGCAAGCTCGACACGGACATCGCAGTCGTCATCTTCACGGGCTTTCCGAACCTGGAGAGCGCCGTCGCCTCGATGAAGCTCGACGCGGTCGACTACATCAAGAAGCCCTTCAACGTCGATGAGTTCCGCGACGTTATCTCCCGTGTGATGCGGAAGAAGGGCCTCGCGCGGACGCCCGAGGAGCAGCTTCACAAAGTCATCGGCGACACCATCCGAAACCTTCGCAAAGAGAAGGACTTGACGCTGAAGCAAATGTCTCGGAGAACGGGGCTCAGTGTGTCTCTTCTTTCCCAAATCGAGCGCGCCGAATCCAGCGCGTCGATTTCGTCGCTCTACAAGATTGCGATCGCCCTCGAGTCGCGCATCCAAGACCTCTTCGGCGAGTACTGAGGGGCTTTACAGGCGGCTTATCGCCGCACATACTCGCGCCCCCTTCGCGCCCTGGAGTGCCCCGACCGGGGGTCCAAGCGCGCCGGGTTGCCGGAGTAGCTCAGATGGTTAGAGCGGGCGTTTCATACGCGCTAGGTCGGGGGTTCGATCCCCTCCTCCGGCACTCATCGACATGAATGAGAGGCGCCGGGCCTCAGGTCGGCTTCGACCGAAGGGTCGGCCCCCGTTGGGGAGCGAAAGCAGCGGACCCACGCGGAGGGCGATCTTTCCAGAACGGGAAATCGTCCCGCTTGAGCAGAAACCACGGCCCTCTGCGTCCCGCGGACCGCATGTCGCTGCGCACGAGAACGTGGCTCGTTGAAACGCTCCCTCGACCAGGCGAAAGCCGAGGTTCCGACCGTCGCGAAGAGGCCGCCGACGTGGCCGGCAGGAAACCATGGCGTTGTCGCCGATGCGAACAGCCAATGTTATTCTCCCTCTATGATCTTCGAAAAGCCCCTTCCGCCGGATTTCGCCAGCCCGACGGCCCTTCCTCAAACGGGCGAGCAGGCCAGCCGTTGGCAGGACGCAAACCGCTCCTTTTGGGAAAAGAACCCCATGCGGTACGACTGGCGAGAGCGAATCACGCACCCGGAGTTTTCCCGCGAATATTATCGCGAGATCGATCGCCGATTCTTCGATGACGCCATCCAGTATATCCCCTGGAAGCGCATTCCCTTCGACTCGCTCATCGACTTCGACTCCCTGGCCACGAAGGACGTTCTCGAGATCGGCACCGGCGCGGGCAGCCATGCCCAGCTCTTGGCGGAGCACGCTCGTTCATTCACCGGTATCGACATCACCTCACGCGCCATCGAGATCACGAGAAAGCGGCTCGAGGCTTCGAATCTGAAAGGGACGCTCCTTCAGATGGATGCCGAGAACATGTCGTTCCCGGACGAGTCTTTCGACTTTGTCTGGTCATGGGGCGTGATTCACCTCTCGTCCGACACAAACCGGATCCTTCGCGAGATTGCGCGCGTCTTACGGCCAGGCGGAAAGGTCGTGACGATGGTGTACCACCGCAGCCTCTGGCACTACTACGTCTTCGGCGGCTTCTTTCATGGGATCGTCCTCGGCGATCTACTCCGAACCAGGTCTCTTCACCGCACCGTGCAGCGCTGCACCGACGGCGGCCTTGCGCGCTACTACTCCGAGCGTGAGTGGCGCGACGTGACCCCTCCCGCGTTGGAGGTGGAGTCGCTCCAGATCTGCGGAAGCAAGGCTCAGCTCGTCCCACTTCCTGGAGGTCGGCTGAAGGACAACGTCATGAAGATGATTCCGGACTCGGTCGGGCGGTTTTTGACGAGTGACCTCCGTCTCGGCAGCTTTATCGTCTCGACGATGCGCAAGCGCTAGCCGTAGAGCCATTTCGGTTCGCGACGCGTCGCTTTGCCGCAAGTCGCCTCGGGGCGTGCCCGCTTCCTCCTTTTACCAGTCGATGTTCGCCTGGACGACTCCGCTCGTCATGACGTCTCACATGAAGAACTGAGATGGAGACGAAGCACCCTTGTTTGTTGCGGGCGGGTGATAAGTGGCACTACGTTGTGGAGCATGAGCACGCGCGCGCAGAGTCGCAAAGGCGTCGTCCCCGCCATCTCGCCCACTCATGAGGCGACGCCGCGCAGCGCCCGCAAACCGCAGGGCCGCCCGACGGTCGAGGGGCTGGGTGACGACGTCGGCGCGGCCGAGCTCGGCCGGAGGGTCGCCGAAAGCCTCCGGAAGCTGCGCAAGGACCGCGATCTGTCGCTGGACGAACTGGCTCTGGCGAGCGGAGTGAGCCGCGCGGCCCTGTCTCAGGTCGAAACGTGCAGGTCGAACCCGAGCCTCGCGGTCCTCTGGAAAATCGCGGTCGGCCTCAACGTACCCTTTCACACGCTACTGGGCCGCAACGAATCGGAGAGCGCCAGGCTCCTCCGGACGAGCGATGCCACTCCGCTCCGAACCAGCGACGGACGGGTCGAAAGTCGCCTGCTGTCGCCCTCGGGCGCGGCCGCGCGACTCGAGATCTACGAGCTACGATTTCAAGTGAAGGGTACCCTGCGCAGCGAGCCGCACGGGCTGGGAGCCCACGAGACGGTGATCCTCCTGACCGGTCAATTGCGCATCAACGTACGCGAACAAAGCTACGATCTGACGCCGGGGGACACGCTCTTTTTCGAGGCCAACGTGCCTCACTCGTACGAGAACCGAAGTTCGCACGAGAGTCGCTGCCTCGACGTCATCGGCTATGGGTCAAGCTAGGAAAATCCCTTCATTTGACGATTGGATTGCTGGCGACGAAGGGGGCGCGCACCCGCAATGCTTGGACGCCGAGCTCACGGGGTATCGGGGGGAATGGGCCGGCCCGGCGAATGGCCTCGGCGCAATTCCAATCGAACTCCGCGACGCCGCTCGCCCGGGCCGGCGGCCAGGTCACGGATACTTCGCCGTTGGCCCATACGGTAAACTCGACGATGACCGTCCCTTGTTTGAGCTCAAGAAGGGCGCTCTTTGGAAATGCGTGCGCCCAGAGCGGGTCGATGCGGGCATGCAGCTTGCGGAAGTACGGCAGCAGTCGAGGGTCACTGGTCCAATAGTCGACCACCTCGCCCTCGCCGACCCCGAGCGGGCGCGCCAGAGACCCGGCGCCGCGAAGCCCGTCGGCGCCCGATGGGCCCCCGCCGCCGCTTCCGCCTTCACCCGCCCCTTCGATTCCGCCACGGCTGCTTGCATGGACGAGCGCGCGTACGGTCGTCGCCACTTCTTGTTCGCTGTCGACGTCGTCCTGCGTCCTGGCGTGCTCGCTTGCGGGGATGGATACGGGACCGGTCGTGACGAACGGCCGCGCCTCGCCGACGAAGCTCGATGCGCGGTGGTCATCGCCCGGAGTACCGGTCGGCAGCCCCAGTCCCGGGAATGGCGTCCGCGAGCCCTTCAGCCTTGCGCCAGCCTGGACGCTCTCGAAGGCATCGTCGAGCGCGCTCGCCCCGCTGTGGACCGCCCCGGCGGAACTCGCGCGCGGCGAAGCCAACGCTCCGCGACTCGGGTTACGCGGCGCCGCCGGTCGGCGCTCGCGAACGGCGCCGGCGCCGGTGACGACGAAGGTCAGCTCGGCGGGGTGCGTCGTCGACCGGCGGTCCTCCCACGAGGCGCGGACGGACCCGACGCGCAGCCGCTGCAGCTGATCTCGGTCGAGCCGATTGACGACATCCGGCGACAAGCGAATCTGTTCGTCGGAGTCGGCCAAGTTGAGCGCCGCAGCCCGGGATCGATCATCCCCTCCGCGGCCGACGACGCCCGTGTCCGGCCGCGCGATGACCGGCCCCGCGAAGGCGCGCGGAGGCTCTCCCACCGTCTGGGCGGGCTTGTCCTCCGCAGTCGAAGTCGAATCGGCCACGGTCGGCATCTCGACGTCGATCGGCACGACGCCGCCTGAGCTCGCGGCGACCATGCGGGCGGGTGGATCGGGGTGGACGAACTCCGCGGAAGCGTGCGGAGCCAGCGCAACGGTGATGGCGACGTGGAGCGCCAGCGAGCCGACCAGCGCCGCTGCATTCCTTGTTGCGATCATGCGAGAGCCGTCCATCCGCACCCACCCGAACCCATGCAAACATCGGTGCGAGGCAAAACGAAATCGCGGGCTCCTTGCGGCGCCTCAGAGAGTACGGTCGGGGGAGGCGAATACTTTCGAAAATCGACGTTCCGTGTTGCCGAGCGTGATGACCGCCAGCTCGTCCGCGCGCATGTGGCGCAGATCGGCCACGCGCTGGACGGTATGTACGACATGAGCAGGCTCGCAGCGCTTGCCGCGAAGCGGCATGGGGGCAAGGTACGGGCTGTCGGTCTCGACCAGGATGCGATTCGCCGGCGCCCACGACGCGACGTCTTGTACGGACCGCGCGTTCTTGAAAGTGACGATCCCCGAGAACGACAGATCGAAGTTCGAATCGAGAGCGCGGGAGGCAAACGCGCGGTCCTCGCTGAAGCAATGAATGATTCCGCCGACGTCGCGAGCCTGCTCTCGTTCAAGAATCTCGAGCGTGTCGTCCGGTGCCGAGCGGGTGTGAATGACGAGAGGCTTTCCGACTTCGCGTGCCAGGCCTACGAATCGGGCGAAGATCGCCCGCTGCGTTTCGCGAGGGGAGTGGTCGTAATGGTAGTCGAGGCCCACTTCACCGACGGCGACGACTTCGTCCAGGCGAGCCAGCTCGCGCAGCGAGCCGTGCAGGGCTTCGGTCCAGCCGCCCGCGTCGTGAGGGTGGAGACCCGCGCACGCCGCGATTTCGTCCGGCCGCCGCCGAGCCAGGTCGAGGGCGAAATGCACCGGTGCGAGTGGATCGTCAGGGCGCTCGGGGCTCGCCAAGCCGACGACGACCAATCCCACGACGCCGCTCGATCGAGCGCGATCGATGACGCTGTCGGGCCCCTCGGGAAAATGATGCGGGTCGAGATGGCAGTGCGCGTCGGCGAGCCTCATATCGCCAACGCAGCGTAGCCCGCGCACCTTGCCCCTGCTAACGCTCCTCGGTGACTTCGGTACTGCTCGTCTTCGCCCAACGGGCGGATGCCCGAGTGGATATCGTGGGCTGGAATGCCCACGCGGAACGGTTCTTTGCGACTCGTCTCGAACTGGCCGAGGAGAAGCGCTACGCGGCCACGAGCGCCGCGCCGAGCCGCGACTCCGCCCGGTTCGTCGTCACCCCGGCCGGTGGCGCAGCCGTCGTTCGTTCGGCCTGGGCGCGGCCTACGAACGCGCAAGACATCCTTCTGGCGCACTCCGCCGATGCTCGAGCGGGGCGAACGGGGCTCGCTGGACTCGCCGCTCGATGCCGGACGGTCTGGGGTATCGAACGCGAGATAGAGCCCGACCTGCCTTCCCTCCGGCTTGCCATCGTTCTAGCGAGCGTCCTTCTCGGCCCCATTTGCGACCCGGATGCCGGCGTTCTGCTCGGCGTCAAGTCCGCGCGCGCCGAGCTCGAGGCCTACGAGCGTCTCGGCCGATGACCCGCCGTGCTCAGACGAGATCGTGAAAGCGCTTGCGCACGAGCATGCTCGCGCCGTCGGCGGCGCAATTCCGACAATAGCCGAAGCGCTCGATCATGTGGTCGATCGTCTCCGCCGCAGTTCGGCGGCGCTCCGCGTCGAGACCGACGCCCTCGTCGCGTACGAGCACGACGATATCGCGCGCGAGGCGCGCGACCGCCGGGCGACGCTCGGCAAAGATGGCTTCGCGCATTCTCCGGATGTGCTGCGGAAAAACGGTCGACGCATCGACCTTCTGGCCGGGATGATCGAGCGCCCAGGCCGCGATCCCGCTGATGAGCTGACGTCGCCAGTCCTGGGCTTCGCCTTTCATGTCGAGCAGCCGCTCGACTTCCCCCATCATCTTTTCGTCGGGATCCTCGTACTTTTGCGTGACCCGGTTGAAGAGTCGCTCCTTCTTCACCCACACGCTGACGTGCTGGACGTACCGGTCGAAGAGACCGGCGTATTGTTCCTCCCGTACGAGGCCGCTCGCCACATAGAGCTCGTACTCCCAGGCAGCGAGCAACCTGGCGTTGAGCGTCTCCCGAAAGGCCTTGACGTCGTGGTAGCCGCCGATGATCGCGTCTTGCTGAAGCCAGTCGAACTCGTTCTTGCGCTGGCAGAGCGCGTCGATTTCTTCGAGCACGGCGATCGGGTTCAAGCATTGAAACGCCGTCGACTGCGCGGCGTCGAGCAGAGCGATGCGCATTTCGCGGGGGCTTGCTCCGACGCGTCCCTCGTATATGGGGTAGGACTCGCTCTCGGCCCACACCTCTTTGATCGATGCCCGGAGAAGCTTCTGACTGTCGGCGTCGAGCCGCTCGGGCGCTTTGCCGAGCGAATACAGGTCGGCCTTCTCGACCGCCGTGAGGGTCGACACGATCGCACCGAGTGCTCTCGGGTACCTGTCGGGGTTTGGCTTGCGCATCCGCGAAAAGACGGCGAAGAGCCCCGCCATTTCCGTAGCGTGGGGTGCGACGTGACGCCGGACCTGGGGCGTCACGTACGTGTCGTAAATGAGCTTCTCTTGTTCGTAGCTTTTGAGGTACGGCACGCGCGCCAGTTCCAATCGCCCACGAAACGAAGCAAACTCGGCGTGCTCCCGGAACGCGTCGAGGTGGAGTTCATTGGCGCTCCCCATCATGACGCAGTTGAGCTGGACGTTTTGAGCCGTCAGAGCGACCTCGCCGGTCTCGACGGACAATTGGAGATATTTGAAGGCGTCGAGCGGCCGCTTGAGGAGGTCGCTGAACTCGAGAACGCCGCCGGCCGCGTCGACGAGCTCTCCCTTCGTCTCGAAGAGCGTCACCGCCTGCAGCGAGGGCGGCAGTGACTGAAGCGAACGATCCATCGTGATTTGGCGCTCGGCGGCGTCCACGCTGAGCTGAGGTCCCACGGTCACGGCCCCGACGCGGTACCGGCGCGAGATAAAGTATCGTTCGACCTGGACGTGCCGGAGCACCTCGGCGTACGAGCCGCTGTAGGAAGCCAAGAGCGCCTCGAAGACCTGCTGGCTCTTGTGCGAGAGCTGTCCACGCAAGATCCAATCGTTCGGTGGCTCGGTCGCCCCGACGCGCCTGTAGGCTGCGTCGAGCAGGCGTCGGCGCTCCGGGACCGGCACGAGAAAGAGAGGATGGTCGCGAACTTCGACGGGTAGTTTCGCATCGATCTCGTCGTCCCCGAGATGGGCGTACGTCTCGGCCGCTCCACCCGCTTTCGCCTTTTCGGGCCCGAATCCGAGCGATCCGCGAAGAATTTTTTGCGACGGGAAAACCCAATGAAAGCGATAGAGAGCGCCCTCGTCGAGCGTCGAGTAGTGCTCGAGCGCAGCCATGATGCATCCGGCGATGGTCGATTTTGCCGAACCGTTGGGGCCGTGCAAGAGGACGAGCCGGTTCGGCCGACCCTCGCGGGCGAAGTTCGAAAGAGCGCGGTAAGCCTCTTCCTGAACCTGCTCTTGGCCGACGAGGGCGCCGCGCGGCAGGGCCCCACTCCCCTCGCTGGATTCCCACGGGAGATCGAACAGTTTGAAACGCGTGAATTCGCCCCACGGATGCCGCACGGTCACTTTGCCGAAGTGATCGAACACGTCGCGAACGTAGCGGCTTGCATCGCGCGAGTAGCGGACGGGCTCTCCATCGAAGAGCTCGAGAAAGGCGGCGAACGAAAGCACGCGACGCCCCGCCCGGAATCGCTCTTCGACGTGTTCGGCGATGGTCCGAACCTGCGAGGCTGCATCGCGCGGATCGGTCATGGGCAAACAGGGTAGCATTCCGGACGAATGAACGAGACTTGGACGAATGATTGCGACTTCGGCCTTTTCCGCTTTGGTGCGCGAGGCTCTTCTCAGCGTACGCGCGTGCGGGCGCAGGGCCCGTTGCATGTGGCGCTCTTCGGCGGCCGGTTGTGCTTCACGTGCTAACCCGATGTCCATGACCCTTCTCGAGACGTCGCTCGTCGGCCTGCTCCTCGCCGGCATGGCGACCGGCTGCAGCGAAACGGAAGCCGCGGTAAGCCCGGGTGGGGCGAGCGCGGGCGTGCCACCGAAGCCCTCGGGCGCGTGTGCGGAGCATGCTGTGTGCGCCGACCACTTTTTCATCGACACGGCGGCTCCCGCCGACTGCGCTTCGGGCTCCGAGTGCAACCTTTCGGTCAAGCTCGGCGCGCTCGGGGTCTTTCACGTCAACGACGAGTATCCCTACAAGTTCAAGGCCGATGACGCCGTCGGCGTGGAGTTTGCTGGGACGGACGCTGCCGGCAAGAACGTCTTTTCTAAACCCGCCGGAAACTGGCGCAAGGTCGACGAGAAGAGCGGCGTCATGAGCGTGAAGTTCAAAGTGCTCTCGGCCGGCGAACGGACCATTTCGGGGACATTCAAGCTCAGCGTGTGCTCGGCCGAGACTTGCTTGCTCGAACAGCGCGACGTCAAAGCGCGCGTCGTCGTGAAGTGACAGCAACGGCTCGCTACTTCAGGTAAAGCTCGAGCTCGGGGACCGGAAGCGCGGCCCCGTCGAACGACGCGCTGCGTAAGGACGCCGCGCTCTGCTCGGACCGGTTCAGCGGCGCTTCTTGCTGCGCCGTCGCAACTTCGCGGGAAGGCGCCAGCGCGAACGCGACGCCCGAGCGGCTGCGTCCTTCGGCCACGACCGCGACGCCCCACTCGTCTCGGGATTGGCGACGCCAGCGCTCGACGACGTCCCGAACGTCGAGCCGCACGATCGGTCCCCAACCAGGCGCAACGCGCGTGGCCGGGGCGAAGCCCTCGTCGATGCGCGGCTGAAGAGCCCAACGCACCGATCGACCGTCCCATGGCTCGACCACACGGGCGACGTGCAGAACCACGGGGGTCGGATCGACCTCGACATCCGGAGCGCGCCGAAGAGCGAGGTACGCTTCCAGCACGACGGCCTCCGGCGGCAGCGGCAAAGCGAACCGGAGGAGGAGGACGGCTCCGTCGCCCCTTCCGAGTAAGGCCACCGGCGGCATGGCGCCGCGCCCCAGACCGGGCTCAAGGTAGGCGATGTCGACGGGAGCGACGAGAGTCCGCCGGGCGGTCGAGATCGCCGCCATCGTGCCGCGAAAGACGCAACGCCCGGCCACACATGACGATCGGGAGCCGCACTCGGGCTCCGTGAGACACATTTGCGGCCGTGGAAGGCAACTCGGGCCGGCCAGGAGCGCAACGGCCAAAAAAGACGAGCGCATGGCCTTGAGCTACCACGCGCGGGCGGGGGCGCGCGCGGCGGCGGCGCGCACGGGCGGCGGCGCGCACGGGCGGCGGCGCGCACGGGCGCCCTGCGCAGCGCGACGCGGAAGGGCGCGCCGAGCCCACGGCGCTCGGTTTCGCATGGTACGTCTACGGTCGATGCTCCGAGTCCGAGACCTCGTGACGAGCTTCCGCACCGAAGCCGGCGTGCTCCGCGCCGTCGATGGCGTGTCGTTCGACGTACCCGATGGGTCGACGGTCGCCTTGGTCGGAGAGAGCGGCTGCGGCAAGAGCATGACCGCGCTCTCGATCATGCGCCTCGTCGCCTCGCCGCCCGGACGCATCGAGTCTGGCGCGGTCGAGCTCGACGGCCGCGATCTTCTGCGCCTGCCGGAGCGTGAGATGCGACAGGTCCGCGGCAACGTCGTGTCCATGATTTTTCAGGAGCCGATGACGAGCCTCAACCCCGTCTACACCATCGGATGGCAAATCGTCGAAGCCGTCCGCCTTCACCAGAAGGTCTCGCGCCGCTCGGCCCGAGAACGCGCGATCGAGCTCCTGCGCCTCGTTGGAATTCCCGAGCCGAAGACGACCGTGCATGCCTACCCTCACCATCTCTCCGGGGGCCAAAGGCAGCGGGCCATGATCGCCATGGCGCTCGCTTGCGAGCCCAAGTTGCTTTTGGCCGACGAGCCGACCACGGCGCTCGACGTGACCATCCAGGCCCAGATTCTCGAGTTGCTCCGCGAGCTCCAGGCCCGACTTGCAATGAGCATCCTGCTCATCACCCACGACCTCGGGGTGGTCGCAGAGAACGCCGAGCACGTCGTCGTCATGTACGCCGGTCGCGTGGTCGAGAGCGCGCCCGTCCGGGAAATCTTCGCGGCCCCGACACACCCCTACACCCGGGGGCTGCTCGACAGCGTTCCCGGCGCCGGCCTGAGACGCGAGCGCCGACTCCGAGCGATCGAAGGCATCGTACCCGATCTGCTGCGGCTGCCGCCCGGCTGCCGCTTCACCGATCGCTGCCCCATGCGAATCGCCCGCTGCCTCGAGGAAGAGCCCATGTTGATCGACGTCGGGAGGGGTCGCAGCTCGCGCTGCTTTCGGGCCGCTGAGGTTTCACCGTGAGCGTCGGAGAAGAAGCCGCCCACGCCGAAGGCGAAGCCGCTCCGCCCAAGCCCCGAACGCTCATCGCGACCGAAGCGGTCGCGAAGTATTATCCACTGCGAGAAGGCTTCTTCCGGCGGAGCGACCGATTCGTCCGCGCGGTCGACGGGGTGTCCCTTCGCGTCCGGCGCGGCGAGACGACAGGACTGGTCGGCGAGAGCGGCTGTGGCAAGAGTACGCTCGGCCGGCTGATGTTGCGCCTTGTCGAGCCGACCTTCGGACGAATCGTTTTCGACGGACGGGACATCACGAAGCGCTCCCAGCGGGAGCTCCGACCGCTTCGGCGGCGCATGCAGATCATCTTTCAAGACCCTTATTCCAGCTTGAATCCGAGAATGACGGTCCGCGAAACGGTCGGCGAAGCGATCCGCATCCACCGGCTCGCGAGCACGCGCGCCGAGGAGCAGAGCCGCATCGAGCAGCTCCTCGAGCGCGTCGGCCTTCGACCCGATGTGATGGATCGCTTCCCGCACGAATTCTCCGGTGGTCAGCGCCAGCGCATCGGCATCGCGCGCGCTCTCGCCGTCGAGCCGGACTTCATCGTGTGCGATGAGCCCGTAAGCGCTCTCGACGTCTCCATCCAGGCGCAGATTGTGAATTTGCTGGTCGAGCTCCAAGAGACCCTGGGGGTCGCCTACCTCTTTGTATCGCACGACCTCACGCTCGTGCAGCACGTCAGCCATCGGGTCGCGGTCATGTACCTCGGCAAGATCGTCGAGCTTGCCGACGCCGACTCCCTCTACGAACATCCGCGGCATCCCTATACGCGGGCCCTCCTGGCCGCGGCGCCCCAGCCCGATCCGACCCGCAAGCGCGTACGCTTGGTGCTCGAGGGGGACGTGCCGTCGCCCATCGACCCGCCGCCCGGCTGCGCATTTCATCCTCGTTGTGGTCGTGCTCTCGACGGCAAGTGCAACGTCGAGGTCCCGTCGCTCGAGACCACCGGAGACGACGGCCAGCATCGCGTCGCCTGCTGGAATCCCGCGCCATGAGCTCCCTGGCAAGGTGATCTTCAAGGCCCGTTGGCGTAAAAAGACCGCCGGATGGACAGCCTGCGGCGCGCGGGACGCTACGAGGTCGGGCTCATGCTGGGCCAGGGCGGCGTAGCCTGCACGTGGCTCGGACGTGACCCCCTCCTCGCCCGGCAGGTCATCGTCAAGACACCACGTCCGGAGCTCGATCTCTCACCCGTCGACCGAGAGTCGCTTGTCGAACGCCTTCGGCTGCGTACGCGATCCGTCGCTGCCTTGTCCCACCCGGCGGTTGTCGTCGTTCACGACATCGGCGACGATGAAAAGGGGCCCTTCTTCGTTTTCGAGATGATGAAGGGACGCTCGCTCCGGGCAGCCGTGTCCTCTCATCCGTTGGGACGAAGCGAGGTTGCGCCGATCGCACGCGCGCTCGGTTCGGCGCTCTCCTATGCCCACGCCGCCGGTGTCGTTCACGGCGACCTCAAACCCGAAAACGTCGTGCTGACCCCACACGGGCCGAAGCTCGTCGATTTCGGGTTCGCCGAGGACCGCCCCGTCAGCGCGTATGCGGCGCCGGAGTCGCACGAAAGCGCGGCTGCCGATCAGTTTTCACTTGCTGCGATCCTTTACGAGGCCCTGACCGGCCGGGCGCCGTTCGAAGGGAGCGACGCTGACGCACTCGCCGCGGCCGTGAGGGGGACCAAACACCCGACTCCGACCAGCGTCGCCCCGGCCCTTCGGCTATGTCCCCATGTCGACACCATTTTCGACCGCGCCCTCGCCAAGAGCCCGCTCCGCCGATTTCCGACATGCGAGGCGTTCGGAGCTGCGCTGGCGGGCTCGCTCGAATCGGCGCACGAGCCGGTTCTCACTCCCATTTCACAGTCTTCGATCATCCCGCGGACGACTCGCCGGTGGCACAATGCCGTGGCGGCGGCTGGAGCGCTGGTCATCTTTCTGCTCGCGCTGTTCGGTCGCCAGCCCCGGGGCCAAGGCGTATCGCTCAAGAGCGTGGCGGCCGCGTTCGCGACGGCTGTCGGCGGCGCCCATTCGGTGACGCGCCGCGTCCGACCGGCTGCGCCCACCCCCGGACGCCCGCTTGGGCCGACGCCGGTGTCTTCGCAAGGTTTCGGCTCCGTGGCGCCAGCCCTCATCGAGGCGGGTGGGCGCGACGACCCATAGGCTCGGGACTCCCCCGAGGACCACCCCTCGTCCGCCACGAGCGGCTTCGAGCGCACAACCCCCTGGTGACATGGGAGGGAGGCGCACTAGACTCCGGGCTTCGCCGATGCAGGCCGACAATCCCGTACCCCTGATGTCCGAAGCTCGTCCCCCCGCCCCATCGCCACCGAGGGCCAAAGAAGATCTCGAGCACCTGGCGGCACTTTACCGTCAAATGCTCCTCATTCGCCGCGTCGAAGAAGAGAGCGCGCGCGCCTACGCAGAAGGAAAAATCGGGGGCTTCCTCCACCTTTACATCGGCCAAGAAGCGGTCGGCGTCGGTGCCATCGCCGCTCTGCGCCCCGACGACTACGTGATCACGACCTACCGCGACCACGGCATCGCACTCGCGAAGGGGATGCCGACACGCGCCCTCCTCGCGGAGCTTTTCGGCAAAGTCACCGGCTGCTCGAAGGGGCTCGGCGGTTCGATGCACATGTTCGACCGCGAACACCACATGCTCGGAGGCTACGGCATCGTCGGCGGGCACATTCCGCTGGCCGCCGGTGTGGCGTTCGCCAGCAAGTATCGAAATGACAACCGGGTCACGCTCTGCTTCTTTGGCGAGGGCGCCGTCAGCATCGGCGGCTTCCACGAGGGCCTCAGCCTGGCGGCGCTCTGGAGGCTGCCCATCGTCTTCATCTGCGAAAATAACGAATATTCGATGGGCACCCCGATGTCGCGCTCGATGTCGGTCGAAGACGTATCGCTGAAGGCGATCGGCTATGCGATGGATCGGGACCGGTTTTTCGTCGACGACGTGCTCGAAGTCGAACGCCGAATCGGCGAGGCGGTCCGTCGCGCACGCGAGCAAAGCTCGCCGACGCTGATCGAGCTCAGGACCTATCGCTTCCGCGGCCATTCGATGAGCGACCCGGCCAAGTATCGAACTCAAGCCGAGCTCGAGGAGCACAAGCGCCGTGATTCGCTTCTCCGAGCGCGCACGTCGCTCAGCGAGCACGGATTTGGCGACGCCAAGCTCGAAGCGCTCGAGGCCTCCGTCGAATCGGAGGTAGCGGACGCGGTGAAGTTCGCAAACGACAGCCCCGAGCCGGGCCTCGATCTTCTCGAGACGACCACGTACAGCGGTCCCTTCGCAACCTGATCCCGCCGTCACACCGAAACGACCAGAGACTGACGATGCCGCGTAACCTGCGATTCCGTGAAGCTTTGCGCGAAGCCATGATTGAGGAAATGGAGCGCGACGAGCGCGTTTTTCTCATTGGCGAAGAAGTGGGCCACTATCAAGGCGCTTACAAAGTGAGCGAAGGAATGCTCGACAAGTTCGGGCCAAAGCGGGTCATCGACACGCCGATTGCGGAGGCCGGATTTGCCGGGGTGGGCATCGGGGCCGCGATGGTCGGCCTGCGACCCATCGTCGAATTCATGACCTGGAACTTCAGCGCCGTGGCGTTCGATCAGATCCTGAACAACGCTGCAAAGCTAAGGCAAATGTCCGGAGGACAGTTCGACTGCCCGATCGTTTTCCGAGGCCCAAACGCCAGTGCGCGCCAAGTGGGCAGCCAGCACAGTCATGCGATGGAGCATTTCTATGCCCACGTGCCTGGCCTGAAGGTCATCGCGCCGGCCTTCCCTGACGATGCCAAGGGGTTGCTGAAGACCGCCATCCGAGACAACGACCCCGTGCTGCTCATGGAATCCGAAACCCTTTATGCCGTGCGCGGAGAGGTGCCCGACGGCGATCACGTCGTACCCTTCGGCGAAGCTCGAGTCGTCCGTTCGGGCCAGGATGTCACACTCGTCACCTACTCGCGCATGACGCATGTCGTTCTAGAGGCCGCGGCCGCGCTCGAGAAAGATGGCATTTCGGCGGAGGTGATTGATTTGCGCACGTTGCGGCCCATGGACGAGGGCACCATCGTCGCAAGCGTCGATCGCACCCACCGGGCTGTCGTCGTCCACGAAGGTTGGCCCTACGGCGGCGTCGGTGCCGAAATCGTCGATCGAATCCAACGGCTGGCGTTCGATTCGCTCGATGCACCCGTTTTGCGCGTCACGACACTCGATGTTCCAATGCCCTACAGCGCGAAGCTGGAGCTCGCGTGCATGCCGCAAGCCGACCGTGTCGTCGCGGCCGTCAAGCGGCTGCTCGCGCGCGGGCGCGCCTGAGCACGAAGGAACTGCCATGGCCAAGATCCTCGACATGCCCAAGCTCTCTCCCACAATGGAAGAGGGCGTGCTTTCCACCTGGCACAAGAAGGAGGGCGACGATATCGCGGTTGACGACCTTCTCGCCGAAGTCGAAACGGACAAGGCGACGATGGAGTTTCGGTCTTTCGACAAGTCGACGTTGCTGAAGATCCTCGTCGCTCCGGGCGCTCAGGTGAAGCTCGGGCAGCCGGTGGCCATCATCGGCTCGGCCGGCGAGGACATCTCTGCCATTCTGACGAAGGCCGGCGCGGCCGCCCCGACGACCCCCGCCGAGAAGCCGGCGGGAGCACCTCCCGCGACGGTCCAAGCTCAGTCCGCCACCCCACCACCACCCGAGACGGTCGCGCCCCCCGCGCAGCGCAAGCCGCCCGTCGGAAGCCTCCTCGACCGAACGGCTTTTGCTCCGGAACCCGCGGGGAACGGGGCCCGTGTCGGCGGGGGCGGCCACTTGCCAAGGTTCCGGTGGGTGCTCCGCCCGCCGAGCGGGCGCCGGCGCTGGCCGAGTCCGAAGTGCGGCCCCTTTCGCCCATGCGAAAGACGATCGCCCGGCGCTTGACCGAGTCGAAACAAACCGTTCCGCACTTTTACCTGTCGATCGACGTTGACGCGTCCGGGCTGTCGAAGCTGCGCGAGCAAATCAACGCTGATCTCGCTGCCCAAAGCGCAGGTTCGCACGGAAACGGCGACGGGCAGCCCATGAAGGTTTCCCTGAACGATCTCCTCATCAAGGGCTGCGCCGTCGCCCTGACGCGCGTTCCCGAGTGCAACGCGAGCTTCACGCCGGACGCCATCTTGCTGCACAAGCGCGTCGACATTTCCGTCGCGGTGGCCATTCCAGACGGCCTCGTGACGCCGGTCGTACGAAACGCCGATCAGAAGAGCGTCGTGGCCATTGCACGCGAGACCCGTGAGCTCGCGTCCCGTGCGCGCGCGCGAAAGCTCAAACCCGACGAAATGGCGGACGGAACGTTTTCGATATCGAATCTCGGAATGTTTGGCATCGACGGCTTTGCGGCCGTCATCAACCCGCCGGAGGGCGCGATTCTCGCCGTTGGACAGATTCGGCACGTCCCGGTCTTGTCGGATGGCGCAGTGATCCCCGGCCAGCGGATGGCCATGACCTTGTCGTGCGACCACCGCGTCGTCGACGGGGCCGTGGGCGCTGCTTTCCTCGCCGAGCTCCGTCGTCTCCTCGAACATCCGCTCCGCGTGCTGACCGGCTGACCGGACCCGCTGCCGGAGAGCGCGTCCGCCCCCCCACCGTTCCGGCAAACCATGGGTCCCATCAAAGCGCCGCGGCTCTCCTGGGGAGCCTTGTTCATGGCCTCGACGGCCTGGTCTCAGGACGGGAACGCGCACCGCCCGCCTCAGAGCCCGTCCGATTTTTGGGCCGGCCTGAATCCACCAACCGAGAGCGCCCCGGCCGCTGGCCAGCAGGTCTTGCGGGTCCCACCGCTTCCGCGCGTACGCATCGCGGGCGGCAGCTTCATCATGGGGTCCACAGCGGAGGCCATGGGGCAGGCCTTGCAGCTCTGCACGACGGAAATACGCGGCGCCCAATGCCGCGATCCAGACGTCGTGGCCTTCATTCGCGCCGAGGGGATGGCCCATCGCGTCACCCTGTCGAGCTTCGACCTCGATCGCACCGAGGTCACTGTGGCCCATTATGCTCGGTGCGTGGCCGTCGGATCGTGCGCACCGGCAGAGATTCCGCCCGACGATTCCCGCTTTGCGGGGCCCGACCTGCCCGTCACCCACGTACGGTGGGAAGACGCTGCGACTTTCTGTCGTTGGACGGGTGGCCGCCTGCCGACGGAAGCGGAGTGGGAGTACGCCGCGCGAGGCGCGGAGGGCCGCGAATTTCCGTGGGGAAACCTCTACAATCCGCATCTTGCCAACCACGGCGCGTGGGGTCCAGATCGGACCGACACCACGGACGGGTTCAGCGGCCTCGCCCCCGTTGGGTCGATCACCGATGGGGCCACGCCCCAAGGCGTGCTCGACATGGCTGGAAACGTCGCGGAATGGGTTGCGGACGTTCTCGAGCTCGACCCGGCGGGTCGTCCGGTCGGCTACGCACCGGACGCCGAGGTCGATCCCGCCCCGAAGTCGCAAGGCGGTGGCCCTCACGTCGTGCGCGGCGGTTCGTTCGAAGACGCTCCGCTCTGGCTGCGCGGAGCGGCGCGCGACACGACCGCGCTGCCGCGACCCGCTTGGGTCGGCTTTCGGTGTGCAGCGAGCGTGCAATGAGAATTGCTCACTTTTCCGACTTGCATCTCCTGTCGATGGACGAGGTGCCCATACGTCGCTTCCTGAACAAGCGGCTAACCGGTTGGGCCAATCTTCGGCTGAAGCGAAAATCCATTCATCGAGCCTCCTACGTACGCGCCATCACGCGGGAGGTCGCCCGCAGCGACGTCGACCACATCGTCGTCACGGGCGATCTCACGAACCTTGCCCTCGAAAGCGAATTCGTGGCGGCGCTCGACATCCTGAGACGCGATCTCGGGCCCGATGCATCACGTCTGAGCATCGTCCCCGGCAACCATGACGTATACACGCGCGGTTCCATGCGAAGCCGGCGCTTCGAGGGGTTCTTCGCGCCATGGCTCACGAGCGACCTCCCTGCGATGGCCGTGGACGTCGGTGGCGCCCGCTTTCCCATCGTGAAAATTCGCGGGCCGGTGGCGATTGTGTCCCTGACGACGGCGGTGCCGCGACCACCGTTCGTCGCGGCGGGAGAGCTCGGCGACGCCCAGCTCGAAGCCTTGTCGCGCATCCTTGGCCATCCCGAGGTATCCACGAGAACGGTGGTGCTCGCCATGCACCACCCGGTCGTCCAGAGCCACTCGACGATCAAGGACCACATGGAGGGCCTGCGCGACGGACCGGCCCTGCTCTCGATTCTTCGTGGGCTTCCTCGCGGGCTCGTTCTTCACGGACACCTGCATCGCCGGATTCGACGCGTCATCACGACGCACACCGGGTCGATCGACCAGGTCGGCGCAACGAGTGCATCGCTGCACCACGTCGAGCCGGACCGCATGGCCGGCTTCAACCTGTACAACTGCGACTCGGAGGGTGTGAGCCGCGTGGAGGCGATGGTCTACGATCCGCAAAGCGACCGCTTCCACAGCGCGACCGTACCCGAGCCATCCCGCTGACGGCCGAAACACACTCCGCGCTCGAACGTCGTTGCCCGGACGGTCGAACCGCTCAACCGAGAGCGCTGGCGCCGCTTGGTCGCAAGACGTTGACGGCCTGCAAGCCCTTGGGGCCCTCTTTGATCTCGAACTCGACGAGTTCGTCCTCATAGAGGCGCCGCCGACCTTCCCCCTGAATCTGCGAATAGTGGACGAAGACGTCGGGGCCGGTGTCTTGCTTAATGAAGCCCCAGCCCTTCTCATCGTTGAACCACTTCACCCGTCCCACTGCCATCGGAATGCCTCCACTGCTACTTTCCGTTGCCGCTCATACGCCATAGGGCGCTGACAGCTCTTCTCGACTTCCCCACTCGCGCGCGTGATTTCGCCCGCGCGGACCTTTCCATTCTTTCAGTGCGGAGAAGAGATCCTCGCCGGGGCAGCGCCGTACGCTAGGGGATTGCGTTCGCGTAGGTCAAGCGCGGATCCACGGTCGAAATGACGCCGACGACGACGGGAGCCGGACGACAGCCGCGCGTCGAGGTGACGGGGCCAAGCTCCATGGTATTCTGCAGCGCCGCGGGTCCGACGCGCCGACGAGCGCCTCACAGGATTTCCCGGCGACAGCTCGATCGCGCGCCCTGAGGTCGTCCAACGTGGCGGGCCTGGACCGAGCGTCACGCCCTACGTCAACGAAACGCGGCGCGCGGGTCGTGTCGCTCAGGCGCTTGTACAAAAAGCACCCGCATTTCACGAACGGGACGGCGGACAGCATCGACGCCGTCCTCGACCGTGCCCGCTTCACGGCGCTCGCTTTCTTTCACGATTCGGCGCCCGAGCCCGGCGCGGCGCCCAGGTCGACCGAAAAGGCCGAATTGAGGGCATTCTGGGATTTGCTGTGACCTCCGGTTCAGGGACCGCTGCCTCCACCTTTCGGACCAGACTCCAGCGCGCGCAGTTCTTCGAGATTGGCCTTCACTCGCGGGTCGCCTGGCGACAGAACACGCGCGCGTTCGAGGGCCGCACGGGCCTCGGCGCGGGTCTTCGGATCACGGGCGAGCGCAGTGGCCAGGTTGATCCACGCGCTCGTCAGCGTCGGATCGAGCCGCAATGCCTCGCGGTACTCCAAGATCGCGCGGTCGAGCCGGCCGGTCTCTTGGAGGGCAAAACCGAGGTTCGAATGAAAGGTGGCGCGCCCGGGTTCGATCCGAACCGCGTGCCCGAGCTCCGCCAGCGCTCGCTCCGTATCCTGGGTGCCAAGCAGCGCAGTGCCCAGATCCGAATGGGCCTTCGCGTCGTCGTCGATTCGGACGCGAGCCTCGTATTCGACGATCGCTTCCTTCGTTCGACCCAACATCAAAAGAGCGGTGCCCAGATTGCCGTGGCGTGCTCCGCTCGTCGGATCGAGCTCCGCTGCGAGCGCGAGCTCGCGGACCGCGTCGTCCGCGTGTCCGGTGGCGAGAAATGCCACGCCGAGCTGGGAGTGCGCCTCCGGCTCATCCGGGAGCAGACGAACCCCGTTCTTCAGTGCGTCGAGCGATCCTGGCGCGTTCCCGAGCAAGAGGCGAGCACGGCCGAGCTCCACGAAGAGCGGCCCGAACGACGTCGCGGACTTGGCGACCTGCGCAAGCTGTGCGGCGACCGCCGCCACCGTCGCATTACCCTTGCCGGCCGCATAGTCGAGCGGGAGCCCAAGCTTGGCAATCCGCACGCGGGCGATGCCGACCATCGCCGCCGGCGAGGCGGGAGCCTCCTTGCGGGCCGCCTCGTAGTGATCGAGCGCA
Source organism: Polyangiaceae bacterium (assembly GCA_050013115.1). Lineage (GTDB taxonomy): Bacteria > Myxococcota_A > Polyangia > Polyangiales > Polyangiaceae > Palsa-1150. Next base: position 47,507 of record JBEKFX010000063.1, read on the forward strand.
TCGCCGAGCTCACCGCGTTCGAAGGCGCTGTCGCCGCCAGCAAGGTCCGCGTCCTCGAGACCGTGGCCCGAAGCGAGCGGAATCTCGGTCGGACGCGGCGCGACTGGGACTGGAGCGGCGGGCGGCGCATCCGTGCCGGCTGAATGCCCGAGCGACGTGGCCGCGGGCGACGCGGGGCCCGCCGAAGGCGCCGCCCGCCCGCCCGGCGGGGGCGCCGTCGAATCGGGCGCAACGCCCATGGACGACGACGGCGACGAAAGACCGCGCGGAGATGCGGTCTCGCCCGCAGGCGTCTTGGCGGCGGCCCCCGAGTCCCCGATCGGGCTCGCGCACCCGACGAGGATGAGGATGCACGACGCGCTAGCCGCCCGCCGCTTCATGCCTCTTCACGACGACCCACGCGTGGGCAATCACGTCTCGAGCTGCCTCGACGAGCTGCGCATGCGCTTTCGGCGTCCTCAAGCTCACGACGGGGCCGGATGGCGGCCTCGCTTCGACGACGCGTCGACTGGCCGCTCGAACGGCCTCCGGGACTCGATGGTCGTGCGAAAGCGCTTCGACGTGCTCGGTGTAGCTACGCCCCCATGTTTCGTCCGGCTCGACGATGAGCGCGGCATTCAGCGCCATTCCAGCGGCTCGCTTGACGCCGGCCGCTCCAGCGCGCCCGTCGCCGTGTTCCCAGGCGCGCTCCGCCCGATTCAACTCTGCCAAAGCGGCACGGATCCACTCGTCCGGCGACAGCCGACGGAGCCAGTGGTTCGGGTCGCGGGGAAAGCTGTCCATGGACATCGGCTCACGCACGAAGATGACGGGTCGTCTGCTCCTTGCCGTCGTACTTCAGCATGACCGGCTTGCCTTCGGTCGTCGTCGTCACGCTGACGGGGCGCTTCCATATTCGGAGGAGGCTCCGCATGACTTCCTTCGCATAGTCTTGTCGCAGATCGAGGCCCTGGTGATCGTGCCGTAGGAGAAGTTCGCCGCGGTTGTCGAAGTTGGCATCCTCGACGTAGATGAACGGATTTCCGCCGTTCGTCAGCTGGAAGAGAAGCTTCTCTTTCACCGATTTGAACTCGCGCGACTCGATCTCGAATCGCTCGTTGCGATTGGACCAAGCGAAGGCGAAGAGCTTGTGCTCGCGAACGAAATCCGGAGTCAAAAACTCGTCGATGAAGGTGACGTCGTTGTAGAGGGCGCGGACCTCGAAGATTTTCTTTTTGCCCAGACCGAGTCGCAGATTCCAATTTTTCTTGGCCTCGAGGTCGTCGCAGTCCTCCCACTCCTTGCCGAACTGGCCTCGATCCCACCGTTCTTCGATGTGCCGGTAAAGCTCGACGCCGAGCTTGTACGGGTTCAGGCGACCGCCGGAGGTCGCCAGCACTCCCGCCGCGTGGTCGGCGTAGTCGATGATCTCGCTGGCGTCCAAAATCTTCTCGGTCATGAGCTTCGAGTGCCAATAGGTGGCCCACCCTTCGTTCATGATCTTCGTCTGCCACTGGGGCGCGAAGTAGTATGCCTCTTCGCGAATGACCTCGAGGACATCGCGCTCCCACCGTTCGAGAGGAGCGTGCTCGAGGAGAAAGAGGAGCACGTCGCGCTCCGGATGCTCCGGAAACTTCGTCGACTTCTCCCGCTCGGCTTCCATCTTTTTTTTCTGCCGCTCGAGGTAATCCTCGGGGTTGATGAACGACTCCATGTACTCCTTCGCACGGAGTCGTGGAATTTCCGTCACGCGAGGTTCGTCGTCCGTCGGCAGGCGCTTCACCCTCTTTCCGCTGAAGGGGGCGTGCAGGTCGATGAGGTTCTCCAGGCTGAGGCAATAGTCGACGAACTCTTCGACCTTGTTGATGCCCTGACGCCCGACGACGCGACGGAGCCTCGAGCCGTGATTGGCCATCTTGTCGATCCAGCGACGATTGGGGTCGTAGGTGGAAGGCCGCTTCACCGGATCGACCGTGCGTCCGCCCGTGTCGAGATCCGTTTGACGAAAGCAATAATTGTTCTTGAAAAAATCGACGTGGGCGTACACGTGCGCCATGACGAGCTTTTGGTCGACGAGCGAGTTTCCTTCGAGCAGATAGCCGTAGGCAGGGTTGTTGTTGATGACCATCTCGTAGATTTTCGAGAGGCCGTATTCGTAGCTCTTGGCCAGGCGCTCGTACTCCATCCCGAAACGCCAATGCGGATAGCGGTTCGGAAAGCCTCCGTAGGCCGCGATTTCGTTCATCTGGTCGTAGGTCAGGATCTCGAAGACGGTCGGAAAGAAGTCGAGCCCCGCCGCGGCTGCGAGCTTTTCGATCCGGTTCTGCTCCTCGCGCAAGTAGGTCGGAAGCGACGTTTTGAGGGCAAACTCGCTCATGTCAATTGCCCTTGCCCAAAAATTCTTTGATTGACGCCACGACGGCGTCCTTGTCGCGTATTTCGCTCGTGACCACCCGACCGTCCTTACCGAAATGTTCACGGAGGTCTTTGACGAACTGGCCCGAGCCATACGGGCTCTCCACCTGTCCGTACGCGAACATGTTGACGCGCGGCAAGAGGCGGCTCTTTAGCAAATCCACGCAGAGGAGCGTGTCGTCCATGGACCAGTTGTCGCCGTCGGAAAAATGAAACGGGTAGATGTTCCACTCATCGGGCGGATAATGATCGTCGATGAGCTGCGAGCAGAGCTTGTAGGCACTGGAGATCATCGTTCCGCCACTCTCGCGTGTGTGAAAGAACGTGTCGCGATCGACTTCACGCGCCACGGCGTCATGGATGATGTAACGGCTTTCGAGGCCGCGATATTGCTTCTGGAGCCAAGCATCGATCCAGAAGCTCTCGATGCGCACGATTTCCTTTTGCTCGTCCCCCATCGATCCCGACACATCCATCATGTAAATGATGACGGCATTCGCCACAGGCTCCGCCTCGGTCTTCCAGCTGCGGTACCTCTTGTCGGCTGGAATGGGCACGACGACGGGATTGCCGGGAGCGTAGGTCCCCGTCGCGATCTGCCGCTTGAGCGCTTCGCGATAGGTTCTGCGAAAATTCCGCAATGATTCAGGGCCGACGCGGCGAATGCTCGTGTACCGGTCCTTCGCGTTGATGATCTTGCTCTTGCCCTTGTCGCGAATATCCGGCAGTTCGAGCTCCTCGCCGAGGATCGCCGCCAGCTCATCGAGCGTGACGTCCACCTCGAGGACATGGTCGCCCGGGGCCGATCCGGCCTGTCTGCCCTCCCCCGCTTCGTCGCCATCCTGTCCCCCGCCGATCGGGTCGCCCGGGCTGCCGTCCCCTTGTCCGGCGCCGCCGCGCTGGCGCTCGCCGAACGAAAAATGGGGGATGTCGATCTGCGGGATCGGGATCGAGACGAGGTCCTTTCCCTTTCGCCCGACGAGATCCCCTTGGGAGATGTACTTCCGGAGATTCTGTCGGATCTTTCCGCGAACGATCGCGCGAAACCGGGAATGATCCTGATCGATCTTCAGGGACATTGAGCTCAGTCTAGCGCCGGGCCGCGCCCGGCGCCCCACTTCGCATCTCGTCGGTGCCCCCTCGGCGGCGCGCCCCGCTCAGGCGGGGCCACCCGCATGGCGGACCCGCTCGAGACCGACACGCGCGATCCAGAAACAAACGAGAGCGTTGGCCAAAGCCCAAGCACCCAAAAGCGCCGAGCCTGCGAAGAACCCGACGTCCGCGGACCACGCGGTCTGGATGAGCAAGGCTGCCGTTCCGAGTGCCAGACCGCCGATGAACGGCCGCGCCCGGGGAAACGAAAAGCCGAGCGCGCACGCCACGATGACGGGCAGCGCGCTGCACAGCAGCCACCACGCGTGAAACGCCGGGCCGACGAACGCGAGATCCCACTCGGCGACGGGGCGCATCGCGCAGGCCACTGCGGTTCCAACAGGACCGCCCAGCGAGCCAAGCCCGAACATGGGCGCGACCGGAAACAGTCCCACCCCAGCGAGCAAGGCGGCCCCGATGGCGCCTGGCGTCCATGCCGCCCGGCCGCCCCTTCTGCGAATCCGCCGGGCGACTTGCCACCCGAGCAGCCCCAGAGCCAGCAGGCGCACGCCGAGGTGCCCCCAATAGATGCGCGACGCAGACGCTCCCGCGTCGACGATTCCGGCGCCATAAAGGTCGGTTTCGTCCTTGTGCCGAGCGCCCGCGGCGAGCGCATCGATGACGGCCTGCCCGCGTGTCACGCCCAACGCCTCGATCATCGCCGCTGCGCCGGCCACGTGCGGCGCGGCCATACTCGTGCCGTTGAAGGTTCCGAAGAGCTCGCACTTATCGCGGCCGCCATTGCAGATGGTCTGCTGCGTCACGCTGACCCCGGGAGCCGCAATCGAGACCTGGGGTCCGCGCGACGAAAACCGAGCGATCTTGTCATCCGGATCGGTCGCGCTCACGGCCTCGACGCCCGGGTAAGCGGCCGGGTAGCCCACTTTGCGTCCGGTGTTGCCGGCGGCAGCGACGACCACCACTCCTTTGGCAATCGCATGCTCGACGGCGTCCTCGAGAATCTGGCTTTTGATGGGCCCCCCCAACGACAGATTGATGATTTGCGCTCCGTCGTCCGCTGCGCGCCGAATTCCCTCCGCCACGTTGGCGACCGTGCCGAAGCCTTGTCGGTTCAGAACCTTCACAGGCATCAAGGTCGCACAAAAGGCGAGCCCCGCCGTCCCCATTCCATTGTTCGTGGTCTGCGCGATCGTCCCGGCAACGTGGGTCCCGTGACCCTGGTCGTCGACCGCCTCAGGCGAATCATCGACGAAGTTCCAACCGCCACGGCAGCGGGTGCCGGCAAGGTCCGTCCCCCGTGAGAACGGACCCTTGTCGAAACAGGCCACGCCCGTGTCCACAATGGCGACCGTCACGCCCCGACCGCACGTATAGTCCCACGCTTGCTCCGATCCGACCCTCTTTAGGTGCCACTGCTGGCTCGTGTACAGCGGGTCGTCGGGAACGAACGTCGCTCGAAGAATCGACATCGGTTCGGCATGCTCGACCCTCGCGTCGCGCGACAATTCGGTGAGCAACCGTGCTTCGATCGCCGGGTCGACGTCCGCCACCTCGATTTTATCGCGCGTCGCGCCCCAACGGCTGTTTGGACGCATGGCCAGGCCGTAAGCGACCGCCAGGCTCGACATGTCGTCGGCGGTGGCGTCGTCGCGAAGGTCGATGGCGATCTCTCCGGGCACGTCGTTCGCTTCGCGCTCATCGCCCCGGAACGTGGGCGATGAGGCCGATTCTTCTGCGGATGCGACGGTCGCGGCCAGCCCCTGCGCCATCGCGAGGCAGACGAACAGCGGGGCGATGAGACGATTTTGCATGGGGAAACTACCTCGAATGGGGTCGGGAACCCGTCAGGGCAACGGCGCAGCGCGCAAGCAGCATGGCATGGACGAGACAAGCGCCGGCGCCGAGTAGCACCGGTCGCAGCGCCGCCCAGAGGATGGCGGCTCGAAGCCACGGGTGAATGAGCCCCGGGATCGTGGCCATGCTCCACCCGAGCGCACTTCCGGACGCGAGGACGAGCACGCTCGTCAAGGCATTCCGGCGCGCCGCCGCCAGGGCGTTCGCCGACGCGCGGGCATCGTGCATCAAGAGCCGGATACCGAGGGGCAAAAGACGTCCGGCCAGCACCGATTGGACGACCGCCATGACGCCGACCGCGGCCGTGGCGGCGAGGCCGGCGGGCCGCACGATGCCGAGCTTGGCCTGAAGATAGATGAGGCCGAAGCACGCCACCGGGACGAGAAACCCAGGCCCGGCCAGCTGCCCGATCGCAAAGCTCGACCACGCCGCAAGGCGGACGATCGCGGGCGCGCTCCGCGTTCCCGGCGTGTCTCCCTCGCGCGCCCAATAGAGCCGGCCTCGAGGCTCCACATAGAGGTAAAGGGCGGTCGGAATGACCGCGCCGAGAAGTCCGCTCGTCGCCAGGGCAACGAGCATGAGCGTTGGATGCGCGGCGAACGACGTCATCATGGGGCGAGCCCTCGGCCCGCTAAGAGTGACGACTTTGCATTCGACGCGCCAGCCGGATGCGCAGACGCTCAACGAGGCGCGCGCATTCCCTGGACGAGCCGGACGAGCTCGTCCATGAGGGCAGGGCCTTTGCCGAGAGAACGCACACCGAGCTGCTGCAACACCTCGATGTCCGCCTGCGTCGCGCGGCCGCTGACCGAGACGACGACGCACGAGTCGCCGAGACGCATGCCTCGAAGCAGCATACAAACCTCGATTCCGTTCATATCGGGAAGGTCGAGATCGAGGAGAAGCAAGTCCGGCACGCGGCGACGCACCGACCTAAGGGCCTGTCGCCCCTCACCGGTCGTTTCGATCTCGGCGTCCGGGCAAGCGGCGCGGAGGTAGAGAACGAGCGCGTCGCGCATGTCTGCGTCGTCGTCCACGACGAGAACACTGAATGGCCGACCGGCCCCTGCCCGGGTCAAGCGCGCCCGACACGCACGAAGCTGCCAGAGGACCCACTCTGCGCTCTGGGGGCGTTCACTCGGTTGGGGCGATAGCATCTGCCGAATCACCGAGCGGATGGCCTCGGGCGCATCGCTCCGATACGTCTCGACGCTCGGGGGCAACTGCATCTTCGAGCGATAGACCTCTCGCGCGGGTCCCCCATCGAACGGCATGATCCCCGTGAGCACTTCGAAGGCGAGGACCCCAAGTCCGTAGACGTCGATCAAGTGCGCCGAACCTTCGACGACCGCGCCCCGCAGCGCCTCGGGCGGCATGTAGTCGACCGACCCGGCCACGCTTTGATGGCCGGCGCGATCGGCGTGGGGCAAAACGAGGCCAAAGTCCATGAGGACGACCCGACCGCCGGGCGCGAGCATGACGTTGGCGGGTTTGACGTCGCGATGCGCAAGGCCAGCTCTGTGCACGACGGTGAGCGCGTCGGCGACCGCGATGATGAGGTCGAGCGCCTCGGCCACCTCGAATCGCTCATGCTTGCCGCGTCGCGTAGCGAGCATCCGATCGAGGCTCAGTCCGAGTACACGCTCGAGCACGAGAAACGAAATCCCGCGATGGAGTCCCATCGTATGAACACTGACGATGCCGGGATGGCGAATCGCCGCGAGCGCTCGCCCTTCGCGAATCAGATAATCGGAAGAGATGTCGGAGCGGACCACCTTGATGGCCACGCGGCGGTTGAGAGCCCGATCGTGCGCATCGTAGACCTCGCCCATGCCCCCCGAGCCGAGCACGCCGCGAATTTCGTAGGTGTCGGCAATGACTTCGCCGTCGGCGAAGATCGGTGGACCGCGATCGATCCGGTCCTCGCTCTCGCCGGCTGAATCGTTCACGGAAGCTCCCGGATCGCCAGTGCAAGCTGCTCGCGCAGCCCGCGCAACGCGACCTGCGGGGGTTCCGCCGCAGCCCCTTCGGCGACCGTCAGCGCGTCTTCGAGCTCCCCCGCGGCAACGGCCAATGCAGCGAAACCGTAGACGCCTGCTGAACCCCTGAGCTTGTGCGCGGCGTGCGCGACGGCGCCCCAACGGCCGGCGTCCGCAAGCCGTTCGATCTCCGCCAAGCGAGAGGGCAGGCGGCCTCTATACTCGGCCCGAGCCGCTGCGATCACGGCTCCGAGGTCCGTCTCGTCGGCGCAAGACATCTGTTGACTGAATATGGACCACCGCCGGCCCCTTCGCACCGGGCAACCAAGGCGACGATGTCGGACTTCCGGCGACGTTGAACGTCGTTCGCCGGCCAGCCGCTCCTAGAACTGCTTGGCCTCGGTCGACTCTTCGAGGGCGAGCGTCGACGCGCGTCCTCCCGAAATGACCTCGGCCACCTGATCGAAATACCCGGTGCCGACCTCGCGTTGGTGGCGGGTGGCGGAGTAGCCGCTCCCTTCGGCCCCGAACTCGGCCTGCTGGAGCTCGCTGTACGCCGCCATCCCCCGCTCGCGATACTTTCTCGCGAGGTCGAACATACCGAAGTTGAGCGAGTGAAAACCGGCGAGCGTCACGAACAGGAATTTGTATCCCATGGCGCCGAGCTCTCGTTGAAAGCGCGCGATGGCGCTCTCGTCGAGGTGCTTTTTCCAATTGAAGCTCGGTGAGCAGTTGTAAGCGAGGAGCTTGTTCGGGTACTTGGCGTGTACGCCCTCCGCAAATTTACGGGCGTGGGCAATGTCCGGCGTACTCGTCTCGCACCACAGCACGTCCGCGTACGGTGCGTAGGCGACAGCCCGGGCGACGGCGGTTTCGATGCCGCTCCGGATGCGGAAGAACCCCTCAGGGGTTCGCTCCCCAGTGACGATCGACGCCCAGTCCCGCTCGTCGACATCGCTCGTGACGAGTTTGGCGCTGTCGGCATCCGTGCGCGCGATGAGGATCGTCGGGACACCGCAGACGTCGGCTGCCAGCCGCGCCGCCACGAGCGTCCGGATGAACTGACCGGTCGGTACGAGCACTTTGCCTCCCATGTGCCCGCACTTCTTCTCGCTCGCCAGTTGATCCTCGAAGTGGACGCCTGCGGCCCCCGCTTCGATCATCGCGCGCATCAATTCGTATGCGTTGAGTGGCCCGCCGAAACCGGCTTCCGCATCGGCGACAATGGGCGCCAGCCAGTGTCGGTCTCGTCGCCCTTCGACATGGTCGATCTGGTCCGCTCTGAGAAGTGCCGAATTGATCCGGCGAACGACGAGTGGCACGCTGTTCGCCGGATAGAGAGACTGGTCCGGGTACATCTGGCCGGCGGTGTTGGCGTCGGCTGCGACCTGCCAGCCCGACAGGTAAATGGCCTTGAGCCCTGCGCGCACCATCTGAACGGCCTGATTGCCGGTCAAAGCGCCCAAGGCGGGCACGAACGCTTCGCTGTTCAGAAGCTCCCAAAGACGCCGCGCCCCCATTTGAGCAAGCGTGTATTCGATTTGGACGGACCCGCGAAGACGCTCGACGTCCGCCTTCGCGTAAGGGCGGACGACACCTTCGAAGCGTCGTGCGTGCAAGCGGTCGTCGACGTGTTTCTCTCGATGGATGGCTGCGGCGGTCGGCATGAGTCAATCTCCGGTTCGAGTCGCGCCGGCTGGAACGACGCGACTTACCCAACGAGCAAGTCGTAGGCCGGCACGGTCAGAAACTCTTCGAACTTCGACGCCGTCGAAAGCCGAGCGAACAAGTCGCGGGCGAGCGGAAAACGCCCCGCGCCGAACGCCGTTTCGCCGACCTCATGGCGGATGTGCTGCATTTCCTCGTCGATGACCCGTCCGAGGCGATCGCGATCGAGCAGCACGCCGTCCACCGTGACTCGGTGGTGTAACCACTGCCAGACCTGAGCACGCGAGATCTCCGCCGTGGCCGCGTCTTCCATGAGGTTGTAGAGCGGCACGCACCCGTTGCCGCGCAGCCAAGCCTCGATGTAGCGGATTCCGACTCGCACGTTGAGCCGCAAGCCCGCTTCGGTGCGGGGGCCGTCAGGCACGCGAAGGAGGTCACTGCGCGACCCCCGGACGTCGTTCCGGAGGACCGCGATTTGATGGGGGCCCGGCATTCCCGCGTCGAATACCGCTTTGGCTACCGGAACGAGTCCCGGGTGAGCAACCCAGGTGCCGTCGTGCCCGGCCTCGACCTCGCGACGCTTGTCGGCGCGGACTTTGTCGAGCGCGCGCTCGTTGGCCGCTGCATCGTCCTTGATCGGAATCTGGGCAGCCATCCCCCCCATGGCATGAACGCCTCGGCGATGGCAGGTATGAATCAACAGATCGACGTACGCGGCCAAAAAGCCCTTGTCCATCGTGACCTGCGAGCGATCGGGCAGGATCGCCGATGCATCGGTCGCGCGCTTCTTGATGAAGCTGAAGATGTAGTCCCAACGACCGCAATTCAGGCCCGCGGAGTGGTCGCGAAGCTCCCAGAGAAACTCGTTCATCTCGAATGCTGCCGGAAGCGTCTCGATCAAACATGTCGCTTTGATCGTGCCGCGCGCGATTCCGAGCGTATCCTGCGAGTGCACGAAGACGTCGTTCCAGAGCCTTGCTTCGAGGTAACTCTCCATCTTCGGCAAATAGAAATAGGGACCGGTCCCGCGTGCAATCGCTTCGCGGGCATTGTGAAAAAAGAACAGGCCGAAGTCGAACAGCGCCGCCGGCACGGGGGCTCCGTCGACGAGCAGATGGCGTTCGACGAGGTGCCATCCGCGCGGTCGTACAAACAGCACGGCCGTGCGGTCCGAGAGCGCGTATTCCTTGTTCGTGTCGGGAGCCCGGAACGAAATCGTGCGTCGAACCGCGTCGCGGAGGTTCACCTGCCCAGACACCAGATTGGCAAACGTCGGACTGTTCGAGTCCTCGAAGTCAGCCATGAAGACGTTCGCGCCCGAGTTGAGCGCGTTGATGACCATCTTGCGGTCCGTCGGGCCGGTGATTTCAACGCGCCGGTCGAGCAGGTCAGGCGGCAGAGGTGCCACGGTCCAGTCCGAGGAACGAACGCTCTCCGTCTCGCTCAGAAAGTCGGGCAGCTCGCCGGCATCGAAGCGAGCTTGCCGTTCGCGACGCCGGGCCAGCAATTCGCTGACGCGGCGACCAAAGCGGCGAGTCAGCTGGGCGACGAAATCGAGCGCCCTCAGGTCGAGCACGTCTTTGTACGCCGGCTCGATGGTCTGGCCCGAAAGGGAGACGCCCGGGGGAAGAGCGAGGTCCGATGATTGCTGCGCCACGCCCTTCTACATGAAGCGCCGCGTCAAATGGGTCAAGGCCGGAAAAACCTTGGCAAGAAGGCCACGTTTAGTTTTGTAAAAGGCACGCTGTAAAACGGTCAACGTTGTAAAAGCCCCCTCCTCTCGAATGGAAGGGGCCATCTTCTGCGAGCGCGGCGGAGGCGTGAGGAAACCAAATGGCTGACCTGAATCGCGGGCTTCCGCGCTTGGGAGCGAAAGTGCGGGCCCTCCGGCGCCGTGAAACCATGAGCCAGGTCCAACTCGCCGGCCGCCTCGAGATCTCGCCGAGTTACCTCAACCTCATCGAGTCGAATCGGCGTCCGCTGCCTGCAGCCCTGCTCCTTCGGTTGGCCCAGGTCTTCGGTGTCGATCTGCATGCCTTCGGCGCCGACGACGAAGTGAAGGTCAGCCGCGATCTCTTGGAGGCCTTCTCCGACCCGCTTTTCGAAGGTCATGAGCTCGCCTCGACCGACGTCCGCGATCTGGCCGCCAACCACCCCGACCTCGCCCGGGCCGTCCTTGCCCTCTACGCTTCCTACAGGTCGCAGCGCGAATCGAGCGACCAACTGGCATCGCGGCTCGATGGAGAACAAGCGGGCCCCGAGTCCTTCCGGCTCCCATCCGAAGAGGTCACTGATCTCATCCAAGAGCGGCTGAACCATTTTGCCGAGCTCGAAGAGGCGGCCGAAGAGCTCGCCAAGAAGGCGCGACTCGACTCGGAAGATCTCTATCCCGGTCTCGTTCGCTACCTCGACAAGCAGCACGGAGTCCACGTCCGCATGGCTCGGAGCGGCGCCGAGCGAGGGGTCCTCCGGTCCTTCGACGTGGAGAAGAGGACGCTCACCCTGAGCGAGCTCCTGCCGACGCGCTCGCGCACCTTCCAGGTGGCCCATCAGATTGCGCTCCTCACGCAAGCGGCCAACATGGAGCGCATCGTCGCCGCCCACCGGCTGACGAGCGACGACGCGCGGACGCTCGCCCGCATCGCGCTCGCCAACTACTTCGCCGGCGCGATGTTGATGCCGTACGCACCGTTCGTCCTGGCGTGCCGCGAGGAACGATACGATATCGACGTCATCGGCCGGCGCTTTCGGGTCGGCTTCGAGCAAGTCTGCCACCGGTACACGACCTTGCGGCGAAAGGGGGCCGAAGGCGTCCCCTTTCACATGATCCGCATCGACGTCGCGGGCAACATCTCGAAACGATTCAGCGCGAGCGGCATTCGTTTTGCGCGCTTTTCAGGCGCTTGTCCGCGTTGGAACGTCTTTGCGGCCTTCATGACACCGGGGATGATCCGCATTCAAGTGTCGCGGTTTCTCGACGGTACGGCCTACTTCTGCATGGCTCGAACGATCCACAAGGATTCGAGCGGGTACCATGCGCAGCAGCCGGTTCAGTCGATTGGGCTCGGTTGCTCACTCGAGCACGCGCGCCAGCTCGTCTACTCGGACGGGATGGATCTCGACAACGCGGGCACCTCGACTCCCGTCGGAGTGACGTGCCGGCTCTGCGAACGTGCCGACTGCGAGCAGCGCGCCTTTCCGTCGATTCGCCATCCGCTCCACGTCGACGAGAACGTGCGTGGGGTCTCTATCTACGCGCCCGCCGCGCCGCGCGGCCTACGCTGACGCTTGCGCCTATCCCACGCGGGGCGGCGGAACGATCGACGGCTCGACCGCGCTCGTCAGAACGAGCAGGCCACCGGCATCGACGTCGAGTCCATCGCCCGCGCGAAGGTTCTGCCCGACGTGGGGGCGCTCCCGGGTATCGACGACGACGCGCCAGACCTCGCCGTGCGCGGCTGACGGCAAGGCGAACGCGAGCGGCGTGCGCTCGCCATTCATCAGCACGAGAAAGGACGCGTCGTCGGTTCCTTCTCCCGGCTCGACTCGCACGGCGTGTCCATCCAACCGGAAGGCCATCGCGGCGAAAGCCGGATCGTCCCAATCGGCGCGCCCCATCTCGACGCCGTCGCGTCTCAGCCAGACGATGTCCTTGTCAGCGCCGTCGCGAGTTCGCTCGCCTTTCAAGAATTCGTCGCGCCGAAGGACCACGTGGCGCCTGCGAAAGGCCGCCAGAGCGCGCGTCACGTCGAACATCGCTTGCCCTTCCTCGTCGAGCCTCCAGTCGACCCACGTGAGCTCGGCGTCATGGCAATAGGGGTTATTGTTCCCACGCTGGGTGCGCCAAAGCTCGTCGCCCATCTCGAGCATGGGCACACCCTGCGAAATGAAGAGGGTCGCCATGATGCTTCGCGCGAGCGTTCGCCTTCGAGCGAGAACCCGCGGATTCGTCGTGTCGCCCTCGACGCCGCAGTTCGAACTCGCGTTGTCGTCGAGACCGTCGCGGTTCTGTTCTCCGTTCGCCTCGTTGTGTTTCTTCTCGTAGCTGACGAGGTCGCGCAGGGTGAAGCCGTCGTGCGCCGTCACGAAGTTGATGCTGGCGTGAGGTCCGCGACCGTCGTCGCCGAAGAGATCGCTCGAACCCGTCAGCCGATATCCGAGGTCTGCGACGACGCTGCGCTCTCCGCGCCAAAACCGACGAACCGTGTCCCGGAATCGGCCATTCCACTCTGTCCAAAGAATGGGAAAGCCGCCCACCTGATACCCGCCGATCCCGAGGTCCCAGGGCTCTGCGATCAGCTTGATTTGCGAGAGCACCGGATCTTGGTGAACGACCGCGAAAAAGGCCCCCACCCGGTCGATGTCACCGTCGTTTCCCCGTGCGAGTGTCGGCGCCAGATCGAACCGGAACCCATCGACGTGCATTTCGGTCACCCAGTAACGTAAACTGTCCGTCACGAGTTTCAGCACTTGCGGGTGCGTTGCATCGAGCGTATTACCGCATCCGCTGAAATCCACGTATTCGCGGAGATCGCGCGGATCGAGCCGGTAATAGACCCGATTGTCGATACCGCGAAACGCGATCGTGGGACCCATGGCGCCCCCCTCGCACGTGTGATTGTAGACGACGTCGATGACGACCTCGATCCCGCGCGCGTGAAGCCGCTTGACCATGTACTTGAATTCGCGTGTCGGATCGCCATTCGTCGTCGCAAAACGACGGTCCGGGGCGAAATACGTGAGACTGTTGTATCCCCAATAATTCGTCATGCCGCGGTCGACGAGAGCCGGCTCGTCCACGTGCTCGTGAATGGGCATCAGCTCGACCGTCGTGACTCCGAGCGACTCGAAATGCGCGAGCGCGGCGTCCGAGCCCAGCCCGAGGAACGTCCCGCGGTGCTCGTGGGGGACGGCGGGGTGCTGCAGGGTAAACCCCTTCACGTGAAGCTCGTAGAGGACGGCGTGGTGCCACGGCACGCGCGGCGGCCGGTCATCGCCCCAATCGAACGACCCGTCGATGACGACCGACTTCGGTTTCGCCGCGGCGTCGTCGCGGTCGTCGAAGAAGAGGTCATCGAGTCCATGGTCGTTCGGGTATCCGTAGACGGGACCGTGCACGTCGAAGCGACCGGCCAGAGCACGCGCATACGGATCCACGAGAAGCTTGTTTGCGTTGAACCGGTGGCCGTCATGGGGTGCGAATGGACCATGAACGCGCCACCCATATTGCTGCCCTGGCGAAAGCCCGACGACATAGACGTGCCAGACGTTGAGCGACCGCCACGGCACCCGCGTGCGGGTCTCTTTTCCTGCTTCGTCGAAGAGGCAAAGGTCGACCGCCGTCGCGTGCTGGCTGAAGAGCGCAAAGTTGACGCCCCTCCCGTCCCAAAAAGCACCCAGAGGTTGGAACGTCCCGGGCTCGAACCGTAGAGCTGTCATGCAACACGCATTGAACAACAACGCGCCCGAAGACCAAGGGAGAACGTACACGACGGCCCGGCCGCGGGGCCGGACCGAGGAGCGCGCGATGGCACGAATCCTCGCGGCCCGGTAGGGTGCACCGCCACGGACTCATCGGATGCGTACGTCGACCGCAGCGGCGCTTCTCCTCGTTGTTCGCGTGTTGGCCTCGAGCCAGGCCTTCGGGGCCAATCCGACGGACGCGGGCGGCACGGCGCCTTCGCCCGCCGTGGTCAACGCGCACGATCTGGCAAGTCAGCGGGACCTCGAAGGCGAGGCCGCCCTCGGCAAGCGTGATTTCGAAGCGGCCCGCCTCGCGTTCGTGCAGGCCTATGCTCTCGACGCGCAAACGAAATATCTCCTTGATTTGGCGACGGCCGAAGAAGAAGGGGGTCACCCGCTGGACTCTCTCTTGCACCTGCACGAGGTTCTGCGTCTACCGAACGTCACGGACGCCGAGCGACGCCGGGCGACCCCCCTCGTCGCGAAGGCGAACCTCGAGGTCGGTCACGTGCGCGTCGAGACGGGGGCCACGGCAACAATCCGCGTGGACGGAGCGGACATGGGCCGTACGCCGCTGGCGGATCCGGTCGACGTCGCACC
>JBEKFX010000064.1:0-34851 GCA_050013115.1 Polyangiaceae bacterium
GCGAGGTCGGCGCGGGCGAGATCGGCGCGGGCGAGATCGGCGTGGGCGAGGTCGGCGCGGGCGAGGTCGGCGCGGGCGCCGCACCCCCACCCGGCGGCGCGTCGGGCAGAGCCGGAGTCGACCCGGGCGTCGTCGCGCCAGACGGCGCCGAGGCGCGCGGATCGGTCGAAGAAGACGTTGCCGCCGCCGGTTCGAGGGCGCCGGCGTTGGACGAGGCCGCCCAGGCGAACGTTGACGTGAGGACGGCGAACACGCTTGGCAAACGACCAGCCTGGCGATTCATGGGTGGACCCTCCGAACGGCCCCGCTGCAATGCCGATGCCCTCGTGCGGGTTCCGGTGAGGACCGGCCTGCCAGCGGGGCCGGGCGGAGGAGGAGTCCGCCCTCTGGCTCGGTCACGACGGACGCGAGCGCGCGCAGACTGGCCGTGGCAGGCTCCGACCGTCGCGCATAGTGTCCAAAGAGGAGGGCGTCTTGGACCGAAGGTCCCCCCATGCAAAGCGCCAAGCGCGCGGCAAGCCGGCGAACTTCAGCTGAAAGCGCGAGTCGAATTCCTTTGTCAGCTTCGTTGGCAGAGCACCGGCCCCGATCGCCAGCTTCCCCGGCCCTGGCGCGTAGGCGAGCGGGGGCGCGCCGAGACGTCGAACGCTTGAATTCGTTTTCAGCCGCCTTACTCGAGCGAGTCGGCCAGCTGATTAATATAGACTTCGAGGTTCGTGTAGCCGGGGCAGAGGGTCTGTTCGATGGCGTCGGCTGCACTTTGCGGATTCAAGCCGTGCGACGTTTCCCATGCATCGGGAATTCCGTCCATGTCCGTGTCGACGGGAGCCGTCCCCGCCGCGAGGGTCCCGTAGCCGCCGTTCGCGAGGTTCGTCGCAGCCTGGGTCGTCCAGAGCTGACCGGCCTTCCCCAAGGATGTCAGGTCCGCAACGACGGTAGCGTCCACGTCGTCGCGGGGTCGCGCGCCGGCATGAGCCACGACGTATGCGTAGGCATCCGCGGCCGACGCGGTCGAGAGCGCAGTCGTCGTCGGGGCCCACGCGGCGGCGAGCGCCTTCGTACCGCCCGGCGCCCCCATCGCCGTTCCGTTCAGCGTCCCGTCCGCATTGCTGTCGAGCAGGTTGCCGGAACTGTAGACGGATTGGTTATTCATCTGGAAAAACGCGTCGCCCGAGTTGCTCGTCGACGGACCGGAAATAAAGTAGTTGTTGACGATGTCGTGCGTGAAGACGCCCGACGAGTCGCCGGCGGTGTAGCCCGCTTGAAAGTTATAGACGACGTTGTTGATGAATTGCGTGTCGCCTTTGGCGAGCGGATTTCGATTGTGTGCGCTCGACCAGATGGTTTCGTACCATGTCAGATTGCCGCTCGTCGCGTGGGCGTTGAATTGTTGTCCGATGGGATCGGCGATGATCGACCGCTGAATCGTGCCACCACTGCCGCTGTTGATATCGAAGTTATCCCATTTACCAAACTCGATCGAAACGTGATCCAGAATGATGGACATCGAACTATCTGCGGCGACCGAGCTCTTGCCCGTCGCAGCATCGTCGGTGCCCTCGCGAAAGCGCACGTTCCGCACGATGACGTTCGACGAGTTGCTGAAAGACGTCTCTGCGGCCTGAATTGCGATGCCGCCGCCCGGGGCCGTCTGGCCCGCGATCGTCAGATTGCCCGAGACGCTCAGCGCCGAGCTCAGCTGAATCGCGCCGCCGACCGAAAACACGATGATGCGGTTCCCGGCGCTGACCGCATCACGCAAAGATCCGGCGCCGGAGTCATTCAGGTTGGTGACGTAGTATGCGGGACTGCCCCGGCCGCCGGTCGCTGCGGCGCCGAATCCCACGGCACCCGGGAATGCGACCGCAGAGCCACCCGCGCACCCGAGGCCCGTCGCGCCGGACGCTCCACTGCTGCTCGACCCGCTCGCGAGCGACGAGCCGCTCGCGGACGACGATCCGTTCGTGGCCGAGGCGCCGCTGGTCGACTGCCCGTTCGTGGACGACGACCCCGCCGGTGAAGAGGTGCCGATCAGGCTCGAACCCGTGTTGGACGACCCCGTCGGCGACGACTGGCTCGCAGCGCCGTTCGTGGAGCTTTGCGCAGTCGTCGTCGTGCCAACGCCCACTGCACTGTTGCTCGACGCGCCTTCCGTCGCGAGCGCACTGGAGCTATTCGAAGAAGTCGCGTCGCCCCCTTGCCCGCATGCAGCGAGTACCAGACCACCGAAACCGACCAATGCGGGTAAGCGAACCATTGTCACACCTTTAGTCCTGGCGAGCGACGCCCCACAGTATGGCGGAGCCCCCATCGTGGAGCAATGCCGCTTTGGCCGGCGTCCGCGCCGTACATCGGCGCGGAGCGCGCGGCGCCAGGCGTGCATCCGTCCGATCGAGCGCGGCCCGGTCGGACGGATGCACGTTCGATCGATGTCAGAAAAATCGCGTGGGGCAGCGATATTCCGTCCTGGCTAGCCAGGACGGAATATCCCGACGGACAGAGCACCCACGATGCACCCGAAAGCGAAGAACGCGATCCCCCTTCTTGCGGGTCCCTCGCTCGGGTTCCGTCCGAGGCGGCGAACACGACCATCTTGTCCGAGGTCTTCGGTTCATGACGGCGGGCCCGGACCGCCCTCGAACGGCTCGGGCGAGCGCAATGTCGCCCCGCTCAGAAGAAGTAGAGCGCGAGCACCTCTTCACGATTGTTGTGGGCACTCGTGTTGTCCGTGAACGTCTGCGTGACATATTGAAATGAGGCGCCCACGCGGACCGTGGGAGTCACATCGAAGAAGATATTTCCGTCGGCGTACTTCGACGACTTGAACACGTTCGTCTTGTTCGGAAAGAGGCTCTGGATGTTCGTCGAATCGCCTTGCGTGTAGTTGCCCGTGATGAAGACGCGGCCGGTCGGTGGCAAGTAGTACTGAAAGCCGGCCGTGATCGTTCGCCAGTTGATCGTGTGGACGATGCCCGAGGGATCGAAGGCCACGAGCCCCGAGTCGACGTCGGCGGTGTACGCGGCGCCGACGGTGCCGGCTGCAGCGCCCGCAGGCACCGGAAGGGCCGTGGGCATGCTCGCGCCGGCGGTCATCCCCGTGAATTGGTCGGCGTCTGCGGTGCCGACGGTAAACTCCCCAGTCAAGGTCAGCGCGTTGCCGCGGTCCGTGCTGTCGACGGCGGGGATGATCGGGATGAGCGCATCAGCCGCGAAGGCCCAACCGGTCTGGTTTATCGAAGGTGCCGGCAGTTTTGCGAGCGGGTCTACCTTGAACGCACGCACGAGGCCCGAGACGCCGATGGCCGCCGGAAGCGCGCCGGTGCCTCCGCTGCCCGGCGTCGTGATCCCCTTCCAGTGGTTGACGGCAAGACGGAGTCCTCCTTCGCCGTCGGGCAACGCGGAATCGCGCTGGACCGGGCGGAATGCGGCGGCCGCGATGTCGAAGTTCACGGCGTCCGATTCGAATGTATGCGACAAGCGAAGCTGCGCCGTTCGATTGAATAGCTCGTTCGGCAAGCCGAGAAACGCCGCCGACGACCCGAAGAAGTAGTTCTGCCAGCCGAGCAGGTGGTACATCTGGCCCGCCAGGACGTCGACGACGCTGTCCTCCATCTTCACGTACGCGTGGCGAACGCGGAACGTCGGGTTGTTGAAGTAGGCGGCCTCGGAGACCGTCGTCGGCTGGTTGCCGAAAAGGTCGAATTCCAGCACGCCGGTCGTACGGATGCCGCCGGCCTCCGGTGCGGCTGCTTTGAAGCCCAGACGGCTGTTTCGAATCGTGAATTGGGCGCGCGGGTTACTTCCGGCCTGCGTGCCATCGTGGGCGATGACGTTGCTGTTCAATCCGTCGTTGAAACTGCGCGTCGAATCTTCCATGTAATCGGCTTCGGCGAAGCCGTAGATCGTCAAATTCCATCCCGAACCAGCACCCAGTTGGAATGGCGGCCGGATAAACCATGGGTTGACGGGATTGATCGGTGCCTTGTCGCGGGTCGGCAGGATGAGGGGGGGCGTGAGGTCTTTCGACTGCTGCGCCGCGGACTCCGGCTGGGACGCAGGCGGGGGAGGGGGCGCAGAAGGCGGGGGCGGCGCAGAAGGCGCGGGCGGCGGCTCTTGGGGCGGCGCGTCTTGCGGTGCCTTGTCGTTGGACTGCGCGTGGGCGGCCGACGCGACGAGTAAAGCTGGCGCGACGATCAGGATGGATAACGACTTCATCGACATAGTCAGCGTCCTTTCGAGGGTGCCATTCGTTTTCTGGGTCCGGAGCAATCAGAAGCAGGCGCACGCCGTTCGCCCGCGACGCCCCATTTCGCAATTCAACGACCTCTCCGCGTTTTGGGCCAAGTTCTCTGGCCTCGAAATAGCCAACGCCGAAATGGGACCCTTGACGCATAAGCGCCAGTTTGGCCGCCCCGCGCTGGGGCCGACCCCCGGCCACCGGAGCGTGTCGGCGAAACGTCGCGAAGACGCGGACACGGTCTTTTCGCTGACGCGGAGCGTCTTTCGCGGTCGCCGGGGCCCGTCCAGGTCATTGGTGCGCGCGCGCCCATTCGAGCGCGTCGGGGGCCCATAACGTCGGTCAGCGCTGTTCCAGGGGCCGAATCATCGAAAGGATAAAGCGAATGACGGTCGATGGAATTTTGGGAGCTCAATTACAAAAAACCGATGCGCTTGAAACCATTGGCCCCAAACCGCGCAGCCGACCACGCGGCGTGCGAACGCGCTTGCGCGTGCCGACAACGGGACGGGACGCATCGGCGTCCCCGCCATTTCGCGCGACCGACCGGTTGGTCGGCCGCGGTCAACTGGATTTCGAAGTCTCTTTGACTCTCGAGACGAGCTGCGTCGGGTTGACGAAGCGGAGCGCCACCCCGAGCCATGCGAGCGACAGAATCATGTAGATCATGGCCATGGCATCGACCGACTGCGGCGCACGTACCCCGGCGGCAAAGACTGCGTAGTATAGGGCAACGACGAGCGTCTGCGATCCCGCACCTGCGACGAGAAACGTAAGCTCGAACATGGCCATCGTGCGGACGAGCACGAGGAGGGCTGCAGCGAGCATGCCCGGAGCGAGAAGCGGGACGAGCACGTGGATGAAGACGCGCCACGTTCCCGCGCCGAAGACGCGCGCGGCCGCCTCGAGGTTCGGGTCAATCTGCTCGATGAAAGGGGTCATGACGAGTACGACGAAGGGCACGGTCGGAATCAGGTTCGCGACGACGACCCCGGCCGACGTGCCCGCCAGTCCAATTTTGTACATGGTCGCCGCGAGCGGAATGCCGTACGTCATCGGCGGCACCATCAGCGGCAACAAGAAAAGGAGCATGACGGCGCGCTTGCCCCGAAAGTCGCGCCGGGCGAGCGCGTACGCTGCAGGAACACCGAGCGCAATCGAAATGGCCACGACGAGGAAAACCACCTCGAAGGTGACCGTCAAGACCGAACCGAGCTGAAACTCGCTCCACGCAGACGTATACCAATCGGTCGTCCACCCCTCGGGCAGCCAGGTCCCAAGCCAGCGCCGCGCGACCGAATTGACCGCCACGGCCAGGACGAGCAGGCCCACGTTGGCGATGAAGAACGCGAGGACGGCGTTCAATAGAACGCTCCACGCACGGACGATCCACCGGTTCGGAATCCACGGCGCGGCGCGGGCGCTCATCCTTTGCCTCCCGTGACGGGACCCCGATAGAAGAACCGGCGCATGGCGAGGGCCGCGCAAACGACCGCGAGTTGCACGCTTCCCATGACCATGGCCGCGCAGGACGCCATCGGGTCGTCGTATTGTTCGAACGCCGCCTCGTACGCCGCAATCGAGATGACCCGCGTCGGTCCCGCAGGAGCGCCCAGCAGAACGGCTGACGGAAAGACGGAGAAGGCCTGAACGAACGCGAGACAGAACGCCATCGCGAGTCCAGGAAAGAGAAGCGGAAGATAGACGTATCGAAATTGCTGCCACGGGTTCGCTCCGAGCGTCGCCGCGGCTTGCGCGAGAATGGGATCGATCCCGGTCACGTACGAGAGAACGAGCAGAAAGACGAACGGAAACCCGGAGACCACGAGCGAGAGGAGAACGCCGAGATAGTTGTGCGTAAGATGAATGGGGCCTTCGTAAAGATGAACCGCCTGGAGGACCTGGGACAGCCAGCCCTTCGGGCCGAGGTAGGTCAGCATGCCGTCGGCGATCATCACGGTGCCGAGCGAGATCGGAATGACCAAAATGCTTGCGACCCATTTTTGATACCGTGAATTGATGCGGAGCCGATAGGCGAGCGGTACCGCCAGGAGCAGGTTGATGAACGTCGCCGGCAGCGCGAGGTCGAGCGTCGTGCCGATGGTGGCGCGCAGGCGGTCGTTCGTGAAAAACCGTACGTAGTTGTCGTCCCATCGGCCCTCGAGAGGCCGGAACGACAAGAAAAGACCGTAGAGAAATGGGTAGACGAAGACGAGCACGAGCAATGCCGTGGCGGGCGCCACCAACGTGACGACCGGGTCGAACCGGCTGCGATTCATCGCCCGGTCGCGCGCCGAGCAGGCAGAAACGGAGGTCGAGGCGTGCATGGGCTGCCCGCTAAGCCTCTGGATAGACCAGCACACGTTCGACCGGTGCCGTGACGTGCAGCCGATCGCCGACGCGAACGGAAAGATCGGTGCGGACGTAAAGCCTGACTCCCGCGGCGACCGCCAAGTCGACGAGCGAATCACGCCCACAGTATTCGACCCCCTCAACGACTCCTGCGATCGAGTGGCTCGAGGGCGCATGTTGCGCGAGGAGCTCATCGGGTCGAATGGCGGCGAAGGCGCGCGGGCCGACGATCTCCTTCTGTGCGATGCCCGTCAGCTCGAAGCCCGACCGCGCGAGCTTGACGAGATCGCCCGGTGACCGGCGTCCACTTTCGAACTCGATGACGTTGCGGTAGCCCATGAAACGGGCAACGTGCAGGTTGGCCGGGCGGGCATAGACCTCGTGGGGAGCCGCCACCTGCTGCACCGTGCCCTCGCGCAGAACGACGATTCGGTCCGCCAGAGAGAGCGCTTCGTCCTGATCATGGGTGACGTAGATCGTGGCGCGCCCGAGGTCGCGGTGGATGCGGCGGATTTCGGCGCGCGTCTCGACACGAAGCTTGGCGTCGAGGTTGGAGAGCGGCTCATCCATCAGGACGAGTGGCGGCTCGACGACGATGGCCCGCGCGATCGCGACGCGCTGCTGCTGTCCGCCGGACAGCTGGCCCGGGAGCTTGTCGGCCTGGCCCTCGAGCTGGACGAGCGCCAGGGCGCGCTCGATCCGCGGGTCCGCCTCGGCGCGCCGGACACCTCGCATGAGGAGCCCGAACCCCACGTTCCGACGAACCGACAGATGGGGAAAGAGTGCATAATTCTGAAACACCATTCCGAAGCCACGCTGCTCGGGCGCAAGGGTGTCGATTCGGAGGTCGTCCAGCCAGATGCTGCCTTCACTCGGTTGGAGCAGGCCCGCAATCAGGTTCAGGGCCGTCGACTTGCCACAACCCGACGGTCCGAGGAGTGCGATGAACTCACCCCGCCGAATGGTGACGGAAAGATTGCGGAGGGCGGCAACGCGGCCCGCCCCGACGCCGCCGAAGGTTCTCGTGAGTTCGACGATCCGCAACTCTTCGAAGTCCTGGCCGAGGGCGGCGCGCGCAGCGCTCCCGCCCCTCCAAAAAGACGGGAACCTGTGCGCGATGCGTGCTTTCGGCGGGGCAGCGTCAGCAACCGGAAGAGCCACGTTGGTCCTCACTTCGTGTGCTGGGCGCCGATCTCTTGGTCCCAGTGCCGGAAGGCCTCCACCAACATCTTGGCTTCCAGCGGTTGAACGTTCGGAAATGTCGCGATCCACTGGTCGTATTCAGGACGGCCAAACTCACGCAGAATGTCTTGACTCTGCTGCGGGGCCATGGCCGGCAAAACGTCTTTGATTGCAGGACCAGGATAGAAATAGCCCTTGTCGTAGGTGAGGGCTTGCTGGGCAGGCTCGAGCAAAAACTTCATGAGGTCCAACACGACCGCGAGCTTCTCGGCGCCGACGCCCTTCGGCACGATCATGTATTGCGTGTCGTTCACCCAGGTCATGCCATCGAAGATCGCCACTTGATACGCCTTCGGGACAATCCCGATCGCGCGCGGGTTGATGTCCCACCCGGTCATCGTCACGGTCATGTCGCGCGATCCCTCGCCGAACTCTTTCATCGTCGCGGTCGTACCGCTCGGGTAGTATTCGATGCATGAGTTGAGCTCCTTGAGAAGCGCCCAGGTCTTGTCCCAGCCGTGGATCGGGTCCTTCGGATTGGCGTCGTGCAGGAGGTATGGGAGGCCCATCAGAAAGGTCCGACCGGGACCGGAGTTCGACGGCCTCGCGTAAATGAAGCGGTTCGGGTGTGACTTGCACCACGTCAGGAGCTCGGCGGGCGTCCGGGGCGGCTTGGTGACCTTGGCAGGGTTGTATTCGAGGAGGGGCCCTGCAGGGCTGAAGACCACAGCGAGGGCCTGACCCTGCGCGAGCTTTTGCATCTCGAAGGCTTGGGGCTGGTAGGCGTCCGGTATGCCGGGGAAGACGGTCGCATGGTCGGGCAAAATGTGGGTCCAAAGCCCCTGTTCGACGCCTTGCGAAAGAATGTCGGTCCCGCCGAGCACGAGATCGATATCGCTCCGCCCCGCTGCCTGCATGGCCTTGAGCTTGCCGGGAAGCTCGGGGGCCGGAGCCTTCGTGAAAGTGACCTTTTCGACGACGGTTGGATTTTTCGTGCGATAGAGCTCGATCGCCTCTTGAACGAGCGTGAGCGTGCCGGCGGCGTCGACGATGTTCAAGGTGACGGGCGCTTTCGGGACCGACGCCTCGGGCTGTGAGCCGGTCGTCGCTGCCGTCGTCCTCGAACATCCGTTCGCAGCAAGACAGGCGAGCGCGGCGAGGCCGCACGCCGAGCTCCAGAACCCCCATCGCACGCTCTCTTCTTGCATGGTATTTTCCAAACCCAGTAGATTGTGCATTCGCCACGACTGCAAGGACCTTGCACGCCGAGAATCAGGAGAGGCCGGACTGCGTTGGGGGGCAACGGGCGACGCGAGGGGCGGCTGCCCTCGGGAAGTTCGCGCAACGCGGTGGGCAACGCGCGGCGATGGGGGATGACGAAGCGCCCGCTTTCGACGGAGCGCTGGAGGCGACCGCCGAGCCGCCGCGGTCACATTCGGCCGAACGCTTCGAGGCGCCTGAGGGGTGGGGCAGTCGCTTTCGAGGGCTCGTCTACGCATCGCACAAATGCTCCGAAAGCGCTCAGCCGCCGCGTTTACGAAGGCCTATGTCACGGCTCGACTTTTCTCGATTCCCCCCAGGGGACTTGAACCTTCGATCCGCGTGGAAGGGCTAGCTGTCCATTGGTCATGTTGTCAAGTGGACTGACCAGTTCGGGACCCGGGACGCGATGGCCGGTAGCACGCTGGAAGCCAGCACGGGCCGCGCCAGCGGGCCGAAATCCCGGTCAGCAGCCGCCCGCCCCACCCGCGACGTCGGGAGAAGTCTCGGCCGCGGCCCCAGACGCTTCTTCTCGATTGTTCAAAAACCGAATCCGCACCTCCTCGTGACGCGCACACGACGCCCGAGGATCGGGGGCCCAGGAGCCCATGTCCAACCCCACATTCCCAGAAGGATTCCGCCCCGGATGCATTTTGGATCCAGGGTCTGGCGGTCTGGTGGTCTGGCGGTCTGGCGGCCCGGTGGTCTGGTGGTCAGTCCACTGGCCCGGCCCATCGGGACAGGGATTGCACGTGGTGCCCAGCGGCCGGCTGGCCGGCAGCGGGGGGCGGGCACGGCATCGGCATGAAGACGCGCGACGTCCGTCGACGCGCGTCAGGGTCGGAGGCGCGCCGTGGGGTTCGCGCCCCGCCGCCCCGGCCGGACTTGAGCGACGATTTCGGGCCGATGCTCGGCCTCCTTGAGCCGTTCCCAGCCAAGACCGAGCGCTCGATCGACACGCGCCAAGTGCTTTCGCATCGCTGCACGCGCTCCGGCCGGGTCCCTTGCGTCGAGCGCAGCGACGATGGCGCGGTGATCGCGCAACGTTGCCGCCCGCAATTCGGGCGTCTGAAAGTGGTGCTCCATCCGTTTCCAGATGGCTCCGCGCCCGCGGTCCCACAGGTCCTGAACGACCGAAACGAGAGCGCTGTTGTGGGTGGCTCTCGCGATGCCCAGGTGAAAATCCCGATCCGCCGGGTCTGAGTTTCGCTTTTGCTGCTGGTAGCGCTGCATCTCGAGGACGGCCTGACGGACGACGTCGAGTTCTTCGGGCTGCGCGCTGCGTGCGGCTTCCGCGGCAATCTCCCCTTCGATGAGCCAGCGGGCACGGAGCAGCTCGAAGGGACCTTGCCCCTCGTTCGACGGATCGGCGGCGGCAACGAGCCGCGAGGCAACGAAGATTCCGGCGCCGACGCGAACTTCGACTTTGCCGGCGACTTCGAGCGCGATGAGCGCTTCGCGGACTGAAGGCCGCGATACGCCAAGCTGGACGGCGAGGTCGCGCTCCGAGGGCAGGCGGGAACCGTCCGGGAACTCACCGGATGTGATGAGCGCGGACAGTTGATCGGCAATCTGCCGGTACAGTCGCTGGCTCTCGACCGCCTTTATCGGCATGTGAGCGGTAATTTCTGCGGAGCCTCACGCCATGTCGCCTGAGGCTCCGCCACGGCCCCGACGACGCCCGACATGCTGTCCCCTCGGCGTCTTGGTCCCAATGTGTGGCGCACGACGCTCTAAGCTATCGGCAGCTGGTCGGGTGTCAAGTGGCCCGACCATTCGCTGGGACGGCCCGGTTCAGGGGCTCGGGGCGCCGATCGATCCGTCGCCCAGACGCCGACGAATTATCATGCACCGGCGCAAGAAGCGGCCGATGTCCTCTCTCTCCTACGTGCTCTTCGCCTTCGGGTCGCTCTTCTCAATCGTCGATCCGTTCACGGCCGTGCCGATCTTCCTCGCGCTGGTGGGCACGCACCCGCGAGCCGCGCAGGCCGAGACCGCGCTGCGCGCCTCGGCCACCTGCTTTATCGTTTTGACCGCCTTCGGTTTCGCGGGAAGCTTCATCTTCACGTTCTTCGGCATCACCCTGCCAGCGTTCAAGATCGCCGGCGGCATTCTCCTTTTTGGCGTTGGACTCGACATGATGCGCGCCAAGCGCAGTGAAACGCGCGCAACGCTAAAAGAGGCAACCGAAGCGGAAACCAAGGACGACGTGGGCGTCATTCCGCTCGGCGTCCCCTTGCTCTCGGGACCCGGTGCGATTGCGACGGTCATGGTGCTCGTCGGCAAGGCACGCGGTCTCACCGAACGGCTGAGTGTCTTTGCGGTCATCGTGGCGGTGAGCCTGATCACGCTCTTCACCCTCCGTTCCGCGCCGCTCCTGGCGCGGGCGCTCGGCAACACCGGCATCAACGTCATCGGTCGGGTGATGGGCCTCATCCTTGCTGCCGTCGCGACGCAGTTCGTCCTCGACGGACTGCACGACGCCTTCCCCCAGGTCCTCGGCGCAAAGTAGTTCGCCGCGGCGCCTGCGCCCGGTCCGCCCTCGCCAACCTCGATTCGGCGGCCTCCGCGTGGGCCGCGGGCTCAGCGTGGGGGCGGGGCCGACGTTCTCGAGTATCCGGCGCAGCGGAGCACTGGCAAGCTCGGATATCTTGGAAAGCTGGAGTCTCGTTCGTTCATGAGGCAAAGGACAAATAGCGAACCGCGCGTCGACGTGACCAGTTTGACGTGCCGGCAGTTCTGACAAAGGCCGGGGGCCGGGGGCTTGTTCACTCGCCCCTCCCGCGAACCCTTGCCACGTCGCATTCGCGCCGAGCGCCTCGTCGGCCCGAGCCGGGGCCGAAGACCTCGAAGCGCCGGAGCGGCATGGCCGGAAGAAACACGTGAGCCCGTTGAAGCTTCAAGGGGACGGGGGCACATCCGACGGAATGAGAGTCGGAGAGGCGTCCGGGTCTCCCCCTCCGAGGGTCGCGTTGTTGCCGTTGCCTGAAAGATCGAGCACTGTGCTTCCTTGTATCGCGTCGAAGTTATAATACGCGACAAGGCCCGGCGAGGCGCTGTTCGTCGTTCCTTGCATGTCTTCGAGCACGCCGGCGGCCGTGCGCGCCAGGCTCCAAATGCGAAGCTCGTCGATGTCGCCCGAATAAAACGCCGTCAGCCCCTCGAGCGAGCCGATCCACGACGACAAGGGCGTCAGGTTGTTCGGGTTGGCGGCAGTTTTGGCGATGGCCGCTCCGTCGAGGTAAAGGGTGGCGACCGGCCCCCCCGCCGGGACATCGAGTACGTACGCGATGTGATGCCAGGCGCCGTCGGACGGCGGCGGCGGTCCTTGAACCAGCGTAGCCTCTCCGAGCACCGACCACGCCGCGAACGTTCCGTCCCGGACGCCGAACTCGACGCCGCTCTGTTCGTTACGCCGGAGCGTGATGATGACCTGGTCCATTCCGTCGAATCGGGAGGGTCGCGCCCAAAGAGAAATGGTCTGCGGACTCGAGGCCGTCGGGAAATTGGCGGTGCCGGTCGTCGCGTAGTCCGATCCATTGAAATGAAGGGCGTTGTTGGCGTCGGTCGGCACGCTGGCATCGACCATGCTCGCGCTGCTCGCCCCGCTCTGGGAGCTAACGCCTGTGCACGAGAGGACGCTGAAGGCCAAACCCAACGGGCGGCCGGCCACCGAAATGGCCCGAAATCCGAGCGGTCCGTCGCTCTCTCGAGCGACTTCCCGGCCTGGTCGAAATCGCGCGTCATGGCTCAATGCACAGCTCAATTCGGGACCTTGAGAATTCCGTGGGGGGTGACGCGACTCCAGCTGACCGCCACGTCGTCGATGTAAAGGGTCGCATCGGACGGGGCGAGATCGTCGACGAGGCTGCAGGGGGTAAAGTAGACCCAAGGTTGAGAGCTCATGGGCCGATGGATGTCGTAGACCTCCTTGCCGTCGAGCCACACGATGAATTCACCGTCCGGTGTTGCCACGTTGTTGTAGAAGCATTCGATTTGAAACCACTGGCCGATCTTTACGTAGGCAACGGGATCCGGCAATGGCGCCGTCAGATACTGATGACGGGAGTCCAACAGAAAGAGCGCCATGCCTGTCGTGTCAGGGGGCAGCGACACGAGATTGAGGTCGAGAAGCTCCGTCAGAGCCGTTCCCGCGGCAACCTCGTCCGCGGGCGCCGAACCGTCCAGATTCACGGTGGAGTCTGCCGCGTCGGGGCCGGCATCGACGATGCTCGGAACTTTGAACTTGAGGATGATCCAGTCGGAAGTCGTCTGGTGAAACTTCGGAATGTAATACCAGGCGCTGTAATATGCGCCCTGGGGAAATGGCGCCTCCTTGAAGAGCCCGGCGCCGTCGGTGCCGGGAATGGGCGGCGTCAAATTCGACGCCGTGCTCGTGAACTTCGCTGAATATCGACCGCTATGGGCATAATCCTGCGACGGCGCCACCGACGCGAACGTTGGGCCCCCGTCGGTGGCATACGACCCGCCGATTCCGGGGGGCTGGGTCCACGGTAAGAAACTACCTGTTTCGAAATCCGTGGACCACACGATGTCGGTCCCGAGCCCGATTGGGCCACTGCAAGCGCCCAAGAGTGTCAGCGTGGGGAGAATCGCCACTCTTCGGAGCACCGGGGCAGCCTACCAAACGACCTCACGGCCGTCAGCCTGTCGACCCCGCCACGGCGTCTACGGCCGCGCCGGCACGAATGCTCCGCCCCTGGATCGTGCGACGAGACACATGCGGGATCGGGTTCGTCAGCCCGAACCCATGCGAAAGCGCCCCTCGCACGCAACCTCGCGTGGGCTGACGAAAGCCGTCGCAACGAAGACAGCCCCGGCCGAAATCTGCACGAACCGGGAGCGGGGCGGCCGCAGAAGACACGCGCGCGGAAGACAGCGGCCCCGCCGCGCGACGGCCGCGGCTCGAAGGTCTCTGCGTGAGGCCTGGCGTCCACCCGCGCGCTCTCGCCAATCCCCGTGGGATGCGCGAAGGACGGCAGGCGCGGGTCTCAGGGGGGCGTGCTGATGACGATGTCGTCAAAGTACATCGTCATCGGCTTGGCCGGGGACGCGAGGAAGTTCAGCGCGGTTTGCACGAAGAGAGTCGGATTGTTCTCCGTGGGATTCGTGATCGACTGGTTCGTGACACTGGCAACGCCATTGTAGTCGAGGGATATCGTGTGTCCGTTGAAGTCGACCAACACATCGACCGTGTTCCATGTATCGAACTGCGCGGGCGTCGTGGCGGGGTACTTGCCCATGTAAGTCCCGCCGTCCGAAAGGGTCGAAATCTCATTCAGATTTGCAGTATTTCCGTAGTAGTCGAGGGAGATGACCCAACCGCTCGCCTGGTAGGACAGACGAAACAGGCTCACGTCGGCCGCGCTCGTGTCGTAATTCACGATCTTCACTGCGAAGCTGAGCTCGAGCTTGCCGTGGGACGGCACGATGTCGTTGAATTGCTCGAGAGCGCCGCTGGCACCTGCGGCGAGCGACGGCGTCGTCAGCAAGAGCGAGCTCGGCGGAGAGCCCGGCGCATAATCCGCCGACGTGAGGCTCGCAAACGGGGTCGAAAAGTAGTTGCTCGAGAATCCGGAGCTGGGCGCCTTTCCCTCGTCGAAGTCGTGACAATCGAAGGTGCTCGAAGAGACGTGGGCGGCGCACCACTTGGGGACTGCCGCGTCTTGGGGAGCGCTCGTCCCTCCTTCTCCGCTGTCGAACCCGTTTCCGGCGGCATCTTCGCTGTCGGGGACGTCGGCCCCGGTGTCCGCGGGTCCGTCCGCCGCCCCCGCGTCGGGTGGCGGGTCGGGTGGATCTTGCGTCGTGCCGTCGGATGCTTCTTCTCGCGTGGGCGAAGGCGCGTCGTAGGAGAAGGCGTCGTCGTACGAGACGAACGGAGTGGCGTCCTCGGAGACGACGGGCATCGCGTCGTCTCCGAGGACGGGCAGGGCCCCGTCCGTGACCGGGGACGAAGAGTCCGAATCGCCCTCAACCGCGTTGTCAAACTGACTGAGATCAGCGAGGAGATTGCAACCTGCCGCGAACGCGGCCGCAGTCACGGCCAGCAGCGCGCGGCCCCCAACCGAAACGGCTTTGCCCATACTCGTCCAGGCTGGCATACGGGCATTCCGAGGACCGACTTTAGAAGCGGCACTCGCACAGCGAGCACGGGCATGTCGCGCGACGGCGGCAGACGTAGGTGCGCCGGACGGCTCGGATGGTCCGCGTCCGCTTTCGGACCTGGACTTGTCGCGTCTTGTCATTCGAATCGAGCGAGCAGATCGATGCCGGCTCGATGTGGAGAGAGGCTCGGTACGAGACTGACCGAGCGCTCGCCCGTCGTCGCCGCAGGTTTTGAATTCCCGTCGCCGCGGATGAGCAAGTAGGCTGCAACGGCGCCCGCCACGAGGCCGACCCCGAAACCAACGGTCGACACGGTTGCATCGCTGCGAGCCCGAGCGATGTCGCCGAGGCCCCCCGGGACACAAACGTTGTTCGGGCACGCTGAACGTGCGGTATCGCGAGCGCTGAACGTCAACGCGCCGAAGATCGACCCGGTCGCCAGACCGGCCGTCGCGAGCCCCACGGCGCTCCACAGGAGGATGTGCGGCCCGGAAGTCGGGCTGGGCGGGCTCGACGAAGAGGAGTCGGGCGCGGTCGACGAAGAGGAATCGGGCGCGGTCGACGAAGAGGAATCGGGCGCGGTCGACGAAGAGGAGTCGAGGGCGCTCGCGGCGGACGCTTCGTCCGGCTCGGGCGCCGTCGTCGACTTCGTCGTCGGAGCCGCGTGCTCGGGGGTCGGCATGAGGTGAGGCACGGTCACGGTCATGATCGTGGCCTCCGGCGGCACGCTGATCGTCGTGCGCCAAGGGCTCGTTCCCGGAGCGCTCGCTTCGATGGCGTGCCGTCCCGGATCGAGCGGCAGCGCGGTACCGACGGCGGCGGAGCTGAGCAACCCGTCGTCGACCTTGAGCGTCAGTCCTGGGACCGGCGCCGCGTGAATCAAGACTCTGGCCAAAGTGGCTTCGAGTTGTGTGCGGTGCTTGCGGCCGAAGGCTGCTCGCTCGGGTTGATTCGTCCGCTCCGCCCATTCGATCGCCGAGGAAAACTCGGACCATGCCGATGCTGTGAGCCCGAGCTTTTCATGGCATGCCGCGAGGTACAGCAGTGTTCCGAGTGCGGGATCGAGCTTCAGACTTTCGGCGAGCTTCGGACACGCCTCCTCCAATCGGCCCCCCGCGAGGAGCTGCGTTCCGTCCTGAAAAAGCGCCTCGGCTGCCGCTTTGGGATCGGCGCGAACGTCTTGGGCGACACAGATCGCGCTCGGGATGATCGCGAGACAAAAGAAAACCGTATGCCATTGACGCATGAGCCCTCACCGCACCGGACGCCGTCCCGTGGACGATGTTGCAAACAAGATAGGGCTCATGTCACTCCCGGCCTCCGATGGCGCCCAGATCCGATGCCGATGCCGGCGTCGGCGAGACCGTTCGGGCCGCAGGAACGGCGGCCTGGAGCACGCTCCCTTTCAGCCTCGGATTGTGCGGCCGCCACAGAGCGGGGGAGGCGCTGCGCGAGGCGGTCGGTTCGGGGTCCTGGCCGTCGCGGGCGCCGACATTCGCTGGGTTCGAAGGAGGCGCCGAGGTCGAGACAGCGCTCGAGGCCGTAGGGGCCGGCGGCTCCGCCTGCACGGCTGCGGCCGACATCGCGGGTTCGTGCGCACCCAGAATGGACGTCTCGACCGTGACGGCCCGGCGCGCCGGCGGCGCCGGCTCGGCGCGCGGCCAGTAGGCCGCGCCCGTGGCCCCGAGGGCGGCTGCGCACACGACGGCTGCACCGATGGTCAACATCGACGGGGGTCGCCGACGAATGACGCCCACTTGGCTGAACGCCGGTACCTGCGCATCGGGCGGGAGACCGAACCGCGACGTCACTTCACGATCGTCGGCCGGCTCCAGGGTGACGCCCGTCGCGGACACGTCCATTTGCGTGCGCATGTGCGAACGGTGCGTCAGCTCCTCCTTCGCCACCGACGCGACCCACTCGCCGACCATGCGCTGGCTGGCCGGCGGAATGCAGCCTTCGATCGCCGCGGCAAAATCGAGTGCAGTCCGATATCGAGATTGCGGTGATCGCGAAAGCGCCTTCATAACGACCTGCTCGACCTCCGGCGTGATCCGAGGATTCACCGTCCGCGGCGAATCGATCCGCGAATTGGCGACCCGGAGCAGCATCGCGCCGTGACCTTGGTTGGCGAAGAGCCGCCGTCCAGTCATGAGCTCCCACATCACGATACCGAGCGAGTACACGTCAGCCTCGCGGCCGATGGGGTCACCGAGAAGCTGCTCGGGCGCCATGTAGGCGACCTTGCCCTTGACCTCTCCCGTCCGGGTGTGATGGACGCACTCCGCGGCCTTCGCGATTCCGAAGTCGAGGACGCGCGCGAGTCCGTCGACACCCACGAGTACGTTGTGGGGCGACACGTCACGGTGAACGATGCCGAGATTTTTCCCACTTTCGTCGACCGCCTCGTGGGCGGCGTGCAGTCCGAGGGCGGCGCCGACGAGGATCGCCGAGGCGACGGGCGGCGGAATGGCAATCGCCTTCCGCACGAGTTGATTGAGCGACAGCCCGTGGACGTATTCCATGACGAGCATGGCGTCGTTCTCGATGGCGACGAAGTCCAATGCCGCCACGACGTTCGGGTGCTGAATGCGTCCAACGAGCCGGACCTCTTGGAGAAACATCGCGACGAAGTCGGGGGATCGCGCGATGTCCGAGTGCATGCGCTTGATGGCCACCGTCCGCGAGAAACCCAAGGCGCTCCGCAGCTTGCCGAGGTGCACGGAAGCCATGCCGCCCGAACCGATCTCGCCGTAAATGGCGTACGGTCCGACGTATTCCGGGCCCTTCGATCGAGCTTCGATCCGCTTCAGAGAGACGTTGCTCATCGTAAAACCAACCTCGAATCCTGCGAGCGCCTCCAGCCCATGCACCGTCTATGACGGCACACGGCCCTCGACGTGTTAGCGTCCTTCGACCGGTGTTGGTCTCGGGACGACCCTTGTGATTCTACGAGTGGCGCACTGCATCCGCCGATGCAGCGCGACCGCTTTCGATAAGACTAACTCTTCGTCGAGCGTGCGCCAGGAAAATGACGGTACGCGCGTATTCGAGAAATCGGAGGCGCTCAGCGGCCGGAGGATCCCGTGTAGGCGCTCGGCCACGTTAATCCTAAATGCAAGTCTGGCTCTCCTCAAGTCGCCATTTCGATTCATTGCTTCACGATGAATCGCTGCGATTCGGCCGTTCGATCGCGGGTGTCCGGCGAAACCAATCCGTACGCCAATCCGCACCCCGCGTTCGCGTCGACGGCGACGTATCGCCCACTCCTCCGACGCGCGGCGCTTTCAGCCGTCGGAGCGCCCATGTGGGACGAATCGAGCGGCGGTGTGATTCAGCCGCGGACGCGCAGCAACCGTCCGCGCGGCGTGCTGGTGCCCAGCGATCCGGTGCGTGCGCGACGCGCGCCCGTGTCGCCCTTGGCTGCAGATTGACTCGTCGTGGCGGTTTCCGAAGGTTTCTGCAACGCGCGGACGGCGCCTTTCATTCGATTCGAGACGATGGAGACGGCCGTGGGCTGGATGTCGATGCCGATCCACTTGCGCCCGAGGCGCTCTGCGACGGCCAACGTCGTGCCACAGCCACAAAACGGATCCAACACGACGTCACCCTCGTTCGTGCTGGCGAGGATGACCCGCTCGAGAAGCGCCTCGGGTTTCTGCGTCGGATAGCCGGTTCGCTCCTTGCCGATCGCCGCGATGACGCCGACCTCCCACGCGTCCGACAGCGGCGCCGGGTCTTCCGCGCGGCTCTCGATATCCCAGAAGTCCGAAAGGGGCGGTCCGTGCGTTTCGACTTCGTCCACACCCGGCTTGCGGTGTCCTGAAGAAAAGTCAGCGCGTTGCCTGCGGTTGCCGAACGCTTTCAGGGTCGACGGGGCAAGCCGCTCGTATCCATAAAGCGTGTGGAACGTGTGTTCCTTGTTCGGCCTAGCCGTGTAGAAAAGAAGAACGTCGTGCATGCGCTGGAATCGCCGCGCCTTCGCCGGCCACCTGCGGTAGCGCCAAATGATCTCGTTTCTGAAGCAGGCGGGGCCGAAGACGCTGTCGAGGAGCACTTTCAAGTAGTGGCTCGCCGTCGGATCGCAGTGAAGGTAGAGACTCCCGGTTTCCTTGAGAACGCGGTGCAATTCGAGAAGGCGCGGGGTGATCATGCAGAGATACGCCATGACATCGCTTTCGCCGAGCATCGCCCGGAGCGAACGAAGCGTCGTCCGTGGCCTGCCCGGCCGCGCCTCGATGGCGGCGTAGGTTGCG
Source organism: Polyangiaceae bacterium (assembly GCA_050013115.1). Classification (GTDB taxonomy): domain Bacteria; phylum Myxococcota_A; class Polyangia; order Polyangiales; family Polyangiaceae; genus Palsa-1150. The sequence continues at coordinate 19,414 of JBEKFX010000064.1, forward strand.
TCGGCTGCCGGGCCCCAGCGCCACGTGTCTTTGAACGCCTCTTGGCCGGCGCGCTCGCCACGCCGCTCTCCTCCGCGGCGATCGAAGGCGAAGCGATAATCTTTGCCGCTCTGAAAGGGCGGGTCGAGGTACACGAGATCGACCGACGCGTCAGGCACATGTCGCGGGAGGACGTCGAGGTTGTCACCGCAAAAGAGTCCGTTCATGACCGTCCGACATTGTCCCAGACGCAACCTTCTGGCGGCAACTTCGATCGCACCCGGGGCGTGAAACCTTGACGGCCCGAAGCCCGGTACCCCGGGGATCAGTCGGGCTTGCCGAGTGAGGCTTTCCTGATGCGGCTCATCTGCTCGGCCAGGGTCATCGTGACGAAGCGGACGCGGCGTGCGACGTCGAGCTCCTCGAGCGTTCGCTGACGCGCGCCGGGATCGATCATCCAATGATCGGCATAGAGGTCTGCGGCCGCCCCGATTTCGATTCCGGCCGGAAGGTGGCGCTCGTTTTTCCGATCCGCGCGTGGGAGCGACTGGGCGAAGGCGGCGGCGGCGGCGTGAAGGCCCATTCGCTCGGTGGACGGCACGAAGCTCTGGACCTCCGAGAGCACACGCGCGCGCGCCCGCCGGTAGGGAGCCACGAAGGGCAGCTCGACCAGAGCGACACGCGCGCAGCCCTGCACGACGATCGTCGACCGGCCGTCGGAGAGGGGGGTGTGCTGAACGATGACGCCCGCGCCGGCGATGGGAGCGAAGCGAGGTCGGTCGGGATCGGTCGCGAACGACTCGGTGAGCAGGCATGCGAGGGCCAGACACCGATGGGTCGCCAGACAATCCGCGAGCATCGCCCGATACCGCGGTTCGAACACATGGAGCGGCAAAGGCGTCCCGGGAAACAGGACCACCCCGGGAAGCGGAAATACCGGGAGGGCGTCCAGGGCTGGTTCGAGAATCTGCTCAGCGTCCATCGTGTTACCCCTGGTGCGCTCCGGCGGGCGGCCGAGTCGGATGCGGGTCTGGGCGCGTCCTCGTCAGCGCATCGCAGAGAGACAGGGTGTCACGCACTCTTCTCCGAGTCACCCGCTCCCTGGCTTCTTGCCTGAGCCCATGCTCATCTCCCGCCTGCTTGAAACGCGGCAGCGTCCTTTTGGCCATGGCGCCGTGCCTTGCCATCTCCGGGGCCGGGGGTGCATGTGCCCGACGATCGCCGGTCGCCGCCCCTGGGCCCGGCACCTCGGCGAGTGAATCGGCCATCGGCGCCACCGGGCCTGCGCGCGATGCTGCGGCTGAGCTCGTGAATGTCCGCATTCTCGCGATCAATGACTTCCACGGACACCTCGAGCCGCCCGCCGGAAGCAACGGCCTCGTCCTCGCCGCGGCCGACGACCCGCTCGCATCGTCCGTCGATGCACGACGGCTCGACTCGGGTCTCGCGCTGGTTCCGACCGGTGGAGCTGCGTATCTCGGCGCTCACCTGAGGCGCTTGCGGGCCGAATCGCCCAACACTGTCTTCGTGTCGGCCGGGGACCTCACCGGCGCGAGCCCTCTCATTTCGAATTTGTTTGGTGACGAACCCGTCGTACTCGTGATGAACCGACTCGGCCTCGACTTCGAAGGCGTCGGCAACCACGACTTCGACCGCGGCTGGCACGAGCTCCTCCGTCTCCAGAAGGGAGCCTGTGCACGGGCAGAATGCGATGGTGGGGCATTCCCGGGAGCGTCCTTCGCCTATCTGGCCGCCAACGTGATCGAAACCGCGACGCGCGAGCCCATCTTTCCCCCATTCGCCATCCGTGACTTGGGGGGCGCACGCGTGGCGTTCATCGGGGAGACGCTGCGCCAGACGCCACAGATCACGTCGGCTTCCGCCGTACGGGGGCTCTCTTTCGAAGACGAGGCCGATGCGGCCAACGCCCTCGTTCCCACCCTGCTCGGTCAGGGTGTTTCGGCCATCGTGCTGTTGCTCCACCAGGGCGGCGTGCAGAGTCCCGGCGGCACCTACGACTCCTGTCAGGGCCTCTCGGGAGACGTGTTGCCGATTCTGAAGAAGCTCGACCCGGCCATCCATATCGTCGTCAGCGCACACGCCCACCAGGCCTACGATTGCGACGTCGACGGTCGCGTCGTCACGAGCGCAGGCAGCTACGGACGCATCATCACGACCATCGACCTCACGATCGATGCGGGTGCCCACCGCATCGTCGCCGTGCGCGCGAAGAACGTACCGGTGACGCACGACGTCGTACCGGACCCGCAGGTCGCAGCCATTGTCGCGGAGTATGCCGAGAAAGCGCGCGGGATCGCGACGCGCGTCGTCGGCTACCTCCGTCACGATCTGGTCGGGAGCGCGAGAATGGCCGGCCGCGCGTCCTGCGAGACGCCTCTCGGAGACGTGATTGCCGACGCCATGCGCGAGGCGACGGGGGCGGACCTCGCCTTGATGAACCCCGGAGGGATCCGAAGCGACCTGGTTGCGAAGCGACCGGGCCGTCCGGACTTCGCCGTCACGTATGCCGATGCGTTCGAGGTGCAGCCCTTCGGGAACCGCCTCGTCGTCATGACGCTCACCGGAGCCGATCTTCGGTCGCTGCTCGAGGCGCAGTTCACGGGCAGGCCAGAGCCGCGAATCCTGCAGGTGTCGAACGGCTTTTCATATCGCTATGCCTACGATCGCGCCGGTCGCTCTGCCGTTCTGTCCGACCTTCGCCTGAAGGGCCAGCTTGTGCTGCCCACATCACGACTTCGCGTTGCCGTACCGTCGTTTCTCGCCGCCGGCGGGGACGGCTTCGAACGTTTCATCTCCGGAATCGATCCGAAGGAGGGTCCGGTCGACGTCGATGCGCTCCTCGCTTTTCTCGGGAGGGCGAGCTCCTCGAGCTCGCCGTTCGATCCCGCGCCGGCGACACGGATCGAAGGCGACGGTTGCAGGTGAGGCCCGTTTGCGGGTGACAACCGGGCCGTGTGCTACGCTCCGGCGCCGGCCGGTCGTCGAAACGGCAGCGTTCTCGCCCCCCGCCTTGGTCATCCGGCGGCAGCGCCATCGCGTGCACAAGAACTGGACCGTCGGCGCCTCGAAAGGGCCACTTGCGCAGCGGAAATCGACGCGAAGAGAAACCGCGATGCACATCCCCGATGGCCTCCTGTCCCCTCCCGTCGCCATCGCGTGCGCCGCACTTTCGGCGGGTGCCGTGGCCGGCGCGGCCGCAAAGATTGGGGCGCGGAAGAACGCTCGTGCCATCGCGCGGACAGGGGTCACCGCAGCGTTCGTCTTTGCCGCCCAGATGCTGAGCTTTCCCGTCGCGGGCGGGACATCGGGGCACCTCATCGGCGGCGTGCTCGCAGCGGTTCTGCTGGGTCCGTCATCGGCCGTTCTGGCGATGACAGCGGTTCTTGTTTTGCAGTGCCTCGCCTTCGGCGACGGCGGCTTGCTCTCGCTCGGCGCCAATGTTTTGAACATGGCCGTCGTGCACCCGCTCGTGGGGTTCGCCGCGTACCGCGTCGTCGCCGGGCGCGCTCGGAACACGCCTCTCGGGCAATCGCGGCGGATCGCAGCCGTCGCCTTCGGTTCTTGGCTGGCGACGGTGGTCGCCGCAGCGACCTGCGCCGGAGAGCTCACGCTCTCGCGCATCGTGGCTCCGGCGGCGGCGTTGCCAGCCATGCTGGGCGTGCACGCGGTCGTCGGGCTCGGTGAAGCGCTCATCAGCGCGTTCGTGCTGGCGACGGTCATTCGCCTTCGTCCGGAAATGCTCGTCCGCTCGGGGCGCGCCGACCTGCCACGCGCTCCTTTTTCGGCGAGCCTCGCGATGGGGCTCGCCACCTCGCTTTCGCTCGCGCTCTTCGTCAGCCCGTTCGCCTGCACGTGGCCGGATGGATTGGAGCGGGTCGTCGAGCACCTCGGCATCCAGCCATCTGCAGCGAGCTTCACGTTCGCTTCGCCGCTTCGGGGCTACGCAGTCCCATGGATCTCGGGCGCCGTCCCGTCGGCCGCCGCCGCGGCGGCTTTCGGAACGCTGCTCGTCTTCGGCTTGTGCGTCGGCGTCGGGCTCTGCCTTGCACCGGGTCGAAGGCCGCCGCCGGCTCGTGGGTTGCCACCGCCCCCTCCGCCATGAGCGGAGTCCACCTCCTTCGAAGCTACGCGCTCGTCGAATCTTCGGTCCATCGCGCGCCGGCAGCAGTCAAGTTGGCCTCGGCGCTGGGCATGGTGACCGCGGTGGCGCTCGTGCCCGCCGACCACGTGGCGCTGACGCTGGCGGCTTTCGTCGTCGTCATGGCGGTTGCCCGCTGGGCGACGATCCCCTGGTCGGCGCTCTTCGTGCGGCTGGCCCTCGCGCAGCCATTCGTGCTGGGCGTCGCCGTCCTCGCTCTCTTTCAAGGGAGAGGTTTGAACGCATTCGTCGCGGTTGCGCTGAAGAGCACCGTTTCGCTGTCGGCTTTGCAGCTCCTGGCGCACACGACGCCGTTTGAGGAGCTGCTCGACGCCTCGCGACGCGCGCGGCTTCCCCGATCGCTCGTCTTGGTGCTGACTCTGATGCATCGCAGCCTCTTTTTGCTGATCGAGGAGTCCAAGCGCATGCAGCGGGCCCGCGCCGCGCGCTCCTTTCGCGGCGGACGAGCCGGCACCTGGCGCGCTCACGCCTCGGTGATTGCAGTGTCCTTCATCCGCAGCGTTTCGCGGGCCGAGAGAATGGCCACGGCCATGCGCGCCCGGGGCTGGTCGTGACGGCGGCGATAAACCTTTGTGCTCTTTCCTTTCATTTCGACGACGGAACTGTGGCGCTTACGGACGTGTCGTTCGACGTGGCTGCAGGCGAATGCGTCGCGCTCATCGGTCCGAACGGCGCAGGCAAGTCCACCCTTCTCCTCCACGTCGCCGGGCTTCTCCCCGAGCGCGGGAGCGGCCACGGGACCGGCGAGGTTCGAATTTTCGGTCAGCGCACCGGTGTCGATGCGGAGGGCGCGCCAAGGCACCGTGTGGGCCTGCTCTTTCAGGATCCGGACGACCAGCTCTTTTGCGCCACGGTGCGAGAGGACGTTGCATTTGGTCCGCAGCAGCTCGGAATGAGGGGCGATGCGCTTTGGGAGCGGGTGTCGGAAGCACTCGAGAAGGTCGGCCTGACCGGCTTCGAGCATCGGCCACCCCATCGATTGAGCGGGGGCGAAAAAAAGCGGGTGGGGCTCGCGGGGCTCCTGGCCTACCGACCGGACATCTTGGCGTTCGACGAGCCGACGGCCGGCCTCGATCCTCGAGCACGGCGCCAGCTCGTGTCGGTCATCAAGGACTTGATCGCAACACGTCTGCTCGCAACGCATGATTTGGCGCTCGTCGCCGAGACGTGCACCCGTGCCATCCTGCTCGACGGCGGGCGTGTCGCGGCCGATGGGCCGGCCCGCGCGCTTCTGCGGAACGATGCCCTCATGGCCGCCCACGGGCTCGAAGTTCCGCGACGGGACCTTCCGGCGCGCCTCTTGGGTTCGGACGAAAGGGAGGGCATCCCGTGAACCGACGCCAGGCGCCCGAAGTGGCGAGCCGCGCCCGACGGTTTCACCGCTGGGCCATCGCGGCCTGGCTCAGCGTCGCCGCCCTTGTCTGTGGGCGCGTGGCGAGCGGTCACCCGGCAGGGTTTACCTCCATCAATCGCTATCTTGGGCTCGAATGCGGCGCCAACGGGGATATCCGAATCGCTTACCTCCTCGATTTCGCCGAGCTCCCGGCCTACGCGGAACTCGACCGGCTCGACGCCAATCACGACGGGAGCGTGACCCCGGACGAACAGCGCAGCTATCTCGCCCACCGGCTTCCGCCGCTCGTCGCGGCCTGGACGGTCGTCGTGAACGGTGCCCCCTCCCGGTTGCGCATCGTGGCCAGCGGTCTCGATGTGCGCGAAGGCGAGCGAGGGATGTGGACGCTCCGAATCAGCGCAGAGGTCGCTGCGGAACGCTCGCCTCCCCTCGATCGCGAGGTGAGCGAGGTTCACGTCCTGGCCCGCGATCCGAACTACGCCGACCGCTCGGGGTGGCGCGAAATGGCGGCTCAGAGCTCGCCGGGTGCAGTCGTCGTCGCCGGCGTGAACGAACCCGCCTCCGCCGCGCTTTCGTACGCGGCGGCAGTCGGCGTCAATCCTCCACGCGTCGAAGAGGAAGAGGTGACGCTCCGGATCCGAAAGACGGCCGAGGGTACGCCGGCGGCTTCCCCGGCGCCGCCCGTCGTCATCGACGCGCGACTCGCGTCCCTGGCCACCACCCTGCGGCGGGCGAGCGGCAGCTTGTCGTTCTCGCTGGCCGCCCTCGCGCTCGCGGCCCTTCTGGGGGCTGGCCACGCTCTTTCGCCCGGGCATGGGAAAGCGATGGCTGCGGCATACCTCGTCGGACGACGCGCCAGAGCGTCCCAAGCCCTCGTCTTTGGTGCGAGCGTCACCGCGGCGCATACGCTGGTCGTCTTCGCAGTCGGCACGTTGGCTGCCCTCATCGAAAACACGGTCGGTTCGGAACGCCTCATGCGTGCGCTCGAGTTCGGATCGGCGGTGGCGGTCGTCGCGCTCGGGGTCCTCGATCTCTCGAAACGTTGGCGTGACCTCCACGGTCACGAAGCAGACCACGGCCACCGGCACGACGAGCCGCCGAGCGAGGGGCTCGGCCCCATCGCGGCCCTCGGCACTTCCGCCGGGCTCACCCCCTGCCCATCGGCGCTCGCCCTCTTGCTGACCGCCATCGCCATCCGTCGCTACGGGTTCGGTCTCGTGCTGGTTCTCGCCTTTTCCTTCGGGGTGGCCTTCACCCTGACGGGTACGGGGCTTCTCGTCGTATGGGCAAGGCGTCTCCTCGACCGGGTCTCCTTCACCAACCCCTTTCTCCGATGGCTGCCCGTGCTGTCGTCGGCCTGCGTCCTCACGGTGGGCGTTTTCCTCTGCGCCGCGGCCCTGTCATCTGCGCCCCCCTAACGTCCGGGCGCTGCGCCCCCCCAACGTCCGGGCGCTGCGCCCCCCTAACGTCCGGGCGCTGCGCCCCCCTAACGTCCGGGCGCTGCGCCCCCCTAACGTCCGGGCGCTGCGCCCCCCTAACGTCCGGGCGCTGCAGCCGCCCGCGCTCGGAAACGCCCCGCCGGCCGACGCCCCGCGCAGCCGCGCGCGCGCTCGGAAACGGCCCGCCGCGCGTTCGCCCCGCGCTGCGCCGACGCAAGCTCCGAAACCGCCCGACGCCCGACGCCCAGCGCAGCCGCCCGCTGCTCGGAAACGGCCCGCCGCGCGTTCGGCCCTGTGACGACCGGCGTTGCGTGGCAAAAGACGACAGACAATGCTAGCGGCACATGGCCATGGGACCGACCCGCGCCTTCGTCTGGCTGTCGCTCGTCGGCCTGGTCCTTCCGGTGTCCGGCCACGGCGCCGAAACGCGCGTCGCCGTCGCGGCGAACTTCGCCGCCCCCATGCAGGCCTTGGCCTCGGCCTTCGCTCACGACACGGGCCATCGCGCGCAGGTCGTCACGGGGGCCACCGGGCGCCTCTACGCACAAATCGTCAACGGCGCACCGTTCGACGTCCTCCTTGCGGCAGACGACCGGACGCCGAGAAAACTCGTTTCGGACAAGCTCGCTGTCGGCGACAGTGAGTTTACCTACGCCCTCGGCACGTTGGTCCTCTGGAGCGCGAACCCATCCTTCGTCGACGCGGGCGGCGCGGTACTCCGGCGCGGCCAGTTCGCCCATCTGGCGATCGCCAACCCGAGAGTCGCTCCGTACGGAGTCGCCGCGACGCAAGCGCTCGAGGCGCTCGGCTTGTTGACGGCGTTGCGGCCGAAAATCGTCGAGGGTGAAGACGTCGGCCAGACCGCCACCTTCGTCGCGACGGGCAACGCGGAGCTCGGGTTCGTCGCTTTCTCGCAGGTTTCCGGTCCCGGCCATCTCCCCGCCGGATCCCATTGGATCGTGCCCGCGAAGCTCTACGCCCCCATCCGTCAAGATGCCGTGCTTTTATCGCGCGGCTCGAGCAATCCCGCTGCGCGCGCCCTGTGCGACTACCTTCGGGGCCAAAGCGCCAAAGCGCTCATCCGAGCCTACGGCTACGGGTTGGACGACGTCGGCGCGACGGACCCGCCCGCAGCCGAGGGGGGCCTGCCCCCTTCGCCCCCATGATGCCGTCGGGTCGGCCGGTGAACCTCCAATCCCCCTCGCCCCCATGACGCCGTCGAATCGGCGGTGAAGCTCCCATGACGTTCGGTGCTGACCTGGCGGCCATTGGGCTCACCATCCGCCTCGCCGGGGTGACGACCGCACTGCTGCTCGTCGTTGCGACGCCGATCGCCTTTTGGCTGGCAAAGACGCGATCACGTGCCAAAATTTGGGTGTCCGCGGTGGTGGCGCTTCCGCTCGTCTTGCCGCCGACCGTGGTCGGATTTTATCTGCTGGTTCTGCTCGGCCCGAACGGACTTATCGGGCGCGTGACGTCGAGCATCGGTGTGGGCACGCTGCCGTTCACTTTCGGCGGCCTGGTCGTGGCTTCGACCCTCTACTCGCTGCCCTTCGTCGTGCAGCCGCTTCAAGGCGCATTCGAAGGAGTCGGCAGGGCCCCGCTCGAAGTGGCCGCGACACTCGGGGCTGGCCCCTGGGATCGCTTCTTCACCGTGGCTCTGCCGATTGCAGGGCCGGGCTTCGTCGTCGGCGCGATCATGGGATTCGCCCATACCGTCGGCGAGTTCGGGGTGGTGCTCATGCTGGGGGGGAACATCCCGGACAAGACGCGGGTCGTCTCGGTCGCTCTCTACGATCACGTCGAAGCGCTCGAATATGCAGACGCGCATCGTCTCGCGGGGGTCCTCTTGGCGTTCTCGTTCCTCACGCTGATCGCGGTTTACTCCGTGCGTGGCTCGATCGCACGGGTGAGCGGCTGAGCGGACCCCTCGACCCGGAGGGGGCAAAAACCGAGCTCGCGAGGTAGGGGGCAAGCCGCACGAAGATCGGCTACAAGGCACTGCACCGACCATGCCCAGCACCGCGAAGATTGGCAACAGCGCACTCGACGTCTTTCCCATGTGTCTCGGCGGTAACGTGTTCGGCTGGACCGCAGACGAGGCGCAGAGCTTCGCGGTGCTCGACGCCTATGCGGCCGCTGGAGGAAACTTCATCGATACCGCGGACCTCTACTCGGCCTGGGTCCCGGGACATTCCGGCGGAGAATCCGAAGCGATCATCGGCCGGTGGATGGCCGCACGAAGAAACCGGCACCGCATCGTCATCGCGACCAAGGTCGGAATGCTCGCGGGACTGAACGGCCTGGGCGCCCAGACGATCCGCGCTGCCGCGGAGGCCTCGTTGAGGAGGCTCGGCACCGATCGAATCGACCTTTACTATGCCCATCGCGACGACCCGGCAACGCCGATCGAAGAGACCCTTCGGGCCTTCGATGCCCTCGTTCGCGACGGAAAGGTGCGGTACATCGCGGCCTCGAACTTCAACGCCGAGCGCCTCTCCCAATCGCTGGAGACGTCCAAACGGGAGGGCCTTGCGCGCTACATCGCGCTCCAGCCCCACTATAACCTCGTCCACCGCCAGGAATACGAAGGGGCGCTGGCCGAAGTCTGCACCCGGGAGGGGCTCGCGTGCTTTCCCTACTTCTCACTCGCGAGCGGCTTTTTGACCGGCAAGTACGGGAGCGGCCGCGCCATCTCGAGCGCGCGCGGCGAGGCCGCGCTCAAGTACCTCGATGACCGGGGCAAGCGCGTCCTTGCGGTGCTCCGCGCCGTCGCGTCCGCACACCGTACGACGGTGGCCGCGGTGTCGCTCGCATGGCTGCGGACGAGGGCCGCCGTCATTGCGCCGATCGCAAGCGCCCGAACGCCGCAACAGCTCGCGGAGCTCCTGCCGCTGGCGGAAATCCAATTGCCCGGCGACGAATTGGATCAGCTGACGTCGGCTTCGGCGTGAATGGGCCGGGCGCCCCGCCCCGCGATCGTCAGAGTCCGACGATGCCATGAAGGCGGTCCGCGTCGAGGCTCTCGCGTAGCACCCGGGCGAGCCGATCGTATTCCTCCTCCCTCGTTTTGATGGCCCCCGTCAGCGCGGGCTCGGCGAGACCTTTGCGGCGGCGGAGCGCGCGCAGCACCCCGGCGCGAAACGAGTCGTTCTCGAACAACCCGTGGATCATCGTGCCGACGACCGCTCCACCGAAGCCGACGGCGCCGTCGGCAGCGGACTCTGCACGACCGTTGCGCTCTCGCACGTCGAACGCCAAAACGTCCGGGCCGCTGATCTCGATCTGCCCCATGTGGATCTCGTACCCCCGCAAAGGCGAGTCGCGCGCCACATCGGCCGCAAAAAAGCTCGGCCCGGTGGCATGAGCGACCACCCGCGCCGTCGTCTTGTCGCGCCCGAAACGCGTTCGGGCCGTGAGCAAACCCAAGCCCGCAGCGCCCGTCTGGAGGGTGGACTCGACCTGCTCGGAATCGTCGATGCGTTCGGTCAGCATCTGACAGCCGCCGCAGATGCCGAGCACGGGGGCAAGACGTCGGGCTCGCTCTTGAATGACGTCGGCAATCCCGCTTTCATGCAGCCACCCGAGGTCCGCGATCGTGCTCTTCGATCCCGGCAGGATGACGAGATCGGCGGACGCCGCTGCCTCCGGTCGGTCGACGAAGCGAACCAAGACGCCGGGCTCGTGCTCGAGCGGTTCGAAATCGTCGAAATTCGAGATGCGCGGGAGACAGACGACGGCGATCTCGAGCTCGTCGGAACGGGCTGCGCGACGGTGTCGTCGCGCCTCGAGTGACAAGGAGTCCTCATCGGCAAGCCGCAGGCGCGGGATATACGGCACGACGCCGAGCACGGGCACTCCTGTTCGACGTTCGATGAAATCGAGCCCGGGCTGGAGCAGCGTCAGGTCGCCTCGGAACTTGTTGACGATGAATGCGGCGACCCTCGCCCGGTCATCGGGCTCGAGCAGATCCATCGTTCCCACGAAGGCCGCGAAGACCCCGCCGCGATCGATATCGCCCACGAGCAGCACCGGCGCTTCCGCGATGCGCGCCACGTGCATGTTGACGATGTCTCGATCACGTAGGTTGATTTCGGCCGGACTGCCGGCGCCCTCGATGACGACGACCTCGAAATCGCGGCGCAGGCGAGCCAGCGACTCGAGGACGACGTGTCGCATCTCGGGCTTTTTCTGGTGGTATTCGACGGCGGCCATGCTTCCGATCGACTTGCCGAGGACGACGACTTGAGACCGCGAGTCGCCTTCCGGCTTGAGGAGGATCGGATTCATCTCGACCGTGGGCGCGACGCCGGCGGCCTCGGCCTGGGCCGCCTGAGCACGCCCAATTTCGCGTCCGTCGGGCGTCACGTACGCGTTGAGCGCCATGTTTTGCGCTTTGAACGGCGCGACGCGGTATCCGTCTTGCCGCAGCATGCGGCACAATCCCGCGACAATCAGGCTCTTGCCAACGGACGACGCAGTCCCTTGCACCATCAACGTCCGAGCGGTCACGGCTGACCCTCGTCCCGCAAGGCCTCGAGCAAGCGCGCCTCTCGCGACGGGGGCTGCGCGCAGATCCGCACGAATCCTGGCAAGCCGAACGACGCGCAGTCGCGGACGAGCACTCGGTGGCGCGCGAGAAGACGCGCGCGCGTCGAGGCGCCGTCCCGAACCGGCACGAGAAAAAAGAGTGTCGATGATCGGAATGGGGAGTATCCGATGTCGCGCAGTCTCGCGACGAGCCGGCGACGGTCGTCGAGGGCACGCATTCGAGACTCGATGACGAACGCGCGTTCACCCAAAGCGGCGATGGCGGCGGCCTGGGCAAACGCACTGGTCGTCCAGGGCGGTCGTGCGGCCTCGACGCATGCAGCGATTGGGCGACGCGCCACGAGGTATCCGACCCGCACGCCGGGCAAAGCGTGCTCCTTGGTCATCGAACGCACCCGCACGACGTTGTCCGGCATGACGTGCTGCTGGTCGTCGAAGCGCTCCGAGAGGGGCCCGAACGACTCGTCGACGACGAAAAGGAGCGCGGGGTGGGCGGCGGCGAACGCTGCGAGGGAAGCCGCCTCCAGAGCCACTCCGGTCGGGTTCGCGGGCGTGCACACATAGACGATCTCCGCCTTTTCCCGTGCCGCGACATCCCCCACGCGGTCGAGATCGACGCAAAAATCGGCTTCGGCGAGCGCCCTCCAGCTGACGACGCGGCTGCCGGCCGCCTTCACGGCTGCGGCGAATTCCGAAAACGCAGGTTCGACCACCAGAGCGACCCGGCCCGCCGGGAGCAGTGCCCGAACGATCGTCCAGAGAAGATCCACGGCTCCGTTGCCGACCACGATGCTGCGCGGGTCGGTGTCAGTGGCGCGGGCGATGGCTTCTCGCGCCGGTTGCGCCGTCGGATCGGGGTAACGGTCGACGCGGGCCGCGCGCACCGCCGCGACGACTGCGGGGCATGGCCCATACGGGTTCACGTTGACACTGACGTCGAGCACCTCGTCGGGGTGGATCCCCAAGCGGGCCAGCTCGTCGTCGAGGAGGCCTCCGTGGGCGCGCCGTTCAACGAATGGCGGCATACCGCACCTCGAGGATCATGGTGAGAAGGAGAACCGCAAGTGCGGCGGCAAGGCGCGTCAGGCGCCACCCTTCGTCGACATGCGACGGCGCCAGGGCTTCGACGGGATCGCCCAGGCGATAATGGCCGGCTTTCGCAAGCACGACGCCCAGCACTCCGGCCATCGCGGCCATCGGCCGTCCCGCGTTCGGGCTCTCTGGTTGCGAGCCGTCGCGTGCAAGAATGCGCGCTCCGCGCCGAGCATCGCGACCTTGCAGCCACGCCGCGGCAAGGAGGAGCCCCGCGGTGATCCTCGCCGGAACGAAGTTGAGCGCGTCGTCCAGCCGAGCGGCGGTCTTTCCGAGCCACTCGTAGCGACCGTGGTAACCGATCATCGCATCGAGGGTATTGGCGGCGCGGTAGAAGACGGCTCCGGGCAAGCCGAAGAGTGCGAACCAGAAGAGGGGAGCTACGAAGCTGTCGGAAGCGTTTTCCGCGACCGATTCGATGGTTGCGGCCAACAGATCGGGGGCTTCGAGGGAGCTCGAATCTCGACTGCAAAGGGCGCGGAGCCCGGCGCGTGCGTCTTCGATCCGACCTTGCTGGACCGCGTCTCGTACGACGCCGGCCGCGCGCCCGAGGGCTCGCAATGCGAAGGTCGTCTTGAGCAGCACGGCGCCGATGGCGAAGCCGAGCACCGCGTGCGCCCGCAAGCGGTATTGGACCCATGCGGCCGCGGATGCAAAGACGGTCGGGATGGCCATGGCGATGAACGCGCCGGCGGCGAATGGAGCCAACTTGCCGCGCGTCGGCGCCAGGCGCTCGCAACCGGCAACGCTTCGCCCCATCCAAACGACGGGGTGGACGATGCTCGGCGGCTCGCCGAGCGTCAGATCGACCGCGACCGCGGCCGCGAGCATGGCAAACGCCGTCGCGCCGTTCATGGGCCCCTCGCCTCCCCGCCGACAGCCCACCGCAGCCCGGTCGTCATGGCCGAACGTCTGGTGGCGTGGCGGCTGAACGGCCGTCGTCCTCGGTGCCGAGGCTGAACGCCGCGCCGCCGCCCGCGAGGCCCTTGTGGGCGGCAAACTTGGCGCAGCTTCTGACGAACCCGCGGGCAGCCAATGGGTTGGAGGCCCAGTGCGCGTGCACGTACGACGCGAGGACGTTGTGGACGCGATGGCCATCGCGGACGACGTCTCCACCGCGGCGCCGGCGCACCGAGTAGGGCGCGTTCGGGCCAGCTGCCGGCGTGAGATCGGAGTACCGGAACTGATGGCCGCGAAAGCGCAGCCCGGCTGGGCCGAGAATGGTTGGCTCCTGCGTTTCGACCTCCACGTAGCCGAGCGCGACGAGCTTGTCCTTCATGACGGCTTCGCCCTCCAGCGCGCCGACCATCGCATGCGAGCGACCGTCGAGGGTGCGTATGGCCGACGCCAGGTACATCAGGCCACCGCACTCGGCGTAGACGGGGCCGCCGCGTCGTGCGAAGGCGAGCACGGACGCACGCATCGATTCGTTCGCCGCAAGCGCATCGGCGCACGCTTCGGGGTAGCCGCCGCCGAGATAGAGTCCGTCGACGTCGGGTAGACGAGGGTCGCGCGCGGGCGAGAAGCGGACCAGCGTCGCGCCGAGCTGCTCGAGGCGTCGCAGGTTGTCTTCATAATAAAAATGAAACGCCTCGTCCCACGCAACGCCGATGCGGCACGGTCCGCACCCCTCCTCGCGGGGCGGATCGTGCGCCTCGGGAAGCGCGCCGGACGCCCGTGCGAGATCCGTGACGAGATCGAGCGCGATCCATTCGCGCGCGAGCTCGCCCCAGCGATCCAGGGTCGCGCTCGGCAGGGTCTCTTCGTCGGCGGTCCGGAGCCCGAGGTGCCGCTCGGGGAACGCAAGCTCGGCCTCACGGGGCAAGGCCCCGACGACGGGGACTCGGCGAGAGGCGGACCGTAGCAGGTCGAGGTGGCCCTTGCTGCCGACGCGGTTGCACAGGATGCCTGCGACGCGCAGATCCGGATCGTACGTCGAGAGCCCGTGGGCGATTGCGGCGATGGTGCGCGCCATGCCTGAGGCATCCACGACGGCGAGCACCGGCGCTTGCAACCATTTCGCGATCTCCGCGGTCGAACCGTGCTCGGTCGTGGCGGACGCGCCATCGAAGAGCCCCATCACCCCCTCGATGATGGCGATGTCCACGTCCTGCGTTCTGCGCTCGAACGTCGCGAGCACGGCTTGCCGCCCCATCATCCAGCCGTCGAGGTTGTGCGACGGGCGACCTGTAGCGCGCGCGTGATAGGTCGGATCGAGGTAATCCGGACCGCACTTGAAGAGGGCGACGCGAAGGCCTCGCGCGGCAAGCGAACGCGCAATCGCCAGGGTCATCGTCGTCTTGCCGACCCCGCTCGCGACCCCGGCGACGATCAGACGTGCGACCATCAAAAATCGATTCCGATCTGCGCCGGCTCGCCGTGTTCGAACGGATGTTTGATCGCCTTCATCTCGGTCACAAGATCGGCGGCTTCGACGAGGGCCTCGGGCGCGTTGCGCCCGGTGATGACGACGTGGACGTGCCTGGGCCGCGTCCGCAGCGCCTCGAGAACTTCTTCGAGCGAGACGAAGCCGTAGTGGAAGGCGTAGGTCATCTCGTCGAGGACGACGACGTCACGCTGGCCGGACTGGATGAAATCTCGGGCCACCTTCCAGGCCGCGATGGCTGCGTCCTTGTCGCGCGACAGGTCGTCACTCTCCCATGTGAATCCGAGGCCCATGACGTGAAACTCGAGGCCGGGCAGGGTCTCGGCGAACGAGCGTTCGCCCGTCTTCCATCGACCCTTGATAAACTGCACGACGGCGACGCGCATCCGACGTCCGAGCGCACGAAACACGAGACCGAGAGCCGCCGTCGTCTTGCCCTTGCCGTGACCCGTGTAGA
>JBEKFX010000065.1:0-34466 GCA_050013115.1 Polyangiaceae bacterium
CTTGCTGCGGATGTCGACCATCGCCGAGCCCGTCGAGCGCCTGCCCGAACTCGTCATGCACGGCTTGCCGAAAGTCGCTCTCGAGGTGGGCGCAGAGCTTCCGGAGCTCTCCCAAGTGGCCGACGTCGTCGATCTCGTTCCGACCTTCCGCGTGGCGGCCGGTGGGAGCCTGGTGGAAAGTCAGGTGAGCTTGAGGGCCGCCTACGAGGACGTCGAGGTCGACGTTAGAGCCGACGGGATGACCTTGCCCGTCATCGTGAGGCCACCGGAGCCCGGGAGCGCAAAGCGGGCTCGTTGCATTCGGTGCGACATCGCGGCGCAGCAGGCCGCGGCCGCCAAGCTGAGAGATCTGGGGCTCGTTCCCGCCGAGGACGGCAACAAGTTCACCGCGCGGGGGGACGAGGCGATTCGGTTTTGGACCGAAGGCATCGGGTCGTTGCCTGAAGACTGGGACATCTTCGTCCCCGACGATCTCGTCGATGTCAACGTTCGCGACGAAGCGTTGACGGCCAATGCGCGGGTCTCGAGCGGGGTTGACTGGCTGTCGCTCAGACTGAATTTCGAGAGCGAAGGCGTCGCGGTGACTCAGGAGGAGCTCGCGCGCTGTCTCGCAGAGGGGCGAAGATACGTTCGCCTGGCCGACGGTTCATTTGCGCGCATCGATCCGCAAAAGGTCCGAGAGGTGCTCCAGCGACAAGCTGAAATATTGGCGACCAGCGGTAGCAACGGCGGACGTCTCCCGCTCTCTCAGGCTGGTCGCATCGAGGATTTGCTCGCGCAGGTAGGACGATCGAGCGTCTCGGGCGACGCGAAGGACATCTTCAAGAAACTGAAAGACATCGACGAGATCAAAGGTGCCCGCAAACCTCGCAATTTGAAAGCTCAGCTCAGGCCTTATCAAGAGCAGGGCTTTCATTGGCTCTGGTTTCTGCATGAAATCGGGAGCGGCGGCATTCTCGCCGACGACATGGGTCTCGGAAAGACCGTACAGACACTCGCCTTGCTCCTCGCGGTCAAGAACGAAGACTCGAAAATCGAGGGCAAGCGCAAGCCTTTCAAAGCGCTCATCATCGCGCCGACGAGCGTCGTAACGAACTGGCTGCGCGAAATGGACAAGTTCGCCCCCTCGCTGCGCCACGCGCTCTGGCACGGGGCCGAGCGAAAGGAGCGCCAGGACGAGCTCGAGGACGCTGACGTCGTCGTCACGAGCTATGCGCTCCTCCGGCGAGACGAGGAGCTCCTCAAGGAGATCCCGTGGCGCTACGTCATCGTCGACGAAGCACAGCAGATCAAGAATCCCCTCAGCGCAACGGCCCGAGCGGCCAAGCGGCTCAAGGCCGACAGGCGCTTGGCGCTCAGCGGTACACCGATCGAAAATCGCCTGAGCGAGATCTGGTCGATCTTCGACTTCGTGAGTCCGGGCCTGCTCGGACCGCTCGACAAGTTCGAAGAGCGCTACTCACGCCCCATCGAAGCGGGCGACAAGGCGGTCGCCGAGAGACTCCGCGCCACGATTCACGCGTTCATCCTGCGGCGCACCAAGGCCGAGGTGGCGAGTGACTTGCCGGAAAAGATCGAACAAGACCAATTCTGCGAGCTCACGGGCGAACAGGCCGCTCTCTATGCTGCTGTTCTCAAGGAAGTCCGTGCGCAAGTCATGGGCGAGGTCGAGCGCCAGGGGCTGGCTCGCAGCCACATCCAAATCCTCGCGGGTTTGACGCGGCTTCGTCAGGCGGCATGCGATCCACGGCTGCTCGGCCTTCCTCGCGAATTCGGCGACGAAGATTCGGGCAAGCTCGTTGCCCTGCGGGATCTCATCGAAACGAGTCTGGAAGGTGGACACAAGGTTCTCGTGTTCAGTCAGTTTGTCAGCATGCTCCATCTCATCAAGCGGGCGATGGACGAGGACGGCGTCCGTTACGCGTACCTCGACGGCTCGACCAAAGACCGGCAGTCCGTCGTCGAAAGCTTCCAGGACGATGCCGGGCCACCGGTCTTTTTGATTTCGCTGAAGGCCGGGGGCAGCGGGCTCAATCTGACGGCCGCCGATACCGTCATTCATTTCGACCCGTGGTGGAACCCCGCAGTCGAAGACCAGGCCACCGATCGCGCCCATCGCATCGGTCAAACGAAGGTCGTGACGACGTACCGTCTGGTTGCCAAAGGAACCATCGAAGAAAAAATTCTTGAGCTCGGCGAAAAGAAGCGCGAGCTCGTAGGAGCCGTCCTCGCCGAAGACGTCGGGGGGGCGAAGAAGCTGACGAAGGGCGACCTCGAAGATCTGTTCAGGTTCGATGACTGAGGGATCTCGATGATCGTCGCCGCTGTCGAAATCGAAGTGCCGAGTCGGGGGCCGTGACTGCGCTGAAGTCGAAGGAGGGGCCGTCTTTGGAAGGGTTACCTCGTCGATCCCGACGTCGCGTTCGCGTTCTATTCGTCAACGACACGGCGAGGAACGGCGGCCCGGGTCGGAGTCTCCATTCCATCCTGAAATTTCTCGATCCCGCGGTCGTCCATCGGGCTGTCGTGCTTCCGAGGTCAGGTGCGATCGGCGACCTTCTCGCGCAGGACGGCGCAGCGGACGAGATTCATCTCGAGCCAAACCTGATTGAAAATCCAATCGAACCTTGGGCACGGGCCATGCAGCGCGAGGATTTCGACGCTGCGGCTCCGCTCAAACTCCTCCGCTTCATGGGCAATGTCGTAAGAGCTGGCCGGGCCATCGCGCGGCTGTCCGCCTTGATTGACCGAGGGCAGTTCGACCTTGTCTACTGCAACGGAACGAACGCAGACTTTGCCGGTGGGGCGCTCGCCGCGCTGACGGGGTGTCCGGCCCTGTGGCACGTGCGCTACACCTCGCTGCCCAAGCCGATCTTCCGGGTCCATCGGCACCTTGCGGCCAGCCGCGGCGTCCGCCGCATCGTTTGCGTCTCCCGCGCGGCAGCCGCGCTCTTTCCGCACTGCGCCGGAAAGGTGAGCGTCATCCACAATGCGCTCGACGTCGGCTCATTCGACCCGGCCGGTGTTCGGGGGACACTGCGCGCCGACCTCGAGTTGCCCGCGGGGGCGATCGTGTTCGGCAGTCACGGCCGGGTTTTGCGGCGCAAGGGTTACATCGAGATGATCCACGCCGCCCGGATGGCCTTGGACCGCATGAGCGAGGGCGAGCGCGCGTCGATCTTTTTTGTCGTCATCGGCGACACACCGCAGGACTTTCGGCCCGATCACGTGGAAGAGTGCCGGCGGCTGGCGACGCGGCTCGGACTCGCGGATCGTTTTCGAATGATGGGATTTCGAGCGGACGTTCGGCCGCTCGTGGTCGAGTTCGACGTGGCGGTCGTCCCGAGCGTGTACCCCGATCCGCTTCCCCGCTCCGTGATCGAATCAATGGCTCTCGGGAAACCGGTCATCGCGTACGACGTCGGTGGAGTGGTCGAGATGGTCGAAGACGGCGTGACAGGCAACCTCGTTCGCTTCGCACCGTCGGGGGTCGGCTCGGAGGCCGCAGACGCTGGATCCATCGAAAGGCTGGCGCAGGCATTCATCCGTTACGCGAGAGATCGGGAGCTGCGGGCGCGTCAGGGGCTCGCAGCCCGCGAGCGGATCCTGCGCGACTTCGATGCCCGCGCCCACGGTCGCCGCATCCAGGATGAAATTTTGAACGTGGTCGGTGAGGCGGCGACAGGACGAGGACGAGGGCGAGGATGATACGGCGCTTCGTCGGGTTTCTCGTCGACGCCAGCGGGCGCCATCCGCTCATCGTGCTCTTGATCGCCTTTGCCTCACTCTTGGG
This sequence comes from Polyangiaceae bacterium, assembly GCA_050013115.1. Lineage (GTDB taxonomy): Bacteria > Myxococcota_A > Polyangia > Polyangiales > Polyangiaceae > Palsa-1150. The sequence continues at coordinate 3,794 of JBEKFX010000065.1, forward strand.
CACCTGGCACTTCGCCTTCCGTGTGCTCATCAATCCCCACACGGACCTTCGCGAGCTCTTGCCCCGAGACAGCCCCGGGCTCAAGGCATTCGAGCATCAACTTGGGCGCGTCGGGGGTAGAGCGACGCTGCTCGTCATCGCTCAGTCGCCGAATCCTCTAGAAAATGAGCGTTTCATCGACGCGCTGTCGACGAAGGTGCAGGCCCTCATCGAGGCGCAAAAGCACGGCGGACCGCGCCTCGTCGCCTACGTCGAAGACGGCTCGAAGGAGGTGCACGATTTTTACGAACGCAATAAGTGGTTATATGCCGATCGGCAAGACCTGACAGACGCTTACGATACGCTCGACTTCCAAATCGCGGTTCGAAGCGGGCTGGTGAGCGACCTCGACGACGACGAGGCCGCGCCTGACGGCGGCTCCGAAGGTGCACGCGCCAAGAAGCCCGCGCTCGGGCTCGACGAGTACGAGGACCGTTGGGAAGCCAAGGCCAAGCAGCAGGACGACTTCCCGACCGGATACTTCGAAACGCCCGACCAGACGATGATCGGCCTTCGGATCGTGTCGCTGTCGACTGGCATGGGAGACGCTGGGGGCGACCTGTTGCTCGACCGGGTCGTCCGCATGGTGCGAGACTTGAACCCCACCTCATTCGACCCACGGATGACCGTCGGGTTCGCGGGCGATATCCCGAGCGCGGCCGCCGAAAAGGAGTCGATTGTGAGCCAGGCGCTCTGGGCAACGGTGATCGCCTTCGTGCTGATCGTTGCGGGCGTCGTTTGGTTTTACCGCTCCGTTTGGGCGCTGGCTGTCATCGCGTTGCCTGCCTCGCTGGGCGTTGGGGCCGCGTACATGTTCGCCTACTTCGTTTTCGGGTACGTCAACACGACCGGGATGTTCCTCGGGGCCATCATTCTGGGCAACGGAATCAACTATCCGATTGTTCTATTGTCTCGTTATCGAGAATTTCGCGCACGCGGAGAAGCGCCGGCCGACGCCCGCCGCAATGCCGTGCAAAACGCCCTTCGCGCCGAATTTGTCGGCGCTTGCGTCGCTTCGATTGCCTACGGCTCGCTCTCCATCACGCACTTTCGCGGCTTCAGTCAATTCGGCTGGATCGGCTTCGTCGGAATGCTGCTCGTGTGGGTCTCGATGATCCCGTGCGTACCGGCGCTCATCGTCGTCATCGAGTGGCTGCAACCGAGACTGCCTCCATGGCTACGTGACCCGGTGCCGCGTGCGCGGATCGACGGATCTCACGGGACCCTCTCGAACGCAGTCGCAAGGTATACCGAGCGTTGGCCTTGGGTGTTCGTTTGCACGGCCGTCGCGCTGGCTGCCGTCGCCGTGTGGAGAGTGCCGGGGTTCCTGCGCGATCCGTGGGAGTACGACTTCGACCGTCTCGGTTCGCGTGGCAGCAAACACGGCGGGGCAGGGGAGTGGTCGGTCAAGTCCGAAAAGGTCTTCGGCGGGAAAATGAACGTCGCGGGCGCCTTGATGTTGGCGGACCGTCCGGAGCAGGTCCCACTCGTCAAGGCCCAGATTCTCGCAAACGATGCATCGGACCCCCAAGGCCGGCTCATCGCCGAGATCGCCACCGTCGGCGACCTTTTGCCGGGCAACACGGAAGAGCAAAATCGCAAGCTCGAGGTGCTCGATCGCATTCGCGAGCGGTTGACACCGGCCGTGATGGATTCGTTGCCCGCCGACGAGAGGGCGCGTGTCGAAGCGCTGCGCCCTCCGGAGACCTTGCGCGTCATCGAGCCGAAGGACTTGCCGCCCCTCCTTCGGCGGAGATTCGAAGAAAACGACGGCCGCATCGGGACGGTCTTCTACGTGAAGTACAAGAATGACGTCGTCTTCTCGGACGGACACAACCTATTGCGGATGGCGAAGGCGACCGACAACGTGCGGCTGCCGGACGGCACCGTCGTTCAGACGGCGAGCCGCTCCACGGTTTTCGCGGAAATGATCCGATCGATGAAGGTCGACGGACCGCGGGCGACGTTGGCGTCGCTTGTCGGGGTCTCGATCGTCGTTTTGGTTGCAACGCGAAACTTGCGCGGAGCGCTCTCTGTTCTCGGCGTGCTCGTCATGTCCGTGACCCTTTTTCTCGGCGCCGCCGCCTGGGCGGGAGAAAAGCTCAACTACGTTAACTTCATTACGCTCCCCATCACCTTCGGCATCGGGTGCGAATACCCGTTCAACGTCTACGACAGGTCGCGGCTGATGGCCGGTGACGTGTCGGCCGCAGTGAGGCGGGTGGGGGGGGCCGTCGCGCTTTGCAGCTACACGACGATCGTCGGGTACGGGTCGCTGCTCTTTGCGGACTTCCAGGCGCTCCAATCCTTCGGGCGCCTGGCGGTGAGCGGCGAAATCGCCTGCCTCGCAGGGGCGCTCCTGACCCTTCCGGCGCTCCTTCATCTCATCGGGCGCAGAAAGGCCGCCTATGCGCGCACGGGGGTGGTCGCCGAGCCGGCTGCGCGGTCGGGCGAATGAGCCCCGAACCGGGACGCGCGCCCCTCAAGCGAGAAGATCGGAAGCCGACGCGACGACACTGTCCTTTGCCCACCCGAGGACGCGGTGAATCTCGCTTCGCACCAGCCTGACCCGCATGTCACCCGGGTGGATGGCGATTCGCGCGGGCAGCCAGTTGCTTGCGCCACGTGCTGCGCGGCACCATCCGACACTCGCGAGCAGTCGCGTTGGCGATCGCGTGGCCCAGTTGAGCACGACACTCGGACGCGATCGCCTCGCTCGAGGATCGTAGATGCGGACGTGGTCCTCGGTGAACCGGTAGCCGCGCCTCGACAGGCATGGCAAGAGCCAGGCGGGCATCGACCATCCGGGAGCGACGAAGCCGTCGATTCGGAGGCCCGCCTCGTTGAGAATGCGTTCTCCTTCCGCAATCCGCGAGTGACCTTCGTCTTCCGATACGTCGCTCATTTCGGCCTCGCCACCTGACGCCACACGCTGCGCGAACAGCCACTTCAAACGCCCCTGCCCGCTCGCCGGGTCGAACCGCTCGCGGCTCCGGTGAAAGTATCCGTGGAGAAAAATCTCGTGTCCGTCGCGTTGAAGGCGCCGCAGGCGCTCGCAGAATGCGCCGTCGTCGAGAAGGGGAGCTCGGCCGTGAAAGTTCGGAACCACCAGCAATGCCGGCCGAACTCCGTACCCGTCGCACATTCGGAGCGCGTCTTCGACGTCCCCGGACGTCGCCGGCGAGACGTCGTGAACGGAGACGTGAATGGGCATTGGCAGGCTCGCGGTCATCATCGCTCGATCTCCTCGAGCAGATCGTCGTAGGCCCCGAGAACTTGACGAAAGTGCTGCTCGGCGGTTCGGGCTCGCCGACCGACGTCGCTGGCGTGCGCGCGCAGTTCGTCTCGGCGCCGATCGAGCAAAGTCTCGATGCCGGCTGCGCATGCGGCGGCGTCCAAGCTGCGGTATATGGCGCTGCACCCCGGGTCGGCGTGCTCCGCCGCGGCGCCGGCATCGGGCACCACGATGGGCAGGCCGCACGCGACGGCTTCGGCGATGCTCAGTCCAAACGTCTCGTAGGGCGACGCGTGCACGAGGAGGTCGGCGCTCGCCAGAGCGGTGGCGAGTCGGCTTCGATCCATTTCGAAGCCTCCAAAGTGAACTCCGGACGGTGCGTTTCGTTCGAGCCGCGATCGTTCGGGGCCGTCGCCGAGAAGCACGAGGACGGCATTTCGGTGCAAGCGCACGCGCGCAAAGGCTTCGAGGACGACATCCCAACGCTTTTCCGTGGCGAAACGGCCGACGCCGACGAGGAGTGCGGCGTCGTCGGGCTGTCCGGAAAGCCATTGGTTGCGCCACTCTACGCTTGGCGGCGCCGGATGAAAGACTCCGGCGTCGACACCAAAAGGGGCGTGAATCACCCGCGGGATGCCTGCGGCGCGCAAACGGTCGGCCTGAAGCCGACCGGCGGCGAACGTGGCATCGAAAGGTGCCAGTAGAGCTCGCACGCCCAGCCATAGGATGCGCGAACTCGCGCGCTGCGCCCCGACGCCAAGCCAGCGCGCCAACGCGCCCTCGACGTACACGCCGAGATGATCGGAATGCCAAAACGCGGTCTTGAGCCGCGCAGAGCGCGGCCCACAAGCCGTCACGGCCGCCGTCGCCAAATAGGGAGAGTGGGCCTCGAGGACGTCGGGCCGCTCCGCCAGAACACGCTGCCGAACCTTGTCGAGTCGGTGGAGCAGGTGGTAAGTGCGGTCGTACGGCTGTCGCGGGCCGGCAAGCCGTACAAGGCGCGACTCGCCGCGGCGCGGACCGGCGCACAGGACCGTTTCCTCGTTTTTCGGCCCCGGCGCGACCAAAAGGTGAACTTGCTCGAGTTGGCACAGAAAGTGACCTCGGTTCGTCAGATGGGTTCGAATACCTCCGCCCCTTTCCGAATAGAATTCGGTGATGTCGACGATCTTCAAACGGGCCCTCCTTCAACAAATGGCGGCCCTCAGCGCCTCGGACGGTACGCGGCGCCTGCGAATGCCGGGATCGCAGCGGGGCACGCCCCCGGACTACCACCTTTTGCCGCGCTTGCCGCACGTCACGGTCGTCCGCTGCGCGTGGCCATCCTGAGCGACTTCACCCGCATCCCCTACGCCAACGGTGCGGTATTTCAGACACGCTTTCTGTATCAAGAATTGCGACGGTGTGGCCACGAGGTCACAGTGATCGGCCCCCACGACCCCGATGCGGATCCCAGCGAGCTTGCCCCTGGGACGGTGGCGCTCCCGAGCGTTCCGTTGAGGACGTACCCGGGCGTCCACTTGCCCATGCCCCTGGCATCCTGGATCTTCGAGCCCTCGCGGTGGAATTTCGACATTTGCTTCGCGCAGACGACATCCTTGCTTCTCGAGTTCGGCGTCTGGTTGCGCGAGATGAAAGGCGTGCCGCTTCTGTGCGTCAATACGACGCATCTCGTTGCGGCATACGATGTTCTTTTGCCCGAGCGCCTCTCGAAGAGCGACGTGCTCCAGGCGGGTGTTCATCTGGCCTTCAAGCGACCCTTCGAGCGACTCTTCTCGCACATCTACAATCAGAGCGACGGGCTCGTCGTGCTCAGCGAAGGCCTGCGAACCTACTGGCGCGAGCGAGGTGTCACGGCGCCCATTCACGTCATTCCCCGTGCGGTTCAGCCCGAAGTCTTCGATCGGCCGCTCGGGGAAGACCCTTATGTGAACTTGCTCAATCGGCAAGGCGTCCCCTTGGGCGGCCCCCGGCTGCTTTGCGCGGGCCGCCACACTCGGGAAAAGGCCCAGGATCGCGTGATTCGGATTTTCGCCAAGCACGTGCTCCCGCACGAGCCGGATGCGACCTTGACCCTGGTGGGCGACGGGCCCGACAGTGCGTTCTTCCGGCGGGTGGCGCAAGAACTCGGTGCGCAAGATCGTGTTTTCTTTACCGGCGAGGTCCCCTGGACCTCCATGCCCGATTTTTATCGCTATGCAGACTTGTTCGCCCACGCGTCCGTGAGCGAGACGTACGGCAACGTGCTGGGCGAAGCCCTTTGGTGTGGCACACCGACCGTTGCATTTGCCGACGGAATGGGCGTTTCGGCCCAGATCGAGGACGGCGTCAATGGCGTCCTCTTCGCACCGGGAAAGCGCGATGAAGCCGAAGCGTCCGCCGATGCGGCATTTGGTCGTGCCGTGGTCGAGCTGCTGCGCGACCCCAAAGCCCGATCGATCCTGGGTCGGGCTGCGTCCAAGCGTTCGCGCGATCGGTGTTCACCCGGAACCGTTCAGACGCGCATGGCGGATGCCTTTCAGCGCGCGCAAGAACACGCCGTGGCAAGTGGGCTGCGTCCAGTCGTTCATCGGCCCAAAGTGATGCAGTGGTTGACGACGCTAAGGCATGCCCGTCCCTGGACGACCTTCAACGGGCTCATCTATCTGAGCGGACATCTCCGCCCGGCACGCACGGTCAAACGGGAACGCATGCATCCCGCCATCGGGGCCTAAGGCCGCCGAGCCGAATGGGTCTTGTCAGGGTCGTCGGTCGGGATGAAGAACGAAATCAGGGCTTGTTGGCGCGCGCCCAGCCGACGAAGGCGCGCAAGCCTTCGTCGAGCGGAATCTGGGGCTGCCACCCGAGTTCGGCTTGCGCGCGGCTGGTGTCGGCAAAGGTGGCGTCGACATCACCGATCGGCACGGGCTCTCGAACGACGACAGGATGTTCGTCCGCAGCCGCCCCGACCGCATCGATGAGCGACAAGAGGTCAATGGGTGACTCGGACCCGAGGTTATAGGCGCGGAAGCCGACCGGCGCTCGATCGAGGGCCGCCAGCACTCCGCGGACGATGTCGTCGACGTGCGTGAAATCGCGACGCATCGACCCATCGCCGAACAGAGTGATGGGTCTACGACCGAGAGCGGCGCGCACGAAGAGCGTGATGGCCATTTCCGGGCGTTGGCGAGGGCCGTAGACGGTGAAGAACCGCAGCGCGGCGCACGACAGGTGCGGAGCGCGGCGACAGATCGCGCTTGCGACAAGCTCTGCACCTCGCTTGCTCGCCGCGTAGGGCGACTCGGGCAGAACGGCTGGAGCGTCTTCGCGAGCGGGCAGTGGGGTCGCGTTGCCATAGACCGACGAGCTCGATGCGATCGAGATGCGTCGCACCCCATGGTCTCGCGCAAGCTCGAGCACCGTCGCTGTTCCTTCGATGTTGACGCGTACATAGCGCGCTGGGTCGGCAAACGAAGGGCGTACCCCAGCGAGCCCTGCGAGGTGGATGAGGCCGTCGCGGCCGGCCATGGCATGGGTCATCGAAGCGCGGTCGGTCACGCAGGCCTCGACAAAGCGCACGTTCGAAAACTCGGTGCTGAGATCAGCCTGATTGCGTCGCTTCCAGGCTCGCGGGTATGGCGCGTCGGAGAAATCGTCGACGACGACGACGTCGTCGCCGCGCGCGAGGAGCGCTCGGCTCACGTGAAACCCGATGAAACCCGCGCCGCCGGTGACCAGGATCCGCGCCATGACGGACGCCTCAGCCGGCGTGCGCTCTCGCGGGGGGCCGATCGATCGCCGCGTCCGGCGCCGCGACGCCGATGCCTTGGTAGCGCAGGCCGGCTCGCATGACTTCGGCTGGTCGCCACACGTTCCGGCCGTCGATGACGACCGGCGGCGAGTGGTCGTCGCCGACTTGCAGGCGCCTGCGAATTTCTTGAAAATTCGGCGCTCGATAGCTCCGCCATTCCGTGAGAAGAACGAGCGCATGCGCGCCGTTCAGCGCGTCGTAGTCGCGGTCAACGACCCGGACCCGATCGGCATGCACCGCCATGGCTTTCGCAAAATTGCGGCCGGCCTCCGGGTCGTGCGCCTGGACGTTCGCTCCTCGCGCAAGGAGGGCGGCGGCCAGTTTGATGGCTGGCGATTCGCGCACGTCGTCCGTCTCTGGTTTGAAGGCCAAACCCCATAGAGCCACGGTCTTGCCAGCGAGGTCTCCCACTCCCGCCTCGACGACCTCGGCGAGGAACGCCGCCTGCTCCTCGTTGGCCAAGTGGGTCGCTTCGGCCAAGCGCATGGGCACGCCATGGGCATGGCCGAGGTGAAACAGAGCCTGGACGTCCTTTGGAAAGCAAGACCCCCCGTACCCTGGTCCCGCGTACAAAAAGCGCTTGCCGATGCGCGTATCGCTGCCGACGCCCAGTCGGACCGCATGAATGTCGGCGCCGGTCACGTGGCAGAGCCGTGCAAGCTCGTTCATGAACGAAACGCGCATCGCGAGCATCGTGTTGGCGGCATACTTCGTCAGTTCGCTCGATCGTGGATCGGTCACGACGACACGTTCCCCCGACAGCTGCAAGGGCGCATACAAGGCCCTTAGCGTCGCTCGTGCTTCTTCGCTCCGCGCGCCAAGAATGATTCGATCCGGACGAAAGAAATCCTGGACCGCCGTTCCTTCCTTCAAAAATTCGGGGTTCGATACGACCTCGAGAGAAACCCGGGCCTTCTTGTCGACGCGCGCTTGGACCGCGTCGCACGTACCGACGGGTACGGTGCTCTTGTTGACGACGAGCGCCGGCTTTCGCGCGATCTCGGCGATCCGATCCGCAGCGGCCATGACGGCGCGGACGTCTGCGGATCCGTCGGGGCCCGGAGGGGTCCCCACGGCGACGAAATAGGCATCGGCCCCATCGAACGGCGGGGTCACGTCGGTCGCGAATTGGAGGCGTCCCGCCCGCTCGTTGCGGCGAACCAGGTCCGCCAGGCCGGGCTCGTAGATCGGCACGATTCCGTCTTGCAGCTGTCGGATCCGTTCCGGATCGATGTCGACACAAAGCACGTCGTGTCCGAGCTCGGCAAGCCCCGTTCCCGTGACCAAACCAACGTACCCGACCCCGAATGCTACGAGCCGCATCGAGGGCAGGCTACGCGATCGACGCCCGTCGCGCAGGTGGAAACGTTTGGAAATCGAGGGTCGTCGGCGCGGGTTTAGGGCGCGCCGACGCCGTCGCCCGCGCCACGGGCATCGAGCGCCCGACTGGTTCGAAAGAGCCACCAGCCGCCGTTGTGGGCGCTGAGCGTCAATTCGTCGGGAACGGCGGGCTCGGTGGCGGTCGGCCGCGTCCGCATGAGAACGAAGTCCCAGTCTGCGAGGCGGTAGGCGGGCCAGTCGACGAAGCGAAGGTCGCTTTCGCTGTACGTGGGCGGCAACGCGAGCGCGGGGTTCGCAGCGGTCGGGTAAATGGCCGATCCTTGATGAAACCACACGTCGCTGACGACCTCGGGATGCTCGGCGAGCGCCAGCTTGTCGTAGTGCACGAAGGGGTGGGCCGTGAAGACGGCGCTGGTCGGTTCGACCGGCAGGTTCAGAATCCGAGCATCGGGCGGGACGGTGCCGAGCACCTGTCGCCAGCCAGCGGCTTCCTTCTGAAACGCATGGGACGCTGCCAGTGCAATCACGACCATCGCGAGCCCTGCGCCCATCGCACACCGATCGAACAGCGCGGCGAGCGTGGGACCGAGGGCGGGACGCCGCACAGCCAAGATGAGCAAAAAAAGGAGGACGGGGACGAGTCGGCCGTCGACGAAGCCGAACCAACCGATCGAGTGCGGCAAGGCTAAAAAAACGAGGGCCAAGCAGCCGGCCGCGACGTGGAGCGCGCGCGCGTGGGCCATGGATGCCATTTCGACCCGAGCGATGGGAGCGCCATTCGTTACGCGGAGCGACCGACCGGTCGCGACGGTCGCAGCGAGGACGACGATCCAGATGAGGATGCCGACGACGACATCCGCCCCCGTTCGAGTCAGAAGTGTCGGTGTGAAGAGCAGGCTCAGCTTGTCCAACGGTCCTTGAAAATGTGGCACGAAGGCCACATGCGCTACGACCGCCGAACCGGCCGGCCGTACCGAAGGCCGTTCGGTCCAGGCGGACCACGCGGCGAGCCCGAGGGCCGGAGTGAGAGAACGCAAGCGAAGCATACGTCGGCGAGGGCGTTCGGCGGCGAGGGCGGTGACGACGGCGATGCCAACGAAGAGAGCGAATGCGTGGCCGTGTGCGAGAAAGAGAGCCGGGGCGAAGCCGGCCATCGCCACCTCGCGGCGCACGACCCTTGGGATGCCGGGGCCTCGCTGCGTCTCTTCGTCGCAGGCGAGCATGAGCTCCAGCCAGAGGGTGATCGCAAAGACGAGCACCGCGATGCCCAGCAAGTAGCTTGCGAAGCCGAGCAACGTCATGAACCCGAACCCGAGCGCAACCCCGAAGTAGGCGGCCGCAGGGGACGCATCGCGGTGCAGTCGCCAGCGCGCCCAGACGAGCGCCACCGGGCTTGCCACCATGGGCAACGTCGCCAGAAGGCGCACGGCGCCGACGGGGCCCAAGGGACCGACAAATATTTCGCCGAGCGTCCGAAAGAGCGAATAGGGCCCCACCTGCGGAGCGAGGACGAAGAATTGTCGCTCGAACGTCGAGTGCGCAAACCTGTGCCTCATCGCGATGAGACCGGCATGGGCAGGCAAGTCCTGGAAGGGGATCGCGTCGAACAGCCAAAAGACGAGAATCCCCGCGGTCGCGACCAGCCCGACCCCCCCCCACGCGAGGGCGGCTTTTCGGCGTGCAGGGCCCGCGAGGGCGAAGCCTTTTCTGCGACCGAGCGAGCGTGATCCGCAAGCATAGGACGAAACTTGGCCCAACCAGCTCATCATGCTCCGATGCTCGAAGCCCGGTGCGCGCATGACGTTGACCCTGCACGCCGCGCTCGGATGGCTGCCGGCGGTGGCAGCCGCGTTGCGAAGCATCCTCCGAAGCGCAGCCCGCGAGTCGGGATCACCTGTCGCTCTCGTTGCCGCGGTGCTTCTCGTCGGCCTCAAGCATGCGCTTCGGCACGGCTTGCGCTTCGTCGCGGAGGTGACAGTGGCGGCGGCGGCGCTCGCCATCGCGACGCGCCTCGGCTGGATTCACTGGTGATGTCCGAACGAAGACTGTGTTGTCGGTCGACCGTCAGGCCGTCATGCGGCGCCCGTCAGTTCCTTCCCGAGCTCCCCCTTTTGGTGGAGCTCGGTCACGATGTCGCATCCGCCGATGAACCTCCCATCGACGTAGAGTTGCGGGTAGGTGGGCCAATTGGAGTACTCCTTCAACCCCTGTCGAATCTCCGGGTCCGACAAAATGTTGAAGGTCTCGAAAGAGACCCCTTCTTTTTTGAGAATTTCCACGACGGCGTTCGAGAAACCGCACGCCGGAAACTGCTTGGTTCCCTTCATGAAGAGCATGATTTTGTTGCTCTTCACGAGATCTTGAATTCGGGCGCGGACTTCGGTGCTCATCGGGCGCTTTATACCACGAATTCGTCAGCCGGATCGCTCGGCTCTAGGGTGCAGGCGGCTCTAGGGTGCAGGCGATCGGGTCGTCAACGCAAGCGCGTGGATGGGACCAGCCATGAGCTCCCCGAGCGCCGCATAGACCATCTTGTGCTGATCGACGCGGGATTTGCCATCGAACTCGTGGGCGATGACCAGAGCTTGGAAGTGGTCCTCGGTGCCTGTGAGGTCCGTCACTTCCACCCGGGCGTCGGGGAATGCTGCGAGCAGACGCGCACGTACGGTATCCGGGCTCGGCATGGAACTCTGCTAACGCGGTCACCTGAATTGTCAATGGGGCGAGCGCGCAGCATCGGCCCGCGCGCTGCGCGGGCCCGGCCCTGCGGGGCGACCCACCGGCCATAGGTCGAGTCGCCTCGTGCTAGACGGCCCTTTGCGATGGACCGCGCCCGCGTTTGGCCAGACTTTCGGGAGGCGTGGATCGTCCATGAAGACGCAGACCTTCTGGTCATCGATAAGCCGGCGGGGGTGTCATCGCAGGCCGCGGACCCGGGACGGCCAGACGATATCGTCACCCGCTTGAAGCGCTTTCTCGCCGCCCGAGCGAGCGACCCGTACCTCGGCGTCCATCAGCGCCTCGACCGCGATACGAGCGGATTGCTCGTCTTTGCGCGACGCCGCGCGGCCAATCAAGGGCTGGCGGCGCAATTCGAAAGTCGGCAGGTGGAGAAGGGATACGTGGCGTGCGTGTCGGGCTGGCCCCGGGGGCGCGAGCAGGCGACCCTGCGAGATTCGCTCGCCCCTGGACCCGACGGCACGATGCGGGTGGTCTCCGCACGAGCGCATGGGGCGAAGGACGCTGTCACGCGGGTTCGCGTTCTCGCGCGGCACGCCGACCGCGCGTTGCTCGAGCTGGATCTCGACACGGGCCGCACCCACCAAGCCCGTGTTCAACTCGCGCATGCGCGGACGCCCATCGCGGGAGACGTGCTTTACGGCGGCCCTCGGGCGCAGCGGCTCATGCTGCACGCGAATGCCATCGCCCTGCGTCACCCCCTGAACGGCGATCGCGTACGGTTTGGCGCTCCGATTCCGCGCGACTTCGAGTCGTGGGTCTCCGGCGACGATTCGGAAGGTCGCGTCTACGACGCGGGCGGCGCGCTCGAGGGAGCGCTGGAGCGTGCGATCGAGCGCCGTTGGGGTCTTGGTCGCAGCGAGGGCCATGACTGGGCGACGACGGCCTTTCGGCTCGTCAATGAAGAGGGCGACGGGCTACCGAGGCTCGCGGTCGACGTGTATGGCGGCTGGCTCGTCGCCCAGCTCTACGGCGATGACGGGCCTTGGGCCGAGGTGGCTCGCAAAGAGCGTTTGCTCGATGCCCTCCATGGCCTCGGGTTTGACGGCGTCTACCTCAAGGTGAGGCCCAAACAGGCGAACGTCATCGACACACGACGCGAGGACGTCGCCCCGCGAATGCCGCTTCGAGGCATGGCCGCACCCGACGAGTTCGTCGTCCTCGAAGAAGGCGCGCCGCTGCTCGTGCGCCTCGGCGATGGGCTATCGACCGGCATTTTTCTTGATCAGCGAGCGAATCGACGGCGACTCCGCGAAATGGCCAGAGGAAAGACGGTGGCGAACCTCTTTGCATACACGTGTCTGTTCACGATGATGGCCAGTCTGGGCGGTGCCAAAAAGACGGTCAGCGTCGATGTCTCCGCCGCCGCCCTCGAGCGCGGTCGAGCGAACTTGGCGAATGCCGGGGCCCTCGAGCGCGGAGAGCATGTGTTCGTCGCGGCCGATGTGTTCGCCTGGCTTGCTCGCGCATCGCGTCGCGGGGAGGTATTCGACATCGTCGTGCTCGATCCGCCGAGCTACTCGACGACCCGTCGAGGGCGCTTCGTCGCGGACACCGATTACGTCGATCTCGCCAGCTCGGCCCTCTCGCTCGTCGCGCCCGGCGGCCGTTTGTTGGCTTGCACGAGTCACCGCGGAATCAGCCCCGCGCGGTTTCGGCGCATCCTCTTCGACGCGTGCCGCGCCGCGAAACGAGAACCGATGCAAATCAAGGATTTCGCCGAAGGGTCCGACTTTCCCGTGGCGCCTGGCGGCGATCCGCACATGAAGAGCGCGCTGGTTCTGCTCGCGTGACGTGGCGGGTCCTTGCGAGCGCGTCCCGGGAGTCCGCCGACGTCAGCGCGGGCCTCGGCTCCGCCGCAAGGGCGCTTTGTCTTCGCCTGGCGGCTGAGAAACAGCGCCTGGGCGCGGCGTGGCGGGAGCCAGCGTCGCGAAGCGGGGCGCCGGCCCTTCGCTGCGTCGAACGATGCCCGTTGGCGCGTCGGCATCCGCTCCGCCGTACCCGCCGGGCGCCAGCGATTCGCGCGTAAGGGTGAGGCGTGGCTTCTTGTGCGCGCGCCAGCAGACGGGGCACCGCCATTCGAGCGCAACGGAGCCGTCGCCACGCTTCACACGCGCCAATCTCCAACCGAACTGAGCGCTGATGAGCGTGTAGTTCGTATCCGTTTCTGGCGCATTCTTGCCGCACCCGACGCAGGTCTGCACGAGTCATCACAATTGCACAAAACAGCCTAGCTCGCAAATTAGACTTTCCATCGAACCGGCCGCGGCGATTGGCAACATTGGGGCCATGTACGCACTCTCCTCTCAGCGGACTACGGGCCGGCGGGCCGATTCGGAACGAGAGAGAGCCGCGGGAGTGAACCGAATGCCGCCAAGTGGCCACTTTCCTCTGCGATGTAAACATCACAACGTTCGTCCACCCGAAGCAGATCGGGAATGGTCTCGGTCGGGGCGAGGCTGCCGAGCATCGTGCCGTCGGATGGCCGAACGATGCAGACGCCGGCGGCGGCTTCCTCGGGCGCCGATCGACCGAACGGAGCGGGGTCTCGAGAGACAAGCGAGCAGGGGACGAAAAGCGCGCCAGACCGGAGGACGGGTTCGAGTCGGCGAGGAATATCGGCCTCGAGCGGCCGCGGACCGAGGACGTGACGCCATCTGAGACCGCCCGAGCGCGCGTCGATGGCGAACAGCTCGCCCGTCGGGGCATTACCGAGGAAGGCGTCGTCGACCGCCAGCCAAGAAGTCCCGAGGGGGGCGATGGGGTCGGCCGACAGCTCGCGTCGGTCGAAGAGTGGCATACCGTCTTCGGGGCGGAACGCCACGAGGGCAAGACCGGTCTTCTGCCTGACTGCGACGGCGACCGCGCTGGCGGCGACGAGAGGAACGCCTTCGACCGTGCACGGTGCGCTCGCCGCAGCAACGCGTGTCTGCCACCTCACCTGTCCGGAATAGGGGTCGATGCAGGAGAGACATGCGATGCCGTGCGCCCCGCCCGACAGGGCGAAGAGGGCGTCGCGCGCAACGGTCGGAGCCGTCCGGAAGCGAAGCCGGTCGCGAACGCGCCAGACGACGGTCCCGGTCGTGACATCAAGGGCCGTGAGGGCTCCGTCGCCGCACGTAAAATAAACGAGGCGCCCAGCCCGCTTCATGCGTGGGGTCGTCACGCCCGAACCACGGGTCGCGCCCCAAGACCAGCGCCACCGCGGCTCCCCCGTCGTCAAATCGATCGCGACGAGATGGTGGTCTCCTTCGGTCACGATGGCGAGCCGTGGCAGTCCTGGAAGGTGGACGACCGCTCCGGCGACCGGTGCGCCCGCGCGTGGTTCGACCCGCGTACGGAGGGTTCGCTCGCCGCTGCCGACGTCGTAGACGAAGAAGGATCCGTCTGGCGAGAGCCGCACGATTCCCACCGGGGTGACGACGCTCGTTCCACGCGCCACGTCCGTGCGCCAAAGAACGCGGCCCGTCTGTCGGTCAAGTGCCCACATTTCGGTAGCCGCACCAACCACCAGTCGATCGCCACAAAGGTAGGTCGCGCGCAAGTCGATGCCGGGCACGATGGCCCGCCACCGCGGTGCGTAACGGAGCCGTCCAGTCGGCCAAGGTGGTGCCGGCAAGGCTCGCTCTTCGGCGAGTGCCACGGCGTAGGCGCGGTACCGCTCCGGGCTGTCGTTGACCTTGGCGTCGGTGCGACTTGCCGCCCGGAGCGCGTCGGTCGAGTCGCGCAGCATTCTCCGTAGCGCGCTCAGCTTGAGGTTCGAAGACTGCGAACGGTCGCTGCGCAGCACGGCCCGCACGAGTGCCCGCCCGAAGGCGAGCGCCGCCTCGAGCACGTCGGCGACGCCGAGTGCGGGAAACGTGCGCACCGCCCGGCGCGAGCCCGTCGTCGGGCCGAGCGTCAAGGCCAGTTCGCCGGCGGCCGATAGGCGCAAGCCCAAGAGCACGCCGTGCGCTTCGCTGCGCGCATGAAATGGGAGACCCCGTTCCCAGGCGTCGAACGCGCGGCGCCCCATTTCGACAAGTCGCTCCGCGACGAGCATCGGATGGCACTCTCCGAGATCGATCACCCGACCCCGGACATCGGCGCGAACCCGCCCGCGAAAGAGGATCGCGTGCGTGTCCGAGCGCTCGACAGTCTCAGATGAAGAGTCCTCGGTGACACGCGGGTCGCCCCAGGCCGCACGCTGGCCGTCGGGTCGCCACGCCGCCGCGCCCGGGCGAACGGCGAATTCGGCGCCGAACGACACAGGGGAGTCGCGGTCGATCTCGACGACGACAGGGACCGGAGCCGGCAGAGCGAGGGGCTCTCTTTGCTCCGCAACGTGAATGCGGCTGAGCGGCTCTGCCGCGGCGGTCAACGCCAGGCGCGCCGCTGGCGCAGGATCTCCATCGGAGAGAAGAGCATCGACCGCATCTCGGGCCGCCTCGACGACGTCATCGAACGGCACGGCTCGGTCGTAGATGGCGATGAGCGGGTCGGGGCCGGTCCGGTAGACACTGAGGAGTGCAGTCGGTCCGAATCGATCGATGCAAATTTCCCAGGGCTCGTCGTAAAACCGCACCGTGGTCTTCGCCCGCACCCTTTGCGAGAGCTCAGACAGGGCAAGGGCCAAGTCCCGGAGGACGAAGCAGCCATGGGTCTCGCGCACCCGGGCTGTCACATTGGCGCCGTCGATGAACAGATCGAGTACGTCGTGCGCTGGGCGCCGCGCGTGCGGGACGTGCGTCTCATCCCGCGGCAGGGAGGGCGGCGTCGAAGACATCTTGGGAGGCGCCAGAGGCGCTACGACGATCTCGAATGGCATTCGTTTCAGGCTTGCCTCGGAGGGATGAGGGCGCGTGGCCATTCGAATCGTAGAAACCGCGAGAGGTATGGGCGTACTTTTCAGCAACCCATGCAACGTTGTGGACAGAAGCAAGCGCGCCTGATAGCGGGCCGCTGGTCCTCCGGAGCCATTCTCGGCGACGTCCCCTGGGCCCTCTTGGGAGCGCTGTGCGCGGCCTTGCCGGCAGGGTGGATGTGGGGGTTCACTGTCGATGACGCACTGATTTCCGTCCGCTACGCGAGGCATCTCGCGGCCGGCCTCGGTTATCGTTTCAACGCGGGTGGGCCGGTCACGGACGGTGTCACGCCGTTGCCTTGGCCGTTTCTATTGGCGACGGTCGCGCGAGCCGAGCCCCTCGTCGTGCTCGAGCGGGCGAAGGTGTTCGGGTTCGTCGTATCGGCCGCCGGGGGAGGGTGGCTGGGGGTCGTCATCGGTCGTGTGAGGAGCAGCGGTTTAGCCGTCCGCCTCGTACCCTTGCTCACGCTCGGCTTGTGCCTTCCGATGGCCGCCTACGCCGTCAGCGGCATGGAGACGGCGCTCGCGACGTTCCTCGCGACCGCGAGCGCGCTCACTTCTCGACGGCCGTTGCTCGCGGCCACCTTTGCCGGATGGGCCGCGTCGCTGCGGCCTGAGCTGTGCCCGTGGTCGATTGCGCTCGCCGTCGGAAGCGCGATCGCCGAAGGGCAACGGACGTGGCGTCGATTTGCGGCAGGGGCCGTGGCCGTCGCCCCGTTCGCCGCATGCACGGCGCTGCGGGTCGCCGTTTGGGGACATCCGGCTCCCCTCGCGCTTCTCGCCAAGCCGAGCGGGGTGGCATTCGGGCTCCCGTATGCCGGTGCCGGCGCGTTCGTCATCCTGCTGCCGATTCTCGTCGTCGCCCCGTGGTCGTTGCGGCGCTCGCCCGGTGCCGCGATCATCGTGTTGGCCGCCATCGTCCACGCGTGCTCGATAGTGGCCGTGGGCGGAGACTGGATGCCCTACGCGCGTCTTTGGGTTCCTGTCGTGCCCTCGCTCGCCTTTGCCGCGGCGCTCATCGGCGCCGAGGCGAGGCCCCTGTCGAGGGCCATTCGATCCATGTGCGCCTTGGGCGTTGGGTTGGCGCTTGTCGTTCGCAACGGAACGACCGGGCGTCGGGTTGGCTTCGACCGCGCCGCGCTCATCATCGCCGCCCGTCCGTGGCTCGAGCCGCTGCGTCGCGTCGCCGTGCTGGACATCGGATGGGCCAGTGCCGCTACGGAGGCTGACATCATCGACCTGGCCGGCTTGACCGACCCAGAGATCGCCGCGCTTCCCGGCGGCCACACCTCGAAGCGGGTGGGCGCCATGTTTCTTCTCGGGCGACAGCCCGATGCCATTCTTCTCTTCACGTCCGCGGGGCTGCCGGATGGGCGCCTGCAGGCTTGGCGGGACGCGGTCTTCGGCCGCTTGGTCGAGGCTCGATTGGCGGGCGACGACGTCATCGCGCGCCATTTCTCGCCCGTCACATGGTTGCCGCTCGGCGGCTTGGGCGCCGGCTACGTGCTCCTGCGGATGAACCCGGGGGGGGGCCCCCCCCCGCTGGATTTCGTGCCCAACCGGCCTGCGGCGTTCTAGCGGCGCGGACCACCGGAGCGCTCGCGCGAATCGCGCGAGGGCGGACCTTCCCGTCTATCTCGACCTCCCCCCCCGCCACTGCGAGGAGGCGGTCCGCCGCCTTCGCGTGCCTGCTGGATGCGTTGCTTCGCGCGCTCGCCCTCTTCGCCTTCCGGCAGAGGCAGGAGTTCGCGCCGCGTCAGGCGAATCTTGCCATCGCGATCCATCGAAATGACCTTCACATCGACGGAGTCGCCCTCCTTCATCACGTCCGTGACCTTGTCGACGCGGTGGTGGGCCATTTCCGAAACGTGAAGGAGGCCGTCTGTGCCGGGCATGATTTCGACGAAAGCTCCGAAGTCGGCCACGCGGGTCACGGTGCCCTTGTACACGGCCCCGACTTCGGGCTCCGTTGTCAGGCCTTTGATGATGTCGAGAGCCTTCTTCACGGCGTCGCTGTCGCTCGACGCAACGTTCACCGTTCCGTCGTCCTCGACGTCGATGGCCACGCCGGTTTGATCGATGATCCCTTTGATGGTCTTGCCGCCCGGCCCGATGATGAGGCGGATCTGATCGGGCTTGACTTTGATCTGCGTGATTCGGGGCGCCCACTTCGAGAGCTCCGGCCTCGCATGAGCCAGTGTGGAGAGCATCCTGTCGAGGATGAAGATGCGTCCCTCGCGCGCCTGCTCGAGGGCCTGCGTCAGCACGTCACGAGAGAGCCCGGCGATCTTGATGTCCATCTGGATGGCGGTGATGCCCTTTCTCGTACCGCAGACCTTGAAGTCCATGTCGCCGAGGTGATCCTCGTCGCCCAAGATATCGCTCAAAATCGCCGTCCTCGTCTTGGGCTCGCTCAGCGGACCATCGCTGATGAGGCCCATGGCGATCCCTGCGACGGGCGCGTTGATCGGAACGCCTGCGTCCATCAGACTGAGCGTTCCGCCGCACACGCTGGCCATCGAAGAGCTGCCGTTCGATTCGAAGATCTCGCTGACGACGCGGATGGTGTAAGGGAAACGCTCTTCGTCCGGGACCATTCGCGCGAGCGCGCGCTCGGCAAGCGCCCCGTGGCCGATTTCGCGGCGTCCAGGACCGCGGAGCGGCTTCGTCTCGCCCGTCGAATAGGGCGGGAAATTGTAGTGCAGCATGAATCGCTTCCAGCGCTCGCCCGTGAGGGCGTCTATCTTCTGCTCATCGCTCGACGTGCCGAGCGTGGTCGTCACCGCCGCCTGGGTCTCTCCGCGCTGAAAGAGAGCCGATCCATGGGTCCGCGGGAAGATGCCCACCTCGCATACGATCGGGCGAATCGTCTTCATGTCGCGCCCGTCGATTCGCTGTCGCTGCGAGAGGACGTAGTCGCGGACGACGTGGTACTTTCGATCCTCGAACTCCTCCTTGACGAGCTTTTCCACCTGCACGAACGCGTCCGAGCCGAGCTGCGCGGTGAGCGCACTGACGAGCTTGGCCTTGATCGCCTTGTAGGCGTCGTAGCGCGACTTTTTCTCTTTGATGAGGGACGCGGCGAGCAGCGGCTCGTCGCAAATGTCTTTCACGTGAGCCGCGATGTTCGCTGGGAGCGACAGTTTCTCAAATTCGCGCTTGGGCTTGCCGACAGCCGCTCGCATCCGTTCGATGAGCTCGAGAGTCGGCTGCGCCGCGTGGTGTGCAAACATCAACGCGTCGATGACGTCGCTTTCCGCCGCCTCCGCCGCTCCGCCCTCGACCATGACGATGGCATCTTTGGAACAGGCTACGACGAGGTCGACGTCAGCCTTGGCTTGGTGCTCGAAGGTGGGGTAGGCGATGAACTCGCCGTCCACACGGATGACGCGCACGGCGACGAAGGGACCGTTCCAAGGAATATCCGAGATATGAAGGGCGGCGCTCGCCGCGGTCATCGCGAGAACGTCGGTCGGATTGTCCTTGTCACTCGAGAGGACGGTGGCGATAATTTGCGTGTCGTGTCGGTAGCCCTCGGGAAACAGCGGACGACAAGGGCGGTCGATCAAGCGCGAGGTCAGAATCTCCTCGTCCCGCTGTCGACCCTCACGCTTGAAAAAGCCGCCGGGGATTTTACCGGCCGCGAACGTCTTTTCGACGTAGTCGCACGTGAGAGGAAAAAAATCGATCCCGGGCCGCTCGTCCCCGCTCACGGCGGTGACGAGGACCACGCTCTCGCCGTAGGTGACGAGAACCGAGCCGTGTGCCTGCTTGGCGAGACGGCCAGTCTCGAACACGAGCGGCTTGCCATTGACGGTGACGGATTCGCGGACGAAGGACATGGTTACGTTTGGCGCTCCTAAGCGCAGCGCCGCTTGCGTGCGGCGAAACGCCGAGCGCATCGCCTGCCTTTGATCCTCGGTTCGCGCACGCCAGCCGGCCGACGAGACGAACCCACGCCGGGTGCCTCCACGCTCGAGCGCGCGAATCGAAGAGCAAAAGGTCGTGCTCGATGGACTCGGAATTCAGTGGAATGGCGACGACTCTACACCACCCACCAAAGACTGCCACGCCGAGCTGGCAAACTTGCGGTTAGCTCGATGAGCTTGGGATCGATTTCACTTACGCAAGTTCAGCGCGCCGACAACCTTGCGGTACCGGTCGAGGCTCGCTTTGCGAAGGTAGTCGAGAAGCCGACGGCGCTTCGACACCATACGGAGTAACCCGCGCCGCGAGTGGTGATCCTTGACGTGCGTCTTGAAGTGCTCCGTCAGGTACCCAATGCGTTCGGTCAAGAGCGCGATCTGCACTTCGGGCGAGCCCGTGTCGTGCTCGTGAGTCTGGAACTTGGAGACGACTTCGGCCTTCTTATCGGTGTTCAGGGGCATCGCTTCTTCTGCTTGCGGGCCGCGCAGTATAGGCGGCGGACGTCGTGAGTCAACGCACAACAGCCAGCCGCCGGGCTCTCGCGAGACGGAGGGGTTACGGCTCCCCAGTTTCCTCGCGCAGAAGCTCGCCCGCGCGCCCGCTTCACCCGCGCCGCCGGCGGGGCGAGGGTAGGGCTCGGGCGAAAGAAGCGTGTCCCATCCACTTTAGTCGTCAGGAATCGACTGCGGCCGGCCGACTCCGTGTGGGATGGCCTCTTCGGGGCTCGGCGGCTCGTCGGCGCTTCCCGTCAGCAAGTCGAAGAGTCCCGGCGCGAACGCCCCAGCGATCAGCTCTTCGACGGCCTCCGCCGTATCGAGAGCGAGAGCGGCTTCCGCAGCCCGCTCGCAGTCTTCGGTCGCGACGCGACGGAGCGCCTCTTTGATCTCAGGTATCGCGGCGGCCTCCATCGAAAGCTCCCGAAGTCCCAAGCCGACGAGGAGCACCGCCGCGAGCGGGTCGCTTGCCATGGCGCCACAAAGTGCGACGGGAACGCCGTGGGCTGCCGCGGCGCGGGTGACCTGCCGAATCATCCGCAAAATCGCGGGGTGAAACGGCGAGGCGAGCGGGGCGAGCGAGCGATTCCCGCGGTCGATGGCGAGCGTGTATTGAATGAGGTCGTTCGTGCCGATGCTGAAAAACTCGGCCTCTCGCGCGAGGACGTCGGCCATGACGACGGCGCTCGGCACCTCGATCATGATTCCGAGGGGGATATGCTCGGCGTAGGGATGTCCGGCCGCGTCGACCTCTTGCATGGCCCGAACGAGCAGCCGTCGCACTTCCCTGAGCTCTTGAACACTGGCCACCATCGGGATCATGATTCGGAGGTCGCCGTGGCTGCTCGCGCGTATCATGGCCCGCAATTGCGTGAGGAAGACGTCTGGGCGCGAAAGCGCCAGACGCACCGCACGGAGGCCAAGGGCAGGGTTCATCTCTGCCGGCAGCTGGAAGCTCGACGCGAACTTGTCCCCGCCGATGTCGAAGGTGCGAAGCGTCACCGGTCGGGGGGCGACGGCCTCGACGACCGCGCGGTAGAGTTCGTACTGCTCGTCCTCGGTCGGCATCGTCGTGCGATCGATGTAAATGAACTCTGTGCGATAAAGCCCGATCCCCTCGGCACCGTGATCGAGCGCCAGGATCGCCTCGGCGGGCAGTTCGACGTTCGCCTTCAGACTCACCGGCTCGCCGTCGCGCGTGACACATGGCTGATTGCGGGCGATGAGCAATCCGCGCGCGAAAGCCAGATGGCGTGCCCCCCGGCCGCGTGCGTCTTCGACGGTGATGTCGTTCGGGTTGATCGTGACCTCGCCGCGCAATCCGTCGACAATGAGCATGTCGCCCGTGCGAACGATGGCGAGGGCATCGGCCACGCCGACGACCGCGGGGATCTCCAGCGCGCGCGCCATGATGGCTGTGTGGCTCGTGCGTGTACCAATCTCGGTGATGAAGGCGATCACCGGCTCTCGCACCATGCCGGCCGTGTCCGCGGGTGATAGGTCCCGCGCGATGACGATCATCGGCTGATCCAGGCGGGGAACAATCTGTTTCGTGTCACCCGTCAGCTCGCGGAGGAGCCGGTCGCACACGAACTCGATGTCGTGTCGCCGTTCGACGATGTAGGCGTCTCGTTCGTTGGGATCGTGCAAAAAGAGCTTGCCGATCTCCTCGCACGATTGGGCGACCGCCCACTCGGCACATTTGCGGTCGTCGTGGATTCTCCTTTCGATGCGCTCGACGAGCATCGGGTCGCCGACCATGGCCAAATACGCATCGAGGATGGAGCTCGTTTCGAGCGGCGCCGAGGGGAGGCGAGCGCTGACTTCGCGGATGTGGCGTTTGGCATGTTCGACGGCGTCGCGGAGCCGCTGGATCTCCGAATCGATTTGCACGGCCGAGACGTGTCGACGCACGTAAGCGGCACGGGTGTCTCCGACCACGAGGGCCGGACCGACCGCAACCCCCGGACTTCCCGCGATACCCTTCAGAACCACCCCGCGCGGCAGGCTGTGGTCGCTGCTCGGCGGCGGCCGCGTACCCGGCGGCGGAGGCGTCTGATCGCTCATCGTCCCTCCCCGAACTTGTTGGCGATGAGCTCTCCGATGGCTTCGACGCACTCCGCGGCGGACTCGCCGCGCGCATGCACTTCGAGAACGGTGCCGATCGACCCGCAGAGAAGAAGCACCCCCATCACACTCTTTCCGTTCGCACTCTGGTCTTCACGCACGATTTCGACTTCGCAAGGATACTTGGACGCGAGCTGCACGAGCTTGGTTGCGGCGCGCGCGTGGAGCCCGAGCTGGTTGACGATGGTGAAGTGGCCGACCGCTTCGGTCATGACTGGGTCCCGGACGATGCATGCACTCGGGCGACGTCCTGTCCCTCCGCCGGATCCTCGTGAGCGCGGGCGGGCGAGGACCTCGGAGCCGTTGCGACCCCCTTGAGCTCGAGCGCGATCGACCGATCCTCTCTCTCGGAGTCCGAAGCAAGTCTCTCGGTCTCCGCGACGAAAGGCGGCGGGTGCGCAGCGATTTGGCCGCGCTGCACATCGCGGTGAACGACGCCGACCGACCAGCCGAGAGACGCGGACACGTCCCGCGCGAGCGCCTCGGCGATGGCCACCGATCGGTGGCGGCCGCCCGTACATCCGATGGCAATCGTCAGGTAGCTTTTTCCTTCGCGTTCGTATCGCGGCATCACATACTCGAGTAGCTCGCGCGTACGTCGCAAGAATTGCTGCGTTTCATCGGCGCCGAGCACATACCTCGCAACGGCCTCGTCGAGTCCGGACAAGGGCTTCAGTTCGGGAACGAAGTACGGATTGTCGAGAAAGCGCACGTCGAGCACGACGTCGGCGTCGACCGGCGTGCCGTACTTGAATCCGAAGGAAACGACGCGACTCACCATCCGCGTGGCGCTGCTCGATGCAGGCCCAAAGTGGGCGATGAGGATTCGACGCAGTTCATGCACGCTCGTGTTCGTGGTGTCGATGATACGCGTTGCGCTGGCTCGGAGGGGCGCCAGACGCTCGCGCTCGACCCTGACGCCATCGAGAACGGCGAGCGCGCCGTCGGCTCCCGTCCCGCCCGACTGCGCCGAGAGCGGGTGGGGACGACGCGTCTCGCTGAAGCGACGCAGCAGCGTCTCGTCGCTCGCGTCGAGGAACATGACGTGCAAGTCACGCTGCCCGTCGGCCTCGAGCAGCCGCAGAACGTCGCCCACCTCGCCGAGGAAGGCGCGCACCCGAACGTCGATGCCCAGCGCAACCAAGGACATGCCGCCGCGCTCGCAAAGGGCCACAGCCTCCGGAGCGAGCGCGGTCGGCAAGTTGTCGACGCAAAAGAAGCCGAGGTCCTCGAGTGCGTGAAGCGCCTGCGATTTCCCCGCGCCGGAAAGGCCGCTGACGACGACCACCGTCGGCCGAGCCGACGGTGCGTGAGCGCCCGAGGTCTTGGGGGACCGCTCGCTCATTCGTCTCCTTGCCGAGGAGGTCGGGGCGCACGCCCGGCGCGCGGCCAAGCGGAGCTTTCGGTCCCACCGGCGTTCGGAGCGACCATGGACCACGTCGGCTTGCTGGCGGGTCGTTCGATTGCGCCTGGAGGGGCGTTCGATTCGTTCTCGGACGTGGTGGCGGGTCGGGGCACGAGGTGCCCCTCGATTCGCTCGAGGAATTCACGAGCCGGGTGGCGGCCCCCTCGCCGCAAGAGCTCATTGCGAGCAGCCATTTCGATGATGCTTCCCATGTCACGGCCCGGCCGAACCGGTACCCGCACCTCGCGAATCGGCGTCCCCAGGATCTCGTGGGAATGCTGCTCCAGGCCCAGGCGGTCGAATTCGACTTCTTCGTCCCATTCGCAGAGACGCACGACGAGGTCGACCTGCCGGCGATCGCTCACCGCGGTGACGCCGAAAAGCTCTCGGATGTCGAGGACACCGAGGCCACGTATTTCGATGCGGTGACGCAGGAGCTCGGCGGGCTGTCCGAACACGAGGCCAGGAGGCCTCCAATCGCAACGAACCACGTCGTCGGCGACGAGCTGATGACCTCGGATGACGAGTTCGAGCGCGCACTCGCTTTTGCCGATGCCGCTCTTTCCGAGCAAGAGCACGCCAACACCATAGACATCGACCAAAACAGCGTGCAATTGGACCTGAGGTGCGAGCCGATCGTCGAGCACGGCGTGCAGCGCGCTGATGGTACGGCTCGATCTCGAATCGGAAAGAAAGAGGGGGGTGTCGGTCGTCCCCGCCGCCGTCACCAAGGTCCTCGGAGCGTCGGCGCCGCCGGAGAGCACGACGCACGAAAGGCCGAGCGCGAAGAACCCCTGGGCCGCCGCGCTCTGCGTCTCGGCGTCGAGCGAGTCGAGATACGAGAGTTCGGTCTCTCCGAGGAGCTGGACCCGGGTCGGGACGACGCCATGGTAATGGCCGGCCAAAGCGAGGCCGTTCTTCTGGATGCGTGGATGACGGAGCGGTCGACCGAGCCCACCTTCACCGGCGACCAGGCGAAGCCGAACCTCGAGTTGCGGGTCTTCGACGAGCTGCCCCACCTTGAGCTCGGGTACGGTATCCTGCGGCGTTCGCGGTCGCATTTGTTCGGCCATGGCCTCTAGCCCCCCGCGCACCCCGACGGCCGTCGAATGTTCACGGGCGCTCCGCCTCCTCCGTCGCGATAAGATCGTAGGTGGCCTGTGCGGTCGGCGCTCCCACCAGCCGATCACGAAATGCCTTGTTTCGAAGGAGGCGCGAAACACGAGCAAGGGTCTTGAGATGCTCTCCGGTAGCCCTCTTGGGGCCGATGACCGCAAAGAGGATGTTGACTGCGAGACCATCGATCGCCGCGAAGTCGACCCCCTCCGGAACGATGAGAAGGGCCGCGTACTGGGTTTCGAGGTGCTGGAGGGCCCCGTGCGGAATGGCGACGCCTTCTCCGATTCCCGTCGATTGAAGTTGCTCGCGCTCGGAAAGGACGCGCTCGACCTGGCTCGAATCGGCGGACGTGCCGACGGTGAGCATCTCGGCGAGTGCATGGATCACTCCAGGTTTGTCGAGCGCGTGGCTGGAGTCGTTGTGCCGGATGGCCACGCGCTCGGGCGTGAGAAGATCCGTGAGTCGCATGGGAAAGGTCAGGGGACTCTAATCCGCAGGCCCAAGCGAAGCGAGAGAGCGGAATGAAATTCGAGGATACCCCCGCCTGCTAAGCGGAACGGAAACGGCCGCAGCCGCCGGAGCGCACCACGTGGAGGCCGAGAAGCGGAGCCGCTGCCGGGTTGAACGCCAACCACTCGAAGCGCGCGGACATGCATGAGCGCCAACCGACCCATGTTCGGCGGCATGCCGCCGAAGATGGGGCGGCTGCGGAAGTCCGCCGGCCGCGGACCGTTCGATCCCGAGCGGCCGGCGACGCTCGGCCGTCAAAAACCGTCAGTCCTCGTGAACGAGGCGCGCGTCCGGTGCCAGGTGGGCCGACGCCCGATCGGCTCCTTTCCGCTTGCCGGTGACAAACCCTTTTGTGGATGCGATTTGCCTCTCGACCTTGTCGACGACCTTGTCGATGGAGGCATACATGTCAGGGCTGGTTTCGTGGGCATGGAAGTGATCGTGTCCGGCGTGGATGTCGATCTCCACGCTGTGCAGCCGGTCGTGCTGGCAACTGAGGGTTACCTGACCTTTCAGCGGCGCTCGCAAGAAACGCTGCATCTTCCCCACCTTCTCCGTCGCGTAGCCTTTGACGGCGTCCGTCGCTTCCATGTGACGAAACGTGATCGAGATGTTCATGAGGGCTTGCCTCCTTGCATCGCGGCCTGCGGCAACGAGAGCGCCGAGGGCCGTCTATCAGCGGTTCAGAAGCTCCTACGGACAAGCGCGCCGCGATGTTCCCCGTCCCGCGCGTTCTTCAACGCTACCACTTCGAACCGGCCGTGGCCCACAAATGCCATGTTTCCGTCACATTGCGCAAAAATTGCCGCAATGGCGCGGGACACCATGTCACGGCGCCATGTTCCCTCCTTCGAGAGTCTCGGCTCGCTCGAAGGGTGCGCGGTTCGCGCGCGCGGGGGGCTGTCCGCGCTTGCGGGGTGCGGGGTCCGCGCTTGCGGTTCGCGCTTGCGGGGTGCGCGGTTCACGCTTGCGGTTCGCACGCGCGGAGTGCGCGGTTCGCGCTTGCGGTTCGCACGCGCGGAGTGCGCGGTTCGCGCTTGCGGTTCGCACGCGCGGAGTGCGCGGTTCGCGCTTGCGGTTCGCGCTCGCCGTGCGCCGCCTCGCCCTGCGCCGCCATCCTTGATGTCAGCCCCATCGACGGCGGAGTGCGCGGTTCGCGCTTGCGGCTCGCGCTCGCCGTGCGCCGCCTCGCCGTGCGCCGCCATCCTTGATGTCAGCCCCAACGACGGCGGAGTGCGCGGTTCGCGCTTGCGGTTCTCGCGCTCGCCGTGCGCCGCCTCGCCGTGCGCCGCCATCCTTGATGTCAGCCCCAACGACGGCGGAGTGCGCGGTTCGCGCTTGCGGCTCGCGCTCGCCGTGCGCCGCCTCGCCCTGCGCCGCCTCGCCCTGCGCCGCCAAGCTTGATGTCAGCCCCATTGGTGGCGGAGTGCGCGGTTCGCGCTTGCGGTTCTCGCTCGCCGTGCGCCGCCTCGCCGTGCGCCGCCATCCTTGATGTCAGGCCCATCGACGGCGGAGTGCGCGGTTCGCGCTTGCGGCTCGCGCTCGCGGGGTGCGCTGTCCGCGCTTGGGGGGTGCGCTGTGCGGCGTGCGCTGTGCGGGGTGCGCCGTGGTCAGAACAATTTTTTCCGCTTGCTGGAAGACAGAATGCCAAGCATTTCTCTGTATTTAGCTACGGTTCGGCGGGCAATCTGAATCCCGCCGCGTTTTGCGAGGAGCTCGACGATCTGTTGATCCGACATGGGGTTTCCCTTGTCCTCGTCGTCAATAATTTTCTTGATCGCTTGCTTGACGCTTTCGCTCGCGATGTCGTCGTCGGCCATCCTTCGGATCGACGAATTGAAGAAGTACTTCAACTCGAACAAACCCTGCGGGGTATGCACGTACTTGTTCGTCGTGACGCGGCTTATCGTGGACTCGTGCATTCCAACCGTTTCGGCCACATCGCGCAGAATCATTGGCTTCAGGAACGCGACACCTTTCTCGAAAAAGTCCCGCTGTTTTTCGACGATGCATTCGGTGACGCGAATGATGGTCTTCCGACGCTGCTCAATGGCGCGGATGAGCCATTGGGCATTCCGCAGCTTCTCTCCAATGAACTCTTTCGCTTGCGGGTCCTTGAGAAGCTGCTTCGTGAGCGACTCGTTAATGTAGAGGCGCTGGACTCCGCGATCGTTATCCGTGACGATGAATTTCTCGTCATCCTTGATCACGTAGACATCCGGGGTGATCGCAATCGTCTTGTCGTCGGTGTCCGTATAGTTTCGCGCGGGTCGGCTCTCGAGCTTCTGAATCTGTTTGACGGCTTCGTATACCTCTTCGACCGTGACCTTGAGGTCGCGGGCAATGGCCTGGTAGTTGTGCTTTTCCAAGTTCGGCAGGTGCTTCTCAATGATCTGCAGCTCGAGGTCGTCGTATCCAAACGCCTCGGCCTGAACATGCAAGCACTCCTGCAACGATCGGGCACAGACGCCCACAGGATCCCACTCTTGCATCTCTCGCAAGACGCACTCCGCGTCTTCCGGATCGATGGGTACCTCGCGCGCCAGGTCTTCGACGGTCAGGTCCGGCGTTCGCTCGCCACCGTCTCGTTCGGTGCCTTTTAGGTCGAGAAAGCCGTTCTCATCCAGATTTCCGATGACCAATTCGGCGAAGCGTTTCTCATCTTCGTGGAAGTCGCTGAGCTGCAGCTGCCACCGAAGGTGATCGACCAGCGACTGGGTCTTGGTGAGATTTTGCTCGATGGGGGGGAGCTCATCGAACCCCCCCCGGTTGCTCGGCAGCGGCTGCTGCAGGGTTCGGTTCTCGAGAAACTGTTCCCAGTCGATCTCTTGGACCTGTTTTTCCTCTGTCCGTTTGCCGAGATCCGAGAGGTCGAGCTTTTCGGCGGCAAGCGCCGGCGAATCGGCTGGGGGCGGCTCGATGGCCGCCTCACCATTCTTCGCGTCGCCATTGGCCCGCGCGCGAGGGTCCACCTCTTCGTCCGCCAGGACAGGATTGGCGTCGAGTTCCTTGCGAATCTCGTCGATGAGCTCGAGACGAGAAAGTTGCAGCAGGCGGATCGCCTGCTGCAGCTGCGGCGTCATCACGAGCTGCTGACTGAGCTTGAGCTGCTGCTTTATCTCCATCGCGTTCCCTTAAAAGGTCGAGCACCTCGCGCTTGGGACCGGCGCCGCGCCGCGGCAGCCCCCTTTCGTTACCACTAACACCGACAACGCAAGCTGGCAGCGGCTTTACGGCGATTTTCGTGCCAGCGGTTGAATTTGCTAAGAATCAGCTGCAAAAGTGCTACAGGTGAGGTCTTTTCGCGTGACGGCGTCCGGGCCGGTGAAGGGCCCCAAAGCGGCGATCGGCAAACGAGGAACGGCGCCGTCCCCCACCCATCGGCGGCACCGGCGGAGCGGTTCAGTCGTTCACCTCCGGTGCGCGCTCCGAGGTCCCCGGCGACCAGGTTCCGAGGTAACGACCTCGGACGATGGCGAGGTTGGCGAACTCGCCGGCTGGGGCTGCCGCCGCGACTTCGCCGTCGAGGAGCAAGATGGCGTTCGTGCAGACGCGCAGCGCTTCGGCGACGTGATGGTCGGCAAGGATCACGATGGCACCCCCTTCGGCCAGGGCTCGGAGCAGGTTGCCAAGACGTTCGGCGCCCGCCGGATCGACCCCGGCAAACGGTTCGTCGCAGACAAGGACCGTCGGCGGCCGCGTCACCGCTCGCGCGAATTCGAGCCGGCGCCGCTCTCCGGCCGAGAGCTGACCGGCCCGCACGTCCAGACGGTGCTCGAGCCCGACCCGCAGTGCGGCGTTGTACGTCAGATTGGCGTGGACGGGGCGTTGGCCCGCTATAGCCTGGAAGGTTTCGAGGTTCTGACGGACCGTGAGCTCCCACAGGACGCTCGGACCTTGGGGAATGAAGCCCACGCCGGCCCGCGCTCGTTTCCACAGCGGCCAGTGCGTGACATCTTGGCCGCAGAGCATGACGGTGCCCTCGTCGGCTAACTCCTCACCGACCAGTGCCCGAAAAAGCGTCGACTTGCCCGCCCCCGAGGGGCCGAGAACGCCGACGACTTCACCGGCGCTGGCGTCGAGGTCGACCCCGCGGAGGATGACCCGGCCGCCACGTGAGACTCGCAGGCCCCGAGCCTCGAGCTTTCGCGGCGCCTTTTCGATCATGGGGTCAAGGCCCTTTGGCTACCGGAATCGAGCCTTTCACCTGAGTCAACGAAACCTTGGCGGTCGCAATGTCGATCCGGGCGCTGTCGGCCGTCAGCCAGCCCTGCCCCCGAGCGAGCTTCACGCCGCCGCTCAGGTCGACGATTTGTCGCGTCAAGTCGAGTTCGACGAAAGGCGCCTCCGCATGCACGCCACGGACGTCGGCGGTCACCCCGCCCGATCCTTTCGCCCACGTCAGGTGCGGGGCGTGATCGAACCGCAGGTCGATACGAGGGCAATTGACCGTCAAGTCGCCCTTCGAGAGGGTCACCTTGCCAGTGAGGGTCGCCTCGCCGGCGAGGATGTCGATGTCCAATCGATCGGCCTGAAGCGAAACACCTTCGCCGCCGCCCAGAATTTCCGCTTTTGCAACCGGCACCGAGACCAGGAACGCCGACACGGCGAGCGGTGCAAGAGCAAGGCGTCGCATTCGGCGCGAGAAGCTTAGCGATCCCGGAGCGCGGAAGCGAAAGCTTCGAGCTCGCGCAGCACCCCCGCGGCATGTCCGACGGGTGGGGCTTCGGCCGAAAGGGCAAACAAGTGCTCCGCAAGGGCATCCACACCGGCCCGCGCCAACTCGCCGACGATTGTTTCGCGCTCGCTCTGCGTGTTCCAGGCCGACGCCCGGACCATGGCTCGCGAAATGGCGACCAATGACGCGGGTGACAGGCCGACTTCGGGGGCCACTGAAGAGAGCGCTCGCGCGAAGGCTGGCGCCACGATCGCAAGGGCTCGATCCACGCGGTATCGGGCCAACACCGGGTCGCGCGCCGCCGCTTCCTTGTCGCGGCCGACGAAAACGAGGTCGACGTCCCGTGCCCAGGCTTGAGCTTGTGGGACGAGGGACTGCGCGAGCCGGCCGCTCAACTCATCGGCGTCGCGCTCGATGCGTGCGGCC
>JBEKFX010000066.1:0-34161 GCA_050013115.1 Polyangiaceae bacterium
AGGCCTGCGGGCCAAGGGCGAGAGGGGTTCAGGCCTGCGGGCCAAGGGCGAGAGGGGTTCAGGCCTGCGGGCCAAGGGCGAGAGGGGTTCAGGCCTGCGGGCCAAGGGCGAGAGGGGTTCAGGCCTGCGGGCCAAGGGCGAGAGGGGCTCAGGCCTGCGGGCCAAGGGCGAGAGAGGGGCTCAGGCCTGCGGGCCAGGGCGGGAGAGGCTCGGGCCTGCGGGCCAAGGACAAGCGGCTTCAGGCCTTGACCTGCGGGCGAAGGGCAAGAGAGGTTTTCAAGGGCGCTATCGGGCACCCCATCGAATGCCATCGAGCAATCAACAATCGAGCAATCAAGAAAAGAGCGCACGGCTGCGGGAAGGAGCGAGCGGTGGGCTGCAGGGCGGTCATCGGTCGCTTGTCCTGCGAGGCCGCGGCTCCCCCGGAAAGACGGCGCCGGCATCGTGGGCTCCGGGCACGCCCCGCTGGTTGCGCCGTTCGGCGCGTGATACTCGGGAGGGTCTGGCGCCTGTAGCTCAGCTGGATAGAGCAGTGGCCTTCGAAGCCACGGGTCGGGGGTTCGAATCCCTCCGGGCGCGCCGACCTTGGAACGAGGGTTGACGCCGATCCGGAGGGCAGCCTAGAAGTCATCGTGGCTGCCACCTCGACCGCTTCCATCGCCGAGGCGGCGTCCCGGCCTCGAGCCCCGGCGTTCGACCGGCGAGCACCGGATGCGTCGGAACCGGGGGAGGTCTACGGGCGTCGCGCGATCGCGAACATCGTGCGCGCGCTGCCGCCGGTCGAGCGTGCGTACTCACGCGTTCGTTTTTCGATCCTGCGTTCGAAGATCCTGAGCGTCATGGATCTGCTCCTGACCGACGAGGGGCGCATCCTCGACGTCGGTTGCGGCTTTGGTCTTTTTGCCGCGTACTTCGGACAGACGCACCCCCGACGGCGCATCGTCGGCGTCGACCCGAACGCGCGCCGCGTCGAAATCGCCAGGCAGGTGGCCTCGCGGCTCGGCCTCGCCGGACACTCATTCGTCGTCGGCGACGTCCGAGACGCGACGCTCGAGGGGACCTTCGACGCGGCCTACGTGCTCGACGTCATGCACCATTTGCCCGCCGGCGATCAGCAGCGGGTCCTCGAACGCCTGCGCTCGGCTCTCGCGCCGGGCGGGATGCTCGTCGTCAAAGACATCACGACGACGCCCCGCTTAGGGCTTCTGTTCACCGAGATGCTCGACCGGGCCATGGTCGGCTTGCACGAGCCGCTCGCCTACCGGCACCACCGTGAATGGGCCACGATGCTGACCGGCATCGGGTTCAAAGTGCGGACGGTGCGCGTCCCAGACGTCCTACCGTACCCCCACGTCGTCATCGCCGCGACCAAGCTGGGTTAGGCGCTCGGGGGGAAGTTCACCGGAAAGGGGCCGGGGTGGGCTCGTCGCCGGGGCGGCGTCGACGCTACGCGAAAGCGCGCTCTGCCGCAATCGTCGGACATCGGACCGGCATGCGGCGCGGGTACGACGAGTACGACCGTCGCCGACAAGTTGCCTCTGACGTCGGCCCGCGATGGCCTGGTAAGATGCCGATCGTGCCTCCGAAGTCCGACACGGCTCGCTCGCTCGACGCGCGTCTGGCCGACGCCGAGTTCGCGCTCGCGCGCGAGATTCGGGTGAGCAAGGCGCTCCGCGACGTCGGCGTGGCCCTCGGGAGCACTCTCGATCTGGACGAGCTTCTCGAACTCATTTTGCAGAAGATCACTGAGGCGCTCGAGGCGGACCGGGCGACGCTCTACCTGCTCGACGAAGCGAACGAAGAGCTGGTTTCTCGCATCGCCCAAGGGACCGACGTTCGCTCGATTCGGCTGAAGCTCGGCCACGGGATCGCCGGCCACGTGGCCCGTACCGGCACGCCGCTCCACGTGCGCGACCCCTACCGCGACCCGCGGTTCAACGCCGAGTGGGATCTCATCTCCGGCTACCGAACCCGCTCGATCCTTGCCGCGCCGATGCGCAATCACCTCGGCAGGACGATCGGCGTCGTGCAGGTGCTCAACAAGAAGCGAGGCGAGTTCAGCGAGGACGATGCGGACATCCTCGCCGCCCTGGCGACGCAGGCGGCCATCAGCATCGACAACTCGCGCCTCTTCATGTCCGTCACGCAAAAAAACATCCAGCTACTCGATACGAAGGAACAGCTCGAGCACCGCGTGCGCGATCTCAAGCTGCTCTTCGATCTGGAGCGTGCGGTGGGCCACGCGTCATCGCTCGAAGACCTCTTCATTGCGGTCCTCGGCGAAGCGATGAGGGCTTGCGAGGCACGCATGGGGGCGGTCGCACTGCGCGATCCCGAAGAGCCGACGGGCACGCTCTACGTCATCGACGATCGCGCGAAGAAGATGAAGCGCCTGCCGTATCCTCAGGACACGGGGCTCATCGGCTGGTCCATCCGCAACAACGAGGTCCTCGTGTCGAGCGACGCCGAGAACGATCCGCGCCGCGACGACGCGCTCGACGAGCGAATCGGCGCCGGCCGCGCAAGGACGGCTCTCATCGTTCCGCTCGAGGGGGAATACGACGCCCCGATAGGGGCGATTGCCATTTACAATAAGCGCGGCAATCGCCCGTTCAACGACGAAGATCGGGGCCTTCTCGCCCTCGTCGGCGCCAACGCCTCGACCGCCCTTCGCTTGCAGCTCTCGCGCGAGGCGCGCGAGCGCGAGGAGCGCTTGACGACGATTGGTCGCCTGCTCTCGAGCGTCATCCACGACCTGAAGACGCCGCTCGGAGTCATCAGCGGCTACGTCCAGCTCATGAAGGTCGCGAAGAATGCCGCCGAGCGAAAGAAGTTCGGTGAGCTGATTCTCAAGCAGTTCGACCACATCGGCGCGATGCAGCGCGAAGTGCTGGAATTTGCCCGCGGTGAGAAGAACGTCCTCGTCCGCAAAGTCTACGTCCAGAAGTTCTTCGAAGACGTTCGCCAGCAGCTCGAAGGTGACCTCGCGAAGCAAGGGGTCGAGCTCGTCGTTGACGTGCAAGACCGCGGAACGGCGCGCTTCGACGAGGGCAAGATGCTCCGCGTCGTGCATAACCTCGCCCGCAACGCCGCCGAAGCCATGGGGCACCGAGGGGGAAAGTTCGTCATCAAGGTCACGCGGGACAAGGCCGATCGAGCCCTCGTCGTTTCGTTCTCCGATACGGGCCCCGGCATTCCGAAGGAAATCGAGCATCGCCTGTTCAAGTCCTTCGTCACGAGCGGCAAGCGCGGCGGTACGGGCCTGGGCCTTGCCATCGTGAAAAAGATTGTCGAGGAGCACGGGGGAACCATCGTCGTTCAATCCTCGAACCGCGGCGCGACCTTCAAGCTGCGGTTGCCGCAACCGTCGGCGTGACCGCATGAGACGAGGCGGCGCAGCCCTGGGCACGGCGCTCTTGCTCGCCGCGACGGCGATCGGGGCGGTACGGGCCGATGTCTTGATCCCGCCGTGGGTCCAGCAAGGCGACGTCGACTCTCCGTCTTGGGCGCGGTCGGTCGTGCCGGCCACCGAGGACGGCGGCCGGCCGCAAGATCTCGCGCTCTATGTCGAGCCCAGCCGCGCGAGTGCCCGGCGCGGGGAGACGTGGCCGGGGGCGCCCCTGCCGTTTTACGGATCGAAGCGAGGATCGGGCTGCTCGGGTCGCTTTTGGCTCGTGGGCCCGCTGGCGTGGACATGCTCGGACGACGCGCGGCTCTCACCCGACTCGCCGCTCTTCGCCCCGCCGGTTGCGGGCCGCGACGGCCTTTGGCTCGAGTATTTTTTCGTCCGCCCCGAAGGGGCGAGCGCCTACGCAAGTCTCGAGGCCGCCGCGGAAGGGGCCGAGGACCGCGAGCTCGAAGGGGGCTGGGCGGTCGGCGTCGTCGAGGCGAAGACGATCGCCGATGAGCGCTGGGCGCAAACGCGAGAAGGGCTGTTCATCGCCATGCACGACCTCGTGCCTGCGCGTCCTTCCTCGTTTCACGGAGAGACCATCGGGGACGGCTCGATCGACTTCGCTTGGGTCGTCGCCGACCGAGCCGGCGTCTGGTCTTCCCCGGTCCCGGCGAAGACCCCTTCCGGCGCCCGGGGCAACAGTCCTTCTGGCGCGCGCGGTCGGTTCGAGCGCGTGACGGTCCATGAGGAGAGCGGGCCGATGGTGCGCATCGACGACGGAATGTGGATGCTGGCGCGCGACCTGGCGCGCCCATCGATCGCGCCGCCGCCCAAGGAGGTCGAAAAGGCCGCCGAACGCTGGATCGACATCGACATCGCCAGCCAGACGCTCGTCGCCTACGAGGGATCGCGACCGGTGTACGCGACGCTGGTGTCGACGGGGCGGGGCGCCGCCGGGAGCGAGGGCGCGACGCCCGTCGGCACCCACCGCATCTGGGTGAAGCTCGTTGCTTCGGACATGGACAACGTCGAACGCGAAGACGTCGAGCAGCACTACTCGATGCAAGACGTTCCCTACGTTCAGTTTTTCGACGGCTCGGTCGCCATTCACGGCACCTATTGGCACGGCGATTTCGGGCGCGTGCACAGCCATGGGTGCGTGAATCTGGCGCCGCTCGATGCGCTCTGGCTGTTTTCGTTCACCGAACCGCGCCTACCGGATGGTTGGGCAGCTGCCTTCCCGACTCCCCTCGACCAGGAGGGATCGGTCGTCCGCGTTCGCTAAGCCGTTGCCGCTCAGCCGCCCGAGGCGATGTTGCGGAGCCAGAAGGCGATGACGAAGCCGATGAGCACGAGCGATTCGATGAGCGCCAGCCCGAGGATCATGGGCGTCTGGATCCGAGCGGACGCCCCTGGATTCCGCGAGATACCTTCGAGCGCCGCGGCGGCCGCTCGGCCTTGTCCGAGGGCTCCGCCGAGCACGGCCAGACCGATGGCCAGACCGGCGCCGATGGCGGCCCACGCCCGGACGTCGAACAGGTTGGAGCCCGCCTTATCGTCCTGCGCAAACGCTGCGAATGGAACGAGCAAGGTGGCGGCGGCGCTCAGCGTCGCGAGGGCGAGCTTCTTCGGGGTCGACATCGTCACTGACTCCTTACGTGGTGCTTTCGGGACAATGAAAAATTCAGACAGCGAATCCGCGGCCCTCTTAGTCGCTTTTCGCGCAGGGGGCTAGTGCTGCCGGCCGCGAACGTCGTACGGGGCGGTGCCTTCACGAGACAGCGCCTGCGGCGTGGGCACTGCCCTCGCCGTGACCCTTCGCGTCGGCGTCGTGCTCGTCGTGCTCGGTAGCGAGGGCGATGTAAATCGAGGTCAGGATGCAGAAAACGAGCACCTGGACGATGCACACCAACGTGCTGAGCACGAGGACGGGGACCGGTAGGAAAAGGGCCACCATGCCCAGGGAGATCGCAACGAGCAGGTGATCGACCGCCATGTTCAGCATGAGACGAATGCTGAGCGTCAAGGGCCGAATGCAAAGAGAGAAGCTCTCGACGACGAATAGCAGGAGGTTGATCGGAACGAGCGGCCAGCCGAGCCAGGGGCCGAAGAGATGTTTGAAGTAGCCGAGGCCGTTCGCTCGAATCCCGTAATAGTTGAACATGACGAACACGATCAGCGCGCAGCCTAAGGTGATGTCCCAGTGGGATGTCGGCGGCGTGAACCCCGGGATCAGGCCGAGCACGTTCGAAAAGATGATGAACAAGGACAGGGAGCCGACGAGCGGGAAGTACTGCCTCGCGCGCCTCGGGCCCATCATGTCCTTCATCAGGCCATACCAATAGCCGATCCACACTTCGAAGAACGTCCTCAGGCTCAGCTTTGCGTCCGGAATGGCTGACTTCTCACGGTGGAGAAGAACGGGCCGCACGACGAGGGCGAGCACGAGGATGAGGAGCATGACGGCGATGCTGGCCGTGACCGGTTCGGCCGAGTCGGCATCGACCGGCTGGTGGCCGAGAAACGTCTCGCCGAAGGCGTGCATGTTCTGCCCCAGCGCCGGAAACTGGGCGAGGAGATAACTGAAAAATGAAGAGTGCTCGGGCATGCGGGTCGGCGGCGGGAAGGATTGGTGGATGGAGATCAGCGATCTCGTGACGCGGCGCTTCTATCGCTCACGAGCGAGCCGATGGCAATCCCGATCGGCAGCGAGAGGAAACCGAAGAGCAACGGAAGCGGCGCCACGGCACCGTGACGCATGAGCAGCCACGTCAAGCCGAGCAATCCACCGCCCTTCAGGGCTGCGACGATGGCCCAACCTGCGCGGCTCTGGGCCGCCGAACCTGTCGCGTCGACCGGCAGCAGGGCCACGACGATCCGCGCCAGCGTCCAGAGGTTGGCGGCGGCCACGGCCGCTCCGAGCAGCGTTCCGAGGGCGGACGAGGGCGACCCAAAGAGGGCGGCGGCGGCGGTCAAGCCGACGCCGGTAAAGGCGACCGCTCGCAGCGCCGTGCGCAGCCGGGCGTCCATCGGGCCCCGAACGGGGTCAGCTGTGGGGGGGCTTGCGATCATCGTCAGGGCGCCCCGTATGCTCTGGATCGCGATCCGGCGCAATGTCGGCGGCATCCTTGTGGAGCCAGCTCGGGTCGACGGTCCAGCGGTTCGCACGCGGATCGCGAGACTCCGCGCCCTCGATGTCGCGCTGCATGTGGAGCGCGGTGCGCACGAGATTTCGAAACGCGACCGCCACGCCGAGCACGAAGCCGACGACGAGGCCCCAACCGCGGGTGCCAGAATAACGACCGTCGATCCAGTATCCGAGCCACGAGACGATGAAAATCGTGAGCAAAAACTCGATTCCCACACTGCCGTATCGACCGATGTCTCGCCAGGGCTGGGCCATGAGGGTGCCGTCTGGGTGCTACGGCGCCGTCATGCCGACGGGCAGGGTCGCGCGGTGCGCGAGGGCCAATTCGATCTCGGGCCGCAGGGCGGCGATGGCGGCGGCGCGATGGCTGACCCGATTTTTTTCGTCTGCAGAGAGCTCCGCCATGGTGCGGTCCTGGCCCCCGACCAAAAAGAGCGGATCGTAGCCGAACCCGCCCGAACCTCTCGGTTCGCGCAGGACGCTTCCCTCGCAAACGCCTTCTGCGATGCGCGGCCGCCCCCGGTCGAACGGATCGACGAGAGCCAGCGCGCACCGAAAGCGGGCCGCCAGGCCCGCCCCGACCCCGGGGCCCCGGTGCGCGCCGCCCCATGCGCTTCGCGCATCGAGCGCGGCCAAAAGCGCAGCGTTGTTTTCGGCGTCCGATGCCCGGGCGTGCGCGAACCGCGCGCTGTGGACGCCCGGCCCTCCGCCGAGCGCATCGACCTCGAGGCCCGAGTCGTCCGCCAGGCACAGGCACATCGTCGCGTCGGCGACGGCGCGGGCTTTCTTCATCGCGTTGTCCGCGAACGTGGCGCCGTCTTCGACGACCCACGGAGGCTCTCGGAGGATCTCGCCGACACCTTGCACATCGAGCGGCAGGTCCCCCAAGAGCACGCGCAGCTCGTCGAGCTTTCCCCGATTTCCGGTCGCGACGACGAGCCGATGCCGAAGCACATCGAGACGCTACCACGGGCGCGTCCGATTCGGCCGCTTCCGCTCGTCAGGTGAGACGCAACGCTTCGGCCTGGATCTGGGTCAAGCGCGCGGTACCGACGAGTGCGAGGTCGACCATTCTGTCGATTTCGCGTCTCTCGACCGGAGCCCCTTCGGCCGTTCCTTGCACTTCGACAATCTTGCCCGAGGCGGTCGCGACGACGTTGAGGTCTACGCGTGCGGCCGAGTCCTCGGCGTAGTTGAGGTCGAGGGCCAGGCCTTGCTCGCCGAGGTGGCCGACGCTGATGGCGGCCACCGATTCACGCAAGGCCTGGGTCGCGCCCACCTTGGCGAGCGCCAAGGCCAAGGCGACGAAGCCCCCCGTGACCGAGGCGGTGCGCGTCCCGCCGTCGGCTTCGAGAACGTCGCAGTCGACGGTGACCGTGCGCGGGCCGAGCTTTTCGAGGTCGACGGCCGCCCGCAGGGCCCGGCCGATCAGGCGCTGGATTTCCTGCGTGCGACCGCTCGGTGGCCGGCCTCGTCCGTCGCGTTCTTGCCGCCGCGGATTGGCGCGAGGGTGCATCTGGTATTCCGCCGTCAGCCAGCCGGTCCCTTTGCCTTCGAGGAAGGTAGGCACTTTCTCGTCGACCGAGGCCGTGCAAAGCACGACCGTGCCTCCGGCGCGGTAAAGCACCGAGCCTTCGGAAGGCCGGTGGAAGCGCGGAAGCATCTCGATGGGACGCAGGGCGTCGAAGGGGCGACCGTCGGGTCGAGGCATGGGCCCGCCGCTTTAGCACGGCGGCGGGTCCCCCGGTGTTTCGCCGGTCCGGCGGCGATTGTCGGCCCGCGGAAAGGGCAGGCGATGTCCGTGTCCTTGCCGGGCCATCACGTCCGACCGAGGGCCCGGGGCTCCGGTGCGGCCCAGGCCGGCGCGCCCGCCCTCGCGGGTGATGGGACTGGGACTGCCGCCCGCCGCCGGCGGGGCGCGGGCGAAGGGCCGGGCGCTCCTTGGCGCGCCCAGAAGGACGAGCTTCAGGAAATCGCGGGTCGTGTGCTCTTCGCAGGGGCGATCGGCAGAGCCAATCGAAAGCGCGTGCCTCCGCCCTCACGGGGTTCGCACGTTACCGTGCCTCCGTGCGCTTCCACGATGTGGCGCGTGATGGCCAGACCGAGTCCGGTGCCTTCGCCTTTCGTCGAAAAGAAGGGGTCGAAGACGTGGGCGCGGATGTCGTCGGAAATGCCGCCGCCGCGGTCGTCGACGTCGACGATGACGCTCATGCCCTCGGCGGCTACCCGCACGTCGATGGGGCCGCCGCCGGGCATCGCCTCGCGCGCGTTCCGGAGCAGGTTGAGGAGCGCCTGACGCACCTGCGCTTCGTCGAACAGCGCGGGAGGCGTCGGCTCGTCGATCGTGAGCACGACGCGGCCCCCTGCGCTCTCGATTTCCCGCCGGGCGAATTCGACGACTTCGCGGACCGTCGCGGAGACGTCGTCCGCCTCCATCCGCGGCTGGGGCAGCCTCGCAACGCGCAGATACTCTTCGCTGAGGTGTTCGAGCCGCTGGACTTCGCGCTGAATCGCGGCCAGCAAATGGACGACCTCGGCCCGCGGGGAAGGGCTCTCGGCCGAGATTTCTTCTTCGAGCATCTCGACGTTCAGGCTCATGGCCGAAAGCGGATTGCGAATTTCATGGGTCACGTGTGCCGCCATCTTGCCGATCGCGGCGAGTCGCTCGTTCGACAGGGCGAGCGCCTGGGCCCGCGCGAGTCCGGCGACCATCCTTTCGAAGGCGGCTTCGAGTTGCCCGATTTCGTCGTCGCTCGGCACGATCTCGCGTGCCGTCAAGTCACCGCGTGCGACGGCCTTTGCCCGTTCGGTCACGCGGGCAAGGGGAGCGAGCAGGCGCCGCACGTGGAGCGAGACGACGAGGCCGACGGCGAGCGTGAGCGTCGCGAGAAAGACGAGTCCCCAGATCGATCTCAGCTCTCGGTCGCGGGCCGCCGAGGAGAGCTCGTCTATCGAAGCGTTCAGGCGCGCCGCGAGCAATCGCAGCCGCCGGTCCGCGTGGTGCTCGAGTCCGCCGAGGGAAATGATCGTGCGGTTGACCTCATCGACGTCGTCGCCGCCGATCGCCGTGAACAGGCGCTCGAAGAGGAGGCGGTCTCCTTCGAGCATCGACTCGACCGCGTCGAGCTCTGTCGCGAGCTCGGCGGCCAGTGCGCCGGTGCCCCCCTTGCCGACGACCGCCAGATTCTGCGTGATGGCTGCGCGCGTCTCGCCGAACATCGTGCGTCGCGCGCCCGCCAGGGTCTCGATGAGGACGCGCGTCGAGCTCGGTTCCCGCTCGTCGGGTATTCCGTCGATCAGCGTCGAGAGCGTCGTTTGCGCGGCCCGCAGCTGGGCGACGCGCATGGCGACCGGGACGTAGCCGCGGGCGAGCTCGACGCTGTCGTCCGCGGCGCGCCGCTGGGCCTCAATGCCCCAACCGAGGGTGACGGCGAATGCAATCACCGTGATGGCGAACGAGAAGAGAATGCGCCGGGCGACGGTGGACCCCGGGGGGGTGGCGACCGACCGAAACGTTCCGGGCGCGATGGCTTCCATCGCTCATCTCGCCCCGAAAATCGCCGTTCCAACCCGAACGTACGTCGCCCCGCTCGCGATCGCGACCTCCAGGTCGTCGCTCATGCCCATCGAAAGCTCGGGCAGTCGTGCACTCCCGCCGTGGAGGTTTTTGAGCAAGGCGAGGGTCTCGAAGGTCTTTCGAGCGGCATGCAGGTCGCCCGCGCGCGGAACGGTCATCAAGCCCCGGAGCGAGAGGGCGGGCTGCCCCTCCACCGCGGCCATGACCTCTTCGATTTCGCTCGGCGCGACCCCGGCCTTCTGCGGCTCGCCGCCAACGTTGACCTCGATGAGCACCGGCAAAGGCAGGTTGCGCTCCTTGGCGGCGCGCTTGCCGAGCTCGCGGGCGACCGCGACCGAATCGATCGTGTGAACGAAATCGGCCCACCGGGCGGCCACGCGAGCCTTGTTCGTCTGCAGATGACCGATGAAATGCCACTCGATGTCGCCGAGCGTCGCGAGCGCCTCCGCTTTATCCGCAAGCTCTTGCGCATAGTTCTCCGCAAAGGCGCGCTGACCCGCCGCGTAAGCTTCGCGGATCGCAGACTCGGCCTTCGTTTTCGAGACCGCCACCAACCGAATGGAGCTCGGATCGCGTCCGCAGGCGACGGAGGCGCGCGCGATTCGTTCACGCACGGCAGCCAGGTGTTCGGCGACGCTCACCGTCACCTCCGGCGCGCGTGCCACACCATGACCTCGCTGCCGTTCACGAGAGGGCCGCCCGTGAAGTCGCCTTCGACGCGATCGACCGCAAAGCCGTTGTAGTGAAGAAGCGCCTCCCACTCTTGCGGGAAAAATTGCCGGTGAGCGAGCGGCGTCATCCACGCTCGTTCGGGATCGCCCACGGGCTCGAACTCCATGGCGACGAAGAGTACTTGCCGCAGCGGGTCGTAGTCGAAGCGTTCTCGGTTCTTGACGATGACCCCCGCGGTCGGATGGCGGAATCGCGGCGCGTGGAACGGGCGCGAGGGCGGCCGGGCCAGGTCCGCGAGAGCGGGCATCGACAGGTCGACGACGAAGCGGCCGCCGACGGTGAGATGATCGCGCACCCGCGCCAAGAACCGCTCGACGTCCTGGCGCGTGTAAAGGTGAAGCACCGTGTTGAACGCGGCGATGACGAGTGGAAATCGCCGGCGAAGGCGGGTGCGGCGCATGTCGCCCCGGACGGCGCGCAGCCGAGATCGGACACCCGGCGCTTCACGCTTGAGCCGCGCCCGCAAGTCGTCGAGCATCGCCGACGCGTGATCCACCCCGACGATCTCGACGTCGTGGCGCGCGATCGGCAGCGCGATTCGCCCATTGCCACAGCCGTACTCGAGAACCGGACCTGCGCATTCGCGCGCGAGCGCCACGTAGAACGCCACGTCGGCGACGCGCTCGCCGTAAATCGACGTGTAGTAGGAGGGGTCTTCGTAGTGGGCGAGAGACCCGGCCTCGAGCTCGCGGTCGCCGCGACCGCGAGCGCCGCTCAACCGAACTCGCGCTTGTTGAGCTCCACGATGTATTCCTGAACGGCTTCGATGCTGGGCCGGTCGTAGTGGACCTTGCCGGCGGCAATCTCACGCAGCGCGGTCACGGCCGGCTTGTTCTTCGAGTGCACGAGAGGGGTCGCACCCTTCATCAGGATGCGCGTTCGCTGCGCGGCCAAAACGACCAGGGCGAAACGGTTGTCCTCGCGCTCGAGGCAGTCTTCGACGGTGACGCGGGCCATGGTTACTCCTCGGAAGGGGAGGCAACCTACTTCGCGCCGGCGGTTTCCGCAACCGAGGGCACGCCTTCGCGCTGCATCGCGTCGAGTTCGGCCACGAGCCCCTCGCCGAAGTACCAGGCGATCTCGCCGCGAACCCCCTCGTAGATCGTCGGCCCGTCGTCCACGCACTGAAGCGAGCGGTCGACGATTTCGTTCGATGGGTGCAAAAGGCCCCAGTCGAACGTCACCGGAAAGAGAGAGCTCACCATGGGCTTTAGCGCGTGATAATCGATTCCACGATCGAGCGCGAAGGAGTGCAGCATGCACCCGCGTCCGCGCCGGCTGCGGAAGACACAAGCGCCGTTCTCGACGGCCGTTCTCGTCTGGCGACCGCCGGGAAACTCTCCGTCCGCGACCCACTCGCCGGTGAACCATCGATCGCGGGGCACGCCGGTGTAAGCCTCGATCTCGGCGGCATGCGCCTCGATGCGCGCGACGTTCTCGCCGTCGATGTCGGCGCCGTATTGGCAGCACGAGTCATGGCAGTACTGACACTGCATGCAGTGGACGAAGTAGCGGCGGACGAAGATGGCCGTGTCGACCCGGTCGACGACGGGAGCACCTTCTCGACACACGTAGGCCTGGCTGAGCGCGCGAATCACGCCGCCGAGCGTACCATCCCTTTCGAGCTCCCCGGGAAATGTCAGCCGTCCGCACCGCCGACAACGATCCACAGTCCTTTCGAACGGCATGGTGGCAGAGGCTCGCCGCCGAGCGAGCCTCCTACGAAATCACGCGGTTTGCGGTCCTGCGCCTGCTCGCGCTCGTGTATCTCGCCGCGTTCGTTTCATTGGCCTGGCAAGGCGCGGCTCTCTTCGGATCGCATGGGCTTCTCCCCGCAGGCGAATTCTTGGCGGCGAGCCGGGCGCGGTTGGGCTCGGAGGCATTCTTGCGCTTGCCGACGCTCTTTTGGTGGGGAGCATCGGACGCTGCGCTGGCCCTGGCGTGGACGTGCGGGATCGTGCTTTCGGTCGCCGTGCTCGCCGGTGTGACGAACGCGGGCGTTCAGCTCGTGCTCTGGGCGATCTACGGATCATTCGTCGCCGTCGGCCAAATATTTTACGGCTACGGATGGGAACTGCAGCTCCTCGAGACCGGCATGCTCGCGGTCTTTTTGTGCCCGCTCTGCAGCGTCCGCCCGTTCCCGCGGCGGCGGACCCCGAAGGTGACCGTTTGGCTGCTTCGCTGGCTCATCTTTCGCGTGATGCTGGGTGCGGGGCTCATCAAGCTCCGGGGTGATTCATGCTGGCGGGACCTCACGTGCCTGGACTTTCACTTCGAAACGCAGCCGAATCCGAACCCTCTGTCGTTTTGGTTTCACCACGCGCCGCACGCCGTTCACGTCGCCGGCGTCGTCTTCAACCACTTCGTCGAGCTCGCCGTGCCATGGTTCGCGTTTGGCTTTCGTCGGGCGCGGCACGTCGCCGGCGCCTTCCTCGTGGCGCTGCAGTTCATCCTCATTCTCAGCGGAAATCTGTCGTTTCTCAATTGGCTAACCATCGTCCCGGCGCTCGCATGCTTCGACGACGTCGCGTTCGTGCACGCGCTTCCCCGCTCGACGCGAAGGGGGCTGCTCGAGGGCTTTATGGCGCTCCCGGCGTCTCGCGGGC
Source organism: Polyangiaceae bacterium (assembly GCA_050013115.1). Lineage (GTDB taxonomy): Bacteria > Myxococcota_A > Polyangia > Polyangiales > Polyangiaceae > Palsa-1150. The sequence continues at coordinate 13,458 of JBEKFX010000066.1, forward strand.
AAACCGTCGCGACGGGGGCCTTCGGCGTCGTCGTCCTCGTCTTGAGTGTCGGTCCGGTCGTCAACCTCCTGTCCTCCGAGCAGCAGATGAACGCCTCGTTCGATCCGCTCGCGCTCGTCAATACGTATGGAGCCTTCGGCAGCGTCGACAGAACGCGCACGGAGGTGATCCTCGAGGGGACCCGCGATGCCTCGCCGGGTCCGCTGTCGGACTGGCGGCCCTACGAGCTGCCGTGCATGCCCGGAGCAGAACGACGCCATCCGTGCTGGATCGCGCCGTACCACGACCGGCTCGACTGGCAGATGTGGTTTGTCGGCAATGACGCCGCACGCGGCGAGCCCATCGAAGACGAACCGTGGCTCGTGCATCTCGTGTGGCAGTTGCTCTTGGGCGAGGAGGGGCCAAAGTCGCTCCTCGCCAACGATCCGTTTCCGGGGGCGCCGGCGCGGTGGGTGCGCGCCGGCATTTGGCGCTACGAGTTTGCGCCGCCCTTCTCCGGGTCGGCGTGGTGGAGGCGAAGGCGCATCGGCGAGTACCTGCCGCCCGTCTCGATCGAGCACGCCGGTCTCCGCGGGTACGTCCGCGATCGGCGCTGGCCGGACGCCTTGCCCGGCGGGTAGCATCGTCGCGCTGTACGGAGCCTTCGTCATCGAGGGCGGGCAGGTTGCTGCGAGGTGGCGCTCGCCTCGGGCCCCCGAAGTGGCCGAGAGCGGTCCGGGGAAAGGCTTCGGAGCGGTCCCGGGAAAGGCTCGGGGAGATGATGTGGCCACCACGCGATCCGCGTGCGGCGACTGTGCGGCGGGCGAGCGCGGCGTGCCGGCGGTTTCCGGGCGGGGCGGGCCAAGCTCGGCACAGGCGTCGCTTTCGTCGGACCCCGTGGTCACCAGCCTTCCGCCTGGAACCCGATTCACGACCGACGTGCCCGCGCGCCTCGACGCCCTGCGTTGGTCGCGTTGGCACCTGCGGGTCGTCCTCGCGCTCGGTGCGACCTGGATGCTCGACGGTCTCGAGGTGACACTCGTCGGCGCGATCGCACCGGTTCTCGGCGAGCCGCAGACCCTTCATCTCGACGGGGCCCAGATCGGGGGTGCGGCGACGGCGTACCTCGCGGGTGCCATCGTCGGCGCGCTCGCGTTCGGTCGCGCCAGCGATCGATTCGGCAGAAAGCGGCTCTTTCTCGTCACCCTCGGCCTCTACACAACCGCCACCCTGCTCACGGCGCTCTCGTGGAACTTTGCCTCACTCGCCTTTTTTCGCGCGCTCACCGGAGCCGGCATCGGAGGCGAGTACTCCGCCGTGAACTCGGCGGTCGACGAGCTCTTGCCAGCCCATGTTCGAGGACGGACCGACTTGGCCGTCAATGGGACCTACTGGCTCGGAACAGCGCTCGGGGCGGCGCTCACACTCCCGCTGCTCGATGCGCGCGTGCTTCCCCCCACCCTTGGATGGCGGTGTGCGTTTCTCCTTGGCGGGGTGCTCGGCGCGGCTGTCCTTTTGCTCCGCAATCACCTGCCGGAAAGCCCGCGATGGCTGCTCCTGCACGGGCGGGTGGATGAGGCAGAGGCCGTTGTGGCGCAAATCGAGCGCGCCGTTTCGGACTCGCGGCCGGGCGGTCCGAAAGGTGATGGCGAGCGGGCGGCAGCGACCTCGCACGCTGCGCGGGGAACCGGGGGGAACATGGGCGCCGACGCAGCGAGGGACGAGGTCCCGCAGACGACGACCTACGAGGCGAAGGGGACCGTGACCTTTGCCGCGATCGCCCACACTTTGCTTCGGCGCCATCCGCGCCGGACCGCGCTCGGGCTGTCGCTCATGATTGCCCAGGCGTTTGCGTATAACGGGGTGTTCTTTACCTACGCGCTCGTGCTCGTTCGCTTTTACGCGATTCCTGCGGACGCCATCGGCCTCTATTTGATTCCCTTTGCGCTCGGCAACTTGATCGGCCCGCTCGTGCTCGGGCGGCTCTTTGACACCGTCGGGCGCCGCCCCATGATCGTGACGACGTACATCTTGTCCGGCGTGCTGCTGGCGGCGACCGGATGGGCGATGGCGCGCGGCTGGTTGACTGCGGCGACGCAGACGGCGCTCTGGTGCGTCGTTTTTTTCGTGGCCTCCACGGCCGCGAGCTCCGCGTATCTCACTGTGAGCGAGCTTTTTCCCGTGGAACTTCGGGGGATGGCCATTTCACTCTTTTATGCAGTGGGAACGGCGGCCGGAGGGCTGGTCGCGCCGGCACTCTTTGGCGCGCTCGTTCAGACCGGCAGCCGATGGCGCGTCTTCGACGGTTACCTCATCGGCGCAGCCTTGATGGTCGCGGCCGGGTCGCTTGCAGCGAAATTCGGCGTGGCCGCCGAGCGCAAGTCCCTCGAGCAAATCGCGCGTCTCGACCACTGACCCGCGCGGCTCCACGCCCCGGCGCCGATGCCGCGTCTCGGCGGGGCCCGTTTCGTGCCATCCTCATCGTGTGCCCCGATCCACCGCCGCGCACAGCAGTCGAGACTTCGAAACGGAGCTCCGCGAGCTGCGCGCCAGTTTGCTCGCAATGGGGGCGCGCTGCGAGCGGGTCGTCGGGCTTTCATTCGAAGCGTTCTTGGACGGCAATCCGGAGCTTGCCCGCCAAGTCGAAGAAATCGATCGTCGAATCGACCACGATGAACTCGACATCCACGCGCTCATTTTGCGGATTCTGGCTCTGCGCCAGCCGGTGGCGGAAGATTTGCGTTTTCTCGCCACTGCACTCCGGCTGATCACCGATCTCGAGCGGATCGGTGACGAGGCCGTCAACATCGGCGAGCGCGTCGTCCAGAACGACGGTCAGGCGAAGGCGCTCATCCAAGAAGAGCTCTCGACGATGGCTGTCGCCGTGCGCGACATGTTGCACGGGGCGCTCGATGCGTTCGTGCAGTGGGATACCGCGGCGGCCGAGCGCGTCCTCGCCTCGGACGACGCCGTCGACCGCCATTGCGCGTCGATCATCGGCGCCATGACGTCGTACATCTCCGGGCGAATCGACGACGTGCGAGCTGGGCTGAGGGTCGTCCGCGTCGCGAAGTTTCTCGAGCGAATCGCCGACCATGCGACGAACGTCGCCGAGGAGGTCATTTTCATGGTTCGAGGCGTCGACGTCCGGCACACGCGGTTCTGAGTCGCGTTCTTTGCTAGAAGTGAGACCGCGACTGGGAGGAGTGGCCGAGTGGTCGAAGGCAGCGGTTTTGAAAACCGCCGAACTCGCAAGGGTTCCAGGGGTTCGAATCCCTTCTCCTCCGCCCATCGTTTTTGCGGGTGGTCGATGGTCCGTACGGGTGGTCGATGTCCGCCGCATCGTTTTTGCGGGTGGTCGATGGTCCGTACGGGTGGTCGATGTCCGCCCATCGTTTTTGCGGGTGGTCGATGGTCCGTACGGGTGGTCGATGGTCAGTAGGGATTGCCGTCCGGCGCCTTGGCGCTCGCCCGCGGTTTGGCGGCCGCCGACGCGGTTGCGGTTGCCGACGGAGCGGCGGTCGCGGTCGACGTCGCGGCGGCTGAAGGCGGGGCCGTGGGGGCCGCCGCAGGAGCCGTCGTTGCCGCGGCCACGGCGGGGGCGGTCGCCGCGGAGACCGTGGGCGCGGCTGCGGCGTTGGGGGGCGCCTTTGCGGTGGCGGAAGCCGGCGCGGACGGGGTCTCCGCGCCGGTGGTGAGCCCGCTCGGGGCCTCCACGGCCGCCGAGGACCTCGTGGCCGTCGCTTCCAAGGGCGCCGCCGGCGGCGGGCGCACTTGCGGTCTCGGCTTTGGCGGAGCGGCTGGAGCGAGGAATGCTGCAGCCGGTCGCGCTTTGGGTTCCGCGTTGCCCACGATCGGTGCACCCGTGGCCGCTACCCCCGCCGAGGTCTGAGGGGTCGGCGCCGGCGCGGCATCCGCCGCCAGTCCGCCAAGCCAAGCGGCGGCGTGGCGCGCTGGCTCGGCGCTCAGCTGGGCCGACGGCGGGCCCGCCAGCGCGCTCGCGGGAGGGGGCGCCTCGGACGATGGGACAGCGGGGGACGCGCTTGACTCTGCGTCGCCGCGAATGATGGCGGCCAGCTCATCGCGGTACGTCACCCCGACGAGGGCGACGGCTGCGATGGCTCCGAGCCAAAGCCAGGTTGCCGACCCGTTCTTCTTTCGCCTCGTGTCGGTCTCGCCGAAAGAGGCCCCACCGAATGAGGCGGCCGCCGGAGCGGGTGACGGGATGCGTGAGGAAGGCGGCTTCGATGCCGTCGAAGGCCGGACGTCGACCTGCGGGGCTGGCGTGCGCGGCGCCGCCTCGGGCGCGGCGGAGAGGGCGGCGGCGCGCGCTCTCGCGGCCGCTTCGTCTTCTTGGGGAGGCCGCGTGCTCGGCGCCCTGGCTTTCGGTTCGGACGGTGTCTTGAGCGGGGTCGTTGCGACGGGGACGCTCGGACGCGCGGGATCGGCAAAGAGGGCACTCTGGCCAACTTCATCCATCGATCCACCGGCTTCGCGAAGCGCCTCTTCGAGAAGCTCGGCCGCCTGCCTCATGACGGTCTGCTCCTGCCTCGGCGGAATCGTCGAGTCACGGTAACCCTTCGGGAACATCGCCAGATCGGCAACGGGCTGCGCAGGAACGCTCGGTCGACCTGCGGCAGCGACGGCGGCGGTCCCCAAGCCGACCGACGTCGTCGCTCTCGTCGCGGGAGGCGGAGACGCTGGATACGGCGGTGGCGGAGACGGTGCAGGTGCAAGCGGGGGAGGAGCCGCTGTGGGCCGTCCGGAGTCTCGAACCTCCGCCGGATGACTTCCGGCCCTGCCCGTCGCCGACGCGCCGGCTTCGGGCTCCGACTCGAACGATTTGCCCGCGTCCGAGCGGGTGCTCATGAGTCGGTCGATGACCGCCTTCGACGCGTCGTCGACTTTGATGAACTTGACGCCCATCCCCGCCGGCCGGTCACTCGCCGCCTGGGCCGTGTCCCGCTTCCAGACGACACGACCGACGCCGGTGATGACCGCTTGATCGCTCGCGAGGCGAACCTCGAACTTGAGAAGCGTGCCCGGTGCGAACGGGTTCGTCGTTTTAATGTAAATTCCGCCTCGGCTGACGTCGAGGGCATGGTTTTCGATGAACTCGTCGACCGTCGCGCTCTTGTAGCGCACGTTGAGGCTGACGATCTTGACGCGGCGGTCTTTACGGGTGTCCTGGGTCATCGTCGTCTTCGGGTTAACAACAACACGCAGGCGGCAGAACGCATCGTAACCCGCGCGGGCCCGAAAAAGCCAATCGGACCCGCCGGGTCCAGCGCGTGTGCTAGACTCGGCGCCTCCGCTTGGCCAGTACCGGGTCCAGTCCTTTGCGGCGGTCGAGTCGCGGGCCCGAGGGCGGATCGTTTCGCGCCCACGCGCGCCATGCCGCCGGCATCAACGCTCTTTTTGCACACGTCGATGCGGGCTGGCAGCGCCACGCTCGCGTTCTCAACCTCGGCCTCGGCGGGGCATGCGTGCTGGTCGAGGAGCCGCTCTCAACCGGCGACAGGGTGATCTTGTCCTTTACGGCGCCGATGCTCTGGGATCCCTTGCGCCTCCGCGGTCGAGTCGCCTGGGCGTCGAGCGGCGACTGGCCGCAGCCGGCGGGCATGGCGTTCGAGCACCAGTCCGCCGAAGGTGCGTTGGCCCTGGTCCAGCTGATCCTCAGCCTCGCCGACGCGTGACCGGCGACACGCCTTTCTGTTCGGCGAGCGGATACTGGAGCGTCGGCTCGAGTTCGCTCCGCCGCTTCTCGACGTCGCGAGAAAGCCGCTCGACCGCGCCGGACCGAGCGTCGTACAGGCGGCGGGCCTTGCGCTTCATCTTGGGGTCACTGAGCAGGGCGTAGGTGAGCCAAGGAAAGACCGCGGTCACGTCGGCGTGCACGTAAACACTGCCGGTCGCCACACTTTCGGCCGACACCTTGCCCCAGGTATGGCCCTCTCCCGCGGGGCACGAGCTCAGTGCACCGTTATCCACCGGATCGACGCAAAACTGGACGTCGATGTCGAAGCCATGCGTCGGGACGCCGAGGATTTGATCGAGGAGGGGCTCTCCTTGAAGAGTGTAATTTTTCGGTACGCCGCCACCCAGGATCCAGACGGCCATCGGCTTTTTGAGCGTCGAGAAACAGTGATGCTGGATTGCGCCCATCTCGAACACGTCGTCGTTCACGTCGATCTCGAGCTTGAACGCCTCGCCGAGCAGCCGCTTCAGCTTCACGACGTTGAGAAAGATCGACCCGTCTTGAACGGCCCCGACAAAAATGGGCACGCCGTGCTTGTGGGCCGTCGAAAGGAGCGACGGTGAGTCGACGTCGAGCGCCTTTTCGATCTCGCCCAGCCGCTTTCCGAGCAAAAAATGAAGCTCCGGCGTCGTCATTCGACGCTGAAACTCTGGGCCGCGAAGAAGAGCGGAAAAGAGCTTGTCGGTCTCGAGCAGAGTCTCTTCCCAGAATCCGAGGTCGTAGATGCGAATGATCCGCGCCAACCTGTACTGAAGGTCACCGGCGGTCGGGTCGATTTCTCGGATGCGGTGGCCGATGATCCGGTGGGCGTCGTGATAGAGGTTGGCCCCCGTCGTCGTCAGGCAATCGATGATGCCTCGCTCGACCAGAGGGATGAGGCAAGACTGATGGAGTCCCGCGGGTGTCATCGCGCCGCTGAACGTCAAAAATACGGCGCAATCTGTCTCGACGCTCTTTCGCATGAGCTCGTAGGCCGTTCGCTCCTGACGGCCCACGTAGGCCGGGAAGGCCTGGGTGGCGATGGCGTGCGGGCGTTCGCGGCCCGATATGGCTGTCGGGCGGACGTCGCGCGAGCTCTCAAAGTGGCGACGCACGCGATCGCCATCGTTGTTACTCTTGCTGGTGCGCTTGGCGGGCATCGGGCGCCCCATGACTCGGACAAGCGTCCTCGGGCGTCAAGCGCCGCTTGCGATTGCTCACGAAAGGATGCATTTCCATGGCTTCGATGACGACGCTCCTTCCGCTGAGCGGACCCCTCGTCGAGCCGCTGCCACTGGCGCGGCCCTCAACCTTCGAACAGCTCGCGGCCCTGCCCGACGAGTGCATCGACGTGGCAGTGGGCGCGGCCCTCATCGCCCGCGACGCGTATGGGATGCTCGACGTCGAGCGGGCCGTCAGTCGCTTCGACCAGATCGCTGCGCCCCTCCTTGCCCGAAGCCTTGTGTCTCTTTCGTCCGAGGAGCAGGCCGAGGCCGTCTCGCGGCTGCTCTACGAGCAGCTCGGCTTCCGGGGCAACGACGCCGACTACTATGACCCGAAAAATAGCTTGCTTCCGGACGTCCTCGAACGAAAGCTCGGCATCCCCATCACCCTCGCGCTCGTCTATTGCGAGGTCGGGCGGCGTGCCGGGGTCCGGGCGCGCGGCATCAGCTTCCCCGGACACTTTCTCGTCCGAGTCGACTCCCCCGGCGCAGAGCCCCCGGTCATCGTCGACCCGTTTTTTGGAGGCCGTCGCCTCGACGCCGCGGCGCTGCAACGGCTGCTCGAGCGTGCGTCACCCAATCAGAAGCTGACGGACGAGCATGTCGCCCCCGCTTCCGCCCGCACGATGCTCGTGCGGATGCTCATCAACCTGAAGTGGATTTACGCGACGCGCGGGGACTTCGCCCGCGCTCTGCTCGCGCTCGACCGCATCATTTCGCTGACGCCCGATTCGGTGCCCGCGCTGCGCGAGAGGGGGCTTCTTGCGGCGCGACTTGGCGCCGTCGAAGCGGCCCGCGCGGACCTCTCGAGGCTTTTGGAACTCGTCCCCCAAGCTCCGGACGCCAACTCCATTCGCCAGCGCCTCGAAGAGCTTCGCGCCAAGGCGAGCGTGCTCAACTGACCCACGCCGCCCGTCGCAGACCGGCCTCCCGCACCTGCGAACCGAAGGCCGTCCACCCTCCCGCGCACTCGTCTCGACCACGCCCCACGCCCCGCTCCTGCCGAGGTGCCCGGACCGCGGCTTTCCCTCTCGCAGCCATTGGTTTCGCAGGCGTGGCGGGCGTCGCCCCCGAATTGAGGGCCCAAGGGGTGGCCCTTCGCTGGGACGTCGGCGCGGAGCTTGGCCTCTTGCAGAGGTTTTCGGGCATCGCGGCGGCCGGCGTCCGCCGCTCGCCGGGGCCGACCGGCGAGCTCCAGGCCCACGTGGCCCTCGCGCCGATGATCCGGGTCGGCGCGTACGCCGCGCAGGACATTTCGCCCGTGCCCGCCGGTCGCGCCCAGGAAACGACAGAGGCTGGGCTGCGCATCAAGATCACCCCTCCGATCTTGTCGGCGCCGTGGCATGCGTGGGCGTTCGCAGGGGTGGGGTACGCGCGGGCCTACGCGCCGAGTTACACGACCGGCGACCCGCCCGGACGATGGGTGCCGGGCGCCGGAGGCGGAATGCTGGCGCTGCCGTTTGGAGTCGGCCTCGGCGCACGACTCCGCGCGCCGTTGTGGATCTTTGCCGAGCTGACGGGCCGCACCGGCCTCGCGTTCACGGGCACGTTCTACGAGGAGCCGCAGTGCCTTTGCAGCTCGAACGAGACAGGCCGCGACTCGTTCGCCCTGGCCCTCCGCGTCGGGGTAAGCTTGCGCGAGTAGCGCCCCCCGCTCGGCGGCCGCATGCTCGACCTTGGCCATCATGACGACCCCTTCCAACCGATCCGGCGCGGCCACGAAGGCCGATGGGGCCAGGCCGGCTGCGCCGCGTGCGGATCGAAAGGGTGAGCGCGCGAGTCTGCGCCCCGGAGGGGCCGAGTCGCTCGTCGGGGTCGTGCTGAGCGGCCGTTATCTCATCGAAAGGCTCATCGGGGAGGGCGGCATGGGGGCCGTCTACCAGGCCGAGCACACGCACATGCACAAGCGCATGGCGGTCAAAGTACTGCACGCGGAGATGAGCCGCTTGCCCGAGGTCGTCGCGCGATTCGAGCGGGAGGCCATGGCCGCCGCACACATCGAACACCCGAATGTCGCTGCCGCCACCGACTTCGGCAAGCTCGACGACGGTTCGTTTTTCCTCGTCCTCGAATATGTCGAGGGCAGAAGCTTGCGCGACGCCATCGCGGAGGGCCGACTTTCGATCGAGCGGGTCGTCAATATCGCTCGGCAAATAGCAAGTGCGCTCGCCAGGGCGCACGCCCTCGGCATCGTCCACCGCGATCTGAAGCCAGAAAACGTCATGCTCGTCGCCCGCGACGGAGACCCCGACTTCGTCAAAGTGCTGGATTTCGGCATCGCCAAGGTGCCCGTCGGCGAGCTCGGCGGAGAACCGAAGGGGCAGGCTTTGACGCAGCTCGGGATGGTGTACGGAACGCCCGAGTACATGGCGCCCGAGCAGGCGCTCGGTCAGTCGGTCGACGCGCGCGCCGATCTCTATGCGCTCGGCGTCATCATGTTCGAAATGCTGGCCGGCGGGCGCCCCTACGAACACGCCAGCAAGGTCACCCTTCTCGGCATGCACGTGACCGCTCCCATCCCCAGCGTGAGCGAGCGCGCGCCGGAGGCCGCCGTGCCACCCGAGATGGAAGCCATCGTCACCTGTCTCCTCGCGAAGGAGTCGACCTCCCGCTTTGCCGACAGTCGGGAGCTCATCGAGGCGCTCGACGAGTCGACGCTCGATCGGCCCGCCGCCGGTCAAGTGCCGTCGGGGCGGTTCACGCCGCGCTCGCGGGCGCACCTCGTTCGCGCGGGCGATCCTCGTCCGGGCGGCGACGGCGGTTCCGCAGTGCTTGCCACGGGGCAGGCCAAGCCCGCGCCGCCCGCAGCAGGCGCCGTCCAGGGGTTCGTCTCGCTCGTCGGCGCATCGCTCGGTCAGGTCGTTCGCCGGGCGCCGCCGTGGGCGAGGGGCCGCCTGGCTCTTTCGGCATCGGTCGTCTTTGGGTTCGTTTTCCTCGGGGCGTTTGTCGTCTCGCTCGCGCGGGGCCGACCGACGCAGGGGGCTGGCGCCGCCGGGTCCGCCGGCGCGGCGACCGCGAGGGTCCTTGCCCCGAAGCCCGATCCCAAAACGGACGACATCATCTCGTCGGCACAGGCCAACATCGACAAGGCCGACTTTGCGACGGCCATCGATCAGTTGACCGGAGTCGAGAAGGGAAATCCCGATCGCGCGGACGTGCACATGGGGCTCGAGAAGGCGTACACGGGTGCGCGCAATGGTCGCGACGCCATGCGCGAGGCCGGCTTGTGGCTCGCCGCCGACCCCAGCGCCGCCGCCGACCACAAGCTCGAAGAGGATGTCCGGAATGCCGCCCTCGTGAAGGAAACGCAGGAGCAGGCGTTCGAATTGCTCGAATCGAAGTTGGGGTCGGTCGGCGTCGACATCCTTTACGACATCGCGTTCGGCGCGACCGGTCGCCTCTACCCGCAGGCGGCCTCTCGGGCCAAGCGATCGCTCACCGCGAACGCCGTCCGGGGGCGGGCGAGCAACGCCCTCGGCGTGCTGCTCGAACTGCGAGAGGCCAAGGGGTGCGAGGCGAAGCACGCGCTGCTCGAACGTGCACGCGATCAAGGAGATGCACGCATTCTGACGGTCCTCCAGCAGTTCGAAGCGACCCGCGGTTGCGGGTTTCTCAACGTCGCCGACTGCTACCCTTGCATGCGGAGGGACGGCCTCTTGGGAGAGGCCATTGCGGCGATCGAAGAGCGGATCACGAAGGGCCCGTAGTTTGGCGCAACGCCGACGCGCCTCGGGCGCCGTGCGCGACGACGACGCACACGGAGACGCTTTTCAGATTCCGAAGCGCTCTCGGTTCTTCCGCAGAAACTCGAGATACGCTTCGGCCTCTTGGTGGGGTGCGATTTCATCGCCGTGAACGGCGTCCTCGAGCAACCGCTTGACTTCTCCGACCTTGCGCGAGGGAGGCAGGCCGAACGAGCGCATGATCGCGTCGCCAATGCCGCTCGGCAGCGGGGGTACGCGCGCGTCTTCCGCCGCAAGATGGCTGATTCGAATGCGCAGCTCGTCGATCTGCTGCAGACCGCGTCGCTTTTTCTCCGGCCGCTTCGTCGTGATGTCGGCCTGCGCCAGGCAGAGCAAGTCTTCGAGGTGATCGCCGAGCTCTCGCGCGAAGCGCCGCACGGCGCTGTCGGTCCAGTCCGGCGAATACTGATTGGCCCGTAGGTGGTGAAGGATGAGAAAGCGCACCGTGTCCTTCAGCGCCGGCTCGGCCCCGAAGAGGCTGAGTCGCCGGTCGAGTTTGTCGAACATCCTCGTGCCGACTTCGGCGTGGCCGAGGAAGTGGACCTTGCCGTCCGGGCTGATCGATCGCGTCTTCACCTTGCCGACGTCGTGAAAGAGCGCAGCCCAGCGTAGTTCGAGTCGCGCCTCCGCTTGGCGGACGACCTGTTTCGTGTGCTTCCACACGTCCTTGTGGCGCCATTCGCCGTCTCCGAAGCCCACCATCGCGTGGACTTCGGGAAAGATGGCCGCGAGGGCACCCCCGACGTGCAATTCGTCGAGGCCGCGCTCTGGATCTTCGCCCATCACGACGCGGTCCAGGTGCGACCGGACGCTCTTTGGATCGAGCCTGACGGCAGCGCGAAAAGCGTCGGTGTCGACGCGCGGCAGGGCCTCGTCGGTCGGCCGGCCCTCTGCGGCGCGAGCGGCCGCGTCGAGCACCTGGAACACGTGGTCGACTCGAAGCGGCGCCGCCGGGGCCGCGGTCGGTTTGAGGTCGGCCATGAGGCGGGCGCTCTTAGCACGCTCGCGCGGGCCACGCGAAAGACCGGGTCGATCGATCGCACCGAAGGCCACTCCAAGTCCAAGGGCGCCGCCGTCGAGGCAGGATGAATATCGCTTGCGCTTCGGTGCGCGAGCGAACTCGCGGGAGCGAGCCCTGGGGTCGGGGTTTGGGCTTGGCGAGCCCAAGGGCCACGGCTAGCGGCTTTCGAGGGCCCCGGTGAGCCGCGGCAAGGTGGCGGGGGCGCTGGGGTCGATGTGGCTCCGCTCCGTGATTTCGCGGAGCTCTTCGCTCACCTTGCGCAGATACTGCTGTTTGACGTGGAAGGGCAGAAATGCGCTCTTGAAGCCGCTGAGAATGATCTGATGGATATCGGCCAGCGTGAAGCCCAGGTGAGTGTGACAAAGCCACAGCTCTCGACTGACGGTCGTGTCGGTCACGAGGCGATTGTCGGTATTCACCGTCACGCGTAAGCCGAGGTTCTTGTAGAGCTTGAGGGGGTGGCTCCCGAGATCGCGAATGGCCCCGGTCTGTACGTTCGAAGACGGGCAGCATTCGAGCGGGATGCGATGATCGTTGACGTAGTGAAGGAGGTCTCCGTTCTCCCGCAGGCGGCAGCCGTGGCCCACGCGATGCGCGCCGCACACGTGGATCGCTTGGGCAACCGACTCCGGCCCGTAAGCCTCGCCGGCATGAATCGTCACGTTGATGTTGTTGTCGCGGACGAGCTGAAACGCCGCTTTGTGATGCTTCGCGGGATGATCGTACTCGGCCCCCGCCAGATCGAAGCCGACGACGCCGCGCCCCTTGTAGGCGACGGCAAGCTCCGCCATTTCGAGTGAGCTCTCGGCCGAAACGTTCCGAATCCCGCAGATGATCACGTTCGACTCGATCCCATGCTTTTCCTGCGCCTGGCGCAGACCCTCGAGAACGCTTTCGACGACGGTCGTCAGCTTCAGGCCGCGGCGGGTGTGGAGCATCGGCGCGTAACGAACTTCCATGTACCGCACGTTTTCTCTCGCGGCGTCTTCCGCCAGCTCGTAGGCGATGCGCCGCAGTGATTCGGCCGTCTGCATGACCCGGAGCGTGATGTCGAATGCCTTCAGATACTCGACCAGGGTCCCGCAGTTTTCGCCGAGGTGCATGGCTGCGCGCAGTCCGTCGGGGTCACGCGCGGGCAAATCGATCTTCTGGCGTTCGGCGAGCTCGAGGATCGTGGCGAGCCTCAAGGAGCCGTCGAGGTGAACGTGCAGGTCCGTCTTCGGAAGCTGCTCGATGAGAGCGAGAGAGAGAGTCCCGGACGTCTGCGTTTCTTGCATGACGAAGGATACCACGCGGGGCACAGTGGCTCACGCATGCGCCTTTGCATCGTCTTCTTCGCAGCGCTCGGGCTTGCCGCCTGCGCGGTTTCCAGCCAAGGGCAGGCTCCGGCCACTTCCCTCGCGCGGACGTCCTCGCTCCAAGCGCCTTCGGTGGCGGCCCACTTCCCTGCCGAGTGGCCTTTTCCTGCCGGGTCGCCTGCCCCACGGTCGGATCGCGGCATGGTCGCGACCGACGCCGCGATCGCCACGCGGGTCGGAGCCGACGTGCTCAGGACCGGCGGCAACGCGGTCGATGCGGCCATTGCGACGGCCTTCGCGCTGGCGGTCGTCTTTCCGACCGCCGGCAACATCGGCGGGGGCGGCTTTATGGTCTCCCGGGTGTCAGGCCGATCGTACGCCCTCGATTTTCGCGAGACCGCGCCCGGCGCCGCCAAGGCGGGCATGTATCGCGACGCGGAGCCGGGCAAGGATTCGCGCAATGGTCCACGTTCGGCGGGCGTGCCCGGATCGGTGGCGGGGCTCTTCGAGGCCTGGCACCGCCTCGGGTCGAAGCGCAAGTCCTGGCAGGAGCTCCTCGCCCCCGCGGTTCATCTCGCCGAGGGGGGCTTCGCGGTCGACGCATCGTTCGCAAAGGCCATCGCGTACGAACAATCACGGCTCGCGAAGGATGCCGCGTCGGCCGCGATCTTCTTGCCGAGCGGGTCGGCTCCCGCTGTCGGATCCACCTTTCGCGATCCCGAGCTGGCGAGCCTGCTCCGGCGTATCGGTGAGGAGGGCCCAAAGGCTTTCTACGAAGGGCCTGCGGCCGAGGCCATCGAGGCGGCGATGAAAGCGGGTGGAGGCCTCATCACCGTGGAAGACCTCAAGGGGTACCGGGCGGTCTGGCGCGATCCGATCGATTTCGTCTACCGCGGACGCCACGTCATCGGCATGCCGCCGCCCTCGTCGGGGGGCGTGACCATGGCCATGGTGGCCAACGTGCTGTCGGGGTGGGACTTGCCGCATCTCGCATGGCATTCGGCCGAGCACGTGCATCTCGCGGCGGAGGCCATGCGCCGCGCGTTCCTCGCCCGCAACGCCAGGCTCGGAGACCCCGACTTCGCCCGCGACCCCTACAACGATCTCTTGTCGCAGCAATGGGCAGATGCCGAGCGATCTTCCATTCGCCTCGACCGCGCGACGCCGACGGACGACCTCGGCCCCGCTCCGTCCGCCGGATCGGGCGCCGGTCCGCACACGACCCATCTGTCGATCGTGGACGGTGAGGGCAACGCCGTCGCGATGACGACGACGATCAATGCCTGGTTCGGCAGCGCCGTCACCGTTCCCGGCCTCGGCTTCGTGTTGAACGACGAGATGGATGACTTTGCCACGACACCCGGAGCACCGAACATGTTCGGCCTCGTACAGGGCGAGGCCAACGCGATCGAGCCCGGCAAGCGGATGCTGTCGTCGATGTCGCCCACGATCGTTCTCGGCCCGCGGGGCGACGTCGATCTCGTTCTCGGCGCCGCCGGGGGGTCGCGCATCATCACGACGGTCTTCGAAGAGCTGTCGAACGTGGTGGACTTCGGGATGGCGGCCGCCGATGCCGTGCGAGCGCCACGTTTTCACCAGCAAGATCGGCCCGATGTGCTGTTGCTCGAGCCGCACGCGTTCTCCGAAGGCGTACGAAGCGCGCTCGAGCAAATGGGCCACCGGACGAAGGTCGTGGACCACATCGGCGATTCCCAGGCGATCGGTCGCTCCGGATCGGTCTGGCAGGGAGTCTCGGAGCCGCGTCGCGAAGGGTCGCTCGCCCTTGGCCCCTGAACGGACGCGACGAGAGCCCGTCAGAAAGACAGTGCGCGGGCCTCGACGTTGTTCGGATCGAGCCGGAGAGCCTCATCGCGATGCGAGCGGGCTCCAGTCAGGTCCCCGAGAGCGATTTGCTCGCGCGCAAGGCGTGCGTGAAGCGAGGCCTTGTCGGTCGGTTTCGCATCGCAGAGCGTCGCGCTCTCGAGTTCATATGCGGCCGCAGCGTGGTCGCCGCCCTCGGCCAGGGCGCGCGCGTAGTTCGAGTGGACCGACCAATTTTCGACGTCGACGTAGAGCGCCGCCTCGCCGACCTTGCGCGCCTCGTCCCAGCGCTTGCGTGCGACCAGGCTGCCCAGCAAGAGCCCCCATGCGTGTCGATCGTGCTGATCGAGGAGCGTCACCTGCCGAAGCGCGTCGAGGGCCTCGGTGTCGCGCTTTTCGTTCGTGTCCAAATCGAAAAGCGCGCGAAGAGGCTCGACCTGGGTCGGATCGAAGCGATGTGCACTCTCGAGCGCGGCGCGGGCTGCGGCCTGATCGTGGCGGGCGGTCGCGACCTCGGCGAGGGCCATCTCGACGATGTACCCGTCTCCGCCGCCCGCCTGAATCGCCCGCAAGTGCTTTTCCTGGCCGTCGACATCGTGCGCGCCTGCGGCCAGCTTCGCGGCGAGGAAATGTGCATCCCTGTCGGCGGGGCCGATTTTCAGGGCTTCGTCGACCTCGCGCTTCGCCTCGTCGGGTTGATGGGCGCGAAGGAGCGCCAGCGCATAGGCGACGTGGGCCGTCGCACTCTGCGGATTGGCGACAACGGCGGCGTGAACCTCCTCGAGCCCTCCGGGGCGCGTGTCGAACATGTATTGGCCGTCGTAGCGGTGCAGGCGAGCCATCGCCCAGGCATGAAAACGGGCGTCGTACTCGGGCGCGCTCACGCCGAAAGCGCCGCGCAACACGTCCGCTGTCGTCGCCCCCGTTCCCCAGAGCTCGAGGGCACGCGTGATTCGCGGAAACCCGAACTCCTCCGCCGTGAATGCGAGCATCTGGCTGGCCGCGTAGTACGCGACGGTGACGTCGAGGTCTCCTTCGGCGTGGGTGAACGCCGCGTTCATGTCGAGGGCGCCCGGCAGACGATTCTTCTTCAGGGCCAAGTAAAGCTCGGGGTCGAGCTCTCGCTGCCACTCCGGGCGGCGCACCATCGTTTCGTACTCGGACAGTCCTTCGGTAAACCAGCGCGGAACGTGGTTGGCGGAAAGCTGGATGGCAAAGACGTGCGCGAGCTCGTGCCAAAGAACGTTCCCCCAATTGAATGGCTCGCTGTTCGGGCTCATGGCTGCGACGACACGCCCGAAGCAAACGCCCTGGATGCCGATGTTCGGCAGGCCGCTCGTTCGGACGCTGAAATGCTCGCGGTCCCGGTACATCTCGACCGCGACGGGCGTCGACGGCGCGAACATGTAGTGGACCTTCATTTCGCCCCAAGCCTGCGAAAGCATCCGCGGGACGTAGCGCTCGAGCACCGCGCGCTCGTCTTTGGGGTATCGAAGCGTGAAGATGCCGGCTGGGGCCGTCACGTATTCGCTTGGGATCCACTGGCGATACAAGAGCTCGAGCGTGTTGTAGACACGGACGTTGAAGTGGTCGCCGCGCCAGGCCTCTTCGAGGGCTTGGAGTCCTGCCGCTTCGTCCCCGGCACGTGTTTGCATGAGCCCGAGCTGCGCCCATGCTTGGCTGTCTTTGGGATCGAGGGCGACGGCCTCTTTCATCAGCGAGACGACGTCGTCGTAGCGATGCTCCCACTCGGCATATTCGCCAATAATTCCATAAGCTTTGCTAAATTCTGCGTTTTGCGCGAAAATCGCGTGTTTGGCCGTCTCGAAGCCGACCTTGTCGTCGGCCAGAAAGCGGGCCGCAGCCCGCAAGCTCAAAAGATCGAGATCGTTCGGATCGACTCCGAGTCCGGCGTCGATCGCGGCGTTGGCGGCGGTCAGGTTTCCGTCGTGGAGTGCAATGCCAGCTCGTACCGCGAACGCGCCCGCGTCGTTCGGGTTCGTCGCGAGAGCGTCACGCACGAGCGACTCCGCGGCGTCGAAATCGAACGATTCGCTCAATTTCACCCGGGCGAGGGCGACCATGGCGTCCGACCGACGCGGCGCGATCTTCAACGCCTCGGTCAGGACTTCTTCGGCGTGGCCGGGGTCGTACTTGTCGGCGTAAAGATCGGCCCGAAAGAGCAACGTTTCGACTCGGCCGCGCTCGGCCCGCTCGCTCTCGTCGAAGGCTCGGTTGGCGTCCTTCGGGTGCCGCAAGAGGGCCATCGCGCGGCCGACGAGCGCGAGCCCTTCAGCGTCGTTCGACGCGATGGCATCGCTATCGTACTCGTCGGCAAACTTCAAAAGGATGGGTTCGGCGTCGGCGCGATGCCCTCTTCGAATGAGGAGCTCACCGAGTTCGAGCCGCACGCGGCGCCCGCCAACGCCTGCTCCGTCCTTATGCGGAGAGAGCAGCTTGATGGCGTCGTCGACTCTTCCGCGCGCCGCGAGGATCTGCGCCCGGAGGGCGATCGATGCGAGAAGCAGATCGGCGCTCGCGGCAGCCTCGATGGCGGCGCGCTCGGCGTCTGCCCACCGGCCTTCTTCGAACATCACGCGGGCGAGGGCGAGCTGCGCCCGGCCCCGGGCCGCGCCATGGACGTTGCCGAGCGCGGTCTCGGCCGCCGCATAATCCGAAGTGCGCAGAGCCTCCAGTCCGGCCGTGAGTCCCGCGTCTGCGTCGACCGCCGCCGGCGCGAGAGCTGGTTGAGCGGCGCTGGCCCGCGGCAGCATCGCGAGCAGGGCGAAACATCCGGTCAGCCAGGTGCGCTTCATGCTTCGGCCGGTGAGTTTACCACCCGCGCGCCGGCCGTGCCCCGTGGCAAGAGACGCTCGAGCTCGAGCGCCGACCGCGATTCGCGCGTTCGTTGGCGCCGGAGAACAATGGGCCATCTGCACGGCACCCCCGATCATCGGCGCCGGCGTGCTTTTTTCGAACGAGCCCGGCCTTCGTCGGAGGCCGGAACGATTCGGCTGTCCGGGCCCCGCGCCGCGAAGACCCGCGGGTGCCCGCCCGGTTCACGAGTCGAGCCGCACTTCGTCTGGCGCGGCGAGGACTCGGCCGGTGGCGGGGTCAAGCGAAAGAGCCATCTCGACCGCGTCCTCGTCGTCGGCATAATAGCGCGGGCGAAGTCCCGTGGCCGAGAAGCCAACGCTCCGGTAAAGCGCCAGCGCGGCGCGATTGGATCGGCGGACTTCGAGCAGAACCAAGCGCGCATGTCTTGTCCGTGCATAGGCGACGATCTCTTCCATGACGGCCCGGCCGATTCCGAGCCGGCGACGATCCGGCCGCGTCGCGAGGTTCAATACGTGGACCTCATCGACCACGTGCCATGCGACGGCAAACGCGACCGCCTCGCCACTTTGACGTGCGACCCAACGGCGCGACCAGGGTCTTGCGAACTCGCCGACCAAGTCGGCTTCGGCGAGTGGCGTCGTCGGGTCGATCGCGCAGACCGCCGGGATGTCCGCGGGTTTCATGGTGTCGATTCGAACGATGGCCTGCCGCCGCGTCATGGCTTCGAGTCTCCGCCCGCGGGGTTCTCCGCGCCAGGCCGTCATCGGGGCGCGTAAGAGCCTGGATCCTGCCGCGGCGCAACGCTACTGCTGGCCGCACCCATGCGCACCCGCGCTTTCGCGCTGAAGTCATGCGCCTTGCGCGTCGCTCGAGCCGCCATCCATCTCGCGTGGGCGTCGTCGCCAACGACGGCCCTCGCCGTGCCGTCCGAATCGAGTCCGTTGCCCGTCCGCGGCGATCCGGACGTGGCGAGCGCTCCGGTCGTCTCGCTGGCGGAGGCCGTCACCCGTGCCCTCTCTCGCAATCCGAGTGCGGTGACGGCAGAAGAAGAGATCCGTCGTGCCGACGCGCTCGTCGAAGAGGTCCGCGCGAATGCGCTTCCGGCCTTGACCGGAAGCGCGATTTACACGCGGCTCGACGGTGATCGGGTGGCGGTGCTCGGGGGCACGGTCACGGTCGGCGGGCAGACCGGGGAGGTCACGCTTCCGCCTTCGGTTTACGAGCCCAAGGGGCAGCTCGGCGTGAGTGCGGCGCTGACGGTCCCGCTCATCGTCCCCAGGCCGTGGGCGCAATGGTCGCATGCGGCCGACAATGCCGAAGCCGCGCGCGCAGCGGCCGCCGACACGCGTCGCGTCGTGGCCGTGGCCGTGGCGCGCGCGTACCTCCTTATCCTCGAACAAAAGCGCGTCATCGACGTGGCGGTTCGGGCCCGGGACACCGACCGCGCCCACTTCGACTACGCCCACCAGCGATTCGTCGGTGGAGTCGGAAACCGGATCGACGAGGTGAGGGCGGACCAACAGCTCGAGGCCGACGAGGCGACGCTGGAGCAGGATCGCGCCGGCCTGGTTCGCGCGCGGGAGGCGCTCGGCGTCCTCGTCGGCGTCGGGGGGCCGCTCGACGCCGAAGAACCGAATTTGACGGCCCCGACCGATCCGCAGCAAGCGATGCGAGACGCCGAACACCGTACCGACGTCCAAGCGGCCGACGTCCGTCGCGTCGCGGCGGACCACACCGTGCGTGACGACTGGACGGACTACGCGCCGTTTCTGAGCGGTGTTTTTGAGCCGGTTTACTGGAATCCCCATAGCGTTACCCAACCGGAAAGCGGTTGGCAGGCCCAGCTCATCTTGACCGTTCCTTTTTACGACGGCGGCCTGCGCTACGGACAGGCCAAGGAGCGCGCGTCTCTGCGCGACGAGGCGGAGACCAACCTCGATGCCACGTTGCGGCAGGCACGCTCGGACGTGCGGACGGCGTTCGAGGAAATTCGTCGGGCCGATCGAGCCTTGAATGCTTCGCGTCAGGCCGCGGACATGGCGCGGACGGCGCTCGAGCTGGCTGTGACCGCATACCGCGCCGGCGCGACGACCAACATCGAAGTCATCGACGCGGAACGAACCGCGCGCGATGCCGAGACAGCCGTGGCGGTCGCCGAAGACGGAGCCCGCCAGGCTCGGCTCGATTTGCTCTCGGCAACCGGGCGTTTTCCATGAGCCGCGCCGATGCCGTCGGGGTCGTCACGACGGTGGGTGCATCGAGAGCGCGCCCGGCTCGGCTCGATTTGCTCTCGGCAAGCGGGCGTTTTCCACGAGCCGCGCCGATGCCGTCGGGGTCGTCACGACGGTGGGTGCATCGAGACCTCGTCGATCGGCGCATTCACTTGCAGCTCACCGAATTCGATCGTCGTGGCGTCCCGAGGGCCGAAGGTGAGCACCGCGCGCAGCGGGCGCACGAGGTCCGCGGCGAGGGCGAAACGCATGCTTGCGATGTCTCCCGAAGTCGCCGCTCGCGGCGTGGCATCGATCTCGACGCCCGTCGGGTCGTCTCGCAGGACACGGAGGACCCAGCGCTCGCGAAGGCGGTTCAAGTCGCCCCCGAGCAGCGTGCGCAGATCGTCGAGTGCGGCTGCGACGCGGGCGGTCGTGGCCGGGAGCGTTCCCGAGCCGTGGGTGCTCCGATAGGACAAGCCTTCCGGTCCGACCCAGAAGGTGACGTCGTCGGGCGGCCTTAGCTCCCAGCGCAGTCTGTCCGGGCGAACGAGAGCGAGCAAGCCTTGCGAGCGGACTTCGGTCGCGAGAAGGCCAAGCTTGCGGGTCTGGGTGAAGGGCCCTTTCAGCGTCTTCATCGGCGCGCGCGCCCTGGCGATTCGCGCGAAGACATCCGTGCTGTCGAGAGCGCGCGCGGACCGGGGCACGAAAAGCAGCGCCGTCGCGGCGAGGGCCATTCGGCGTGTCCGGTTCACGACGGCCGCCTCAGCCTGAGCTCGACGACGGTCGCCGCCACGGCCCCGACGATCCGCATGGGGTCGCGAACGCGGCGGA
>JBEKFX010000067.1:0-73991 GCA_050013115.1 Polyangiaceae bacterium
TACATGCGCACGACGGACGTGACCGGAACGGTGGCGCTGCCGGAAGGGACCAAGATGGTCATGCCGGGCGACAACACGAAGATGACGATCGAGCTGATCACGCCGGTGGCACTCGAAGAGCAACAGCGCTTCGCGATCCGCGAAGGCGGCCGCACCGTCGGTGCCGGCATCGTCACCAAGATCCTCCAATAGGACCCCAAAACGAATGGCTGCAACGACCAAGATTCGCATTCGCCTGAAGGCGTTCGACCATCAGTTGCTCGACAAGTCGGCAAACGACATCGTCGAGACCGCGAAACGCACCGGGGCGCGGGTGGCGGGCCCCATACCGCTCCCGACGCACATCGCGCGATACACCGTTCTACGAGGACCCCACGTCGACAAGAAGTCACGCGAGCAGTTCGAGATTCGAACCCACAAGCGCCTGCTCGATATTCTCGATCCAACGCAGCAAACACTCGATGCATTGATGAAGCTCGACCTGTCGGCCGGCGTCGACGTCGAAATCAAGAGCTGATGGGACGCCACCCCGGGACACCGTAAGAGCGGCGCGGACAAAGTGAGGTATTGATGGCAACGTTCGACGTCTTCAACTTGAAGCGCGAGAAGGTCGGGTCAATTGACCTATCGGACGAGGTGTTCGGCACCGAAGTCAGGGAGCACCTCTTTTACGAGGTGGTCAAGGCGCAGCTCGCGTCCAAGCGGCAAGGCACGCAGTGCGCGAAGAACCGGTCCGCGGTGAGCGGCAGCACGAAAAAGCTCTACAAACAGAAGGGGACCGGGCGTGCGCGTCACGGGTCCATCCGGGCGCCCATCTACGTCGGTGGAGGTCAGGCTCATCCCCCCCGTCCTCGGGATTGGAGCTACGACCCTCCGCGCCGCGTCCGGGCCCTCGCATTAACCAGTGCTCTCTCCAAGTTCGGCAAGGAAGGCCGGCTCCTCGTCGTCGACCGCTTCGATCTGACCGAAGTGAAGACGAAAAAGCTCGTCGAAGCGCTCAGTGCGCTGCAGGCGAAACAGAAGACCCTGGTCGTCGACTCAGGCGACAACGAAAAGCTCAAGCTTTCGATCCGCAACTGCAAAGAGCACCAATTTCTGCCGCCCGAGGGGGTCAACGTCTACGACCTACTGCGGCACGACACGCTCATTCTCTCTCAACAAGCAGCCAAAATGCTGGAGGAGCGCTGCCTGAGGCAATCTTTGTCGAGAAGCCATCGGGACGGAGGTACACCATGACGCCCGAGCAGGTCATTCGCAGGCCCATCGTCTTGACCGAGAAGGCGAACATGCTTCGCGAGAAGCATAACCAGGTCGTCTTCGAGGTCGCCCGAGACGCCAACAAGGTGCAAATCAGGGACGCGGTTCAAAAGCTCTTCAACGTGCACGTGACCGACGTCAACACCATGCTCATGCGGGGCAAGGATCGCCGGATGGGTCGCGGCTACGCAAAAATGCAAAACTGGAAGAAGGCCATCGTGACGCTCAAAGCCGGCGACTCGATCGACTTTTTCTCGGACGTTCCCAACACGGGCGCATAACGTGCGCGGAGGTTGTTCCGCGGCTTCGCCGCGGAACAACCAAGGCGGTCAAGGAAGCCATGGGCATCAAGAACTTCAAGCCGACGTCGCCAGCCCGACGCTACTACTCGGTCTCCGATTTTCAGGATATCTCCCGCGACGTGGAGCCCCATCGCAAGCTCCTCGAACATCAGACGCGGAGCGGCGGTCGCAATCACAACGGCCGCATCACCTCACGGTTTCGCGGTGGCGGCCACAAGCAGCGTTACCGAATCATCGACTGGAAGCGCGAAAAAATTGGTGTCCCCGCGCTCGTCGCAACGCTCGAGTACGACCCGAACCGTACGGCTCGTATCGCCCTTCTCCACTACCTCGATGGCGAAAAGCGCTACATTCTCGCGCCGGACGGTATGAAGGTGGGCGACAAGGTCGTTTCGAGCCGCCACGCTGACATCAAGCCGGGGAACTCAATGTCGCTCCGCCACATCCCGCTCGGGACGATGGTCCACAATCTGGAACTCAAAAAAGGCAAAGGCGCTCAGCTCGTTCGGGCTGCCGGCGCAGCCGCAGTGCTCATGGCCAAAGACGGCGACTACGCTCAGATTCGACTGCCATCCGGGGAAGTTCGCATGGTTCATCTCGAGTGCCATGCGACAATCGGGCAGGTCTCGAACATCGATCACGCCAACATTTCTCTCGGCAAGGCCGGGCGCTCGCGATGGCTCGGGCGTCGCCCACACAACCGAGGCGTTACGATGAACCCGGTCGACCACCCGATGGGCGGCGGCGAGGGGCGAACGTCCGGAGGGCGTCATCCCTGCTCTCCCTGGGGTCAGCTGTCGAAGGGCCTGAAGACGAGAAACAACAAGCGGACAGACGGCATGATCGTCAAGCGCCGCGGGCAGAAGGGTTAAGAGGTCTAGGTATGGCGCGTTCGGTCAAGAAGGGTCCGTTCGTCGACGGTCACCTTGCCGAGAAGATTGCGGCGGCGCAGGCGGCCCAGAGCAAGAAGGTCATCAAGACGTGGTCACGCCGAAGCACGATCACGCCCGACGCCGTCGGATTGACTTTCGCCGTTCACAACGGTCGCAAATTCGTTCCCGTGTTCGTGACGGAGAACATGGTCGGTCACAAGCTCGGCGAGTTTGCTCCGACCCGAACCTTTCACGGCCACTCCGGCGACAAGAAGGCCAAAGTGGCCTCCGCCGGGGCGCCTGCCGCTCCGCGGCCCGGAGGGGGCCAAAAAAAGTAGGACCGACATTTTCCGACGGAGCTCGGAAAATGCGCGCCCCGGAGGCCGGGTCGCTCCTTTTTCCTTGCGCGTCGGCGAGTTGCAACTAAAGTACGCCTCCCCGCGCGCCTGACAGGGCGCTGGGAGGCCTGTCTCCTCACCAAATCAAGTCATTCCGACATTCGTAACGGCTCGTGCCGTCGAGCAATGTGGCTCGATGTCCGTGGGTACGACGGGTGTTCCGAGGGACCGCCCATGGTCAGTCACGCAATTGCTCGGTTTACGCGGATCAGCCCCCGCAAGGCCCGCGTCATCGTGAATCTCGTTCGTGGTAGGCAGGCCGGGGAAGCGCTGCAACTGCTCGAATTCACGCGGAAATCGGCGGCGCCCCTCCTGAAAAAGCTCATCGAGAGTGCTGTCGCCAACGCGAAGACCCAGAGTCCTGGCGTGGACGTCGACAGCCTCTTCGTCGAGACGGCATTCGTCGACAAGGCCCCAAACAAGCACATGCGTCGCTGGCGGCCGCGCGCGATGGGGCGCGCCACCCGCGTTCAGAAGGGCCTCAGCCACATCACCATCGTTCTCGGGCAGCGTTAGAAAAGCGCGGCCCCGGACCGTCCCGGGCGCCGTCAACGTAGAAGGACGCGATACATGGGTCAGAAAGTCCACCCTTACGGCTTCCGCCTCGGCGTCATCAAGACGTGGAACTCCAAGTGGTTCGAGGACAAGGCCTACGCCAAGTGGCTCCACGAAGACATTCGCGTCAAGCGAGCCGTCAAAGATTACCTGCAAAATGCGGGGATCGCGGGCGTCGAGATCGAGCGCGCGGCCAACAAGTGCAAGGTCATCGTCTTTACGGCCCGTCCCGGCATGGTCATCGGCAAGGGCGGCAAAGGCATCGAAACGCTGAAGACCGGCAACATCAAGACCGCCGCCAAAGGTGAGACCCTCTTTCCCGGGGTCCAGTCGTTCACGGAGAACGAGGTCTTCATCGACGTGCAGGAAGTCCGCAAGGCCGAGACGGCTGCGCAGCTCGTCGCCGAGAACATCGCAACCCAGCTCGAGCGCCGCGTCGCGTTCCGGCGCGCGATGAAGAAGGCGTTGTCGACCGCCATGAAGTTTGGGGCCAAGGGCATACGTGTCCGCTGTTCGGGCCGTCTCGGCGGGAGCGAGATGAGCCGCGTCGAAACGTATCGCGAGGGTCGCGTCCCCCTACATACACTTCGTGCGGACATCGAGTTCGGAATGGCCGAAGCCCGTACAAAATACGGAATCATCGGCGTCAAGGTGTGGGTCTTCAAGGGCGAGGTGCTGCAGCGGCGCAACCGTCGCCCGCAGCTGTCGTAATCGAGGAGTCGCAGAGTCATGCTTTCGCCCAAGCGCACGAAGTACCGAAAGGCCCAAAAGGGCAACAACCGAGGCACCGCTTACCGCGGTAGCGACGTCTCGTTCGGAGACTTCGCCATGCAGGCCGTCGAGCCGGGCCGCATCACTTCGCGACAGATCGAGGCCGCGCGGATGGCGATCACGCGGCACGTCAAACGCGCGGGAAAGCTCTGGATCCGCATTTTTCCGGATCGCCCGGTAACGAAAAAGCCTCTCGAAGTTCGTATGGGCGGCGGCAAAGGGGCGGTCGAGGAGTGGGCTGCGCAAGTGCTTCCGGGCCGCGTGCTCTACGAACTCCAGGGCGTCGACGAGACAACAGCGCGCGAAGCATTCCGTCTCGCCGGGCACAAACTTCCGGTTGCTTACAAGTTCCTCTTGCGCGGAGAAATCGCATGAAGGCCGCCGACCTCCGCGAAAAGAGCGCCGATGACCTCGGCGAGCTTCGCCAATCGCTCGCCCACGAAGTCTTTCAGAATCGCCTGAAGAACTTCACGAATCGCCTCGACGACACGAGTGCGATCCGCAAGACCAAGCGTGATTTGGCCCGGGTGTTGACGCTGCTTCGGGAGCGACGCGATCCGGCCGAAGCGGTGCCGGCGGTGGGGGAGCATCATGGAGAACCTGAGACATCCGCGGATGTCCAGGCGCCCCTTGCTGCTCCACCGTCCGCCGAGACGGCGCAAAAGCAACGGGCGGCCGACGCAGCGGCGGGTGCGCCCGTGAAAACGACTGCCAAGAAGAGCGAGGCGAAGCGATGAGCCAGAACGCACCCGTGGCCGACGCGCAAGACGCGGCCGCCCCGCATGAGCATGACGCGGGGCACGGCTTCCGACGCACGATGACCGGCAGGGTCATCAGCGCCAAGATGCAAAAGACGGTCGTCGTCGAAGTGGTGACGCACAGGCGCGATCCGCTTTACGGCAAGTACGTCCGTTCACGCGCCCGATACAAGGCGCACGACGAGAAGGGTGAAGTCAAAGCCGGCGACGAAGTCGAGATCCAGGAGCATCGTCCGATAAGCCGAGGCAAACGCTGGCGTGTCATCCGTATCGCCAAGAAGTACGTGGAGGAGTGAGCAGCCATGATCCAGATGCGAACGATCCTGGAGGTTGCCGACAACTCCGGCGCGAAGCGCGTCCAATGCATCAAGGTGTTGGGCGGATCACGACGCCGCTACGCCGAGCTTGGCGATGTCATCGTCGTCTCCATCAAGGAGGCGCTGCCGGGGATGAAAGTGAAGAAGGGGGAGGTGGCGCACGCCGTCGTCGTTCGGATGCGAAGCCAGTCCTCGCGGGCTGATGGCAGCTACATCCGCTTCGACGAGAACAGCGCCGTTCTCGTCAACAAGGAACACGAGCCGATCGGGACCCGCATCTTCGGTCCGGTGGCGCGCGAGCTCCGGGCAAAAAAATTCATGAAAATCATCTCGCTCGCGCCGGAGGTGCTGTGATGCCGGCACGGATTCTCAAAGGCGATACGGTCGTCGTCACGAGCGGCAAGGACAAGGGAAAGAAGGGCAAGGTGATGCGCGTCCTTCGCGAGGTCGACCGCGTGCTCGTCGAGGGCGTCAATCTCGTCAAGCGCCATCAGCGACCGACTCCGCGCAATCCCTCGGGCGGCATCATCGAACGCGAACAACCGATCCACGCGTCGAACGTCATGCCGATCGATCCGAAGACGGGCCAGGGGACGCGCGTGCGCCTTCGGGTCGGACCCGACGGTACAAGGGTGCGAATTGCAGTCAAGAGCGGGGAAGAACTCCCCGTCGCGTCGGAGTAGCGAGTCATGGCCGAGGAAAAGAAAGCGAAAGGCGACAAGGGCGAGCAGCCCGCGAAGGCCAAGGGCGAGCAACCCCAGAAGGTCAAGGGCGAGCGCGCCGACAAAGGCGGCAAGGGCGGCAAAAGGGGCAGGGGCGCCGATGCCCAGGCTTCCGCAGCGCCCGTCGAGGCGGTCTCGTCGACGACGGACGCCGTGTCCCCCCGGCTGGCCGAAAGGTACCGCGATCAGGTCATTCCGTCTCTGACGAAGCAATTCAAGTACAAGAACCCGATGCAAGTGCCGCGGCTCGAAAAGATCGTGATCAACATGGGTCTTGGTGCAGCCGTCGCTAACCCCAAGATCATCGACACCGCCGTCGAGGAGCTCAAGGCCATCTGCGGGCAAAGGCCCATCGTGACCCGAGCGAAGAAGGCCATCGCGAACTTCAAGTTGCGCGCAGGCATTCCGATCGGCGCGATGGTCACCTTGCGAAGGTCCCGAATGTGGGAGTTCCTCGACCGCCTCGTGGCCGTTGCACTGCCGCGCACGCGTGATTTCAAAGGCGTCTCCCGCAAGGCGTTCGACGGCAAAGGCAATTATACGCTCGGCCTCAGAGAGCAAATCATTTTCCCCGAGATCAACTACGACAAGATCGATGCGATCAAGGGCTTGAACATCAGCTTCGTCACGACCGCAAAGACGGACGAGGAAGGGCGCGCGCTGCTCACACAGCTGGGCATGCCTTTCCGCGCGACTTGATCGGTAGAGGAACAAACCATGGCGCGTGCTTCTCAGTTCGCGAAACTCAATCGCAGACCCAAGTTCTCGGTCCGGCACCGCAACCGGTGCAAGGTGTGCGGACGGCCGCGCGCCTACTACCGCAAGTTCGAGCTCTGCCGAATTTGCTTCCGCGTTCTATCGCTCCGGGGCGAGATCCCCGGCGTCATCAAGGCGAGCTGGTGATCCGATGATGACCGATCCGATCGCGGACATGCTGACGCGCATTCGCAACGCGACGATGGCGCGGCACGACCGGGCGGAGATGCCCCACTCGAAGCTCAAAGAGCACGTCGCCGGCGTGATGAAGAGCGAGGGTTATCTCGACGACGTGCGTATCAGCGAAGGCGAGGACCCGCGTACGCTGACGCTCGTCCTTCGCTACGGGCGCGACCGCGAGTCCGCCATCGACGGCCTGCGTCGCGTGTCGACTCCGGGTCGCCGCGTTTACGTTCGCCACGACCGCATCGAGCGTGTGTGTTCCGGCATGGGCATCTCGATCCTCAGCACGAGCCGAGGGGTCATGACCGACCGCGAGGCTCGCCGCCAACGGGTCGGCGGCGAGCTGCTCTGTGAGGTTTGGTGAGTGCCATGACTGCGCAGGTTGAAAAAGTGGACGGCATTCGCCAGTCGCGCACAGGCAAGCGCCCGATCGGGCTACCGAAGGGCGTGAGCGCATCGCTCAAGGAGGGCACGCTCGAAGTCAAGGGCCCGAAAGGCACTTTGACGCGCTCGGTTCCCGAGAACGTGGCCGTGAAGGTCGATGGAGGGCAGATTCAGGTCGCGCCGACGATTCCCGGGCGCGACGGTGCGCGCTTCCAAGGGCTCGCTCGAGCACTTTTTGCGGGGATGGTGACCGGTGTCGCCGATGGGTACACTCGTACCCTGCAGCTCGTTGGTACCGGCTACCGCGCGGAAGTGAAGGGCCAAGTCCTCAACTTGAGCCTCGGCTTCTCCCACCCGATCGCGTTCCCCTTGCCCAAGGGGCTCAAATGCGAGATCCCGGCGGACTCGAAGGGGACGCTTCTCATCTTAACCGGTTCCGACAAGGAAGTGATGGGTCAAACCGCTGCCAAGATTCGCGCGTTTCGCCCGCCCGAACCTTACGGCGGCAAGGGCGTCCGCTACCAAGGCGAAAAGGTCCGCGAAAAGGCGGGCAAGGCCGCGAAGGCCGGAGGCAAGTAAGCCATGGCGATGCAAATCGTGGGGCGCGAACGCAGGAAGCTGCGTATCCGCCGCAGGATCAGTGGCACCGGGGAGCGCCCCCGGCTCAGCGTATTTCGGAGCGCCAAGCACATCTACGCCCAGGTCGTCGATGACGTGGGAGGGACGACGGTGGCGCACGCGTCCACGCTCTCGCGCGACGTGCGGACCGAGGCCAGCGAAGCGAGCAAGCTCGACGCGGCGAAGCGCGTGGGTCAAGCGATCGCCAAGCTCCTCTTGGCGAAGGGGATCGACAAGGTCGTCTTCGACCGAAGCGGCTACCTTTATCACGGGCGCATTCGCGCGCTGGCAGACGGCGCGCGCGAAGGCGGCCTGAAGTTCTGATTGGAGAATCTCGCATGGCTGCTTTCGACCAGCTTCAGATCGACGAAGAAAAGCTCAAGGAGCGCGTCATTTACATTAATCGCGTCGCCAAGGTGGTGAAGGGTGGGCGGCGATTCAGCTTCAGCGCGCTCGTCGTCGTCGGCGACGAAGCAGGACACGTCGGAGTCGGACTCGGCAAGGCGAACGAGGTCCCCGAAGCGATCCGAAAGGGTAACGATCAGGCCAGAAAGAACGTCTTTCGGGTCCCGCTCGACGGAGTGACGATTCCCCACCAGACACTCGGACACTTCGGCAGCGGACGTGTCTTCTTGAAGCCGGCATCGGCAGGGACCGGTGTCATCGCCGGCGGTGCCGTGCGTGCCGTCGTCGAGAGCGCAGGCATCCACGACATTCTCACGAAGTGTCTGGGCAGTTCGAACCCGCACAACGTCGTTCGCGCGACGATTGCCGCCTTGAAGTCGCTTCGGAGCCTCGAGCAGGTTGCCGGCAAACGTGGCAAGCAAACCGACGATCTCATCGACCGCAAGGTGGCCGCAGCGCCGCACGCGGCGGTGTGACGCGAAAGATCGAGAGGACGCCGATGAAGTCGAAGCTTCGCGTCACGCAAATGAAGAGCACGATCGGGCAACAGCACGCGATGCGCTTGACCCTCCAAGGTTTGGGCCTGAAAGGCCCGGGGAGTTCAGTCGTCATCCTCAATACCCCGTCATTTCGTGGCGCAGTCAAAAAGGTGATGCACCTCGTCCACGTCGAGGAGGTCGATCATGGCTGATGCATTGAGCAAGCTCGCGAAGCCTATAGGGGCGAACCGGCCGAAGACGCGTCTCGGACGCGGCGTCGGCTCGGGCTTGGGAAAGACGTCCGGACGCGGACAAAAGGGCCAATACGCGCGCTCGCGCGGCTTCAAGCCATACTTCGAGGGCGGGCAAACGCCGATTCAGCGCCGGCTTCCGAAGCGCGGCTTCCGAAATGCCTTTTCCAAAATCACCGCTGCGGTGAATGTGGCGTCACTCGATGTCTTCGCCGCAGGTGCCAACGTGGACGTGAAGGCCCTCGTCGCGCGCGGATTGGTCAAGGGCGACTTCGATCGCGTGAAAATTCTCGGCGACGGCGAGATCACGAAGGCGGTGACGGTGAGCGCGCACGCATTCTCCAAAGCGGCTGCCGACAAGATCAAGAAGGCGGGCGGTCGGATCATCTTGCTCGGAAGCTCCCCCGGATCGGCCTAACGAGGCGCTTCGATGTCTGCCCTGTCCGCCTTCGCCAACATTGGGAAAGTGCCTGAGCTTCGCAGGCGAATTCTCTTCACGATGGGGCTTCTCGCCGTCTACCGGATCGGCGTCTTCGTCACGATCCCCGGGGTCGATCGCACCGTGATGGGGGCTTTGATGCACAAGCCCGGCGCGGGACTGCTCGGGCTCTTCAACATGTTCAGCGGCGGAGCGCTCGCCAACCTGTCGATCTTCGCGCTGGGCATCATGCCGTACGTCAGCGCCAGCATCATTCTGCAACTGCTCACGATGGTCTTCAAACCACTCGACGAGCTACGCAAGGAAGGCGAGCAGGGGCAGCGTAAGATTAACCAGTACACCCGGTACGGGACCATCGCTCTCTCTCTCGTCCAGGGCTTCGGTATTGCCATCAGCCTCGAGGCAATGAACAACGGCGATCTGTCCGATTCCGCGGCTGGCGTCGGTGACGTCGTCACACACGCAGGGTGGGGTTTTCGCTTGATGAGCATGCTCACGCTCACGACGGGAACCGCCTTCATGATGTGGGTAGGCGAGCAAATCACCGAGCGCGGGATCGGCAACGGCATTTCGCTCCTGATTTTTGCAGGCATCGTCGACGGCATTCCGGACGGCGTGTCTGGCTACTTCGCGACGAACAAGGGAAACATCCAGCCGCTTCGGCTCGCAGCAGTCGTCACCATCGTCCTCGCGACCGTGGCGACGATCGTCTTTTTCGAGCGGGCGCAGCGGCAAATCCCTATTTATTACGCACGCCGAACGGTGGGCCGCCGCATCTACGGTGGGCAGACGGCCCACTTGCCGCTACGCGTCAACACGAGCGGTACGATTCCTCCTATATTCGCGTCCTCTCTGCTGATGTTTCCTGCCACGCTGGCAAACTTCAAAGTGCCTGGGATGGCGCAGCTCCAGTCGATGCTGCAACGCGGTGATTGGGCCTTCAACACGTTCTACGTCCTGCTCATCGTCTTCTTTTGCCACTTCTACACGGCGGTGACCTTCCAGCCCGTCGACGTTGCAGACAACTTGAAGAAGCAGCAGGCTTTCATCCCGAGTGTCCGACAGGGCAAACAGACGGCCGACTACATCGATTACGTACTCACGCGAATCACTTTCGGTGGCTCGCTTTACGTCGCAGTCGTCTGCATCGTGCCGAGCATCATCAGCCAACAGTTTCAGGTCCCGTTCCGATGGGGTGGTACGTCGATCATGATCGTGGTCGGTGTCGCGCTCGACACCGTCAATCAGATCGAGGCCCACCTCATCACGCGAAATTACGAGGGCCTCTCCGGTGGAGGCGCTCGGACTTCGCGTATTCGGGTTCGGAAGGACTGAGCCCATGAGACTCGTGTTCATCGGTCCTCCCGGCGCTGGCAAAGGGACGCAGGCGAAGCGCGTTTGCGCCAAACGGCAAATTCCACAAATTTCGACGGGCGACATGTTGCGCGCCGCGAAGGCGGCCAACAAGCTCCCCTCCGATCTGGTTGCGCGCATGGCCGCGGGGGCGCTTGTGCCGGACGAGGTGGTGATCGGCCTCATCGATGAGCGCACGCGGGCCGCAGACTGTGAGCCCGGCTTCCTGCTCGACGGCTTTCCGCGGACCCTGCCCCAGGCGCGGGCGCTCGATGCGATGCTGGCGGCGCGGAACCTCAAGATAGACGTGGCCGTCGCTCTCGATATGCCGACGAGCGTGCTGCTCGAACGTGCAGTGCTGCGGCGGACGGACAAACGCACTGGACAGATTTATCACTTGAAGTATAGCCCTCCTCCCCCGGGTGCTGAACTGGAGCACCGGGCGGACGACCGCGAGGAGGTCGTCCAAAATCGCCTCGACACCTACGGGGCGATGACCGCCGAGCTTCTGCCTTACTACGAGAGGCTCGGCATCTTGAAACGAATCGACGGAATGGGAACCGTGGACCAGGTTACCGCGCGCATCTTCGCAGCGCTCGGTCTCGAATGAACCGCAGCACCTGAGGAGACTTCGCTTTGCATGGGTGAACGGCGTGAGCGCAAGGAGCCGAAGGGCGACAAGCTCGAGTTCGATGGCGCGGTCCAGGAAGCGCTGCCGAACGCCATGTTTCGTGTCAAATGCGACAATGGGCTAGTGGTTCTGGCGACCATCAGCGGAAGAATGCGTCAGTTTTACATCCGGATCTTGCCGGGTGACCGAGTGACCGTCGAGGTCAGTCCCTACGACCCGAGCCGGGGCCGCATCACCTATCGACACAAATGAGAAAGTGCGCTGAACCCAGGTTGCGCACGTGGTCCACGGGGGACGGCAACCGGCGCCCCAGCACCATGCGACGAAGTCGTCACGAAGCCATCAAGGAGCGAGCGCAGTGAAGGTCCGACCGAGCGTGAAAAAGATATGTGAGAAATGCAAGGTGGTCCGCCGCAAGGGCGTCGTTCGGATCATTTGCGAAAACCCGCGCCACAAGCAGCGTCAAGGCTAAAGCGAGAAAACCATGGCCCGCATCGCAGGCGTCGACCTTCCCCGTCACAAGCAAATTGTCTTCGCGCTCCCCTACCTCTTCGGCGTCGGCAAGACTGCCGCGCGCCGGATATGTGAGAGCGCGGGCGTGGCCCCCAACAAGCCGACGGAAGAGCTTACCGAATCGGAGATCAAGAAGATCCGCGACGTGCTTGATGCCGATTACAAGGTCGAGGGCGATCTTCGACGCGAAATCCAAATGAACATCAAACGCTTGATGGACCTCGGATGTTACCGGGGCCTCAGGCACCGGAGGGGCCTGCCGGTGAACGGCCAGCGAACGCACACCAACGCGCGCACTCGAAAAGGACCTCGCAAAGGCCTGATCTCGCGCGCCCCCAGAAAGCCCACCACCGGACCGGGCTGAAGAGAGCCTCCGAGGAGTCATCGTCATGTCTCAGGCGAAAACGAGCATCCCCCCTCCGGCCGGCGGCGCATCCGCCGAAGGCGGCAAAAAGGGAAAGAAGAAGGTCAAGAAGAACGTCGCGACGGGAATCGCGCACATTCAGAGTACCTTCAACAACACGGTCGTCACGATCACGGACGTGAACGGCAACACGATTGCGTGGTCCAGCGCCGGGTCTCGCGGCTTCAAGGGCTCGCGCAAGAGCACGCCGTTTGCGGCTCAACTCGCGGCCGAAGAGGCGGCACGCAAGGCGATGGAGCACGGCATGCGATCCATCGCGGTCTTCGTAAAGGGTCCCGGCGCCGGTCGCGAGAGCGCGCTGCGCGCGCTGCAGACGGTGGGTTTCAAGGTCACGCTGATTCGCGATGTGACACCGGTGCCGCACAACGGCTGCCGACCGCCCAAGCGGCGTCGCGTTTGACGGAAGTTTCCCGGCGCTTTGCGCCGGTCCGGGACGAAGCGCCTTTCGGCGCGTAAACCGGTCTTCATTGCATCGGTTGACGTACGTGCAGCCGATACAGGAAATGACAGAGGAAGAAAATGGCTCGTTACATCGGTCCCGTGTGCAAGCTTTGTCGCCGCGAGGGGATGAAGCTCTTTTTGAAGGGCGAGCGCTGCTACAGCGAGAAA
Source organism: Polyangiaceae bacterium (assembly GCA_050013115.1). Lineage (GTDB taxonomy): Bacteria > Myxococcota_A > Polyangia > Polyangiales > Polyangiaceae > Palsa-1150. Next base: position 12,998 of record JBEKFX010000067.1, read on the forward strand.
TGTTCTTACACGCGCCGGCCTTACCCGCCCGGGCAGCACGGGCAGGCTCGGGTGAAGCTCAGCGAATACGCCATCCGGCTCCGCGAAAAACAAAAGGTCCGGCGGGTGTACGGCGTCCTCGAGCGCCAGTTCCAAAAGTACTATTTCGACGCCGCGCGTCGGAAGGGGCGCACCGGCGAGCAGATGCTCGGCCTTTTGGAGTCGCGGCTCGACAACGTCGTACACCGGCTCGGGTTCGCCTTCACAAGGGCGCAAGCACGCCAGGTCGTTCGCCACGGCCATGTGCTGCTCAACGGTCGACGTGTCGACATTCCGAGCGTCATCCTTCGCCCGGGTGACAAGATCGAGATTCGCCAGAAGAGCCGCGAGATCAAGGAAATCGTCGCATCGCTGGCGACCGTCGACAAGCGGCCGATGCTGTCGTGGCTCGAACTCGACAAGGCCAACTTCGTCGGGACATTCAAGGGCGGCCCGGTGCGCGACGAGATCAACGAACCGGCCATTCGGGAGCAGTACGTGGTCGAGTATTACTCGCGCTAGTGCTTTCTCGCGGCGGCGAGCGGCCCCCGCACGAACGATTTCGCGGAGCGGCCGAATGCCGTCCGCGTGCAGAACACGGGCAGGCAGCGGGCGACGCTGGAGAGCGGGTTCGAAGGCGCGCCGGGATTGCCGCGTGAACCGAGACGGGACGGAGAGAACATGACGACAACGAACATCCTGACACGCAACTGGCGCGACCTGATTCGCCCCCGCGGCATCCACATCGAGAGCGAGACGCTCACCGATTTCTACGGAAAGTTCACGGCCGAGCCGCTCGAGCGCGGCTATGGGATCACGGTCGGCAATTCGCTGCGGCGCATTCTGCTCTCTTCGCTCCAGGGCGCCGCGATCACCGCGCTGCGCGTCGAGGGCGCGCTGCACGAGTTCACGACCGTGACCGACGTGGTCGAAGACGTGACGGACATCGTTCTCAACTTGAAAGAGGTCGTTCTGAAGGCGGCGACCGCGAAAGTGTACACGGTCCGTATCGAGAAGGAGGGGCCGGGGCCGGTTCACGCCCGCGACATTCAGCTCGTCGATGGCCTTCAGGTCCTCAATCCGGACCATGTGATCGCGACGCTCGACAAGAAGGGGCCGCTCGTCATGGAGCTGACCGTGAATGTAGGGCGCGGGTACGTCCCCGCTGAGCGGAACAAGACCCCCGGCATGTCCATCGGTACGATTCCCATCGACGCGCTCTTCTCGCCGATCCGCAAAGTGAACTACACCGTCACGAACGCACGCGTCGGCCAGCAGACGGACTACGACAAGTTGACGCTCGAGGTCTGGACCAACGGCAGCGTGAAACCTCAGGATGGCGTCGCCTATGCGGCGAAGATTCTGAAGGAGCAGCTTTCGATCTTCATCAACTTCGAGGAGACGGAGGATACCCAGTACACACCGTCGGGTGCCGAAGAGGAGCCCCTGAACGAGAACTTGTTCCGCAGCGTGGACGAACTCGAGCTCAGCGTGCGGAGTGCGAACTGCCTGCAGAACGCGAACATTCAGCTCATCGGCGAGCTCGTCCAACGCACCGAGCAGGATATGTTGAAAACGAAGAATTTCGGTCGAAAGAGCCTGAAAGAGATCAAAGAAATTCTCGCCAACATGGGGCTTTCGCTCGGGATGAAGATCGACAATTGGCCCCAAATGCTCGAGCGCTGGAAACAGCAGCAACAGCAGAATTAGCGGGAGCGAGGAGAGCCCATGCGCCACGGAAATTCGGGTCGCAAATTTGACCGAAATACGAGCAGCCGGCGCGCCATGCTGCGCAACCTGGCCGCGAACCTCATTCTGCACGAGCGGATCGAGACGACGGACGCCAAGGCCAAGGAGCTGAGGCGGGTCGCGGAGCGGCTGATCACCAAGGCCCGTCGCATCGGGCCCGCTGCGTACACGCCCCAGGCGGATCTCTCGCCGCTCGATCGCGCACGTCGTCTTGCCGCGTCCCGTCTCATCGCCGCGTACGTCCCGCGCTTTGGCGTTCGCGTGGAGGACGGCGTGTCGACGCGCGTCGACCTGGTCGAGAAGGTGCTGCTCGATCTCGCGAAGCGTTACGCCGAGCGCACGGGCGGGTATACGCGAATCGTCAAATTCGGCCCCCGCCGCGGCGACAACGCGCCGATATCGCTCATCGAGCTTGTCGAAGGAGGCGTCGTTGCATCGTCGGACGGGCCCAAAGCCGGAGCGTCTGCGACAACCGCGACTCTCGCCACGGCTGCCGAGCCGACGGACGCGGCAAGCGTCGAGTAGTCAGCCCGACGGCCCAGGGCTGCCTCGTTCATTCAACGATGCGGAAATCCGAAAACTCTCCTGTATAGCTTCGCCATCGGACATCGACGTCGTCGACACGGGCGGCCGAAGGGCCGTGCTGCGCCCAGGAGATCATTTCTTTGATGGAGTCTTCCTCGCCCTCCGCAACGAGCTCGATGCTGCCATCCTGCCGGTTTCGCACCCAGCCAGAAATTCCGAGGCGGCGAGCCTCCCTTTGCGTCGCGGCTCGAAAAAAGACGCCCGTCACCCGGCCTCGAACAATGACCTGAACTCGTTTCGTCGACATGGTGTCACGCGGCCCTGGCCGCCGTCCTTTCCACGTAGCGAATCGGCGCCAACTCGGCAACAAGGGAGGTCGTGCCTGCACGAGGTGAGCGTTCGCGGAGTCGGCCTACACACCGGGGTGCCGGTGGAAGTCATCCTGCGCCGAGAGGGGGGGCCGGTTCGCTTTCGGCAGGGCGGGGAATCGGCGCGGATCGACCAGCTCCGCGTCGTGTCCACGACTCGGGCGACGACTGTCGAAGCATGCAGTGGGAGCCTTCGATTAAGCACTGTCGAACACATGCTCGCCGCTCTGGCGGGCCTGGGCGTGTATTCCGGAATCGTCGTCGAAGTGAGCGGACCGGAGATGCCGCTGCTCGACGGAGGAGCCTCGGTATGGTGCGAGCGCATCGCGGAGCTTCGGCTGGCTCCGGAAAAGCCGAAGGTGCAGATCGCCCGCAGGGCCGAGTTCGTCTCCGCCGGTGGGAGCCGGTACGAGTTCGCTCCCGGGCCGGCGGTGGATGTGGATGTGCGCCTCACGCTGGACGACGACCGGATCGCGCCGTGCGCGTCTTGGACAGGCGATCGCGTGGACTTCCGCTCACGCATCGCCCCCGCGCGCACCTTTGCCCTGGCGGCCGATCTCGAGAACCTCGCGCGCCTGGCGCTCGTGCGCCACGTGGAACGGGCGTCCGTCGTCGTCATCGCGCCCGATGCTGTCTACTGCACAGGCGGGTTTTTGCCTGACGAACCCGCGCGTCACAAGTTGCTCGATCTCGTCGGCGACATGTATCTGCACGGCGGTCCTCCGCTTGGCCGGGTGCATGCCGAGCGGCCCGGGCACACAGCGAATGCCCAGGCCTTGCAGTGGGCGACGGCCGAGGGCGTCTTCGTGCCGGCGACGAATGCTCTCCTCAGCTAACCTGACACAGATCCATGGCCATGACGCCGTCGAGCGCGGACCACATCGCTCGGCACATGGCTTCGCAGGCCTCTTGAGCCGTTGCGAGCGAAGAGGGGCTCAGGGCGGCAAGCCGGGCCCGAAGTTCGTCGCGCTCTCGGTAATCGTCGGCGTGGTGACGGAAATAAGCCATCCCCGCCTCGGTGAGGGCGTAGCGCTCGCGAAGCCCGTCAAGTTTGCTTCGCGCGGTCGAGGGCTGCTGCGCTTCGAACGCATAGAGCGCGCCGATCGCGCTGTCCGGGTGCGCAAACGCGCGATGGGCGTGAGCTACGAGCGCGACGGCCTGAGCGCACGACGTATCCCCCGGCGCGTCGAGCTCCTCGCGGAACCGTCGCCACAGGTCCGCGTGACCGCTCTCGATGTCTGCGTGGGTGTTCTCGCCGAGCGTGCGCCATCCGCGTCCAATGGCTTCAATGAAGGGAGCATACTCCGTCGCATAGCGAGCCAGTGCTTCGCGAGGTAAGGCCCCTGCGCGCCAGGCGCGATAGAAGGGGTGCTGATTCAAGTCGTGGTGCGCAACGATGGCGTCGAGTTCCGCGGTTTGCATCGCCCGTCGACGCTAGACGCCACGCTCGGGGCCGTCAACGCCCCATGTGCGCGACGGATGGTCAATTCACCGACGACTGGTTCTCCGGCTGCTTTCTCACTTCAACCTTCGTCCGCACGACTTGGCGCTCGAGGGCTGCTCGCACGAAGCCGGCGAAGAGCGGGTGCGGGGCGGCGGGCCGACTCTTGAATTCGGGGTGGAACTGACAACCGACGAAGAACGGGTGATCGGCCAGCTCGACCATCTCGATGAGACGCTTGTCGGGAGACATACCGCTCAGCGTGAGGCCCGCGCCGCCCAGCGTGTCACGATAGCCGTTCGCAAACTCGTATCGATGGCGGTGCCGTTCGCTGATCTCAGTCGCCCCGTAGGCCTCCGCCGCCACGGTGTTCGGCCCGAGGACGCACGGGTAAGCACCGAGCCGCATCGTGGCGCCCTTGTTTCTCAGGCCCCGCTGGTCCGGCATGAGGTCGATGACGGCATAGGGGCTGTCCTTGTCGAACTCGCTCGAGTTGGCGCCCGCAAGGCCCGCCACGCTCCTCGCGAATTCGACCACGGCGAGCTGCATCCCCAGACAGATGCCGAAGAAGGGGATTCGGTTCGTTCGCGCATAGCCGATCGCAGCGATCTTCCCCTCGGTGCCCCGATCGCCGAATCCGCCCGGCACGAGCACCGCGTCGAGCCCCGACAGAAGCGCCTCCGGTCCCTGCTGCTCCACCTGCTCGGAATCAATGTACTCGAGCTCGACCCGGCAATCGTTCGCTAGACCGCCGTGAACGAGTGCTTCGTGGAGCGATTTATACGCGTCCTTCAAATGGACGTACTTGCCTACGATGCCGATGCGCACGGCGCCCCGGGCTGGGTTCTTGAAGCGAGCGACGACGCGCTGCCATGCGGCGAGGTCCGGCGCGCGGCTCCAGATGTTGAGGCGCTCCGCCACGAGCTCGTCGAGCCCCTCTGCGTGAAAGAGCAGGGGGACCTCGTAGATGCAGTCGGCGTCGAGCGCGCCGATCACGGCCTCCACCGCCACGTTCGAGAAGAGTGCGATTTTTTCTTTGACCGCCCGCGACAGCGGCATCTGCGTTCGGCAGAGCAGCACGTCCGGCTGGATGCCGATCTCGCGCATCTCCTTGACCGAGTGCTGGGTCGGTTTGGTTTTGAGCTCCCCAGCCGTCGGAATGTAGGGCACGAGGGTGACGTGGATGTTCAGTGCGTTTTGGGGTCCCGCTTCGATTTTCATCTGCCGAACGGCCTCGAGAAACGGGAGTGACTCGATGTCACCCGCCGTTCCACCAATTTCGATGATCGCGACGTCGACCCCTTCGGTCGCGTCCCGGACCCTGGCTTTGATCTCGTCTGTGATGTGAGGAATGACCTGCACGGTCGCGCCCAAATACTCGCCCCGACGCTCTTTCGAGATCACGCTCTCGTAGATCTTGCCGGTCGTGAAGTTGTTCTGGCGCGTCATCCTCGCCGTCGTGAAGCGCTCGTAGTGGCCGAGGTCGAGATCGGTTTCGGCGCCGTCGTCGGTCACGAACACTTCGCCGTGCTGGTAGGGGCTCATCGTGCCGGGGTCGACGTTGATGTACGGATCGAGCTTGACATGCGTAACGCGCAAGCCGCGGGCTTCGAGCAATGTTCCGACCGACGCACAGGCAAGGCCCTTACCGATCGACGAAACGACGCCGCCCGTGACAAAAACGTACTTCGTGGGTTTGCGGCTCATGGCGGATCCCTCCGTCGTGACGGCGGCGCGCATTGAACGATGCCTCCGCTCGCGCCGGCAGAGCGAACGCTTCGGCTTTGTGGATACCTGACTATGCCTGTCACTTCAACCCACCCAAGGCGAGCCAACGCCCTTCGGCACTTGGCGCGAACGCCCGCGCTCGACCGCTCGCGACCACGACTTGGTCCTCGTACCACAGGGGAATGACGTGCATCTCCTCGCGCTGCCGTGCTTCGAGATCTGCATAGACGGTCCGCCGGGCGGTCCGGTCCTCCAGACGGTCGCCTGCGTCGAGCAGCGCGTCGACAACCGGATCTGCGATGCGCCCCCGATTGGCGCCCGCCGGGGGTACGAAGGCGCTGTGGAGAAAGTGTCGAAAGACGTTGGGTTCGGTCATCTCAGGGAGCTGCAAAATGGCGAGATCGAAGTCTCCAGCGTTGAGCCGGTCAATCAGCGTTCCGAACTCGAGGGGGACGACCTCGATGGCGACGCCGATGTCCCCGAGCTCTTGCGCGATGAAGCGCGCGACGTCGCCCCGGAGCCGTTCGGTCGACGTGAGGATCGTAAAGCCGGTGCCGACAGCGCCCGCGCGCTCGATGATCGCCCGCGCCGCAACCGGGTCGAACGGGAGAATCGGCGCGTCGACGTGCGCCCAGTGCGTCGGCGCAATGAGCCCGGCGGCCGGGCGCGCACGCCCATCGAAAAGACTCGTCGTCAGCAAAGTTCGGTCGATGGCCGACGAGATCGCGCGTCGCACGCACGCCATGTCGAGCGGTGGCCGCTTTTCTTGGATGACGATGTAGGTCAGGTTGGAGCCCGGTCGCGCTGACACGAAGAGACCCGGCTGCGCCGCGAGGGCCGGCAAGAGCGTTGGTGAAAGTAGGTTCAGCGCAACGTCGGCCCGACCTCCTTCGAGCCGCAGGGCGCGCGTGTTTTCGTCGTGGACCGTGCGGAGCGTCACGGCATGGGTGGGGCGCGGGAAGGCTCCGCCGTCGGCCGGGACGAGCTGGACCTCTCCGCGTCGCACGCTCGCCACCGAATACGGGCCCAGGCCGTCGAGCGATCCGTCCGGCGCAGGCGCCGACGCCGCTTGGTCGGCACGCAATACGGGCAGCTCGAGGTCTGTCGGTAACGTCGCATGCGCACGGGCGAGCCGGATGACGACGCCGTGTTCGCCATCTTCGCGGATGTCCGCGACGGCGTCGAGGACATGGGCGTGCCTCGATGCGACCCGAGGGGAGCCGATTGCACGCAACGTGGCGACGACGTCGGCAGGGCGGAGCCGTGCGCCGGAATGAAATCGAACGTCGGATCGAAGCTCCACGCGCAGCGTGAGGGGGTCTAGCCATCTCCAGCTCGAGGCGACGTAAGGCACGGGTGACAGCGTCTCCGGGTCGAGCCGGACGAGCCCGGCATGGACAAGACGTGTCGCGCGCAGACCGACGGCGTCCGTTGCATAGCGGGGGTCAAGCGTCTCCGGATCATTCGCAACGAGCATCTCGAGCGGTCTGTCGGCTCCCGGAGCGCCATCGCGCGGCGGAGCGCTGCTTGCGCATGCGAACCACTCCGGCGACAGCACCAACAGCGCAAGCACTTCCCACGGCGTCCTCGACGATCTATGCAAGCTGGGGCCCAGGACCGTCCGATTGGGCCGCTTCGCCATCATGCCGGCCCGCAGTCGAAAATTGCTCCCGATCACGGCTTTTGTCAGCGCCGCAGCCGTGCTGTTCGCGTCGGCTCGCGCGAGACCGGACGCCGGAGCCGATGCCGGAGCCCCGCCACCTTCCTTCGTCTCGTCCGTGCAGGCCGCTGCGCGCGCCGCCGCGTCGATCGCGGGTGCGGCGGTCGGAATTGCCGTGCTCGACGTCGATTCTGGTCGTTTGCTCGCGGCGGTCAACGAGCACCTCGCCCTCAATCCTGCGTCCAATGCCAAGCTATACACGGCGGCCGCCGCGCTCGCGATTCTCCGTGGGGAGCATCGGTACGAGACCACGCTCTCGGGCAAGCTCGTGGGCGACGCCGTTGCGGGACCTCTCGTGCTGCGCGGTTACGGGGACCCCTCGCTGACGACCGCCGATCTCGTGGCGATGGTCGAGGAGCTCAAGAGCTACGGCGTTCGCCGAATCGACGGTGAAATCACGGTCGACCAACGCTTTTACGATGATCTGACGACCCCGCCCGCCTTCGAACAGCAACCGAACGAGTGGGCCGCGTTTCGCGCTCCGGTCAGCGCAGTCGCGCTCGACGAAAATTGCATTTCGATGACCGTTCGGCCATCGAGCGGGAGCGCCGCGCACGTCGAGTTCGAACCGCCAGGTTTCGTGGACGTGGACGGGACTGTACGCGTCGCGGAACCAGGCGCGGCGGACGACGTCGAGCTCGACCTCGTCGGCAACGGCGGTCGCATGAGCGCCCACGTGAGGGGCGCGATCGCGTCCGATTCGCGGCTCGTCCGATACACTCGGCGATCGGAGGACCCGCGACTCCTGGCCGGCTATGCGCTGCGTGCGCTGCTTCTCAAGGCGGACGTTCGCGTGGGCGGCGACGTTCGCCTCGGGCGAGAAGAGGAAGGGCCGAGGCACGTGCTTGCGAAGCACTCGTCGGCTCCGCTTTCGACACTCCTTTACGGCCTCGGCAAGCAAAGCGACAATTTCTACGCCGAGATGATTTTCAAGAGCCTGAGCGGTGAAGCCAAGGGAAGGCCCGCGCGGAGCGCCGGCGCCGCTGAAGTTCTCAGCACGTTTCTTGAACGCATCGGCGCAAACGATGCGGGGACCGTATTCAAGAACGGGTCGGGGCTCTTCGACGCCGATCGCGTGACGCCGTTCGGGACGGTCTCACTTCTTCGCTGGGCATGGCGGGATCCGGAAGTGCAGCCCGAATACGTCGCGCAGCTCGCCGTCGGGGGCGTCGACGGCACGCTTCGGAAGCGCTTTCGCGGCGAAGCAACGAGGCGTCGAGTGCGCGCCAAGACGGGAACGCTCGACGACGTGATTGCCCTGAGCGGCTACGTACTGAGAAGCGAGGGTCGAGGCCCGATCGCCTTCGCTGCGTTTCTGAACCACGTCGGGGGCAAGCAAGACCAGGCGCGCCGCGCAGCCGATCGCATCGTCGACGCGATCGCGGCGTTGGGCCGATAGGGCGCTAGAGCGACTCACGCTTCGTCGTCATGGCCTGCACGGAGGGCCGAATGCCTGAAGTCCCTCGTTCCCCGGCAGTCCGGCGCTCTCTAGTCGCGCATGTGCTTGCGGATCTTGCCGAGCGCCTGCTCTTGAAGTTGCCGAATTCGCTCCCGTGACAGGTTGTACTTGTCGCCGATTTCTTTCAGCGTGAGCTCGTCCTCGTCGTCGAGGCCGAAGCGCCAGCGAATGATGCGGGATTCGATCGGCGTCAGCGTCGTCAGCAGACGGCGAACCTCCGCGTTCCACTTGTGGCTGGCCAGCGCTTCGTAGGGCGACACAGACCCTTCATCCTGCAGAAAATCGATAAATTTCCGGCCGTCCTCGTCACCCACCGGGCGGTCCAACGAGAACGGCGTGTCGGCCCACGAGCCTTTGACCTTATCGAGTTTTTCCTGGGGGATTCCAGTCTCGTGCTCGAGCTCTCCGAGGGTCGGCTCGCGTCCCGTGCGCGCGAGGACGGCCTGCGTGGCTCGCTGAATTCGGTTGTGCGTATCGAGCATATGGACGGGGATGCGTACGGCACGGCCCTTGTCGGCCAAGGCCCGGCTGATGGCATGGCGTATCCACCACGAGGCATACGTCGAAAAGCGGTACCCGCGTGTGTGATCGAACCGTTCGACCGCCTTCATCAAGCCGATGTTTCCTTCTTGGATCAGGTCGATGAGGGGCAACCGGCCGCGGTTATAGCGGCGCGCAATCGACACGACGAGGCGAAGATTGGCCTTTACGAACTTGTTTTTCACCCGCCGCGAGCGTGCCGCCGCCTCGCTGATCTTTTCGAGATACTTTCCGTAAGCGGGCGTCATCGGGATGTGCGGGATGTGCGAGCTCTGCGCCGGCGCGACCTCGCCTTCGACCTGCTCGAGCGCGGCGTCTCGCCCCTCGTCCGCGTCGGGCTCTTCGGCGAGCCTCCGAACGACCGCCTCGGCGTGGGCGATCCAGAGGCGGTCGCTGTCGGCAAGGCGGATGGCCTTGGCCAACGACGTGGCCCACGAGCGATATTTCTTGTCTTGGTCCCGTGTGAGCTTGCCGCGCTGCTTCCTCGACGTCTTGACGAGTTTTCGAAGTTCCTCAATCTGAGGGAGATCCAGCGCCTCCTCGCCCGTCGGTAGGTCCTTTTCCAGCGAATCGAGAGCAAACTCACCCGCCGAGCCATGGTGCAGGATGGCCACCCAGTGGTCCACTTCAGCGCGCTCCACCTCCATAGCCGTTCCGAGCTCCTCTTCCGGGCCCATGACGGCGTGTGTGGCCATCTCCCGAAAGTAGCGCGCCAGCATCGAGTCACCGCCGCCCTCTTCGATCTCCTTGTCGCTCGGACTCTTTCGGTGGGGCAAGGCCTCGGGAGCGATCGACTCCGGCGCGTGCGCTTCGAGGTCGAACTCTTCTTCCATCACCTCGAGCTCTGCGCCGGCGGTGGCCGGCCCAAGCGACGTCGGTCCTTCGAAGTCGTCGTCCAGGCGAACATCGACCGGTAGCGGCTGTGCCGCGGCGGAGCTCGCCCGCGTGAGCGATTTGGCCGACCCGCGAGGCAGACGCCCGGAGGGGGCCGCCGCCGCAACATCGCGCGTGCTGGCGGCCGCCGCACTGCCCTTGCTTTTGCTCATGACCGTGGCTCCCTGGGTTGTCGACTTGGATGGCTTGCGGCGATCCGCCCTCCGCGAAGCCGTAGGCTCTTCCACTTCTGTTAACGGTTTGCGAGATGCGGCGGTTTCGCCGTCTGCACGGGTCGTGCCCACGCGACCGACGCGTGCTCGTCCACGACCTGTGCGCGGAGGCGGGGGCAAGATGGGCGGTGCGGTTTTGGGCATCGAAGGATTCGCGTGCTCCTCCAATCACAGTGCGAATGGCCGCTCGAGGATCAACCTGCGTCGATTGATGCGATGATGCACGGCCCCTCGACATTCAATGATGCCGCCATGCTGTTTCATTCGGTTCTTTTCACCTACTATGTTAAGGAGCTTCGTCGCTTATTGCACGGGCCCCGAGCCCTGCTGAGCTTTGCCTTGGCGTCGGCGATGCATGCCATCGGCCAGGCGCTTGTCGCGCTCGTCGGAAGCGCCCTCGCGCTCTCGCTCGCCACTCACATAGGGGCTTCGAGCGCCCTGCCTTTCTCGGGCGTTCATGTTGGGAGCGCCAAATCCGCTGAGTCGCAGGCATTTTTCCTATCGCTCGTGGGGCTCGCAGTGGTGCTCGTCAAGGGAGCGGCGGGGGCCCACGCCGCGTTCGTTCAGGTTCGCGTGGCGGGCGAGGTGGGCGCCGCGCTCCGGCTCGGAGTCTTCGACGCCTTCCTTTCTTTCCATCGCATACGCGATCCGCGACAATCCGATCAGGGGTCGCATGTCGGTCCTCCGACGCGGGCACTCCTCACGCTCACCGATCGGGTGCGCGATGTCGAGCTCGGTCTGTCCGACGGCCTTCTCTCGGCCGCGCGATCGGTCGCTCAGCTCATTCCGCTGGCTTTGCTCTTGGTACTTCTTGCACCCCGCATGGCCATCGTCGCGGCGGCCTTGCTCGGGATCTTCGGTTGGCTTTCGGGATGGCTGTGGCCCGCGGCTGCGCGCGCCTCGAAGCGAGAGCCGTGGTGTTGAGCGGGGCCAACGAAGTCCTCGGCGCGCTGGCTCTCGCCGGAGCCATGGGCGCATCCCGCGCCGGCTGGATTGGCCCGACCGGCGGGGCGACATTGCTCGCGTTCGGTGTCGCGTTCTTCCAGGCATACCGTCCGCTTCGCGAGCTGGCCGAGGCCCGCCTGGCGCTCGCCCGCGCGCAGTCGGCCTACGGCGAGATCATGGGCACCCTCGGGCGGGTCGAGACGGCCACGCATGCGACTCCGGCCCGCCCCGCGCCGGATCGCCCGTGGCCGCTCGCCGCCCTCGAGCTAAGAAATCTGCGCCTTGCTCGGGGCGCGTGCCCACCCATCACCGCGCGCGTACCGGCCGGCGCCGTGGCCGTCGTCGTCGGGCGTACGGGTTCGGGGAAGACGACACTGCTGCGAACGCTCCTCGGGCTCGAAAGCGCGACCGGAGGCGAAGTGACGTTCGACGGAGTGTCCCTCGGCGACGCTCCGGCAGGTCCGCGTGCGCGGCCGTTCGCGTGGGTACCGCAGGACTCCCCTCTTCTCGCCGATTCGCTCGAGGTCAACGTCGGGCTTGGGGCGTCGGCCGGCCACTCGCTCGATGCTCTGGTCCCCTTCGGCGCGTCGCATCTGGTCGCCGCGCTGCGAGAAGATCGCTTGGGTGTCGGCGGGCGAATCGTGTCGGGCGGCGAACGTCAATGGATCGCGCTAGCGCGAGCCGTGGCGACGAGGCAACCGGTTCTCTTGCTCGACGAGCCGACGAGTGGTCTCGATGCGGCGTCGCAGCGTGTCGTCCTCGAGGCCATCGAGCGGTTGCGCGGGCAGCGCACCGTGGTCATCGTGACGCACCGTCCGGAAGCGATGGCCATTGCGGACCTGGTCGTTCGCCTCGACGAGCCCCGTTTACGCCCGGACGATTCGGAGCGTCGGCCCGATGTCGACGACTACGTGGGCCGCATCGAGCACCTCGCCGTCGAGGACGTATGCCACCGGGTCAGGGAAGTCGAGCCGGAGTGACCGCGCGAGCGCATCAACGCGCGGTTCGCCCACGAGGCGACGCCCAGCCATGACGCGAGGCATCTGCGGCCCGAGAGCGCGAGGCGATAGCCCGCTCGCGACCACGTGAAACTGGTCGGCGCGTTCTCCCGCCCGATACGTCAAAAGGAAGTGCAGGCCGAGATCTCGGACGACACTGGCCACGACGAGGCTGAAGGCCGCGGCGGGGTGCCGGTCGCCGTCGACTGTGAGGGCGCAAGGGGTCGGAGCAAGAACGTCGCGAGCGAGTTTCGAACCGACCAGCGACCCCGCGAAGACGCGTGCCGCGATGAAAGCCGCCGCTGAGCGCCCTGGCCTCGCTGCACGACGGTAGACGTCGAAAAATCGCCCGACGAGGCCTGCACCAAAGATGAAGCCGACGCGGTCGCCGCCCCTGTCGTCTCTGACTCGCAAGGTCTGGCACGACGCGAGATCGCTCCCCCCGACACATGCCTGGCGTAGAACCCTCGCCGCGATCGCCGGCCCGCGCAAGCCGAGGTTCCGTGCGACGGTGCCGACGGTCCCCGCCGGTGCGAGCCCGATGGGCGGCAGCACCGTCCCCCCGAATGCGCGATGCAGCGCAGTCAGCCCGCACATAAACGATCCGTCGCCGCCGGCGAGGACGACGGCCTGCGCCCCGCGTCCCGCGATGGCTCGCGCGACCTCATCGAGCTCTTCGAGATTGCGTGTCTCGTGGACACGCGCGCCGGCCCGATCCGCCTCTCCGACGACGCTCCGCCGGACCCTCGACCGTTTCAGCCCGCCGGCATGCGGGTTGAGGATGACGTCGACGTTCGCGGCCACGGGAGTCGCCGGTAGCATCGATGGGCCGAAGCGGCTATCCATGGTGGCGCAAGCGAGGGCATCGCGTGACGCGGCTCGTCCATTCGTTCGGCGTCTTTTCGTTCGGCGTCTTTCTTCTGGCCATCGGAGCGATGGGCTGCGCGTTGTCGTCCGCGCAGCTTGCGGCCAAAGACGGAGATCGAGCCACATTGCGGGAGGTGATCGCGCGGAGGGAGCGAGCCGGGACACTGTCGGACGGGGACGCGGCTGGCCTCGCTCAGGTCGTGGCCGACCGCGATCTGCGCACCGCCGCGCCGGTGGACGCGCTTGCACGCATCCGCGACATGCGTCCGTGCGCTCGCGAGCTCGATGCGGCGCTCGCGTTTCGCATGCGGAAACACGACGCGGCGGGCGCAGACGCCGCTCTCGCCCGCCTCGAAGCGCGCGGCATTGATGTTGATGCCCTGCGCCCATTCCTCGCAGACGCCGATTCAGCATGGCACGCCGCCGGCGTACGTGCATTGGTCCGGCCCGAGGATCGAGACGCACGTTCTCGAGCGCTGCGCGACCCCGATCCACGCGTACGCCGCCAGGCCGTGCGCTCCTTCAGCGGCATTCGGCGCGCGGATGATTCAACATCGCTGCTCGAGGTCGCGCGGGTCGACCCCGAGCCCATGGTGCGCACCGACGCGGTGCGGATCCTCGCGGATTCGCTGCCGCCCGATGGGGAGCATGTCGTCCTCGCGCTGCGCGATCTATGGGAACTCGCAGACGACGGCCTTCGCGAAGACATCGCACTGGCATGGGGAAAGTCCGCGCTTTGGGCCGAAGGCGGGCGCGAAGCGTTGACGCGCGTCGTCGAAAGCCAGGACGGCCCCGGGGCCATCGAAGCCGCTGCGGCGCTCATGCGCCACAGAGGTCTCGATGCCGCGATCGCTCACATCGCGAGCGCCTACATCGCGCAGGCCATTGCGAGCGGATCGAAGGTTGCGCGAATTCAAGCGATCGTGGGTGCGCCGCTCGATCGACCCGAGATCGAGGCGGCGGTGCGCGACGCCGCTCGAACCGACGAGCTCGAGGTGCGCGTCGCAGCGCTGGCGCGACTGGCGGAGGCTGACGACAAGGCTGCGCAGCTCAACTTGGAGGCGCTCGCGCGAGCTGGCTCCACGGTTGCCCGGCACGCGCGGTTTGCGTTGGCGAGCGCCGGTGATCGACGTGTTCAGGCCTGGATCGAGGGCGACCTCGACCGTCCCGACGCCGGCGATCGACTTGCGGCCGGCGTGGCCCTCGCAGTGCTCGGGGTCCCGGGACGGGCGGCCCCGTTGCTGGCCGACGCCGATCCCGCGGTTCGATCGCGGGCGGCATGCGCGATCCTGATGGCCGAGCGCCACCACCGGTGAGTCGAGGGGGGCGCGTCACCCTACCGCGTCACCTACCGCGTCATCCCCCGTCGCTTCATAGGCGGATACTCTTCCAGCTTCCTCTCGCAAACTTCGCGCTCATCACAGCCGCTGCGAGGCACATATAAACGAAAGCGGCGATCCAGATGCCGTTCAGCGACATGTGCAGCCCGACGCCGAGCCAATACGCGCCCGGCACGAGCCATCCGAACACCAGAACAAACTGGGCGAGGGCGACGAACTTCGTGTCGCCTGCACCGAACAGCCCCTCGCTCAGAATCATGGCGATCGCCACCACCGGTGTGACGATGCCCATGAGGTGCACGGGAAACGTGGATGCATGCCGGACGGCGGCCGAATTCGAGAAGAGCGCGACGACTTGATCCGTGAACAAAACCCCTTCGAAGAGGCCGATGATGCCGAAAACGACGAGGCCCAGCCGAACGCTCGCCCAGCCCCAGCGTTGGGCCTCTTCCGGTTCGCGCCGCCCGAGCGATTGTCCAATCAATGTCGCTGTCGCCGTACCGAAGGACATGCAGGCGGTGAAGGTCAGCTGCAGGAGCTCGACGATATCCGTGTTCGCGGCGCTGTTGACGGCTTCGATCCCGCCGCACCGACTCGCGACCGTCGCACCACTTCCCATGTCCAAGCGGCCGACGGCCCGGGTGAACAACCCGAAGCCGACCATCATGACGACGGTGGCAGCCGCGGCGGGGACCGAAAGCTTGAGAATGGATCCGGTCAGGCCCAAAGACAGGTTCGACCAGCGGAGGGGCCTGTACTCGAAACGGGTGAGCGACACGAAGCTGACCATGATGAAAAGGCCGATCCATGTCGCGATGAATGCACTCAGCCCGGCGCCGGGCGCTCCCATCGCCGGAGCACCGAGATGACCGAAGATGAAAGCCCAACAAAGGATCGCGTTGGTGACGTTCATCACGATCGACGCAACCAGATGGACATGCGTGCGACCGATTCCGTCGAAGAAGGCTTTGATGGCCATGGTTGCGGCCATCGACACGATGCCGAGCAGCCGCCACCGAGTGTAGGACAGCGCGACGCGCTGCACCTCGGGCACGCCCACCATCGATCGCAGCAGCCAGGGCAGGGCGACGAAGCCCAGAATGGAAAAGAGCGCTCCGATGACAACGCAAAACAGGCTCGCGTTGGCCAAAACAGCCCCCGCCGCCTCTCTTCGCCCCTCAGCATACCTGCGCGCAACGAGGGCCTGTGTGCCGACGCTGATCGCACTCAGGCTCCCGCCGAAGAGCCAGACAAGGATGAGCGACGGAAGGAGCGCGGCCTGGGCGTTCGACGAATCCGGGCAGGGGAGGCGCGAAAAATAGAGGACATCGATCTCATTGACGACGGCTTGCGAAAGCATCGCGAACATCGTCGGGAGTGCCAGCCGGAGGATCGCCTTGTACCGATGGGCTCCTAGGACGGTCGGCGCTGCAAGGTCGAGCGTCTCCATTGCGCGTGGGGGCAGCGGAATCTAGCGGGCGCGCAGTCAAAAACAAGGCACGCGAGCCAGGGGCCTAGAGTGAGACTGTCATTTTGCCGGTTCGCGAGCCGCCCGGCTTTGCCCAACGGCCGAGCGTGTGCCGTTCCTCTCCGCCCGGTGGAGTCCGGGAATCGTCGCCGTCTCGAACGGTCGAGGGGGGCGGATGAGCCGAACGAAGCTCGAAAGCGCCCTCTTCGACAGCGCGCATCGAGGAAGATGCCGGCGCCAGGCTGGCCGGCGAGGTGCTCGCGTTGGGCGGCGCTGCCGCTGCAAGATCGATAGCAGGAGTCCTCGTCATGGCGCGGCGCCCATCGTCTGCCGAAGGCGCGAGCGCACGCTCCCAACGGGAAGCGGCCGCCGCGGCCACGAGCATCGCCGCTGCTGAAAGAATCGCCGTTGCGCAGTTACGCAACCGCTCGCGGCGACGTTCCGGTGCGTGCAGCGCCGATTGGAGGGCCGCGCGCATTTCGCTGGCCGAGTCGAAGCGCGAGGTTCGAGGCTTGGCCATCGCGCGCACGACCACCGCTTCGACGCCGCGCGGAATGGGCCGCGACGGGGCGCGAGATCGCGGTGGCAACGGCGTCTCGCGCAGCTGCTTGCTCATCACCTCGACGGTCGGGCCATCGAACGCCCGAATACCCGTCAGCATCTCGTAAAGGACGCATCCGAGTGCGTAAAGGTCCGACCGGCAATCGACCGGTTCGCCAGCCACCTGTTCCGGCGACATGTACTCGGGTGTGCCGAGAACGGAGAAGCCGCGGCTCGCCCGATCGTAAGCCGAATCCGGTTGGAAGTCGGTCTGCGCCAGCGCCGTCGCGATCCCGAAATCCAGCAGTTTGACGTGCGGCTCGTCCATCGCCGTATCGCAAAGCATCAGGTTCTGGGGCTTGATGTCCCGGTGGATGACACCGGCACCGTGGGCCGCTTCCAGCGCGCTTGCCGTTTCGATGGCAATGCGCACGGCCTTGCGCCAAGGGAGCGGCCCGTTGCATAACTCGAGGTCGAGCGTCTGGCCGCGGCAGAGCTCCATGGCGAGAAACGCGCGACCGTCGAGCGCCTTTCCAAAGTCGTACAGCTGAACGATGCCCGGGTGCGAGAGGTTGGCGACTGCGCGGGCTTCACGACGGAACCGAGCGAGAGATGCCGGCGAACCGGCGTTCTCCGGGCAAAGGATTTTGACTGCGACCCGGCGACCGAGCTCCGTGTGTTCCGCTTCGAACACGATTCCGTTCGCCCCTTCGCCGAGCTTGCGGCCGATGCGGTAAGGCGTTCCAGCGAGCATGCTCGGGTCGTTCGGCGACATCCGGACGGCCATGGCCTCGCTCACCGGACCCGCTCGCGGGGTTTCGGGTCCCGCGGCATCGTGCTTTAGAGCCACTCTCGCCTCCCGCAGCAGATGGGCGAACTCGGCTCGAGAGCGCGCGGGCTCGTGCGGCCATAGCTGTCGCATCACTCGCGCGATCCGCGCGCGCACTCCCCGCTCACCGCCGTCGGGTGGTGCGCTCGCGAGGAGTCGCGCGAGGTCACACGCGGCGAGCGATGCGCGGGCGTATCGGTCGTCCGGGTCGTTTCTCGTCAACTTCGAAATGATCTCGTCCAGTTCGGGCGGACCGCTGCAGACCGGACCGACGAGCGGGATGCGCACCTTGTCGGCCGCCGCATCGTCGAGGTGCCTTCGGGGGTCGGTCGCGATCAAGCGGCGACCGGCGCACAGTTCCCAGAGAACAATTCCCAACGCGTAGACGTCGATGCGGCCATCACCTACCTCCTGACGTGCCACTTCGGGCGCTACATAGCCGGGCTTGGCGAAGACAACGCCCGCGACCGTGTGACAGCGCCGGTTGTGCCCCCGCGCGGTTCCGAAATCGATCAACTTGATTTCGCCGGCGTAGCTCACCATGACGTTTTGGGGCGAGAGGTCGCGGTGAACAATTCCGAGCGGCGATCCATCGGGACCCGGCCTCTCGTGCACGTGCGCGAGCGCCTGAGCGATTTCGATGGCGATGGCCACAGCATCGGGCCATGCGATCCGCTGGCCGGTCTGAACGGAGCGCTGTCGGACGTCACCCAAGGACCGGCCTTCCACGTATTCGATGACCGTGTACGGTTCGCCTTGCTCGTCGGTCGCGGCTTCGAGCACCTGCGCAACGCCGGGGTGCTGGAGCTGCGACTGAACTCGAGCCTCGTCGAGAAAGCGGGCCAGAAAGGATCCGTCGTGGATATGGTCGCGTCGAACGGTCTTGACGATGCAAGGACGCTCAGCGCCCTCGATTCCGGTCGTGGCTCCGAGGTAGACGTCCCCCATCCCGCCCCTTGCCGCGAGCTTCAGGAGCAGACGCCGGCCCAGCACGCGCGGGACGGACAAAGCGGGAGCAGAGGAGAATCCCTTCGCGGCCTCGCCCATGACCATGCACGCTAAGGGCCTCCGGCGGTCGGGCCAACTTTGGCGCGATTCTGCGGCGCGCTCGAAGAGCGGGGGGAGGCGCCATCGCCCCAGCCGGAAAAAACATGCGCCGCGCGCGAGGTGCGGAACCCGGTAGCGCCGGGGCGCTTTCCGGCGCCCGGGCGCCGTCCGATCCCACCGTCGCCTGACGGCCGGGGGGCCACTCGAGGTGGTCCGACGCCACCTCGTGACGGCCGCGGCCCATCCTGCTAAGCGCACGCCATGCCCCGCCGCACCGATCTCCAACGTGTCCTGCTCATCGGGGCGGGACCGATCGTCATAGGGCAAGCCTGCGAGTTCGATTACTCCGGCACGCAGGGGGCGAAGGCGCTCCGCGAAGAAGGGTTCGAAGTCATTCTCGTCAACTCGAATCCGGCGACCATCATGACCGATCCGGAGCTGGCGACGAGGACCTACGTCGAGCCGCTCGAATGGCGCACCGTCGCAGCCATCATCGATCGCGAGCGGCCCCAGGCGATTCTGCCGACGCTCGGAGGTCAGACGGGCTTGAACCTCGCGATGAAATTGCGCGACGAGGGGGTGCTCGATCGCTTCCGGGTGGAGATGTTGGGCGCCCGCCCGGATGCGATTGCGAAGGCGGAGGATCGCTCCCTTTTCAAGGCGGCCATGGAGAAAATCGGGCTGTCGTGCCCGCGGGCGGGCGTGGCCCATTCGATCGAGCAAGCTCGCGAGATCGTCCAGACCACTGGCTTTCCATCGATTCTCCGGCCGAGCTTCACTCTGGGGGGCAGCGGTGGTGGCATCGCTTACCGGGAAATCGAGTTCGATACGAAGGTCGAGTGGGCGCTATCGCAGTCGCCCACACACGAGGTGCTCATCGAGGAGAGCGTCCTCGGGTGGAAGGAGTTCGAGCTCGAAGTCATGCGGGATCGGGCGGACAACTTCATCGTGATCTGCTCGATCGAGAACGTGGACCCAATGGGTGTCCACACGGGCGATTCCATCACCGTAGCGCCGTCGATGACACTGACGGATCGCGAGTACCAGCGGCTTCGAGACGCCGCGCGCGCGGTCATGACGGAGATAGGCGTCGAGACCGGGGGCGCGAACGTACAGTTTGCGGTCGATCCGGCCACCGGGCGCTTCCACGTCATCGAAATGAACCCGCGGGTATCGAGGAGCTCCGCCCTGGCCAGCAAGGCGACCGGCTATCCGATCGCAAAAATCGCCGCCAAGCTTGCGGTTGGCTACACGCTCGACGAACTCAAGAACGATATCACGAACACGTCGGCCGCCTTCGAACCGGTCATCGACTACGTGGTCGTCAAGTGGCCGCGCTTTGCATTCGAGAAGTTCCCCGGCGCGGATACGACGCTCGGCACGCAAATGAAGAGCGTCGGCGAAGCGATGAGCATGGGCCGCACGTTCTGCGAAGCCCTCCAAAAGGCGGCACGCTCGCTCGAAACGGGCAAGGATGGCCTCGTCTCGCTTCTCGATCGAGTCGACTATCGCTCGCTCGCGGAACCGAAGCGGCAGCGCGACTTATCCATGGAAGCGCCCGAGCTCGAGTCGCCGAAGGCGCTGCCTCCCGCCACCGCGGCCGAAACGCGTGCCGCCCTCCAAGGGCTCGTCGCGATCCCGAGCGCCGAGCGGCTCTTTCATCTCGCCGATGCCATGCGTATCGGCTTGTCCGACGACGAGCTTTACGCGCGAACCGCCATCGATCGATGGTTTCTTTCGCAGATCCGCCGCTTGGTCGACGCCGAGGTCGACATAAAAAGCGGCGGTTTGGGCGCCGAGCAAATGCGTGAAGCCAAACGCCTCGGTTTCAGCGATCGCCAGATTGCGTCGATCTCGGGCAGCTCGGAAGACACTGTGCGTGCCCTTCGCCTCTCGATGGCGACGCGCGCGGTTTACGCACGTGTCGATACTTGCGCGGCGGAATTCGTGGCCCACACGCCGTATCTTTATTCGACTTATGAGACCGAGAGCGAGTCGCTACCGAATGCCGCCAAGCGCAAGGTGGTCATTCTCGGCGGAGGTCCCAACCGTATCGGTCAGGGCATCGAATTCGACTACTGCTGCGTACATGCCGTCATGGCGTTGCGCGATCTCGGCTTCGAGACCGTGATGGTGAACTGCAATCCGGAGACCGTCTCGACGGATTACGATACGTCCGATCGACTCTACTTCGAGCCGCTCACACTCGAAGACGTGCTCAACATCGCTCACGAGGAGAGCGCCACGGGCGTCATCGTCCAGTTCGGCGGTCAGACGCCCCTCAAGCTCGCCGTCGCGCTCGAGCGATGCGGCGTGCGCCTTCTCGGGACCAGCGCCGACGCCATCGATCGAGCGGAAGACCGCGGCCGCTTCGACGAGGTGCTCGTCAAGCTGGCGCTGAAACGGCCGCGAAGCGGGATCGCGAGCACTCCAGTCCAGGCGGCCGCCGTCGCTCAGCGCATCGGGTACCCAGTTCTCGTTCGCCCGAGCTACGTGCTCGGCGGTCGCGCCATGATGATTGCTTATACGCTCGAGGAGCTCGAAGTCTTCGTCACGCGCGCGTTCGATGCCGCTCGCGAGGCAGGCACCCAGACCGTTCTCATCGACGAATTCCTCAAGGACGCGATCGAGGTCGATGTCGACTGCATCTCCGATGGAACGCGCTGCGTCATCGGCGGCGTCATGCAGCACATCGAGGAGGCTGGCGTTCACTCGGGCGATAGCTCGAGCGTGCTCCCGCCTCACTCCCTGCCGCGAGAAATCGTGTTGAGCATCGAAGAACAGTCTCGGATGCTAGCCCTGGAGCTCGGTGTGGTCGGGTTGATGAACGTTCAGTTCGCGGTTAAAGGGGGCGAAGTCTATATCCTCGAGGTCAACCCGAGGGCGAGTCGTTCGGTTCCATTCGTGTCGAAGGCAACCGGCCGGCCGCTCGCGAAGATCGCCGCCATGCTGATGGTGGGCAAGACGCTCGACGAGCTCGGCGTTTATGACCTGCCGACTCCCCCGCACACGAGCGTCAAGGAGAGCGTTTTTCCATTTTCGAAGTTCCCGGGCGTCGACACCATTCTCGGCCCCGAAATGCGATCGACCGGTGAGGTGATGGGGATCGCACAAACGTTCGCGCTCGCCTTCGGAAAGGCGATGCTCGCCGCGGGCATCGACCTCGACTTGCCGGGGCCGTCCACGGCGAGACGCAGGGCATTCATCAGTGTCAAGGACGAAGACAAGCCCGCCGCCATCCACATCGCACGTCGCCTAGCAAGCCTCGGCTTTGACCTGCTTGCGACTCGCGGAACGGCGGCTGCGCTTATACGCGGAGGGGTGCGGGTCGACGTCGTCAACAAGGTCAACGAGGGGTCCCCTCACGTCGTCGACGCCATTCGCAGCGGGACCATCGCGCTCGTCGTCAATACGACGATCGGGGCACGCGAAGTCCACGACAGCTACGCGCTCCGGCGTCAAACCCTGCTTGCCAACATCGCATACTTCACGACGATTGCAGCGGCGCTGGCTGCGTGTGACGCGTTCGAAGCCATGCAGGGAGATCCCACTCTTCGGGTGAAGTCGCTTCAGGAGTGGGCGTCGAGCTAGGATCTACACTGCACCGGGCGCGGCGCATGCTGCCGCCATGGACATAGGCCCGAGCGGCTCCGGGTGATGCGCGCGCTCGGTTGGAGTATGGTGAGGCACGGAAGGACCATGCCCACCTATCCGCTCGACGTGCTTTTGCGGTTGCGAAGTGAAGCGGTCGAAAGGGCCAAGCGCGAATGGCTCGTCGCCGCGATGACGGCGCAGATCGCTTCGAGCGTGCGGTCCTCGGCTGAGGACGCTGTCGGTTTGCACGAGAGAGCCGTCGCGACGGTGACGAAGGCGGAGCGCGATGCCCTGACGCGAGGCGAGCTGCGGGTCATCGATCTGGTGCGGGCGGAAGCGTGGTCGAAGAGCGTCGTCCCAAAGGCGGAAAAGCTTCGATCGGCCGTGGGACGAGCCCGCCTCGCCGAAGAAGATGCGACGCGCGCCCGACAGGGAATGAAGCACGATCTGGCTGCCCGCATGGCCGATGCCCGGGTGCTCGAAAAGGACCGCGCCGCGTGGGCCGAAGCGGTTCGGAAAGCGGCCGATTTGCACGAGGAGGAGGCTTCGTTCGAGGCGTGGCGTCCCAAGCGATAGCTCTACGTCGTCTCGCACTGGCCTGCGGCTTCGTCGGGTTCGGGTGGGCCTGCCGCGGCGGAAACGCGCCAGCCTGGAGGCCGGCCGCCGAGCCGGCATCATCCTTTTTTCCGCCGTTGGGCGTCGAGATCCCCGTGCTTGCGCACGCGCCCGACGGCGACCTGGGAATGCCTCACATCGAGGTGGTCTTCGCCGACCCCCGGCTCGCCGTCGTGCGCGCACTGCACGAGGGCCGCGACGACGCGCAAGCGGCGCGCGAGCTCGATCGTCTTCGCTCGATGCTCCTCCTCTCACCCTCGCAGGCGCGCAGCTGGAGCTATGTGGCGGGACGGCTTCATCTCGCCGCCGGCGAGTCGATGGCCGCGTCGGCGGCGTTCGAGTTCGCCGCCGAGGCGGGGTCCGATGGCGGCCGCGCCGATGAACTCGCCCCGTATGCGGCTTTGCGCCGCGCAGAGGCGCTCGTTCGCGCGGGGAGAGCCGACGAAGCACTTGGGACTTTGGATGGAGTCCGCGACGTCGCCGCCGTCGAGGAGGTGCAGCTCGCGAGGGCTGACGCCCTCGCGAGCAAAGGCGATCGAGCGGCGGCCGTCGACGTCTGGAGATTGCTCTTGGCCGACAATCCCCACGGCGTGCGCTGGGTGGACACTTCGATGCAGCTCGCGCGGGCGCTGCTCGACGGCGTGGGGGGGGCCGCGCTCGGGCACGCGCAAGAAGTCCTCGAACTGGCGACGCGCGTGCTGGTGGAAGCGCCAGCCGTGGCCGACGATGTCGATGCCGAAGCGGTTCGAGCCCGGGCCGCTTCGCTCCTTCACCGCGGCGCTCCTCGATCGCTCACGCTCGAGGAGCGGGTGTGGCAGGCCCAGGCTTTGCTCGATGAGTCGCAACCCAAGCGGGCGCGACTTGCCTCCGAGGCGGTGCTCAAAGCGGTTCCCCTCGGCGATCGGGAGCACGCCGAGGTCGCGTGCAAAGCGGCGGTCGTGCTCGCGCAAGCGGTTCCCCACGGCAAAGCCGATCGGGCGGCCGATGACTGGGGTCTGGCCATTTCGCGCTGCAGCCAGCAGGACGATGCGCTCGTCAACGCCCTCTACCAGGGGGCCAAGGCGAGCGCATCCGCGAAGCGCACCGCCGAGGCCCTGTCGCGGTTCGCCGACGTCGAGAAGCGTTTCCCGGCCCACCGATTGGCCGACGATGCCCGCTTCCGATCGGCCATCCTCGTCGGCGATGCGGGCGACACCGCGCGCTCGCTCTCGATGTTCGAGTCGATCGCCGACGCCTACCCGTCCGGTGACATGGCGGCCGACGGCCTATTTCGGGTTGCGCTCGACAAACTCGCACGGCGGGATTGGGCCGCCGCGCGAGGCATCCTCGATCGCCTGCTGTCGCTTTCCCCGGAGTCGTTGGGCTGGTCATCGGCGGGTCGTGCCGAGTACTTTCGAGCCCGTGTCGCAGAGCTGAGCGGCGATGAAGGCGACGCGAAGACTCGTTACGCCGCGATCGTCGGGAGCCGGCCCCTCTCTTACTACATGATCTCGGCGTATTCTCGTCTTCGAGCCAAAGACGAAAGCTTGGCCAGGGCCGCCCTCGATGCGGGGGTCGGTCGCGAATCTCCGGGTCCATTTTTCACCCATGCGCATCCGGAAATCGAGTCACCGGCCTTTGCGCGATTCGTCAGGCTGCTCGAGGTCGGGGAGACCGACGCCGCACGGAGCGAAGCAGCCGCTGCCGGGTTGTCCGGAGAACACACGGACCCGGAGGTGCTATGGGCCGTCGCTTGGCTTTTCGACCAGGCAGGGGCGCCCGAACTCGGTCACTCGTTTGCCCGTGCACGGCTGGTCGATTACCGAAGCCACTGGCCCGCCGGCCGTTGGCGCGTTGCCTGGGAGACGGCGTTTCCCCGTCCGTGGGATGGCATCGTCCTCCGGGAGAGCGAATCGAGCCGAATCCCAGCGCCGTTGACGTGGGCGATCATGCGGGAGGAATCCGCGTTCAAGCCGGAGGCCAAGAGCCCAGCCAGCGCGCTCGGTCTGATGCAGCTCATGGCGACCACCGCGCGCCTGGTGGCCGGCGGGACCTCATACGCCACCGATGGTGACGCGCTCCTTCGGCCCGAGGTATCCATCGCACTCGGCACGCGGCTCCTTTCTTCGTTGCGGACATCCTTTCCCGCGAGGCCCGCGCTGGCCATCGCGGCATACAATGGCGGTGCGGTCGCGGTGCGACGCTGGATCCAAGAGCACGCCGAAGACGACTTCGACGTCTTCGTGGAACGGATTCCATTCGAAGAAACGCGCAACTACGTCAAGCGCGTCCTCGCCAGCGAAGCGGCCTACGCATTTCTCTACGCGCCCGCGGTCTTCGACGAGGTCGTTTCCTCCTTGGGTGTCATGTCGCCCGTCGCAGGATCCCCATCTCGAGCAGCGATACCGACTTGCGACGCGCGACAATGACGTGATCGAGGAGTGGCACGCCGATGATCGCCGCCGCAGCGCACAATGCGTTCGTGAACGCCACGTCCTCTTCGCTCGGCTCAGGTTGGCCGCTCGGGTGATTGTGGACCAGCACGAATGCGCTCGCGGCCTCTCGCAGAGCAACCCGCAGCGGATCGCGCGGCCCGACGTGGAGCCCGTGAATGCCGCCGGAGGCCACGCGTCGAGCCGCGCGCAGCCCGTGGTGACCGTCGAGCGCCAAAATCCAAAGCTCCTCGTGGTCGAGGCCGGCGAGGCGGTGGCGCGCCCACCTTTCCACGGCGCTTCGGTCCGACAGCCGCGCCGTCGCGCCGCTCGATGCCGCGAACGATGCGCGTCGGCCGAGTTCGATGGCGGCCGCGAGGCGTGCGCCTTTCGCCGGTCCGATGCCCGACCTCTGCGCGAGCTCGCCAACGCCTGCCCGGGCGAGACCACCGACGCCGCCATACTCTTCAAGCAAGGTCGCTGCCAGCACACTGAGGGGCAGCCCCGAACAGCCGGTTCCGAGCACGATCGCGAGGAGCTCCGCATCACCGAGCTGGTCGACCCCCATTGAGGCGGCTCGTTCGCGGGGCCCTGCCCACCTTTCCGGCACGTTCATGTTCGTGACTGCGTTCCACGAGGCATGCCAAGGGCTGGCAGACGCCATCTGCGCCCTGCCAACCCACGTCCGCTCGCTGTCATGATCGGCCCTGCCGCGTCTTGGGACAGGCAAACGCTCCCCAGTGCCAGGCAGCAAAGGGCGTGAATCTCAACACCGAGGCCAAGAAGACCAAGGCGTTCAACGCCCTCGAACCGCGCGCAGGACCGGCCGGGTCCTGCGCGCGGGGCAGCAGGGCCACGTCAGCGGACGGCGGAATTCAATGCGCTTCGACTTCACGCACGACGAAGTTGCCCGCCGCATCGAAGGCACGCACGGCCACGATGCGGGGGCCGTCCTCGACGCCGAGGAAGGGCGTGACGTCGGTGTCGATTGTCTCCTCAGCCGTATCAAAAATCCCATCGACGGGTACGATCGGTCGCCATTCAATCCGGCCGTCGACGGAGACATCGACCCGTGTGATCGGCCCTAGTCCGTCGACGATTTCCGCGTGCAACGTTCTCCCGCGAATCGCGATGACCCTGAAGACAGGGGGCGTGTTGTCGACGAGCACGGGAGCGCTCTCGAGCGAATGATGGGTGGTTTGGGAAGGCGGGTTCGAGAGCTCGTCACTCGCGTCGACGCGAAGCCTGTAGCGGCCTTCGGGCAGCGACGAGGTGTCCCAATCGAATTCCGGCTTCGTCAGGATCGAGGAGGCGGCGATTGCATCGACCCACCGGGCCTGCCCTTCGGCTCGGAACTGCAGGCGGTACCGGAGCTCGTCGTTGTCCGGGTTGTCGACGTTCCACGCGGCATGGAGCACGGGGTCGTGCTTCGGAGGCTCGCTCCCGCTGCTCGGAAGAGCCTCCTTGGAATCGCGGGAACCTGGTCTGTCGCGCACGCCGACATCGGTGACGACCGCTCGTAAATTCTCGGTCACGAATGCAAGAGTTGGGTCTGCGATCGTCGCCGCAGCATCGCGCAAGCGCGCCCGAAGTTGAACGAAACGGCCAGACGGGCTCGTCGTCGTGCCCTCTGGGGTGACGGGGGCGCTCCACGCGCTCCACGCGCTGTCCGGCGTTTGCGTATCACCGGAACGAGTCGACACTTCGACCGAACCCGTAGCGCGCCAGCGAAGATGGCCGAAGCGCGCTCTCAGGCCCGCGTCGAGCGGTTTGCTGGTCCAGACTGCGTCGGGTCCCCCGACCGAAACGATCCGATGAAAAACCGCGGGATCACTGCCGACGATGAACCAGCTGCGACCGGACAAGCCGATGCCGCCAATCTGCCGTTCCTTGGTCTCGGCGACGAGCGAAACGCTGTGGGCATCGTCGACAGTGTAGACGCGTCCTTCGGCTCCCGTTCCGACGTAAGGCATGCCGCGGCTGTCGAGGGCCAGCGACACGTAATGAAACTCATCGTGGTGCATCAGTCGCTCGGGCCTTCCCTGGGCGTCGAAGCGCCAGAGCGAACCTTTTCCCGGCTTCGGGTGCGCGGGCTGCAGGGGGCCTGGCGGGTTGCGACCCCCTCCGCGCCGCGACGACGAGTCGTGCTCGTCGCTCTGAGCGGTCGCCGGTTCCTCGTTCGCAATCGCGTAGACAGCGTTCGGACCGACCGCGATGGCGTGGACGTCCTCCCCCGGAAAGTCGTAGAGCACAGTGGCGCGTCCGGGCGCTGCAATTCGATAGAGGTATCCTTTGCCGCTCGTTCCCGCATACACGACACCGTCATCGCCGACCGCCAGGGATACGACGAAACCGGCAAGGGTGGCATAGACCTCGGCCTTTCCCTGCGAGAGTCGATAAATGCGATTGCTCGTCGTCGCGGCGTAGACGACACCTGCCTTGTCGACGGCGAGGGCGTTGACCGCGCTTTCCTTTGTATCGGCAAAGACGGCGATCTCGTCGCTCGAAACGCGAACGACCTTCCCGCCGTTCGAGGGCCCCGTCCCGAGGAGCACCGTGCCGTCTGCGAGAGTCAGTGCACAGAGCGCGGTCGTTCCGGCATCGGCCGGCAACGGCGCGCGGCCGAGCGTCCAGCCGGCTCGGACGACGCCGTCCGCACCCAGGCTGACGCCCCGCACGTCTCCACCCGACAGCTTCTCCAATGTGTCGAGCTCGAAAGTCCGGGTGCCGACGGCCAGGGCCGGGAGCGACGCAGCGAACGCCGTCGCGAAGGCAAAGGTTGCAAGGAAGGACGCACCGACGCGCATGGCTTCGTTTCTACACCGCTTCGGCGGTCACACGAAGCAGGGATTCAGGCGAGCTTGTGCCCGCAACCCGGACAAAAGTGCGCGTCCGGAGCCATCGGCGCCCCGCAAGCGGCACAGCCGGAAGACGGCCGAGGGGCCCCGCACCGTGCGCAGAAATGCCCGTCGCCAATCGCTGCACCGCATGAATTGCACCGGTCGCCTATCTCGGTGGTCGGAATCGGCCCGGCTCGTACCGCTTCGGCCGCCATGTCGATTCCCGCGACATAGTCGGTCTTCGAGGCCCGGTCCTGCATCTGTTGGCGCATCGCCGCCGCCTTGGCCTGTGCATGCGCGCTCGCCATCTCTTCCTTGAAGTTCGGTGCGCATGCTTCGCAAAGGCATGCCTCGGCGTTCCAGCAGACCTCGGGACACACCCATCGTCCGCACCGCGTGCACTGATGGAAATACTGCTTGCCCTCCGCCACCGCCGCTTCGAGCGCGGCATCGTGCGCGGGGCCGCCCACGGCCCGCTGGATTTCGTACGCTGAATGGCTCGCCGTGTCGAAGAACCCGCCGAATAAGCTTCCGGCCACGCGCAACGCTGACTCGGCCACGCCAAGGGCCGACGTCTGAAACCTCGTCATGTAGCCGTTATGGCACTTGTCGCAAAAAAACTTGAATTGGTAGCCCCTGTCCGTCGACAGATCTTCATGGTTCTGGACGAACTGAATCATCCCCATGCGGATGAGGTTACCATCCAATCGTTCCCCGCGCAGGGCGCGTCGTCGCAGCCCGCCCGGACAGCCTGGGCCCCGTCACGGTCCAACCGGGTCGGCGCAACATCGGAATCCAGTCGAGTAATCGTGATACGTGAACTCGTGCGCGACCGTTCGGTAGCTGCACCCGTCGCCGTTCAGGTGCGTATCGAGGTAGTAGCCGCCCTGGAAGGTTCCGTTCGGATCGCTCGTCCACTCGTGGAGATTGCCGACCATGTCGTAGACGCCGTAGCCGTTCGTGCAATCTTCGTGTGAGCCGGTCGGGGCCAGCGTTCCGTCGAGTTGATTCAGTCTTGGGTCGTTCATCTCGACCATGCCGACCAGCGACCAGGAACGGGCCACTTGCGGGTAAAGGCGAATCATCGGGCTTCGGCCTTGGTCGTTGCAGCGTCCCGAAACCCGCACGGCGCCATACCCGAACTTTTGACCTTCGGGACCGGTGCATGCTTTACGCCATTCGACGGGAGCGCACAGGCGCTTTCCGGCTGAGGCACACACCTCCGCCGCTTCCGCCCCGCTGATGTACGCCTGCGGGTAGACATGGGGCCGGCTGACTGCACGGAGCGCGCGCCCGGCCTCAACCCTGTCGAACGGCGGCCATTCGTGCTCGCTCCCGTCGGCTTCGACCTCGACCAGTGATCCTTCCCACCGGTCGATGCAGAAACGGTTATCCACATTTGCCATTTCGGGCGGGCATGTCGCGCCGTCGACCGGCGACGGCAGTCGACCTTCCACGACGTGGAAACTGTTCCCCCGGCGACGGCTGGGTACGAGCGACGCTCGGATGGGCAGCGTGTCGGTGCGTTGTGCAACGCGCTGCACGCGGGCCGACGAGCCCTCACGCGCGGTTGCACCGTTCGCCTGCGCGCTCCCCGGCGAGGAGAGGCCGAGTGTGGAGACCGCGAGGGCTGGGATGAGAAGGGCGATCGCGCGACGCAAGGTGACTTCGACGCGTAACAGGGTTCGCAGCGCACGGGAAGACCGATGAGCTAACGAGCCTCGGTTTGGTCGCCGTCTATCGCACCTTGCGGGCCAAAATGGCCGACATGGGCCAGTCCGGACCGCAAGTTCCACCCGAGCCGCAGCTCTTCGGCTTGACCTCGGATGGGTGGGGGGCGTGGCTCATGCGAGCGGCCGGCGAAGATATGCATCAATCGTGGCAGCCGGGCCCGTCGTGGGGGTGGCCCGAGTCGTTCGGCCTGCCCGTCATCAGCGTAAAATATTGCGAACCTTGACCTTCACCTTGTCGCGGCCCTCGACGTAAAGGTCGAGCGGGACGATCGTTCGCGACCAGCTCTGGAACGTGTCCGGCCCGATGTCGGCGCTTTGCGGACGAAGCGAGTCGAGGGTGAAGAGGGGCAGTCGCGATGTCACGTGGCCCCGGTAGGCCATGCCCTGGGAAGGGACGTGGAACTGAAGGACGACGGTACGGGCCGTCACGGTCTGTCGAGGTTCGCTCGCCAGCAAGTCGTTTAGGTTTTCAGGCGCTGGAAGCTCGGGGACGACGTCGTAGCCCGGCACCACCTCGACCTCGACGTCTTGCCCGGCCAGCTCCGCTGGCATGACCGCCTCGACGACGCGCGTGATCTCCGGACCGTTCTCCGGCACGAGGTGCAATCGAAACCGTGCCTTGTCGCCCGCATCGACGATGGGCTCGAGCACTTCGACCCCGCGTAGACGCCAAAGGTCGCGCGCGTAACGAACTTCGAACCGTGCCTCGACCCGTTCGATGCGCGCGTGTTCCCAAGGATTGTTCAGGACGTCGCCCAGCGTGTTCACGAGCTTCGAGCGAGACCACTCCGGCGAATCGGGCGCGCCGCCGCTCGCGACACCAACGTCCTCAAGATCCACCGTGCCGTGTCCCGTGACGGTAACGCGCGAAGTCATTTTCCAGGTGAGATCGCGCCGTTCGCTCGTCGTTGCCTCGATCACCGATCCGAGCACGACGCCCGCCAGACTGGGCGCGAGAAACTTGTCTTCCGCAAGCTCCGCATGCCAGTGCGTGACGGGTGCCCCGACAACCCCGACGATGTCGACGTCGATCGGCACGACCGGCGCCGTCACCCGTTCATCGAGAATAATTGCCGTTTGGCGATCCTGAACGAGCGTTCCGAGCGGGCGTGCGCATTCACCGACTTTGTGAGAAGCCTGAGCGCTCGCGTTGACCCATAGAACGCGGCCAATGCACGTGGGCAGAGCCTCGTCGCCCCCGTTCAGCATGGGATGCCCAAACCCCGCCACTTTGCCCGATCCATCGACGTAGGTTGCGGTGCCGAGCCCCATCATCGAGACGTCACCTCGGGCCAGTTCGACACCCAGACCGCCGCCGTTGACGAAGTGCGACGGCGCCGTCGGGTCCGTCTCGGTGCCTCCCCCGCCGCGGAGCGGCTCGAGTCCGAGCGGTTCCATCAGCGCTCGAAGCGCCGCAGCCGCGTGGTCGCCGACACCCGAGATCATGAGGGGCGTTGCGGCAGGGATGGGCCCGCCTGCGCCTTGGTCGACACCCCTACCGAGGCGTTCGGCGAGCTGCCGGGCATGGGCCTGCAAGTCGTAGTGGCCTGGCGGCCCCTCGAAGGTGGTGAGCGACGCGTGGGCCGGGCGCGGTAGCGGCGCGGAAGGCTCGTGCGGAAGCGGCGGATTTCCCTCGAGCGGCCAGAACCCAGGGGGGATCGGGCGGCGCATCTCCGTCAGCATCAAATCGATCGGCGTTACGCCGGCTACAGGCTCTACTTCGAAGGACGACAAGCTGTAGGAGTAAGCACCCGCAAGGCGGCCATCGAGGTAGATCGGGCTGCCGCTCATTCCGCGCACGGTCTTCAAGACGTCGAGCCGTGGGGTTGGCGTCTTGATGACGATGAGCGATTGACCCGGACGGAAGTGGTGAAGGATCCCAATCACCTCCACGTCGAACCGCTCGGGAGAAGTCCCTTTGAAGACGGTGAGCCCGTAGCCCTTCATCCCGTCCTTGATTTCTTCGACTGCAATCGTCTGAGGCCGGGCGTCGCCACGCGCCAACGGAATGCTGGCTCCGAGGGCGGCCAGGAGCCCTGCCGCAAGGGCACCGAGCAGAGCAGACTGATTTCGCACGATGCGGAGTGTCGCCCGGGGCGGTCCATCAAGCAAACCCCGCACTCAGGCGCCCCGGGCCCGACGCGGTGAAACACCGTCACCCCGCGGCTTTCCATCGAGTGGATCGGCCCTCCTCGGGGTCTTATCGCCAAAGTGCGTTCAGGCGCTGCGGCTGCGCTCCATGGGTGTGAAAGGTGCTTTGGGGCGACCGCCTCGGCCGATCGACACCCCGACTGTGCTCACAGGCTCTCGAGGTAGGCGACGATGTCCGAAATCTGCGATGTCGAGAGGGACTGGGTATTTCCGTGGCCGGCTGTCGCGCACTTCGTGAATCGGTCCGTCAGCGTTTGCGCGCAGCCGTCGTGCATGAAAGGTCCCCGCCATCCGACACCGACGAGCGGAGGCACTTGAAACGGCTGGCCAGTGCCGACATTCATCGTTTGGTTATTCGTGAACTTGGCGCCGGAGTGGCAGGACGAGCAGCCGACGCTCGTGCTCTCGAAGAGCGCCTCGCCGCGCCCGACGGCCGCGGCGTCGATCCAAGTGGGCTTGGGGGGACCGGGTATTGTCTGTGCCCAGGAGACGAGGGCGTTCATCTCGTCGGATGGCAAGACGGCCCCTTCCATCCGACCCGTGTATACATCGAGGACCAAGGTCGGGAGATCCTTTTCGTCGCCTGGCCAATGGTAAGGGGCTGTTCCGGCAATGGTTCCGCGCAGCGACGGGGTTCGCCGAGGGGCGTTGTTGAGATCCCAAACATGTCCGTCGTCGCCGCCCTCGGGGTGGCACGACGCGCACGCGATCGACGCGCCCGCGGACGCGTGAAAAATATCATGTCCCGTGTCGTCACGGCTTGCGGTCGACAGAACCACGGTGCCCCGAACCTCGAGCGTTTGCAGGCCGACAATGATGAGCTGGGCGGGCTCGCGAACTTGGACGATCAAGTCCTCGGCCCCATCGAAGGCCACCGCGACGGCGGCGCCTGTGTCGGGGGGCATCGGGATTTGCGGGAAGCCGGAATCGAAGAGGGCCGGCTGGGCAGGGACCGGCGGGGTAGGACCGAACGACGGCCCCCCCTCTTCGGGGGCATCGTCCGCCGCACCCCCATGAGCGGCCGTCGCCGTCGGTCCAGCGTTCGCGGCGCCCCCGTCAGCGGCCGTCGCCGTCGGTTCAGCGTCCGCGGCGCCCGTGCTTGCGGCCTCTCCATCCCCCGGGCCATCCGCCGAAACGTCGACAGCTCCCGCGTCCGAAGGATTCGCTTCGGACCCCGCGTCGGCGCTGACGGGAGGGGTGCAGGCCAGGGTCCTCCCGACGATGACGGGGCTGAGCCCGGAGTGATAAGCATGCCCCGCCGCTGCCACGGCGAAGGTGGCTCCGTCCTTTGATGTCGCCACGTCGACCGGGAGGACTGCTGGTACTTGTAGACTTTCGGTCACGGCGCCCTCGTCGTTGACGACCGTCACCATGCTTACCGTGGGCAAAGCGCCTTCTACGGCGTACGCACCCGGGCTCGTCGTGTCGATCGGAAGCTCCGACTGCGCTTGGTGAACGACGATGGTCGTCCCCGGACAACCGGGCCTTGCTCGCCATGCCACCGCGGGCGTCGACGCGGGCGGGACCGAGATGGAGGACACGCCGTCTTGTCGGATCACAGCCCCGCTGGAGGCGTCGACCCGCAGCAGCGCCGCGGAGCGGAATGTCGTGATGGTGAGGGATCCGTCCTCATTGACGATGACATCGCGCAAATCCCGTACGTACGAGCCTGGCTGGGCCGTAGTGGAAAGGAGCAGAGAGGTCGTCGCCGCACCGCCCGCAGCTGGAAAAGCAAAGACCTCGCCCGTGGCGTTTGCGACCCAGATCACGCCTCGAACTGCGTCCCATGCGATGCCGCGCGGAGCGGGTCCTGCGCTTTGTCGATCGAGCAGCTGTCCGGACATTGGGTCGATTGTGACCACCGCTCCCCCACCACGCAGCGCAACGTGCACGAGACCCGCGCCGTCCTCGACGAGCCGCCCTGGTTCGTCGCCTGGCTGGAGCGTGACCGTTGAGCGCAGCGCTTGTTGCGTGAGGTTGACGACGTACACGGCGTCGCGATCCGGGTCCGACACAACCGCAGTCACCCCGTCTTGAAGAACGGCGAGCGTTCCTCCAGAGATGGGCGGGGGAGGGACGTTGGCGGTCACCGTTGCGCCGAAAACGGGCTGGGTCACTGGGAATTCCCCGATGGTTCCCACCGAGCTTGAGCTCGAGGTCGGCCCGTTGTCCACAAAGGCGGCGGCAGACGGCGGCTGGGAACCGCCGGAGCCGCCAGAGCCGGTGCAGCCCAAAGCGAGCGGAACACCCGAAACGCCGAATAGCGCGATCGCCCCCCAGCTCTTCCCCATGTGAGAAGTATGGCCGCGCTTCCGTCGGCCCGTCAGTTTCTTTGTAGCGCAAGCGTCGCCGTGCCGCCGAAGCGACTTCGAAGACATGGTCTCGAGGCAAAGAAATGGCACTGAAACGGCGACGTAACTCGCCGGCGCGAGCCTTGATGCACAGTCCGGTCGAGATGCTTGGCGCTTCGTGCCCGATCAAAGCCATGTCTACATTCCAAGCCACAATGCCCGAGCGCTACCGGGCGGCTTTTGATGAGCGAGCCATCGGCGAGCACGCTGCGATTGTGTCGCGTCGCGCCGGTGCCCCGGTGCATGTGGAGGTATGGCAACGCCTTCCGGACGGCGGGGCCGTCGTCTGTGTCGTGGCCGATGACCGTCCGGGCCTTCTCTCATTTATCTGCGCGTCGCTCGTCGTTCACCAGATGGATGTGACCGCGGCGCACGTTTATACGCGCATCGAGCCAGAGAGCGGACGCGCAGAAGCGGTCGATTTTCTCTGGCTGCGGCGCGATGCCCAGCTCCCGCTGCCCGTGCTCCACGCCGACATCAGCCGTATCCGCGATGCGCTGGCCTCGCTCGTCACTGGAAACACGACACTTGAAGAGGTCATTCGCAAGGCACGACCATTTCGCCCGCCGCCGCCTGGAGCGTCCACGCGGGTCACCTTCGACCAAAGCACCGATGAGAGCCTCGTCGTGCTCACCGTCGAAACCTTCGATCGGCCGGGCCTGCTCTTGGCCATCACCCAGGCGCTCTTCCGGGCGGGCGTCCAAATCATTGCATCGGACGCGACGACACGGAACGGCCGCGTCGTCGATCGCTTCACGATCGTCGAGCTCGACGGCACACCCATTCGGCCGCCCCGCCGCGGCGTTGTCCAGATGGAAGTCCTCGCCGCAATCGACGCGCTTGCACGCGGACCGCACTGAGATCACTCGCCCCCGCACCCGTCGCACCGGTCACAAGCGACCGGGAGCTCGCTTCGGCCTGCCTGGGCTCTCGACGAGCGGCCGATTCGACGCGAAGGTCGGTCGGCGCCCCGCCGAGGTCGAAACGTTCAAGTTTTTTCGGTTTTGCGGGGCGCGTCAGGGGCGCTTGCGTCGTACCCAGGCACGTGAATGGGGAATACCGGCGTGCCGAGGCGGCGTCTCTCGCGCTTGTTGCGCTTGCCGCTCGTCGTCATCTTGCGCTTGCGAATCCGCTCGAATTGTTGGGACGAAGAGACCATGGGCGAAGACTCCGCGACGCTCAGGGGCCGTCGAATCAGGGCGCGGGAACATGACGGCCGCGTGCGCGTTTGTCAATGGGCCGGCCGAGGGGCCGCCGAGTCCACCCTACGTGGCCCGGTCTTCCGCGGTCGGCTAGATACGCGACGAACCTTCATGACCCACACGGCCGCCGTCACCGATGATCTCAAGGCCGCACTCGCCGGTCAGGAAGGTGCCCGCCCTTGGCTTCGTCGTCTGGCGGCCGCATGCGGCCTTGCGCTGGCGGTTGGCGCCGGCATGATTTGGAGCGTCAAGCACCGGCCAGCGCCCCCTCCGCGCTTCGTGACCTCGATCGTCGCGACGGGCGACGTGGTCGAGAAGGTGCAGGCGACGGGAACGGTCCAACCACTCCTTCAGGTCAACGTCGGCGCGCAAGTCAACGGGCGGGTGACCCACGTCTTTGTCGACTTCAATTCGGCCGTGAAAAAAGGCGAGGTCCTCGCGGAAATCGATCCGCTGATCTACGGCACCCAGGTGAACGCCCAGGAGGCGAATCTGGCGGCGCAGAAGGCGCAGCTCGAGCAAGCCAAAGCCTCGTCGGAAAGCAGCAAGGCCCAAGCCGAGACCGCAAAGGTCGCCCTCGAACGGACGCGGCGCCTCTTCGACCAAAACTTGGCGAGTCGGGCCGACTTCGACACCGCGAAGGGAAACTACGATGCCGTTCGCGCCCAGTTCGACGCGGCCATGGCCTCGGTAGAAAGCGCGGCCGCCGCAATCAGCGCGCAAAATGCTCAGCTCCGGCAATCGACGGCCAATCTCGGCTACACGAAGATCTACTCTCCAGTCGACGGGATCGTGGTCACGCGGGGCATCGATCCGGGCGCCACGGTCGTCGCCAGTTTTCAGGCCCCCGTCCTCTTCGTCATCGCTCAAGATCTGCGGAAGATGCGCGTCCTCGCGGACGTCGACGAGGCGGACGTCGGCAAGATCCAAGAGGGGATGGAGGCGGACTGCGTCGTCGACGCGTTTCCGGGTGACACCTTCCACGGCAAGGTGTCGCAGATCCGATTCAGCCCCAACAACGTCTCGGGAGTTGTGACCTATCCAGCGGTGGTCGACGTCGAGAATCCGGACGAGAAGCTTCGGCCCGGCATGACGACGACGCTGACCGTCCATACGCACGAAGTGCACGGCGTACCGCGCGTCCCCAATGCAGCGCTTCGCTATCGCCCGACGCCTCCGCTCGGCGCAGACGGCAAACCGGCCGCATTACCCCCCGAGCCCCCGCTTGCAAAGGGCCAAGGGCGCCTCTGGGTTCTGACCAACGACGTGCCCGGCGACGAGAAAGACGAGATGCGTCTCGTTTCGATCGGGATCACCGACGGTCTCTACAGCGAAATCGTCGATCCCTCGTTGCGGCTGGGGACCAAGGTCGTGACCGACGAGACCGACGTGGACAGCATCAAGAAGGGTCGCAAGGCGTTCTGAGCGATGACTGCCGCAGGAGCGCTCGCACCCTCTGGAGAAGACCGGCGGGCAATCGGTTGCCTGATCGACCTCACGAACGTCTCGAAGGAGTACGATACCGGCGGAACGATCGTTCGTGCGATGCACGAGGTGAGCCTGACCATCGCTCCTGGCGAGTTCGTCGCGATTGTCGGCGCGAGCGGCTCGGGCAAATCGACCATGATGAACATCCTCGGGTGCCTGGACCGTCCGACGCGGGGCTCATACACGCTCGCCGGCATCGACGTCGGCGCGCGCGCCGGCGACTCGCGCGCGATCGTTCGCAATCGCGTCATCGGCTTCATCTTTCAAGGCTTCAACTTGCTGCCGCGAACGACAGCGCTCGAAAACGTGGAGCTGCCGCTGCAGTATCGTGGCGTCGGCCTCCGCGAACGGCGGCGCAAGGCGCGTGCGGCTCTGGCCGCGGTGGGTCTCGCCGACCGACTGGACCACACCCCGAACCAGCTTTCGGGTGGCCAGCAGCAGCGCGTGGCGATCGCGCGCGCCCTGGTCGCCGACCCGCCGCTGCTGCTCGCCGACGAGCCGACGGGAAACCTCGATACACGCACGAGCCTCGAGGTTCTCTCGCTCCTTCAGACGCTCAACCACAATCGGGGGATCACCATCGTGCTCGTGACGCACGAGCACGACATCGCTGCATGTGCGTCACGCGTCGTCACGATGCGCGATGGGCAGATCGTCAGCGATGTCGTTCAACCGAGTCCGCTTGATGCGGCGGCGGAGCTCACGAAGATGGGGGCCCCCGACGCCTTCGCCGCAAGCGCAGGGCCCGACGCGGGAGCGGGCGCTCGGCACACTCGAGCGATGGGTCGCGGTGCGTCTCTCCCCGTCTCCGTTTTTGTCATGATGGCCGTCGGCGAATTATTCGGCGCCGGTGCCGTGTCGGCCTACATCGCGTTCGCCCTCGGCCTCGATGCCCGCCGGTACATCGGACTGGCCGCGCTCCTCGCACAGCTCGGGCTTGCTTTCGCGGGTGCGCGCTGGGCGCGACGGCGGCTCGGCGCCCCGCCGACGTTCGACCAACGGGTGCGGATGGCCTTCGGCTATACGGCCGGCGTGACGTTCGGTGCACTCGCCGTGCTGGCCGTGGCCCTCATCCGCTTCCGAATTCCGCACCTCGATGTTCGAGGAGTCGTCATGCCCCTCCGCCTTTTTGCCGATCGGGGATCGGTCCAGTCGTCCGTCCTGCTGTCTTTGATCGTGCTCGCGGTTTTCTGCGCTGCCGTTCTGCTCCGTTACCTGCTTCTCACGCTTTTCGCTCCGAGGCGGTGACCCATGGACCACTCGACGCTTGAAGGCGCGACTGAAGACGACGACTGGGTTAAGGACGTGTCGTCCGCGGTCGTCGTCTACGCGGCCATGCTCGGAGCGACGATCGCAGGTCAGTTCGCGGGCATTTCCATTGACGTGGCATTCGAATCCCACGACCTATGGGCTCCGCTCGCGTGCAGCGTCGTGTTCGAAGGCATTGCGGGCGCTCGTGTCGGCGCG
Source organism: Polyangiaceae bacterium (assembly GCA_050013115.1). GTDB lineage: Bacteria > Myxococcota_A > Polyangia > Polyangiales > Polyangiaceae > Palsa-1150. Next base: position 51,538 of record JBEKFX010000067.1, read on the forward strand.
GCCAAGAAGGGGCGACCGCTGACGCTGCGGGAATTGACGCGCTTGACTGCAACGTACACGGTTGGACTGTCCATCGTCTCGCTGGGGCTTGCGGTCTGGATCCAAGCTTCGACGGCCGCTGCGGGTCCGCTCGGGCCGCTGACCGTCATCCGCGTGATCCTCGCGATCGCCGTCGTCCTCGCAGCGGGCGGCGCGCGGCTCGGCTTGATGGTGCTTGCGACCCCCAGGCGGCGCTGATGGCGACCTTTCTCGGCGCATTGCGGCTCGCGCTCGGCGCCATCGTTCGAAACCGCCTGCGTGCCGCGCTCACGGTACTCGGGATTTTCATCGGGATCACGGCCGTCGTCATCGTGACTGCGGCTGGGCAAAGTGCGACGGCGACGGTCGGTGGCGAGATCGACAGCCTCGCCGCGAATGCGCTCTTTGTCTTTCCCCAGACGGCCCAGGCATCCGGTGCCAAAGCAAAGGTCGTCGGCCGGCTGACCGAGGCAGATGGTCGCGCGATCGCGCGCGACGCCGTCAGTGTTTCGGGGGTCGCTCCCTGGTTGTCGACGCAAGGCCAAGTCGTCTTCGGGGACAAGAATTGGTCGACGAGCCTCGGAGGCACGACGTTGGCCTACTTTCCGATTCGCCGTTTCGACGTTCTCTCGGGATCGCTATGGACCGAGACCGACGAAATCGTAAAGAGCAAAGTCTGCCTCGTCGGCGAAACGGTTGCGACCAGCCTCTTCGGGACGGGGGATCCCGTCGGGCGAGTGGTCCGCATCGGTCGCTCTCCATATACCGTCATCGGTGTCCTCGCGCCTCGTGGGACGTCGCTTGTCGGCGACGACCAGGACGATCGGGTCCTCATGCCGATCGGCAGCTTTCGAGCTCGGGTGATGCACACGTCCCCGGGGCGAGCCGATCAGCTCCTCGTCAGCGCGACGAGCGATCAGACCGTCAATCGGGCCAAGGCGCAGATCGAGAGCATTCTGCGCGAACGCCATCACGTGGACGTCGGACGCGAGGACTTCACGGTCAGCACGCAAGCCGAGTTTCGCGAAGCGACCGAGGGGATTCTCGGCGCATTGGCGCTGCTGCTTCTTTGTGTTGCGGCCGTCAGCCTCGTGGTCGGCGGGATCGGTGTCATGAACATCATGCTCGTCAGCGTGGCGGAGCGAACGCGCGAGATCGGCATCCGCATGTCCATCGGGGCTCGAGAACGGGACATTCTGGTGCAGTTTCTCGTCGAATCGATCGTTCTCACGATGGTGGGCGGCTTGCTTGGAATCGTCTTCGGCAGCGGCGTCACGATTGCGGTGGGTCGTGCGCTTGGCTGGGCCATGGCGCCGAGTTTCCGCGTACTCGGCATCGCCGTGGCGACCAGCGTCGCCATCGGCACCGTCTTCGGCTTGCTGCCCGCCTGGCGCGCGGCCAAACTCGACCCCATCGCCGCGCTGCGGGTGGAGTGACTCGTGCGCGCCTGGCTCGACGGCGTCGTGTCCGCGTTTCGCGCGATCGTCCGCAATCCGTTGCGCGCTTCGCTGACGGTCCTCGGCATCCTCATCGCCGTGGCGGCCGTCGTTACAGTCGACGCGCTCGGAGCCGGCGGCCGTGCCCGCGTTTCCCAGCAAATCGACGCCATCGGCTCGAACTTCATCGTCGTCTTCCCGCAATCTTCACAGTCATCGGGGGCTCGTTCGGCGCAAGGCTCTGGGATGCGGCTGACCGAAGACGACGGTCGGGCCATTCTCGGAGAATCGACCAGCATTTCCGCAGTGGCGCCCGCACTACGGGCGAACGTGCAGGTCGTGTACGGCGACCAGAATTGGTCCACGCAAGCCTTCGGCACGCGGCTTTCGTATCTGCAGGTGCGAAATTGGCCAGTCTCGCGCGGCTCGCCATGGGAGCCTCACGACGAGCTGACCAAGTCCAAGGTCGTCCTCATCGGTCAGACCGTGGCTCAAAACGTCTTCGGAAGCGAAGATCCGGTGGGTCGCATGATTCGCATCGGCCGCTACCCCTATCGCGTGCTCGGCGTACTCGGGTTGAAGGGGGAGACGCCGTTCGGCGCGGATCAGGATGACATTGTCCTCATGCCGTCGACGAGCTTCCGGGCGCGCGTCATGCATACGCCTCCGGGGTTTGCAGGCGCACTCCTGGCGTCTGCCACGTCGACCGAGACGACCGACCGGGCCGTCCGCCAAATCGACGCCATCCTCAGGCAGCGGCATCGTATCGAGAACGGACGCGACCCTGACTTCACCATCCGCACGCAAAAGGAGTTTGCGGCGATGAAGGACCGCATTTCCGACGCACTGACGCTGCTGCTCGTTTTTGTTGCCGCCGTGAGTCTTGTCGTGGGCGGCATCGGCATCATGAACATCATGCTCGTCAGTGTGACCGAGCGGACGCGGGAAATTGGCATTCGGATGGCCATCGGCGCCCGCGAACGAGACATCCGAGCGCAATTCCTCGTCGAGGCGGTGACGTTGGCTTTTCTCGGAGGGGTGGCCGGCGTGATCGCGGGTGGAGCCTGCGTCGCCGCTCTCGGGAGGATTCTCGGATGGCCCATGGGCCTCCGACCGGTCGCGGTTGCGGTCAGCATCGCCGTCAGTGCGGCGACAGGCATTGCGTTCGGGTTCTTCCCGGCACGCCGTGCCGCGAAGCTCGATCCGATGGAGGCGCTTCGCCACGAGTGAGGCGATCACACCGGTGGGCGCCCGAGGTGGCTCAATCCCCCCAAATCTGAACGGCGTAGGCTCCGCTTCCCCCGCCGACGGAGACGACCACCGTGGCGGCATCCGCGTCCTTGAAGCACACGACCCCGTCCTGCAAAGCCACGGCGGTCGAGCTGTCGGTCGAGTCTTCGCCCGCCGTCGCACCCGTCGAATCCTTGATGGCGACGTCGAGGTCCTTCACCCCGTCACCCGCCTGCGCGTAGACGCGATAGCAGTGTTTCGCAGCCGCCTTGAGCGGAAAGCTCTGCGGCGGTGACGAATCGCTTTGTTTGCCGGTGAGGGTCTTGCCTACGAGCTTCATCTTCGTCGCCTTCGCACACAGCTTGGCGAGCGCCGCGACGTCTTTCGACACGTCCTTGTCCTTCCCCTTGGGCTTGAACGTCGCGTAGCAGTCGGCCCAAGTCGGGTCGCTTTTCGTCGTGGCTTTCGCCGACCCCGTCTTGGGCGCTGGCGCTGGCGCTGGCGCTTCGGCGCGTGCCGATTCAGCGGGCGCTGCGGACGTTGACTCGGCCGCGGTCGGCTCGGCCGAGGCGGACTCGCCGGCGCTCGAAGACGGGGTTTCGGAGGCCGTGGGTGGGGTTTCCGCCGGCTTTCCGCCGCCGCCGCAGGCCCCGACGCCAACCGCAAGGGGCACGAGCGACGCACCGGCGAAAAGGAGGATGCAGACCGAGAGGTTACGAGTTCTATGGGCCATGCGCGCTAGGCTAAAGCCTCCAGCGGGTCCCATGGCAAGCGCAAAGGGTGCGCGCTAGCGTTGGAGCCGGTGCCACCGGTCATCGAGATTCCGGCCCATTCCTCCGATCCACGGCTTCTCGTCGTGGCCGCCGAGGTCCTGCGTCGAGGAGGGCTCGTCGCATTTCCAACCGAGACCGTGTACGGCCTCGGCGCTCTTGCTTTCGACGAGCGCGCGGTTCACCGAATTTTCGTGGTCAAGGGGCGACCCCATAGTCATCCGCTCATCGCGCATGTTCTCGACGAAGCCAGAGCCATGGCGCTGGCGGCCGAGTGGCCGGCCGTGGCATCGCGCCTGATCCGCGCCTTTTGGCCCGGGCCCCTCACCGTCGTGGTACGACGCGCGCCCCACGTGCCCGCGGTGGTGACCGGAGGCGGCGACTCGATCGCCATCCGCGCTCCGGCCCATCCCGTTGCCCGAGCGCTTCTCACGGCGGTCGACGGGCCCGTCGTGGCGCCGAGCGCCAATCGCTACCAAAGCTTGTCCCCGACGACGGCCTTTCACGTGGTGCGGCAACTCGGCGAGACCGTCGACCTCGTCATCGACGGTGGGGCATGCGAGACGGGCATCGAATCGACCGTGATCGACCTGCGCGGTAGGCGGCCGCGCGTTCTCCGTCCGGGCGCTCTGTCGCTCGCGCAGCTTCGGTCGATCGCTCCCGACCTCGAGGTGGCTCCCGGGCTCGCCGCGGTGGACGAGGATCGTGCGTCGCCCGGCATGGACCCTCGACACTATGCGCCGCGGGCGAGGCTGGTCCTCGCCCAGAGCAGCCAGGCATGGTCGGTTGCGCGATCGCTGGCCGTGCCGCCCGCTCCGGTGGGTCTCGTGCTGCGCTATGCAAGGGATGATGATGGCGAGCATTCCGCGCAGGCGTCGCGGGCGGGCGACGTGCTCGTTCGGATACTCGGGGACGAGCCGAGGGCCTATGCGCGCGTCCTCTATCGTACGCTCTACGAACTGGATGACGCGGGCGTCACGGCCATCGTGGTTGGGCGCGTGCCCGCGAGCGAGGCCTGGTGGGCGGTTGCCGATCGCTTGCTGCGCGCGACCGGCTCCGCCCCTTCGAGACAGTGAGGCCGGGCTCCAGGAGCAGACCGAGCGAGTGAGGGTCGCGGCTACATTCGTTCACGTCGCATCCCTTTTGCGTCCCCGTCGTCGCATCCGTCCGTGGAAGCCCCGTGGATGGCCTAAGATTTCACCATGGCATTTGGAAGCCGCGCGCCCCTCCGCTCGGGTTCGCTTCGGACACTGACGATCGGATTGAGCCTCGCAGCCTTCGCAGCGTGTGCAGCGAAGGCGGGCGTCCCAGGGGGCGGCGGGAACGGGTCCCTTTTTTCGGGCCCATCGAACGAGTCGAATGCGTCGAGCTCCGCCGTCTTTGTGAATCCGGGAGCCTTCACCGGCACTCCCTCGGCGAACGACAGCGCTTCCAATTTCACGGGCCCGCTCCCGGGTCCCTTCACCGATTTCGATGCTGATCCCGTTCTCGATTCGCCTGATGGCGGCGCGGCCGACGGAGCCGTCGAGGTCTCTCCACCCGTCAACGCCGCAGCCCTTTTCGGGCCGCCGAACCAGGGCGCGCAAACCGGGGGGCCGTGTTTGATCGAGCCCGAGGTCGGCACGCTGTACCCCAACAACTGGTTGCGCCCGCGTTTTGCGTGGACCGTTCCGAACAGTGCTGAGAATCTGTTCGAGCTACGCCTGCACGTCGATAACCAGACGAACGATCTCGTCGTCTACACCACTCAGACCCAATGGACCATGCCCAAGTCGGCTTGGGATGCACTTCGCCAGGACTCCCAGGATGTTCCGATGACCATCTCAGTCCGCGGCGCGAGCTTCACCGGGACGACTCTTGAGCAAGAAGCGCTCGGATCGACCGGGCCGCTCGAGATTGCTCCGGTCTCGGCGCCCGGCACGATCGTGTACTGGGCGGTGGTCGCAGGTTCGAGTGGAGCCATCGCCAACGGAACCGGCGTCCTCAAAGGATTCAGCGTCGGCGACGAGGGGGTCGTTCAAGTGCTCTCGGGCACGCAAGTTCAAGTCGCGCCCGCGCCCCCCGGGAGCAGTGCCAATACCTTGTGCATCGGTTGCCACGCCGCGACGCCGGACGGCTTGAACGTGGGGTTTTCCACCGAGTGGTCCAATTATCAAGACAGCATTGCGACGATCGGGCAAGACGCCGGCGCGGCCGGCGGTGTTCCGAGCTTTTTGACCGCAGATGCGAAGGCCGTGCTCATCACCCTCCAGGGCGTTCCGGCGTATTCGGGAGCGCATTGGACGACCGGCGACCGGATCACGCTCCTCGGCGACAGCAATCCGAACGAAGGTGATTTGCACTGGATCAATCTGGAGGCGACGGGCGCGCAGGTGACGGGCGTCGTTGCCCGCGGCGGTCCGGCTGACGTCGGCGCCACGACGCCCAGCTGGAGCCACGACGGATCGACGATCGTGTACACGTCGCTGCCCGCGAACGGCATTTACGACGGCCGGGTGGCGAATGGCCCAACGGACCTTTACACGGTGCCTTACAACGGCGGCGCGGGAGGAACGGCAACACCGCTGCAAGGTGCATCGGACCCGGCCAACAACGAATTTTACCCTGCCTTTTCTCCCGACGATCGCTTTCTTGCGTTCAATAAATTGATTGGGAACGGTCAACCATACAACGGAAGCACGGCCAACTCCGACGACGAGCTTTACGTCGTTCCAGCTTCTGGCGGTACCGCGACCCGCCTTCTCGCGAACGACCCTCCGGCGTGTACGGGTCAAGTCAGCCCGGGGGTCACGAACAGTTGGGCAAAGTGGGCGCCGAGCGCGCAGACTGCGCTCGGACAAACTTACTATTGGCTTATTTTTAGCTCCACGCGGGACCCGAAAATTCCGCCGCCCAATCAAGGTCAGCTGCCACAGCTCTACATCACCCCGGTCGTCGTTGACACGGACGGCAACATTACGACGTACCACGCGCTTTACCTCTGGAATCAACCCGACACGGAGAGTAACCACACGCCCGCGTGGGATTACTTTCAGATTCCCCCCGTGCCCGTCGCCGACATTCCGCGGTAGCCACCGCCTGGTTCCGAAGCGGGGCGCGCCGTCTCGGCTCGGCATGCCCCGGTCGTCGTCTGGGTCGCGGCGCGCGCGGCCCTCGATCCGTGCGGGCCATGAGTCCGAGGACCGAATCAAAAGCGGCGAGCGGGGCGCACTCCTCGCCGTTGGAGCCGCTGCATCAACCCTCGAGTTTGGCGGAGAACGGACCGCCGACCAAGCCCATGTGCGTCGTTGGCTCGATGACGTTGCAGCGTGTCGCTCGAGCGGCGTCCCCCGAAGCGAATCGGCGTGCCCCGGTTGCTCCTTCCGCAAGACAACGAGAAAACCGGCACGGTTTGCGCTAGGCTGTCGCGCCTCTTCGCCATGAATACTCCCGAAACGCCTCCGCAGGACTCGAAGCCGGACGCTCCGGACGCGCCCATCCGGGCACCGGACGCATCTCACACGGCTGCGGAATCCGCCGACGTCTCAGCCGCGCTTCCCAAGGCCGCGCTCGATGCCGACGGGAAAGGCGAGCGCCCGCTCGAACGGACGTTGCGCGGCGAGCGCGCGGGCGCGCCCGAAAAACAGGATTCCTCTGTTGCGCCGAGCGATGAAGCGGGTCAGCCGCAGAGCAACGGGCACTCCGGAGAGGACCTCGATGGGGAGGCCGCCTCGGACGAGGAGGCGCTCGGCGAAGACGCCGGCCAATCGTCGCCCCCAGCCCACGCCGGCGAGTCCGGACCGGAAGGATCCGCAGCGCAGGGCGAAAAGAAACGAAGGCGCCGGCGGCGGAAAAAGAAGCCGGGTGTCGTCACCGCGGCCGAGGGCACGGCGCCCGAAACGGGCGAGGTGCAGGCAGCTCCCGAAGCACCGGAGGGTGTCGTGCACGATCGCGTCGTCGAGCCGACGCCGAAGAGGAAGCGTGAAAGGAAGCCCGGTCCGTCTCGAGAGCGGCCGCCCGTCAACGCCGGCGACATCGTGTTCGGGAAGATTCTCGAGATCACCGACGAAGCCATTCTCGTCGATATCCCGGGCAAGGCGCGCGCGATCTTCGACCGTCGGGAAATGCTTTTGCCGGACGACGAGGACGCAGGGCAGACCGCGCCTCGACGCCCGCCCGTGCAGGCGAACCATTCCGGGGCGGTCTCGGCGCAATCCGAGCCGCATCTCCACCCGGTTCTCGCGGACGGGGCGTCCGAGGCCGAAGCGCCCCCGAGCGAACGAACGGTGCCCCCGGTGGAGGCCGATTCGTCCGCCACGGTCGCGCCCAATCAAGCCGCAACGGCCGTACCTCGGAGCGAACCTGCCGCTTTGCACCCCGACACCCGCGACGATGAGGGCGCCGCGACGGGGCCTGGTCCATCGACCGGGGAGGACAGCCCAGAGGCGCTGGCCGTCGGGACTGCGGTCGAACTTGCGGAACCCGCAAGCATGGAGGCGCAGCGGGTCGAGCCCGCCAGAGAGCCAAAAGTCCCGCGCGTGATTCTCGAAGTTGGTGCGGACTTCATCGCGGTCGTCCACAACGATGGAGCACGCGGCGGTCTGGTGGTGCTCACGCATCATCCGAGTCGTGCCGAGAAGGCCAAACCGGCGATTGAGAAAGCGTTCAACGAAAGGGCCCCGCTCGGTGGCCTGGTCACGGGGGTGATCAAAGGCGGCATCGAGGTGGACGTCGACGGTGTCCGCGCGTTCGCGCCGGGGTCACACGTGGATTTGCGCCTCGGCGCTGATCTCTCGCACCTCGTGGGCAAGCGACTTTCGTTCCTCGTGACCCAATATGCCAAGCGCGGGCGCGACGTCGTCCTTTCGCGTCGGTCCCAGCTCGAGGAAGAGGCACGCCGCGCGCGAACCGAAGCGCTCGCCAAGCTCAAAGTGGGTGACGAGCTCGACGGCATCGTTCGCAGCGTCGTCCCCTTCGGAGCGTTCGTCGACGTCGGAGGCATCGAGGGCCTCGTTCCCCTCAAAGAGATGAGCCACAACCGGGCCGACGGCCCGAGCGACGTCTTTACCGCCGGCGAAGCGACGCGCGTCAGGGTCGTCATGATCGACGACAAGGGGAAGGTCTGGCTTTCGCACAAAGCTACGATCCCCGATCCGTGGCAGCAGGTGGCCAAGCGCTACGCCGTCGGCACGCGCCACAGCGGTAAGGTCGTTCGGCTGCAGCCCTTTGGAGCATTCGTCGAACTCGAGCCGGGTGTCGACGGTCTCATCCACACGCAAGATCTGTCCATCAAGCGAATCGAGACTCCGGAGGAGGCCGTTAAGACCGGCGATCTGCTCGATGTCGTCGTGTCTCACGTCGATGCTTCGCAGCACAAGATCGCGCTGCACCCTGCACCCCAGGGCGAGGCGGCCGGCGAGGCGTCGCAGCGGGTCGTGCCGCACAAGGCTGTGAAGGCCAAGGTTGTCAACATCGAGAGTGGCGGACTGGTCGTGCGCATCCTCGGGGTGACGGGACGCAACGCTCGCGGATACGTCACGGCCGCGGGCACCGGCACCCCCCGCGGGACCGAGCTTCGCAAAGTCTTCAATGTCGGGCAAGAACTCGAGGCGAAGGTCATCGAGATGGATCCCCGCCGCGGGGAAGTGAAGCTCTCCATCAAGGCGCTCAGCGAAGATCAGGAGCGAAATGCCTACCAGCAGTATCGTCAGCAGCTGAAGGCGGAAGCTCGTTTCACGTTCGGCGACTTGCTCGCAAAGAAAGGGACGCCGCCGCGCTGAATCCGGCCGCGGCCACTCTTTCCTTCGTGCGCTACCTGTGCGTTGATCCGCGCTTCGAACGACGCCGCGCCGCCGGGGCGGGGCGAAGCGCGGGCCGAGCCGATGGTGGGGTGTCGAGCGGCGCGGGACACTCGCGTCTCATCCGGCACGAGCCGCATTCGCCACCGCTCCAGATGCGTTCGAACCGCGCCTGCGCTTGATCGAGCATCCATTCGTCGTCCGTGACGATCCCAAGTTCGAAGTTGCGCCGACCGTCGGCCTTGGCCCCCAGCCCCGCGCCCGTGAAATTGGCGCTGCCGAGGTAAAGAAAAGAGCCGTCGATCGCGATCAGCTTCAGGTGGACGCGTGGACACGACCGCATTTGGAAGCTCGGACGGGAGAGACGCGCTGCGCGATGAACGAGCTCGTCGCGAAAAGGCGCGGATGGAACCGATGCGTGAAGGAGGCGAACGGAGACGCCCCGGTCGCACAGCGACTGGATCGTGTCGAGGATGGGCACGTACCGCCCCCGTGCCCGGTCCCGGGTCCCGATGGGCGCCTCGACGAGCAGCTGTTTGACGTTGGCCGAGGCGATCCACACGGAGGTTCGGGCGCGCGAGATGCCGAGGGTCACGCGCTCGTAGTGGGCCCGATCCGCGACGAGCGAGACGGAGGCGCGTCGCGTCGCGGGGAACCCTTCGTCAGCCACGTCCCGCACGATAGTGACACAGACCCGTCGCCGGCACGTTTTCGGGGCTCCAACGTCCAGCGGATGAGCTGAACACCTGACCACAGGCCCAAACCGATGAGAGTCAGCGCCATCGCGCGGACCACCCAGATGATGACTGCCCTCGGCAAGCGGCCCTCGGTCCGGCGCAAGAGAGCGACCAGGCAAGTTATCCACGCAGCGACTCCAGCGCTGGCGCAGACACCGAATGGGATCGCAACGAGGGGCGGCTGTCCACCGAGCCCTTTCGAGTAAAGAAATGCGACCGCCGCGCTCCATGTCACGAACAGGGTCGGGTTGAGGGCCGAGATCGAAAAGCCGAGCAGCGTCGTGCCGGCCCTCGGCTGTTGGGCGTCGGCTGCGGCCGATTCACGCGGGCGCCAGAACAAGAACCAGATGCCGATTCCGGGCAGAAGGAGCATCGTGGCCCCCCGCGACAGGGGAACGACGAACTCGTGGCGAGCGAGAAAGGTCGTGAACCCCCAGAACGCGACCCCCGCATAGATGCCCTCGGCGAGCGCAGCGCCGAGCCCGATACGGAGGGCTTCACCGAACCGGCGGTCCGCAGCGCGCGACAGCATGAGGACGGCGATCGGTCCGGCCAACGGCATCGACCCCACGTAACCGAAGGCCATCGCGATGGCACATACCGCAAGCCAAAGCATCGTTCAGCGGATCGGCCCATCGCCAGGTCCGAGCTCCGTCCTGCGCGGCACCACCCCAAAACGGTCAAGGGTCATGCCGCCCAAAATGCGCGCACGCGCAAACGCGAGACGCGCGGAGAGCGCGGGTTCGTCGTCCGCGCTGTCGACCTCGGTCGTGAATCGAAAAACGAAGCACTTTCGGAGGTAGCCTCCGACCGCCATCACATGTCCTGCGAGCGGCCGATGCGGCCCGGCTCCCGGCTGAATGGCCACGAGGATGCGGGTGTCGTAGGCACCTTCCACCATGGCGACTTCGTCCTCCAACTTCTGCACCGGAGCCGACGGCAGTAGGCCCGCCAGGCGCGCGAGATCTTCGCATTGGCTCCGTCCCACGACGTCCGGCGAACGCAGGATCGCGACGGTCACGGTGGACCGCGTCGCCGGTTGGGTCGCGACCAGATGAGGGGTCGAGTGATCGTCGATGCGCCAGGGCGACGATGATGGTCGTCCAGCGGATCCGCCAGCGTTCGAAGCGGAATCGTCGGCGGCTCCGGCGAGCTCTTGCGGCAAAGGAAGAGAGAGCCCCAGTCGCTTCGAGTGGTAGCGAGGCAATCGGGCGCGTACGGTGGCGAAGGTCGGTGCATTCGAAGAGCGGCCTGCGGCAGGCGAGACCGCGCCTTGCGGGACCGTACACCCTTGCACCGACCGTGCGGCGACGGCGACGAAAAGGACGGCTCCGATCGGTCGCGTCCTCGTCCACAGGGCACCGCCGAGCAAAACGACGAAAGGAAGACGGCTCGGTCGCAATGCATACCCCGCCTCTCAAGGTGACACAGCGACGCTGGGTCAAGCGACGCGCGTGAGCCATTCCGGGTGCGAGGCATCGCTGCCGCGGACGATGTCGAAGAATCGAGCCTGAATTTTCTTCGTGATCGGGCCGACGAGCCCTTCACCCACGGTTCGATTGTCGACCTCGCGAACGGGCGTAATCTCCGCCGCGGTTCCGGTAAAGAACACTTCGTCCGCCTGCCAAAGCTGGTCGCGGGTGATGCGGTTCTCCGAGACCCTTACCCCCATTTCATGCGCGAGGGTGAGAACCGTTTCGCGGGTGATCCCTTCGAGGATGGAGCAGGAAAGGTCGGGCGTGTGAAGTATGCCCTTGCGCGCGATGAAGATGTTCTCTCCCGATCCCTCGCTCACGTACCCGTTCGCGTCGAGCAGAATGGCTTCGTCGTAACCAGCGAGCTTCGCTTCGCGCTTGGCCAGCACGCTGTTCGTGTACTGTCCGCACATTTTCGCCTTGGCGAGGCTCACATTGACGTGGTGGCGGGCGAACGAGCTAATCTTCGCCCGGATCCCGTTTCGCAGCGCATCGTCGCCGAGGTAGGCTCCCCAGCGCCAGGCGAGGACTGCCGTGCGCACCGGGTTGTTCGGCACGTAGATGCCCATCGCCCCTTCGCCAATAAACACGATGGGCCGGATGTATCCGTCCACCATGTCGTTGGCGCGCAGGGTCTCGACGCAGGCGTCCATGACTTGGTCGCGCGTGTACTTCGGCTGCAAGAGGCACATCTTGCAACCGTCGAAGAGCCGATCCACGTGATCGCGCAGGCGAAAAATGTAGGTCCCGCCGTCTGCGCGCTTGTAGGCACGTACACCGTCGAAGACGGCAAGCCCGTAATGCAGCGAGTGGGTCAAGATGTGGACCTTCGCTTCGTCCCAGTCGACGAATTCGCCGTCGATCCACAATTTCTTCAGTTTCTCGACCATCCCGCGTCTCCTTCGCCCTGCGAGCGCCTGCTCAAATTTAGTCGCCTGATGCGAGCGGTGCCAGCCCGCAATGGTTCGATTCTCGGAAGAGGTGTGCGGCGATTCGACGGACGCCTTGACGCCGGAGGACGGGACGCCTTGACGCCGGAGGACGGACGCCTTGACGCCGGAGAGGAGGTCCGCATTCTACACTTGTCATGTGCCCCCATTGCGGTCGCGATGCGCCGATCCTTTATCGAGGCTTCGTCCCGCTCTGCGCAGTGTGCGGTGGGCTGCGCGTTCCACTCTCGGCTCCCTCGGTCAATCTCGCCGGCCGGTCGTGGCGCTTCGGAGGTACCCTGGCTGGCGTCGCGGGAGGCAGCGTCATCGTCATCGGTCTCGCGCTCGCGGTCATGGTAGGCGGGCTTCTCGCCCTTTTCTGGTCGCTCGCCGTCGCGCTGACGGTGGCGCTCCCTCTTTTTGCCGTGGTCCTCCTCCTCGGTCTTGTGCTCATCGCGGGTGGGCGCAAGCTCCGGCGTTCCGGTTCGAACCTGCAGCGAGCGACGCTCGATCGCGCGTTGCTTGGCCTGACGCAGCAGCGGGGCGCGATAAGCGCGGCGGAAGGCGCAGCAGCGCTCGGGGTGAGCGTTCGGCAAGCGGATGACTCGTTGACGGAGCTCGCCAAGCGTGAGCCCGAGCGCGTCGCCGTCGATGTGGACGAGCAGGGCGTGGTCCTTTACCGAAGCGTCTCGCGGTTCCGTGTCGGCCCTTCGGGCGAAGAGGGCGCCTCGGCGCCGCGTGGAGGGCCCGATGCATCGAACCCCGAGTGGGAGGAGATGGAGGTCGCCGAACGCGCGGCGAGGGAAAGGCAGTGACCGCCGCCGACGTCCGAAAGTCGCTGAAATTGCTGCACGCCGAGCTCGACGGGTGCAGCGCCTGTCCAAAGATGATCGGTCCGGTCGTCCACGGGCCGCCTGTTTCAAGTCGCGTCATGCTGGTCGGCCAGGCACCCGGTCCGCGGGAAGGGTCCTTCGGCAGGCCCTTCGCGTGGACGGCCGGGCGCACGATGTTCGGCTGGTTCGAGCGCGCCCTCGGCGTCGACGAAGAGACGTTCCGAGCGCGTGTGTACATCGCCGCCGTCGCCCGATGCTTTCCGGGCAAGGCCAAGGGCGGCGGCGATCGCCGGCCGGATACCGAGGAGGTCGAGCGCTGCGAGCAATGGCTCGTGCGCGAGGTTCAAGTGCTGAAGCCAGAGCTGGTTATCGCGGTAGGAACACTGGCCATCGATCGCGTTTTGGGCCTGAGGTCGCCCCTCGTCGAGGTCGTCGGAACGAGCCGTCGAACCCGCTGGCACGGGCGCGAGGTCGACGTGCTTCCGCTGCCGCACCCGAGCGGAGCTTCCCCTTGGCACCGAATTCTCCCCGGTAAGGCGCTCCTCATGCGCGCGCTCGACTGCCTTGCGGAGCATCCGGCCATGCGCGTGGCTATTGAGTGAGTAAACCGGGTCGCTCGAGGCGAGCGAGGCGAGACTGACCCCCGATGGTTTGGTTCCGCGGTGCCCGGCTCAGCGTCTTATCAGGATGTACACGGCGCCTTCGCCGCCATCCCGATCGTGCGCCGTCGCGAAGGCTGCAACGTGCTCGCTCGACGCTCCCTGAGACAGCCACGCCGAGATCTCTCCGCGCAGCACGCCGGTGCCGGAGGGGGAGTGCTCGCCTTTGCCGTGAATGACGAGCACGTAGCGCTCGCCTCGCGCCCGCATCGTCCGCAAGAAGAGCTCGAGCTGCCCACGCGCCTCGGGAACCGTCATTCCGTGAAGGTCGAGCCGCGAATCGATCGGCAGCGATCCGCGGCGAAGCTTACGCACGACCTCCATTGCAACGTCGACTCGGCGTCCTTCGACGCGCCGTCCGTCGTCGACGACTTCAAAACGGGCGCGGCCTTCAACGAGGGTGCGGAGGTGTTGGTGCACGGCGTCGGCCTCCGCTTGAGCGCGTTCTGCAACGCGCTTGCCCTGGCTCGCCGCCACGGCCGGCGAGGGGTCGAGCCGCTCCCTCGGAATCCGTCCGCGAGCTCGGCTGAGCGGGGCGACGCCGGCAAAGAGTCGGTGAAATACGAGCGATTCGTCCTCGGGCTCGGCGTGGCTCGGCTTCGGGGTAGCCGAGGCGCGCTTGGGGGCTTTTTCGGCAGCCTCTTTATGCTGCAGCGCGTCGCGGAGAGGTTTCAGCCCATCGAACGGGCCCGCGGCCCCCTTCTTCTTCGCGCTCACGTGGCCTCCTCTTCATCGCGGGCCCGCGCGCGTATGGCAGCCAGAACGCTCTGGATGCCGGCGAGCATGCCATCCTCGTATTGCCAGTCGGGATCTCCGAGTTCGGGGAAGTCGTGCGGGTTGCGCATGTCCTCGGGCGTCAGCTCGGGGCGAAGGCGGCGCGCGAGTGCCACGACCCTGCCGAGCTGCAGCTTCTCGATCTCTCGAACGAGCGCCTCGACTTCGATCCACGTCGTGCCCATCGCTTCGACGTTAGCACCGTCGCCTGCGCAAAAACGCCTCGAGCGGGCCCTGAACGAGCGCATGGGTGACCTGCCCGCTGTCAAGCAAGTCGCCCAGCCGGGCGACAGGAACGAGAACCGTTTCGAGCTCCTCCATCGGGTCGAAGCGAGTCGCGCCGGTGGGCCGCGCGTCGTGGGCCACGTACGTGAAGCAGCGGTTGTTCTGGATGGCGGGGTTTGGTTCGACGGCCGCGAGCAGATCGAGACGACCGGCCTCGTAGCCGGTCTCTTCGAGGAGTTCGCGGCGTGCCGCCTCGGCCGGGAGCTCCCCCTCGTCGATCACCCCGCCCGGAATTTCGAGAGACATCGCGTCGGTTCCGAAGCGGTACTGCCACACAAAGACGAGTGCGTCGTCGGAGGTGAGCGCGATCACGTTGCACCAGTCTTTGCAGCGAACCGTATAGGCGTCCCCGCGCGGTCGTCCGCTAGCGTCCTCGAGTTCGATCCTGCACACCTCGAGGATTCGATACGATCCGACCGATTCACGTCGCAACCGTCGCCACTTTGCGATCTTGGGGGGAGGGACGATCAAGATGACCTTCGCGCTCGCGCAAGCCTAGCGCAGGTGGACGATGCTAAGCTGCGGCAAAGTCGATGGCGCTTCGCGGACCTTGGAAAGAAGAGCTCCTTCGCGTGGTGGAGCGGCTGATCGAGGACGTCCATGCCATCTGTCAGAACGATCCGGCGGCGCGCTCTGCGGTCGAGGTCCTTCTCGTCTACCCCGGTCTGCACGCCCTCTGGCTTCATCGAGCAGCCCATGCGCTCTGGAATCGCAAGGTGAAGCTCGGGGCTCGCATGCTCGCCTATGCGAATCGTTTTGCGACCGGCATCGAAATCCATCCGGCCGCTCGACTTGGTCGGCGGGTGGTCATCGACCACGGCATGGGCATCGTGATCGGTGAGACAGCGACCGTCGGCGACGACTGCCTCCTCTACAAGGGAGTCGTGCTCGGCGGTACGTCGCTCGAGCGAAAGCAGCGCCATCCTCAGATTGGCAATCGAGTCGTCATCGGTTCGAACGCATGCATCCTCGGTGCGATTCACATCGGCGACGGCGCACGGATCGGCTCCGGAAGCGTCGTCGTTCGAGAGGTGCCCATCGATGCCACGGTGGTCGGGGTGCCCGCCCGCGTGATTCTTCCGAAGCATGCTCGCTTCGACGCGGCGCTCGATCATGCGAGCTTGCCGGACCCATTGGCAGACATGATTCGCGAGCTCGCGGCGCAGAACGAGTGGCTCCGCGAGCGTGTAACGGTCCTCGAGAACAAACTCGGAATGCCGCGCGACGACCGCCCGTTCCACCTGAACTACCATGGCGAGGATCTCCCGCCTGCCGACGGTGGCTGAGCCAACGGATGCCCAAGCCGGACAAGAAAGACGAAGAACTGATCGTCAAGAATCGCCGCGCGCTCTTCGACTACGAGGTGTCGGAGCGATTCGAAGCTGGCGTCGTTCTGGCTGGCAGTGAAGTGAAATCGATGCGGGCCGGGACGGTCGACGTTTCGGACGCGTACGTGGCCGTCGAGCGCGGCGAAGCATGGCTGCGGCAGATGTTCATCGGTCCGTTCGAGCGCGCCTCGGCGTTTCCGCACGAGCCTCGCCGAGCTCGCAAGCTGCTCCTTCATTCACGCGAAATCCTCGAGATTGACCGGGCCCTTTCACGTGGAGGCCAAACGGTCGTTCCGCTCCGCTTCTATTTCAAACGGGGGCGCGTGAAGGTCGAGCTTGGGCTGGGCGTTGGCAAAAAGCACTACGATAAGCGGGCCGACATCGCCAAACGCGACGCGGATCGCGAGGCCCGCGCGGCCGTTCGGGGGCGCAACCGATGACAACGACGGACGTTCGGACCGATGCCATCGTCATTCGCTGGAGCACGGGGGGGGAGGCCGACCTGGTTTCGATTCGGATGGACGCCATCGAGCTCCGGTCGAGTGTTCCGGCGCCCCCGGGTGCGCGCATCGAAGGCACGCTTGCGCAACCGGGCCTTCCGACCCTTCGGGTCAAGGTGCACGGCTGCCGGCGACAAGCGTCCGGGGACTACGTGGTCACGGGGCGGCCGATCGACCTGTCACGCGCGCTGCGAGAGCGCCTCGAAGCCGCCTCGAACGCCCGCGAGCCGTCGGGCTGAGGTTGCAAGCAACTGGTTCACGATCGGAGACGGGTACGCAGGCGGGAGACGGGCACGCAGGCGGGAGACGGGTACGCAGGCGGGACATGGCGACGGCGTGAGCCTTGGGCGGGTGAAGATCGATAAACGGTTTGCGCGGGACGGGTTTCGCAGTCCGCCCCCGCGCCACGGCGTCGTCGGCCATGTCCTGAGCGCCCCTTCTCGGTCGGGCCGTGTCAGGCGCGGCCCGCAGCTGCCCGTCGCACAGCGACGATGGCGCAGGCCACGGCGAGCCCAAGCAGCACCAAGCTGCTCATGCGCCCCGAGAGGTCCATCGGCGGAACCCCCCCCAGCAGCGTGCGCACGTACCCGCGGGGCGTAGCGAGTGCAGCGGCCCCCCCGCTGGACCCGAGCACCCAGTCGGCCAGAAGCAGGGCCGTGCGGCCGCCGCCCCGCCGGCCGAACGTGGCGCCGAGTGAAAACCACCCCGCGTAGGCTGCCCCTCCGAGCGCCCCGGCGTAGGCGCTCGTCACGCCGTCGCGCGCGAGCGACGGGTCGGCGGCCCCGTGTGCGAGGAGAGCCACGGCAGCCGCAATCGACGCACCGAATACGACGCACGCGGATGCGCAGACGACGACCACCACGCCTGCCGCGCGAGCCGGTGGTGCGCCGATCCCGACGAATGGCGCTATCGACGCCGCGAGCGATCGGGCGCCCAGGACGCCCCCCACCACGCTGTAGGTGAGCAAGGGCAGGGCCAGTGTCGCGAAGGCGCCGAGGAGAGCTTCGTCGGCTCCGTGGGCCGTTCCGTGGACGTGCGTCACGACAGCCACCCCCACGGCGAGCACGCACCACGCACCGCAAGCGACACACCAGCCCCACTGACGAAGAAGGCGCGCGAGCGCAAGGCGTGCGAGGAGCGCGATCACGAAAAATCTTCCCCTTCGCCAGAGCGCGCAGAAGCGGCCGAACCACCGCCCTTCTCTTCGTCCCCGCCGCCGTTGCGCTTCGAGGCCGGACTCTTTTCGGGCGGCTGGCCGATAAGGCCCAGCTCGGCGACGTCGACTCTTGTCTCGACCACGGCCACGGCCACGGCGCGCGCCAGGGCCACCGGGTCGGGTCCATCGGCGTGGACGATGCAGCCGTTGTTCTCGAGCGCGTCGACGTCGGTCGTGCGGGCGAGGGCACCAAGCAGCGCCCGCGCGGCGGCCGCATCGTGGAGGACTGCGCGCAGCCGCGTCGACGAATTGGTAGCGCCGAAAAGAGCGGCGATCGACGCCTCGGGACCAACCAGGGAGCCTTTTCGGAGCGCGGCGTAATCGTCGGCGAGCAAGCCCGCATCGTTCGGCGAACTCGTCGCGACGACGACCGTACACCCTTCACGGGCCTTCGCGCGGAGGACCATGGGGGCGTGTACGGCCGCCCGAGGGTCGAGAGCGACGAGCGGCTCCTCGAGAAGCAGTACCTGGACATGGGCAGAGGTCGTCGCCTCAACCAATGCAACCGCCCGAGCTTCTGGGCGCGAGAGCGAACCGATGCGTCTGTCCGCGAGCGCCTGCAGTCCGAGCTTCGTCAATCGCGAAACCGCGTCGGTCGCAGTGTCGCCTCGAATCGCTGCCGCGGCCGCGAGCCATTCCCATACCCGGAGCACCTCGGGCAGCACCGGATCGAACGGGAGGTGCGCCACATGCACGCGCGCTTCGGGCGCCCCCGGGTGGACGCCCAAGACGCGTATGCGACCTCTTCGTGGCCGGGTCGCGCCTGTGACGAGAGCGAACAGCAAAGGCGCTCCTTGATCGAGACCGCCGATGAGCGAATGCGCCCCAGGGCTCCACGCGCATGTGACGTTCGAGAGCGTCAACGGTGTCCGGCGGGCGCTCACGCCGTCGAGATCGATCAAGCCCGGGCCTCCCTTTCGACGCGCGCCCGCACGACGAAGAGGGATCCGACGATGACGGCCAACAGTCCCGCAAAAGCTCTCGCCATGTGCGCCCCCTCGGTCCGCGGCGAGAGCACCCCAGCGCGGACGGCTTCGAGTGCCGCCGGGATTGACGTCAGCTCCTGCCAGCCCTCGGGCACGAGCCCGCGGGTCCAGGGGGTGGCGAGCTCGGGGACGACCAAAACGGCGATGAGGGACAGGTAGCCGCCACGCCGGGTGCGGGCACCCAACGCCGCCAACGCCAATGGTCCGAGCGTTGCCGAGAAGGCGAGCGCATAGGCAAGAGCCGCAACCGCCGCGCGCGCGGCGGGCCCCGCCGGCCGGGCGACCGCCGTCGCCGCCAGGCCCGAGGCGAGGGTGGCCCCCGCCACGGTGAGGGCCAGAACCAAGACGAGGCCTGCCGTGCGCCCGCGGACGTATGCTCCGATGGGAACGCCGCGCGCTCGCAGTAGGGCTATGATCCCCTCGTCGGAATCTCGGGGAATCGCGCGGAGCGCTCCGCCAAAAGCAAGCATGACGCCCGCGCTCCACGCGACGGCGATCGAGGCAATCGTCGGCAGCCGGCATGCGATGCGGGCCGACTGGGCCCAGGCGGCGCCGGCGGATGCGGCGGCGACAATCAATGCGAGCGCGATCGCCGCGCGAGCGATGCCTCCGCGCGCCGCGAGGGAGATCCCGAGCGCAAGGGTCCGTGGACGGCGGCCTTCAGCCCGAAGCCCACGATGCATCGGTTCTTGGCTCAACGGGTGAGGGCGCATTGGTTTTTTGCGTCAATCGCTCTGTGCGTTGGTTCTCGGCGCTCGCCGCTCTTTCGCACCGGTTCTCGGCTCAGATCCGGCCGCATGGGCTTCTTGGCTCATCGGTTCCCCAAGCATGCGCTCACGACACCACAGAGGGATTCGATGCGCCAGCGAGGCGACGATCCCCCAAACGTGCGACACTCGGCCCGCGCATGGCCACGTCTCTTCTCGAGACCCCGGGTCGTGTCGTTTCGTGGGGCCAACGGCTGCCTTTTTTGGCGAGTGCCGCTTATGTCGGCGTTCTCGTCATCGTGACCGATCGCGGCCGAGAACCGAGGGGCTGGCTCTCGGCGGCCGCCGCGGTCGCCATCGCGCTGGGCACCGCCGGGCGCCCCGCGTGGGTCCTTCGGGCGGTCGGTTGGGGGCTTGCCGTCGTCATCGCGTCGGTCGGAGCCGAGGCGTCAAGCCGGGCCCTCGACGCATGCGGATGTTTGGGGGTTCTCTCGTGCGTCGTCGGCGCATGCGCGGGCATCGCCCGGCTCAAGGGGTCTCTTGGCATGGTGCCTTCGGAGCCTCAGTCGTCGACCGTTCCGGTCGCGGCCGTCACGGTCGTTTGGTGGTCGGCGATCGTCGCGTTCGTTGCACCGCGGCGCTACGAAGCCACCTGGCTGACCGACCACCCGCGGGCGTGGAGCCGGGCGGCCGCCGTGGTCAGTGCCGCGGCCATCGGGCTGGCACTGGCTGCGACCCTTCGTCAACGTCGGTTCGAGATCGAAGTCGTCGAGCGAGCCCGCGCCATGCGCGATCTGGTCGTCACGGTGCTCGTGGCTTCTGCCCTCATCGCAATCTTCGGCCACGCCGATGCCGATTCTCTCGCGCGGCTGTCTCTCGCCTTCGCCAGTCTTCTCGTCGTGGCCCCGCTTCGTGCCGATCCCGTGGTGGTCGTTCGGTGCGCGCGCCGAACCGCGTCGCTCACGATTGCGGGTGGGGCCGTCGCGCTCTTGGCCGGGACTGCAATCGAAGGACGCGCCGGGGACCCCTGGCTGATCGTCGTGGCCGCGGCGGCTGTCGCAGTCGTCGTGGGCGCGAACGGCGCTCGTCTGGAGGGACCCTGGAAGCCCGCCCGAGGCGCATGGCTCGATGCATTTGCGCGGGCGTCGGAGATCGCGACGGGGCCTGATCCGCACGAGGCGATCCGCGGGGCTATCGAAGCGTTGCGCATGCCCATCGGCCTGGGGTTCCCGTCTCCAGAGCTCTTTACGTTCTCGCCCGGTCGGGTCGCCATCGTGGATGCCGCCGGATATCTTCAAGAGCGGGAGGCCGATCTTCCGCGGGGGCTCGTCGCCGCGGCCGTGGCCGAGCCGGACGGAGCGCTGCGCGCGGATGTTCTACGCGCACTCGAGGTCAGACGACCCGAGCTACGCAGCTTTGCCGGGTGGATGGACGCGCGAGCGGCGATCCTCGCGGTCGCGGTCGGCTTCGGAGACGAACCGGATGGGCTGCTCGTCTTGCCTCAAGGCAGCCGCGCCGCGCCGATGAGCCTCGAAGAGATTCGGGCCTTGAAGCAAGTTGCCGATCGCATCGCCACCGCTTGCCGTGCGAGGACCACCGAGGTGCGAATGCTGGAGCGTGCGCAGCGCGAAGCGGAGCGTGCCGAGCAAGCCGAGGAGCAGATCGCGCGGCTCGCCCACGCCCGCGCCCTCGAGGTCGGGCGTGCCGCGCTCGCTGCAGCGCGTCTCGCGAGGTCCGCCAGCGTCGGCATGTACGCGACCGCATCACGGATGGCGCTCGAGGCAATCGAGCGCCGCACCGCGATCGGCGCCCCTATCGCGGTCGTCGCGCCGGGCGGTGTCGACCCCGTGCCTTATCTCGCGCGTGCCCACCTGAAAGGAGCTCGTCGAGGGGCTCCTTTCGTGCTTGTCGACGGGACGGGTGATCGTGAGCGCGACCTCGAAGCTTGGGTGGACCCGACCACTTCGCCACTCGCGCTCGCCGACGGTGGACTGCTCGTCTTGCTCGACGGGGCCGCGCTTCCCGCGGGCGTTCAACAACTCATCGCGCGTGCTTGCGCCGAAGCGCGAGCGCCTTGGGATCGTCCCGATCGCCTGGATGTGCAGCTCGCGTTGACCGCCTTCGAGCCGCCGGAGGCGCTCGTCGCGGCACATCGCCTCGAGGAGGTACTTGCCGCACGGCTTGGCGACGCGCGCCACGCACCGATCGCACTGCCCCGTCTCCACGATCGCCCCGAGGACTTTCGCGCCATTCTCACGGATCGGCTGGGCCGCGCGGGGCTTCGGACCCTGGGCCGGCCTGTCGGCATCGAACCGACTGCCTACGCACGCCTGGCCGAGTACTCGTTTCCGGGCGATGAGGAGGAGCTCTCCGTTCTAGTCCAGCGCCTCGTGTCGAGCTGTCGCGGCGACACGATTCGAGCGAAGGACGTGGAGGCTCTCCGGATTTCTCCCACCCCGCGCGGAGGGGTATCCCCTGGACGGAGGAAAGATCCGCTGTCGGCGTGATTGGACCCGGCGGAATGATGCGGCCTCCGAAGTTCGAACCCACCCCGGGCGCAGACCGCCCTTGTCTCGCTGCTTTCGAGCATGTTACTCGTCCTCGTCCGTCACGTTGGGTCGTGATCGGGCTGCTGGGAACCTGGCGCCGGTCGCGCCGTGGAGTGCGAGGAGACGACGTCAATCATGCTCACGTTGCACACGTTCGCGACGCCTGCGCTAAGCACCGTCGGGCTGGCCGTCATCTTGGCGGCCGCTGTGGGGTGCGGCGGCGAAGGGGAGAACCCGTACAAGCC
>JBEKFX010000068.1:0-46238 GCA_050013115.1 Polyangiaceae bacterium
TTGCCCGCGAGGAGCGGCCAGAACATGAAGAGGTCGTCGCTGTCCGGCGAGAACGCCAGACGGATGCGCGCTAGAGTCGTCGGCTGGACAGCGGTCATAGGCGATGAACTTAGAGCGGCGTCGCGAATCGTGGAACACCGGCGCCGACGCCGCTCGACGAAACGCGGTGGGTCGCGTTTCCGGGGCGGAGAGCGCCGAACGCGCGCGAGGACGGCGCCCCCGACGGCGCCGGCGCCCCCGAGCCGTGGACACCGCACGCCGCGCGGGGAAACGGCGCGTCCGAGGGCGCCGAGTGGAGCGGAGGATCGTTCAGGGCGCCCGTGCGGAGGTCGACCGGACGGAGTCGAGCCGGTGAGCGGGCCTCCTCGGCATGGAGCCAGGCGCGTCGCGCGCGCGGCCGCCTTGGCCGCCGGATGCATGGCTGGGGCCCTTGCCGTCGGGTGGGCCGAACGCGGCCGTGGGGAGGGTGCACGGTGCGGAAATGGGTTCGCTCCCCGCGACTTCCGATGCCTCGTTCCGGAGGGGACGTGCCCCTCGCCGCTCGAATGGTCCACGCACGGGTGCGATGCGCCGGACAGGCGCGTCCTCGTGCACGAGACGACGCTCGTGATCGGACCGTCGGACTGGGAAGCCGACGGCCGGGTCGTCGCCCGAACGATCCACGTCGACGCCTTTCGGATCGATGCGTTCGAGACGACCGAGGGCCGATGGCGCAACGCCGAGGGCCGTGACGCGAGCCGCGCCGCCAGCGGGATGACCCGCGACGAGGCAAGCGCCTTCTGCGCCTCGCGCCATGGGAGATTGCCAAGTGAGGACGAATGGATCGCAGCCGCGGCATCCGGGACGAGCCCCGCTCGACGGTATCCGTGGGGCGATACGGGAGCCGTATGCCGTCGCGCGGCCTGGGGACTGCTCGGCGGCCCGTGCGGGGTCGGGGCAAGAGGGCCGGATACCGTGGGTGCGCACGTCGACGGCGATTCGCCCCTCGGTGTGCATGATTTGGCAGGGAACGTGGCCGAATGGGTGGGCGCTGACGACGGACGAGGCCGCATTGGCATCGCCAAGGGAGGCTCATGGCAGAGCCCGCTTGCAACCGAACTCCGCATTTGGTCGCGCCTCGAGATCGAGCCGGGCGCGAGAGACGTTCGGGTCGGCGTTCGATGCGCGTATCCCGCATGATCGACCTTTGCGCTAGGCTCGGTGGTCCTCATGACATGCGCAGTGCTGTCGATCGGGACCGAGCTGACGCGCGGCGAGCTCGTCAACACGAATGGATCTTGGCTCAGTGCCGAGCTCACGGCGATCGGGTTCGAGGTCGTTGAAAATCTCGTCGTCGACGATGACCGCGGCCGGATTGCGGATGCCCTGCAGCGTCTCGCGCCGCGGGTGCGAGTCATCGTGGCGACCGGAGGTCTCGGCCCGACGACGGACGACGTGACGACCGAGTCGGTCGCCGCCGCCCTGCGATGCAATCTGCTTCGCGACGCCGATTCGCTCGACCACATCCGCCGCCGGTTCGAGAGGGCCGGTCGAACGATGAGCGCATCGAACGCCAAGCAGGCCGACTTCCCGGAAGGCGCAGACATCCTGGCGAATGCCATCGGCACGGCACCCGGCTTCGGCGTCCGTCTCGGCGAATGTGTGGCCTATTTCATGCCCGGCGTACCCGGCGAGATGAAGCGCATGTTCGAGGGACAAGTCGTGCCTCGCATCCGTGCGCTGGCTCCGAATAACCTCTTTCAGTCGCGGCTCCGCACCTTCGGACTGCCGGAGAGTGAGGTGGGCGAACGGCTCGCGGGCGTCGAGGCGGCCTTCCCCGGCACGACCATCGGATACCGGGCCCACTTTCCTGAAATCGAAGTCAAAGTCTTGGCGAGGAGTGGGTCTCACGCCGCCGCGCGCGACCTCTGCGAGCAGACCACGTCCGTCGTCCGCGCCCGGCTGGGCGCCTACGTTTACGGCGATTCCGACGACACGTTTGCCGGTTTGGTCGGCCGTGCCCTGCGTGCGCGCGGCTTCACCTTGGCGATAGCCGAATCGTGTACGGGCGGCCTCGTTGGACACATGTTGACGCGCGAGCCGGGGGCGAGTGACTTTCTGCTGCTCGACGCCGTGACGTACGCGAACAGCGCGAAGTCGCGTGTCCTGGGGGTCGACGAACAAACCATTCGGTGGCACGGTTCCGTGAGCGCCGAGGTCGCAGGCGCCATGGCGCGCGGCGCCCGCCAGATTGCGGGGGCCGACATCGGGCTCTCGCTGACCGGCGTCGCCGGGCCGAGCGGTGGCACCGAGGAGAAGCCCGTCGGGACCGTCTATATTGCAGTCGCAGGACTGGACGGTGCGATCGACGTCCACCACGAGGTCTTTGGCGGGAGCCGCGAGCGGATCCAGACGCTCGCGTCCTACGCCGGCCTGAACATGGTCCGTGAAGCGTGCGGTGGCCGGTTCGGCGATCGCACGAGCGAAAGCGCCCGCAGCAGCGACCGGAGGTGACGGGCCATGGGTGGGGGTAAGAAGGGCGAGACCATCCGCGCGTTCGTGGCGCTCGAACTCGACCCGATGAGCATTCGCCGCATGGGGCGAATCGCCGAGCATCTTCGCATGGCGAGCGGGGCGCCGTGCGCGTCGTGGACACCGGGCTCGAAGCTCCACGCGACGCTCTTTTTCGTCGCGGCACTGCCTGTCTCGCAGGTGGACGCTCTCGGCCGCGCCGTCGATGGCGTCGTTCAGGGCCAGCGCGCTCCCCGTCCGATCACGATGGCGCTCGACGCCTTTCCTTCCGCCGCCGAAGCAGAGGTCGTCGTCGTGATGCTCGACGACCCCGATCACGAGCTGGCGGCCCTCGCCGGGCAAGTGCAAAAAATCGGCACGGGGCTCGGACTCCCGCGCGAACCGCGCGTCTTTCGGCCCCACGTCACGATCGCCCGGCTGAAGCGGAGTTACGACGCGCGTCGCTGGCTGCGTGCCGACGTCGCCGAGGGCGTCGGCCAGTGCACGCCGCACCGGGTGGCGCTCTACCGCAGCGTTCTCTCGGCCGAGGGCTCCGAGTACGTCGTGCTCGCCCGATCTGAATTTGCTCCGGTGTGAAGGCATGACCTCACACCTGCGCCGGTCCCTCGCGATGCCCTTCGGCTCGAAGCCTCAATCGTTTCCCTGGCGGCTGCTCGATCGAGTGACAAAGACCGATTTGGCCTTCCTTCGGGAGGCGCGCCGATACGCGTCGAGCGTCATTCCGACGCGTCGATTGGCCGAGGCGCTGGAGGAGCAGCTCCGGGCACGGATCGAAGTGCGTGTGCGTCGCATCGATCGGCTTTCGAGCCCTGGAGGATTCGATGACGCCATCGCCGTCGCGCTCTCGCCAAGTGGCTCGAGTCGGGGTGACGCAAGGATTCTCGTCGAAGCCGAGCGACCGCTCGCGCTGGCCGTCGTGGCCCATGCGCTCAGCGCAAGGCCGCGGCTCGGCCCGGGGCCCGCGTCGTTCGGGCAGACGCCGCTGGGGCCCGCGTCGTTGGGGCAGGCGTCGTTCGAGCAGGCGTCGTTCGGACTGACGCCGCTGGGGCAGGCGCCCTTGGGGCAGAGTCCGCCGGGGCAGGCATCGCTGGGGCCGACGCTGACCGGGGCGTTTGCCGCTGTGATCGCTTCCGCCGTGCGGCGTTCGCGCCCGTCGGAGCCCGGCCAGCGTGTGGCTCCGGGTGCCGCCGCCGACCTCGAGGCCGATCTCCTGCGCCTGTACGGGTCGGCCCTTGCGTTGTCCTTGACAGTGCTCATCGCCGACGATGCGTTCGCCGCCCGCATCGTCGTCGCGGGCGACCCGATGCGCGCGGCCTTTGCGGACGCGGGCGAAGATTGGACGAGGCAGGACCTCGCGCGCCTCGGCGGAACCCCGCTGTCGCTTCCGCTTGTGGCCGTCGCCTTCCGCTCGATGACTGCGGAGATGGCCGCCATTCGTCGAGGCGACGTCATCGTGCCCGAAGGGTGGCCGCTGACGAAGACGCAGGGCGAAGGCTGGCGCGGACGCCTCTGGTTGGCGGCGCCGGGCGAGAACACGGGATTGCGCGCCGAGGTCGGCGACGACGAACGGCTCATGCTAGCGGGCGAAAGCGATCCCTTGTGCGGGACGGAGGCCGAAATGGACAATCTGGACGAGAGCACGCTCGTGACGAGCCTCGGTGACGTTCCGGTCGTCGTTCGCGTCGAAGTTGGGGAAGCCACCATGTCCGCCCGCGAGTGGGCGTCGGTCGGACGCGGCGACGTCATCGCGCTCGGCCGGCGCGTGGGCGAGCGCGTGCTCATCCGCATCGGCGGCGTACCGGTGGCGCGCGGCGAGCTCGTGGACATCGAAGGCGAAGTCGGCGTTCGGATCACTGGGCGGATCCGAGCGGATGGCGACGCACCATGAGGGCCGCCATCGCCACCGGCTGCGTCCTTCTCTTCGGAGCCTGTGGACGGCCCGATTCCCACGATTCCCCACCTTTACAGCTTGTGGCGAGCCGCGCCATGCAGCCCCCCGCACCGTCGTCGACCTCGCCTCGCAGCGACGCGGCGCCGCCGAGCGGTACGGAAATGTGGACGGGCACGTACAAGGCCGCCCCGGGGACGCTGTTCGTTCCGCCCGACTGGAAGGTCCGCGTTGCGCAAAACGACAGCGGTGCCGGACTCGGAGAGGGATCGCTCAGCCTGATCCTTGATGCGGGTACGCATCGCATGCACGGCACGGTCACAGGACCGCTCGGGCCCGCGACGGTCGACGGCTACGTGTCGGACGGAAAATTCTCCGGATCGATCATCCGAACCGATGCCGCCGATCGCGGTTTCGCCGGAACACTCCTCGGCGGAGCGACTGGCCATCACTTGGAAGGAACGATGAACGTGTCGCTCGGCGAGGCGAGTGTGATCCGGAGGGCCACGTTCGTCCTCTCGCGGACGGCGCCGGAATGATCCGCTCCGCTCGATGAACGGTCAGCCGGAATGCATGGTTTCCCTGATCCCGGCTCGAGCGCAGGGCCGGGGCCCATGCACTTCGCAGCAGCGAGACGTGTGCCTTCGGGTGCAAGTGCTCGATCGCGAGCTCACCGCGCCAGCGGGCATGCGGGGCTTGTGTTTCGCGCTCCGAGCACCTTGCAATGTCTGCCCGTTCTGGCACGAAGATGCGGACGGGTGCGGCTGCCGGACGGTCCGCCAGAACCGTGCTGCTAAGCTTCGGCCCACACAGGCTCGATCTCTCCCGCGGGGACAACCATGCCAAGCATTCTCCATCTCTTCGGCAATACGTTCCCGGCGTTCGGTGCGAGCTTGCTCCTCGGATCGATGGTCGTCGCCAGTTACACGTTCGCCGTCGCACTGGCGGCGGGCCGCGACGGCCGTCCCCGGACCCTGCAAGCCGCGCGCTTCGGCGCGTACGGCACGGTCGCGCTGATTGCCGTCGCGGTGCTCTGCCTCGCATACGCATTCGTCACGCACGACTTCCGAATTCGCTACGTCGCGCATTATTCGGACCGGTCGATGCCGCTGTCTTATCTCATCACTGCGCTCTGGGGCGGGCAGGACGGCTCGCTGCTCTGGTGGCTGTTTCTCCTCAGTCTGTACATCGGCGCGTGCGTTCGGTGGCTCGGGCGACGCTACCTCGAGCTTCAGCCGTACGTCATCGCGACGTTGATGGGGATCGTCCTTTTCTTCTGTATCTTGATGGCATTCGCAGCCAATCCGTTTGCAACCTCGCTGGCTGCCCCGCGCCCCGACGGCGAGGGCCTGAACCCTCTCCTCCAGAACTATTGGATGATCATTCATCCGCCGTGCCTCTACACGGGCTTCGTCGGATGTTCCGTGCCCTTCGCGTTCGCCGTGGCGGCGCTCGTGACCGGACGCCTCGACCACGAGTGGATCGTGGCCAGTCGCAAGTGGACGCTCTTTGCCTGGATGTTCCTCGGCATCGGCAACACGCTTGGGATGCTGTGGGCGTACGAGGAGCTCGGCTGGGGCGGCTACTGGGGCTGGGACCCGGTCGAAAACGCGGCATGCATGCCCTTTCTCGCGGCGAGCGCGTACGTGCACTCGGTCATGATTCAGGAGCGCCGGGGCCTCCTCAAAGTCTGGAACGTCTTTTTGATCGGACTGACGTTCTTTCTCACGATCTTCGGCACGTTCCTGACACGCTCCGGGATGATTTCGAGCGTCCATGCGTTCGCGCAATCCTCGATTGGCGGCTACTTCGTCGGATTCCTTCTCACGGCCATCGCCCTGACCGCCACCCTCGTCATGTGGCGGTGGCCCGAGCTCCGCGATATCCGGCCTTCACTCCAATTGCGAAAGGCTTCGCTGGCGACCGGCTGGCTCGTCATCGGCGTTTGTCTGCCGGGGCTTCTCTTTCTCTGGAAACTGCCGATTGCCGCTGGCTTTCGTGTGGCGATCATCGCCGCCGTGGCCGGCGCGGCGATCTTCGTTGCGCTGGAGATCGTGTTCCGACGCATGACCTCCGGTCTCGATCTCCGAACGAGACGCCCCCAAATCGAGTCGATATTTTCGCGCGAATTCACGTTTTTGCTAAATAACTGGGTTCTTTGCAGTCTGCTCCTCTTCATCCTGGTGGCGACGACCTTCCCGCTCATCAGCGAGGCGCTGACTGGAGAGAAGGTCACCGTCGGGCCGCCTTTCTACAAGGCATGGGTCCAGCCGCTCGGAATCACGCTCCTCTTTCTCATGGGGTCAGGGACCCTGTTCGGCTGGAAGAAGACGGGGCCTGGCGCATTGCAGCGCGCGTTCCGCGTACCCGTCGCGGCGATTGCCGTCGCGGCAGCCGCCCACTTCGCATTCGGACGCATGCTCGGCTTTCCGGCCGTCGTGTGGGGAGACTCGATTTACCCGGGTGCGCTCGGTGGGGTTCTCCGACTCTTCAACGCATTCACGCCCGTCTTGGGGTTCTCCCTCTGCGCATTCAACGTGACCGTCATCGCACAGGAGTACGTTCTTCTCGTTCGGTCGCGTGCGCAGAGCGGCGCGGGGAGATCCACACCGGCGATCTTGTGGTGGCTGGGCGTGCTGCCCGGCCTGGTCCATACCGTGTTTTCTTTGCCGCCGCAGTCGCGCCGTCGATACGGCGGATACGTCGTGCATCTCGGCATCATCCTCATGTTCATGGGTTTCACGGGGCAGTCGTGGAACCAAGATCACGAGGCATCGCTATCGCCCGGCCAGACGGTGGACGTCGGTGGCTATTCACTCAAATACCTCGGGCCGCGCATGGAGGTCGACAACAACAAGAGAATGATCTTCGGCGACGTCGACGTCCTCGAACACGGACGGCTCGTGGAGCACCTGCATCCCGCCAAGTTCATCTACAAAAAACAACCGGATTCGCCGACGACCGAAGTCGCGATTGAGCACGGACTGAGAGACGATGTCTACGTCATCGTCGGCAACATCAACCCGACGACAAAAATCGCGGCGTTCCAGATTCACGTCAATCCGCTCGTCTCCTGGATCTGGATAGGATGTCTCGTGCTCATCGCCGGCAGCGTCGTCTGCATGTGGCCCCAGCTCGAATTCGGAGAATCCCGCGTTTGGGCTGGCGCGCGGGGTGTCGCAGCGACTGCAGCGAGCGTCGTCTTCGGAATCATGCTTGCGGCGACACCGGCGGCTCGCGCCCAGACAATGCCGTCGATGGCCACGTCGAACAGTGGCACGGTTCACATCGAAAACGACAACGAGCGTGCCGTGTTTGGCGCGCTTCGCTGCATGTGCGGATGCGCGCGGGATCTTTTGTCGACATGCACGTGCCAATCGGCCGAAGAGACGCGTGAAAAGCTCAGGGCGAAGCTCCAGGCCGGAGAAACGCGCGACCAGATACTCGCCGAGTATTCGGCGCAATACGGTTCGGACAGTCTTGCCGTCCCACCGAACCGGGGCGCGCTGCGAGCGATCTGGGCCGTGCCCGTGTTCGGAATCGGCCTCGGCGCACTCGGCTTGGCGCAACTGATGCGCCGCTGGCGCGGCTCGAACGACATCCCTCGGCCGCCCGGTGGCGCCAACGGCACGGGCGGAATCGAGCCCGCCGAGCGCGACGCTTACGATGGCAAGCTCGACGATGAGCTCAAGGACATCGATGAGTGATGCGACCCCCGTCCACGCGGACGACCGACCTGCCGATTTCGCGAGGCCGGCCGACGATGCCCGGACGACCTCGTCGAGGGACGACGAAGCCGAGCGGGCTCTCGCGCGCGCCGCGGCCATTGGGTTGCCGATTGCCGGAGTCGTTGCGGCGGTCGTCTGTGGCGCGATGGCGAGCGTCGGGTCGGCCTTGCTCGTCCTGGCGGCGTCGGCGTTGCTCGGGACGATTGGACTGCTTTGGGCGAGCTTGCGCACACTGACAGGAGCGGCCCCACTGCCCGCCGAGCTCGAGAGCGTGGCAGCGCGGCGCGTCAAAGCGGACCCGCTGGCCGAACGCAAGCTTCGCGTTTTGCTCGCGCTGAAGGATTTGGAAAGCGAGTACGCCCTCGGCAAGATCGACAGCGCGGACTACGAGATGCTCGTCAGCCGTTACCGAGAAGACGCAAAGAGCATCTTGCGGGAAATCGACGAGCGGATCGCGCCGACGCGCGCCGAGGCCGAGCGCATCGCGAATGCTTATCTGGCACGACAGAATCTCGCGACAGCGGACGACCCTCGCCCGAGCGCGGCGCCGCCCCCCCAGGCTGTGCCGGAGAAGGCGCGCAGCGGAAGCGGCGCCCGCGTCGGATGCGCCCGGTGCGGCGCCTCGAACGAGCCGGACGCGGCCTTTTGCAAGCATTGCGGGGCCAAGATGAATCGGTCCACGGTAGGGGATCATGCGAAGAAGTGACGGCATGCACATCGTTTTCGCGAGCCTCTTCGCGCTCGCCATCGCAGAGCCGGCCGCCGCCGACACGCCTCGA
The DNA here is from genome assembly GCA_050013115.1 of Polyangiaceae bacterium. Classification (GTDB taxonomy): domain Bacteria; phylum Myxococcota_A; class Polyangia; order Polyangiales; family Polyangiaceae; genus Palsa-1150. Next base: position 8,907 of record JBEKFX010000068.1, read on the forward strand.
TCCAGCAACCCGAGCCAGACGGGATCCACAGTCGCGTTGGAGGACGAACCGCAGGGCGATCGGCCGTCGGGCCATCCCGCCGTCGACTCGAATCCCCATGCCCACGCAGCCGAGTCCGGCGCGATGCCGGGTATTTTCCAACCCCCCCAAGACATCGAAGAGGAAGACAAGACGCTCGGCCCGGGAACGATCGTCGTCGACCTGCACGACGCGGACGACAAGCCGGTGCCCAGGGAAACCGTAACGCTCGGTATTCTCATTAATTCGATCGCCAAGGGTGACAGCCGAAAGCATCTGCAAGAGACGACGGACGACCACGGTCGTGCCGTCTTTTCCGGTCTCGAGACGACGAGCAACATCGCCTACAGGGTCAGCGTCGGGTACGAAGGGGGCTCGTTTGCTGCGTCGCCGTTCCAGATGTCGCAGGTCTCGCGGGCGATGCACGTCGTCTTGCACGTCTATCCAGTCCGACGAGACATCCGTGACACGCTCGTTGTCTCGGAGACGACCGTCGCGGCCGAGGTCAAGGACGATCGAATTCAGGTCGAGGAAAACCTGACGATTTACAACCTGGGCCGTACCGCCTGGCAGCCCGACGACGTCAGAATGGCCCTTGCTCCGGGCTACACGGCATTCACGTCCCCCGCGTCGATGAGCGACCAAGGAACCGACGAGATCGACGGCTCGGCCAAGCTTCGTGGCACGTTCGCGCCCGGGCAGCATTCGGTGCAGATTCGCTACCAACTGCCGTGGTCGGGCGAGAAAGATTTCGACTTCGACGTGGCGCTGCCCCCCCATGCGGCCATTTCTCGGGTGGTGATGCCCGCCGTCGCGGGAGTGAAGATCGTCGCCGCCGGTTTCCCCGCAGCCGAACTGCGTCGCAATAACCAAGGGCAGAGCTTTTTCGTGACGGAACGGCGGGCTCGACCGGACGACTCGAAGATGGCCACGATTTCGATCGGGCTCCGCGACCTGCCCACGCCCGGGCCCGGCGCGCGGATTGCGACGGCCCTTGCCGCCATCGGAGTCGCCATCGGCCTCGCGTTCGCGTTGGTCAAACGAGGCGCGCCCCAGGATGGGTCGGCGATCGCCCGCCAAAGCTTGCTCGACGATCTCGGTGCTCTCGAACGTGCGCACGCCTCAGGAGAAGTCGGGCCAAACACCTACGAGCGCGCACGACGTGAGCTTTTGGACTCCATCGCGCTGACGCTCGTGACGACGTGACTCGCGCTGGGGACAAGGTGAAGAAAAGGCTGGGAACGGGACATCGAGGGAACCTGAGGACGATTCGCCGGCGCGGATCTTCCCCGAAGTTCAAGGGGTTCTCACCGATTTACTCCCCACGGGCACTTGCCCGTAAGCATACGGATTAGTTGTTATTTGTGTTTTATCCACGGTCTCCCCAGCCCCTATCGACACTGCTACAGATCTAATCTAAGGATGCAGCCGGGATCCGCGTATGGAACTCACGGTACCGAAAAAAGAACTTTTGAAGCTCGTCACCCGCATGCAAGGCGTGGCTGAGCGAAAAAGCACGATGCCCGTGCTTTCGAACGTGCTCTTGGCGGTCGACGGGCCAAGTGTCTTGCGCGTCGCAGCGACCGATCTGTACCTGGCGCTCGTCGGTCGAGTGACGGTCGATGTGAGCAAAGGAGGGAGCGTCGCCGTTCCAGCCAAAGATCTCCTCGAGCGCATTCGGATGATGCCCGACGGGCCCATCCACTTCGCCTCGCACGACAATGCAACGACGACGATCAAGGCGGCAGGCAGCGCGCGCCGGTACACCTTGCGTGGCATGCCGGGAGACGATTTTCCCCCGCTGCCGAGTCCTGCCGAGGGTTCGCCCTCGCTGGCTCTCGACGTCGAAGTCTTGCAGGAGCTCATCGCCAAGACGCACTTTTCGATCTCGACCGACGAGACCCGAGCCCACCTGAACTCCGCGCTCTTCGAGTGGGACGGAGATCTCGTCCGCATGGTGACGACGGACGGACATCGTCTCTCGAAGATGGAAGTCCGGGTCAGCGGGCGACAGGCGTCCGCGACGATGCTCATTCCGCTGAAGGCGATTCAGGAGCTCAGGCGCTTGTGCGACGACTTCGTCGGCGATTTCAAGGAAGGAAAAGACTCCGGCGCGGTGAAACCGCAGTTGCAGATCACCCAGAGCGGATCGAGCGCGTATTTCCAAGGAGGCGGCATGACTTTCGCCGTGCGCTTGGTGGATGCGCAGTTTCCTCCGTATTCGCAGGTCATCCCGCAGCAGAGCGAAAAGATCGTCCGCGTCCCCCGCGCGGCGTTCGCGGACGCGTTGCGAGCCGTCTCGATCGCCGCGAGCGAACGCACGGGCGGAGTCAAGCTTTCCGTCGGCCAAGGCACGATGCGCATCTCGACGGAATCGCCCGACAGTGGCGAGGGCTCCGACGAGGTTCCGATCGAGTACTCGGGGCCGGCCATGACGATCGGCTTCAACGCCCGGTACTTTCTCGATGTGCTCGCGTCGCTCGACGACCAGGATGTCGATCTCGGCTTCGGCGGTGAACTCGACCCGGCCGTCCTCCGGCCTGCGAGTCCTCGTCAGTTTCTTGCCGTCGTCATGCCCATGCGCATCTAACGGCGCGATGCGATCGCTGGCGGTTCGATCGCTCAGTTTTCGCAGCTTCCGGAACCTCGCCCGTGTCGACTTGGATCTGGGGGCGAGGATCAACGTCGTGTCCGGTGACAATGGGCAGGGCAAAACGAACCTGCTCGAAGGCATTTATGTCCTCGCGACGTCTCGGAGCTTCCGGACGAGCCGGTTGGCTGATCTCGTTCAGAGGGGCGCGGATGTCGCAAGCCTTCGTGCTTCGATCGTGGACGGAGAAACCGTCCGGGAGCAGAGTGTGGGTTTGCGGGCCGGCGTGCGAGCCGTTCGCCTCGACGGAAGACGCCCCGACACGCTCGCCGAGTACGCGGTCAAGACGCCGGCAGTCGTCTTCCATCCGGGGTCGATGGCGATTTCGTCGGGGGGAGGAGCCGAGCGGCGCAAATTGCTCGACCGCCTCGCGCTGTATCTCTCGCCGTCTTCGCTCGCCGACGCCGACAGTTACGGCCGAGCTGTCCGCGCCCGTCAACGGGTGCTCGAGACCCGCGGAGACGCTGCCCCCGATCTGGAAGACTGGGAGGATCTCGTCGTTCGCCACGGCTCCGCGCTGAGCGAAGCCCGGGCTCTGGCCACCGAACGGATGGTCCCGGCTCTGAACGAGGCGTTTCGTCGCATCGGACCAGACGGTGCCTCCCTGTCCGCTCGTTACGAACGCAGCGCTCCCGACTCCAGTGAAGCCTTTCGAGCGGAGCTCAGGCGCTTGCGTGTTCGTGATCGCCTGCGGCGGTCCGCGACCGTCGGGCCTCACCGCGACGATCTCTCCCTCGAACTCGGGCACATGAAGGTGCGTGGACTGGCGTCGCAGGGGCAGCACCGAGCCGTGGTTCTCTCCCTCGCCCTCGCGGAGATCCAGGTCATTGCGGCCGTACGAGACGTTCTTCCCATCCTTCTTTTGGACGACGTGTCGAGCGAGCTCGATCGTTTTCGGACCGGCGCGCTGTTCGCTGCGCTTCGCGATGGACGGGGCCAAGTCGTTCTGACGACGACGAGGCCCGAGATCGTCGATCTGGCGTCGGAGGCTGGCTCGGCGGAGCGTCGCGATTTCCGTGTGGTCGCCGGGCTCATCACGCCCGACTGATGGTTTGCGCTGGGATGCGCACACGCCGCCGCCCTGGCCTTGCGGGTGATGGGGGACGCCGCCGCCCTGGCGACGGTTCTCGCCCATCGGGTTCGCGTTCGCTAAGTGTTCGATATTACGTGTGAAATTTAATCGCCTTCCCTTGCGCTGCGGCGGACGACGACGTATACTGACGCACCCCGGCCGCACCCGGCATTTCAATCGCCCCAACTGTCGTCAAAAGATGGCGCGGAGAACGGCAAAAAGGCTCGTGCGGCTCCAATCCTAGCTCGGGCACCAAGCGCGGCTGACACGCGGTGGCTCGGAGGACGCGACGCACCGATGTCGAATGTGAGTACCCCGCATACCACCCCCCCTCCGTCGTCGAACTACGACAGCTCGAGCATCACGATTCTCGAGGGACTCGAAGCCGTTCGGAAGCGGCCTGGAATGTACATCGGCGATCCGCATGATGGATCGGGTCTTCACCACCTCGTCTGGGAGGTCGTCGACAACGCCGTCGACGAGCATCTTGCCGGTTTTTGCACAAGGATGGACGTAACGATTCACTTCGACGGTTCGCTGACCGTCGAAGACGACGGACGCGGCATCCCGGTCGGAATCATGCAGGAGCGAGGCGTCAGCGCGGCGGAAGTCGTGATGACGGTCCTTCACGCAGGCGGAAAGTTCGATCACGCGAGCTACAAGGTGAGCGCCGGGCTTCACGGCGTCGGGGTGAGCGCGGTCAAACCCGACGCGCAAATCTTCACGGCGATCGATTTTCAGTACGATATTTTGGCGAGCCGTCTGCGCGAACTTTCTTTCTTGAACGCCGGGTTTCTCATCACCCTCACCGACGAGCGAGACGCCGGTCGCGCGGAAACATTTCAATACAAGGGCGGGATCGAAGAGTTCGTCGAGCACCTCAATAAAACGAAGGAGCCGGTGAACGACAAGGTCATTTCCATCCACGCGGAGCACCCCATGGAGGGCGGGGGCTCCCCGGTCGGCGTCGAACTGGCCATGCAGTGGAATGCGACCTACCAGGAGCAGATCTATTGCTACACGAACAACGTCCACAACAAGGACGGCGGCACCCACTTGACGGGGCTCCGCGCGGCGTTGACGAAAGTGTTCAATAGCTACGGCACGGCGCAAAACCTATTCAAAGAAGTCAAAAGTGGACTTCAGGGCGAGGACATCCGCGAGGGTCTGACGGCGGTCATCAGCATCAAGCATCCGGACCCGAGCTTCGACTCGCAGACGAAGAGCAAGCTCGTCTCGAGTGAAGTGAAGACGATCGTCGAGACTAGCGTATATGAAAAGCTCGGTCAGTTCTTCGAGGAGAACCCGCAGACGGCACGGAAAATCGTAGAAAAGGCCATCATTGCGGCGAAGGCGCGCGAAGCCGCTCGAAAGGCACGCGAAGTCGTGCGAAAGGGCCAGCTCGACTACTCGTCGCTGTCGGGAAAGCTCGCGGACTGCCAGACGCGCGATCCGAGCGAAGCTGAGATCTATATCGTCGAAGGCGACAGCGCCGGAGGTTCGGCAAAGCAGGGCCGCGACCGGAAGTTTCAAGCCATTCTCCCGCTCAAAGGCAAGATATTGAATGTCGAGCGTGCGCGACTCGACAAAATGTTGTCGAGCGTAGAGATCGGCACCCTCATCGCCGCCCTCGGATGCGGCGTTGGCGAAGGCAGCTTCGACATCGAAAAGCTCCGCTACCACACGGTCGTTCTGATGACCGACGCGGACGTCGATGGCAGCCACATTCGAACGCTGCTTCTCACGTTCTTTTACCGGCAGATGCCGGAGATCCTGGAGCGAGGCTACCTTTATATCGCGCAGCCTCCACTTTACCGCGCGCGCCGAGGAAAAAAGGACGTTTATCTCAAGGATCAAGCGGCTCTCGACCGTTTCTTTCTCGAGCACGGCGTAGAGGGGCTCGTCGTTCGCGCCAGCCGTGGCGCCGAGATTCGGGGGGAGCTTCTCTTTCGGCTCGCCGAGCGGTTGAGGCTCTTTCGTCGCGCGCTCGCCAAGCTGGACCGGCGCGGCGACTCGTGGATCATCGGTCAAGCGCTCCACGCCGCCCCTCTCGGAAAGGGCGAGCTCCGCGAGCGAAAGAAAGTGGAAGCGGCGGTTCCGCTGATTCGGGCGCGCCTCGAAGCCAAAAGGGAGGACATCGCGCCGCTCACGATCGACGTGAGCTGGGAGGCCGAGCACGGGGCGGCGCGGATCGCGATTACGCCGCGAGCCGGATCGTCGGCCCGTCCGGCGGTCATCGACTGGAGTCTCGTCGACTCGGCGGAGTACGAGGAACTCTACGCCATCGAGCAGGACGTGCGGTCGATCGGTCCCGCACCGTACACGGTCCGCGAGGGCGACAAGGACAAGCCGAAGAGCGAGGCGGAGGTCGAGGACGCGGACGCCCTATGGGATTTCATCGATCAGCGAGGCCGCAAGGGGACCCAGCTGCAGCGCTACAAGGGCCTCGGCGAGATGAACCCCGAGCAACTCTGGGAGACGACGCTCGACCCGAATACGAGGGTGATGTTGCAGGTCCGTCTCGATGACGCCGTTCAGACGGATCAGATCTTCACCATTCTGATGGGCGACCAGGTCGAGCCACGTCGGCAGTTCATCGAAGATAACGCGCTCAGCGTGAAAAACCTCGACATTTGACCTCGGGGCCGCCGTGGGTCGCATTCACGATGGGGCCGCGTCGCCAAAGGCACGTCTCTTGCGCAGCGACGATCGCGACTTAGCTTCGAAACGTTCGAGCCGGCGCGACATGGCGTCCGCGCCGGGCCGGGCGAAGGCCGAGCGAGGCACGGGCGTTGTGCGCGTGCGAGCGCGGCGAGGAGGGTTCGATGCGTCCCGATCGGATGACCACGAAGAGCCGAGAGGCCCTTCAGGATGCAAGTGAGCGCGCCGCGCGCTTCGGCAATCCGGAGCTTCAACCGGAGCACTTGCTCGCCGCCATGCTCGATCAGGAGGGGGGGGTGGCTGCTCCGGTCTTGCAGAAGGCGGGGGCCGACGTCTCGGCACTGAGGGAGGCCGTCGCCAAGCAAATCGAGGGATTCCCGCGTGTCAGCGGCGGCGCCGAGCCTGGCCTGTCGAGGAGAAGCCTCGAGCTCATTCGACGGGCGGACGACGAAGCGAAGCAGCTGAAGGACGAATACGTCTCCGTCGAACACTTCGTCCTTGCAGCGGCGCGGCACGACCGCGAGCTCATGCTTCTTTTCGAGAAGTACGGCGGCGTCAACTACGAGAAGATCCTGACGGCCCTCGCGAGCGTGCGAGGAAGTCAACGCATCACCGACCAGGATCCCGAGGGCAAATTCCAGGCGCTCGAGAAGTACACGCGCGACCTCACCGACGCTGCGCGGCGGGGAAAGACGGACCCTGTCGTCGGGCGCGACGAAGAAATTCGCCGGGTGATGCAGGTGCTTTCGCGGCGCACGAAGAACAACCCGGTGCTCATCGGTGAACCGGGCGTAGGCAAGACAGCGATCGTCGAGGGAATCGCGCAGCGGATCGTGCGAGGCGACGTGCCCGAATCGCTCAAGAACAAGCGGCTTTGCGCGCTCGACATGGGGGCGCTCGTCGCCGGGTCGAAATTTCGGGGAGAGTTCGAGGACCGATTGAAGGCCGTTCTCAAAGAGGTCGAGGCCTCCCAATCGAAGATCATCCTGTTCATCGACGAGCTCCACATGATCGTCGGGGCGGGAGCCGCCGAGGGCTCGATGGATGCCGCAAACTTGCTCAAGCCTGCGCTCGCGCGCGGCGAGCTCCGTTGCATCGGTGCGACGACGCTCGACGAGTATCGCAAGCGGATCGAAAAGGACCCTGCGCTGGAGCGCCGGTTTCAGCCTGTGTTCGTCTCGCAACCGACGGTTCCCGACACGATAGCCATTTTGCGAGGACTCAAGGAACGCTACGAGGTGCACCACGGAATCCGCATCCAGGACGCGGCCTTGGTGGCTGCCGCAACGCTGAGCGACAGATACGTCCCCGATCGCTTCCTGCCGGACAAGGCCATCGATCTCGTCGACGAAGCCGCGGCGAAGATCAAGATGGAGGTCGACAGCATGCCCGTCGAGATCGACGCCATCACGCGCAAGCTCACCCAGCTGCAAATCGAGGAGCAGGCGTTGAAAAAAGAGCGTGACCCGGCGAGCAAGGCACGGGTCGACGACGTCAAACGCCAGATCGCCGAGCTCGAGGAAAGCACGCGCGCGATGCGCGCGCAGTGGCAGCGTGAAAAGGAAGTCATCGATCAAATTCGCAAGGCGCAGCCCGAGATCGAGAAGCTGCGGCTCGAGGCGGAGCAGGCTCAGCGTCGGGGAGACCTCGGGCGGGCCGCAGAAATCAGCTACGGGAAAATCCCCGAGCAAGAGAAGAAAATCGAAGACTTCCGGCGGACCCTCGCGAAGGTTCAAGAAAAAACGAGCTATTTGCGCGAAGAGGTCACAGACGAAGACGTGGCGGCGATCGTGTCGAAATGGACCGGCGTGCCCGTCGCCAAGATGATGCAAGGCGAGATGCACAAGCTCCTCCACATGGAGGACGGCATTCGCAAGCGTGTCGTCGGCCAAGACGCGGCCGTAGAGGCTGTCGCCAATGCGGTGCGGCGATCGCGGGCCGGACTCGGAGATCCGAACCGTCCGATCGGCAGCTTTCTTTTTCTCGGGCCGACGGGCGTCGGCAAAACGGAGCTCGCCCGCGCTCTCGCCGAGTTTCTCTTCGACGACGAGCGCGCCATGGTGCGTCTCGACATGAGCGAGTACATGGAAAAGCACGCTGTGGCTCGCCTCATCGGTGCCCCGCCCGGATACGTGGGGTACGAAGAGGGCGGGCAACTGACAGAGCCGATCCGCCGCCGCCCGTACTCCGTTCTGCTCTTCGATGAAGTCGAAAAGGCCCACTCCGATGTCTGGAACGTGCTCCTCCAGGTGCTGGACGACGGACGCTTGACGGACGGTCAGGGCCGAACGGTGGACTTCAAGAACACCGTCATCATCTTGACGAGCAACCTTGGTTCGGCACACATCCAGGCTCTCGAAGATCGACCGGGGCTCGACGCCGCGACCCGGCGCGAACGCGCGCGCCAGGCGGTTCTCGAGGAGGTGAGGAAGAGCTTTCGCCCGGAGTTTCTCAACCGCCTGGACGAGATCGTCGTCTTCAATCGTCTCGAACCGTCGCAGATCCGTCACATCGTCGACATCCAACTCGGACGATTCGCCGAGAGGCTGGCCCGACGCGAGCTGACCCTCGACGTGACCGATCGGGCGAAGGACTTTCTGGCTGAGGTCGGGTGGGATCCGCAGTATGGCGCACGGCCGCTCAAGCGCGCCATCCAGCGGCATCTGGAGGACCCGCTCGCTCGAAAGGTGCTGGGTGGTGAATTCCCACCGGGGACGAAAGTCGTCGTCGATCGGGCGGGAACGGGCGATCTGTCCTTTTCGGCGCGGATGCAGAACTGAACGTTGTGTCCCTCTGCGCCGCAGCCGGCGGCCCGATCGATGTTGTGTCCCTCTGCGCCACAGCCGGCGGCCATGTGATGGTTTTGTCATCATGCGTCGGGGGTACAACACCGGGCGCGGGTCGAGGTTCTTCGCGTTTCTGGTGAGTACTCGAGAAAATCAAACAATCTCGTCAACTTGGCCGGGTCTCGGCGGAAGTGCTCGAAATGACGGGTGTTCCATCGGATCCGCACGTTGTCGGCCCGCCAGTGCCTCGGCAGTTCGCCTGGCGTGTTATTTGCTCTCCATTGGATGAGTCATGGCCCGCAAAATGTTTTCGGACCGGAAGAGGCGCGTTCGTTCGGCAGCCGCGGGGTCATGGGTCGCGCTTGTGGCCCTGACGACCTTCGGCGATGCGGCGGATGCGGTTCGGGCGCAGGTCCGCGCGGAGGGCCTCTCTGCGGGCGGCGTGTATCGCCTCGTCGTGCAGTCCTATCAGGGCGGCACGTCGCAAGTGCCGGGTCCGTACGCCCGACCCCTTGCCAGCGTGCAGCGGGCGGTCACCTCCGACCAGTTGCGCCACGGCGTCCACGTCAGCCTCGTCGAGATGAGGCAGGCGGCGCCCGAGGGGGCGACGTCCCCCGTTCTCGTCGCGTGGATCGAAGCGGGTGAACCCGACCTCGAATTCGACGGGCGAATGGCGCGCCCGCAGCCTGGGTGCGTCTACGGCGTCGTCAAGCGCGGGTCTCTCGAAGATGTCGTGCAGATCAGTTTGAATCGCACCGTCGGGGTATAGGGGCGGCCCGCCGAGACGTGTGGCGGCCATCGCTCCCGGCGGGGATCGACGCAGACCGCGCCTTCGGGCGACCTCCATGTCCTTCGCGCCCAGCGCTCCTTTCTGGAGTCGAGAGCCAGATTGCGCGCGCGGGGGTCGTCGTCAGGGGGATCGATGTTCTTGGCGCGGGGCCGGACGATGGCGGCCGCCCGCCGTCCGAATGTCTCGAACGCGCCTTTCGAAGTCACGACGCGCGGCCTCCGAGAGTGCGCGCCCGCCGAAGCGCGCTCCGATGTAGACTTCGGTGAGCGACAAGACTTCGTCCCCGAGAGGATGCCGTCGCGAGCGGAGCTCTTCGGCGTGCCGCAGAGGCGGAAGCGATGACGGCCGGGACACGCCTTGGGCGTGCAGCGCCACCTCGAGCGAACGAAAAAGAAGTGTGGCGGACTCCGCTGCGGGATCCTTGGGCCTCGTGAGAGGCAGGTCGGGAAGACGCCGGCCTTCTCGTGTTCGTCGCCGCCAAAGCGCATAGCCGAGCGCGATTGCGGTGAGGCAAGCGAAGACGATGCCGGGTCCGCGGGTCACGATCGCGAGCAGTCCGTTCGTGAATCGCGTGCGCGAACGGAATCGTTCGTACCGATGGCTCACGTCTTCGACGAGCCGGAACTGCTTGTGTAGGTCGTAGCCGACCACATAGGTATTCCAGCGCTGCGACAGCGCTTCGACGAAGTCGCGGAAATAATAATAGGCTCCAGCTTGCGGCTCGAGCGGCTGCATGCCCGCGACGGGCGTCGGGTCGAACGTCCGCCACGACGGGTGGCTCGGGTCATCCATGTAGGCCTCGACCCAGGAGTGGGCGTCCCCTTCGCGGACCGCGTAGTAGCGCCCGAAACGATTCCACGTGCCCCCGACGAATCCGGTCACGTTTCGGGATGGAATGCCGATGGCGCGGAGCATGATGGCCATGGCGGTCGAGAAAAACTCGCAATGCCCTCGACGGGACTCGAACAAGAAGTGGTCGAGCGGCCGCGGCTTGCCGCCCGAGGGCGAGTGCAGATCGTATGCGTAGTCCTGCCTGAGATGCTGCTCGATGGCCGTCGCTTTGGCCTCGGGGCTCGACAGCCTGTCGGTCCACCGGTGCGCGAGATCCACGACGCGAAGTGGGAGGTCCGGCGGAAGTGCGAGATAGCGAGGGCGCTCGGTCGCAGGCAATGATTCGATGAGGGTCTCGTCGTCCGCCGCCAGGTAGACGTCATAGCGGAGGCCACGGGCGTCCGCGCCTGCGTAGCGGAGCTCGCCCTCCGGACCACGCACAATGGTCAGGGGCTCGCCGATGAGGACGGCGTTCGGGACGCGCAGCTTCAGTGCCACCGCCCGCGACGGCAAAAAGACGACCGGAGGATCGATCGGCTCGAGGTCGAAGGACACGACTCGGTCACGGGCGGAATACGGGTTGCGGTAGAGGGGGTAGACGTCGTCGGGTCCGTTGGTCCGGTCGCTCTCTCGGGGGGCGTCGTGCTGGGTGCGGAGCCATGCATGTCCGTCGTATGCGTCGAATGCTGCGCCGCGCAGTCGGAGTGTCAGCCGCGTCGGGGGTGGATCGCGCAGATCGTGGATCTCGAAGCGCAGCGCAATCGTCGGGTCGTCGCGCAAGACGCCGACGTCGCCGAGATCGACGTGTTCGGAAAAACCGATCATCCGGCCGGCATGCGGATGGCTGAGCAAGAGGAGCGACAAGCCGATGCGCGGAAAGAGAAGAAAGAGGAGCGTCGTGAAGAACAGAATCGGAACGGACAAAAGGCACGTCGCGCCGAGAAATGCGCGGCCGACGACGCGCCGGCTGCGCAAAATGCGCGGAACATCGACCGGCAGGCCGGTTCGATCCCGGGCGCCCTGGCGGTAGTTGCCCTCGACTTCGCGCCGCAAATGGCTGAGCACGAGCGCGCCGGGCGCGACGACGAGAAACCCCAAAAAGCAGAGACCGTAGGTCAGCCCTCCGCCGAGGACCGTGCCGGCGACGAAGTGGAGGAGCGCGAGTACGATGATTTGTTGGTCGTGGGCAGCGCCGCGGCGCGTGGCGAGACGAATGATCTGGAGCACCGCCGCGAATTCGATCGCCACGTCGAGCGGCGATCGTCCGGCAAGAAGACGGACGGCTTGCACGACGAGCAAGCACAGCGGTGCGATCGTCGCGAAGTGTCGCAGCGGCGGCCGCCCCTGCCAGCCCTCCGGAATGGCGATGGCGACGGCGAGGCCCGTCAGGAGAAAGAGGTTCGTGAAGGGACCGAGAGACGCTGTGCTGACGACCGCGAGGACGCCCAGCGCAGCGAGGACGTCGGTCATCACGCGGTGAACGAGGCCGAACCTCATTCGGCCGCCTTGGTCGCGCCGGATTTCTTGGCGTCCAATGGATCGACGAGGGCCAGGTACCGAAGCAGCGGGTCGGCCCCGACCGTGCGATCCGCCCGCGCGACCGTGCCGGACGTCGCTACGATGGCCACCCGATCGCCACGCTTGATGTGCGCGACGGCCTTCGACGCGACATCGCGCACCCGACGCTCGAATGCGAGGTTCCAGTCGTCGCCGGCGCCCAGCGGACGGGTCGCGTCGAGGGTCAGCGTGACGTCCGGTCGCGTCTCCCGCGCGCGTTCTCGGAGGACCGGTTGTCCAATGGAAGCGCTCTTGCGCCAGTGAAGATCCCGAGGGTCTTCGCCCGGCCGCATCAACTTCATCCCGAGAAACTCGTGACCGTGCCCCCTTCCGCCCGATGGGTCGGTTCCCGCGGCGCGGCCGCCGGGTGACGAGAGCAGGATGACGGGGTCAACGGCGGGATAGATGATGAGCTCACCGGGGGCCGGCATTTCACGGGACTTCTCGAATAGGCCGAAAGGAAAGCGGGTGGCAATCCGGAACCCCGTGTGGGTGTCGCGCCCGCGCCGGTTCGGCGTCCGCCGATAGGCCGCGACTTGTGCCGACTTGGGGCTGATCTTCAGAAAGAAGCAGCGCTTGTCGGCGGGCTGACCTGCCCGAAGGTCTTCTACTTCGATGGCGTACGAGGGTACGCGCTGCTTGTGATTGAAGACTTCGATTTCGACGAGGTGAGCGCGGCCGACCTGCGCGCGGAGGGGCAGTCGACGAACCACGGTCAGGTCCCGCAGAGACAGATCGCTCATCACTCCGCTCACGACGATGAGCGCGAGCAGCATGCCGAGCAAGAGATAGAGGAGGTTATTGGCCGTATTGATGGCGGCAAAGCCGACACCCAGCGTGATTCCAACGAAGAACTTCCCTTCTCTCGTGAATTTCAATCGACGTGGCGGGCGCATTCGCTGGCGCCAACCGGCCAGCCATCCCAAGTACGCCTGCGGCGTCGGTCGCGCGGCTGCCATGGCATCGATCGAAAGACTAGAGTGGAACTGGAATTCGACTGATGACGTCGCGAAGGGCGGATTCGGCCTCGTCTCGTGTCGGGACGAAGCCGTCGGCTTGGGTGCTCAATCGGATTCGGTGCGAGAGAACCGGGATGGCCAAGTCGTGAATGTCGTCGGCAATGCAGTAATGCCGCCCGCGAAGCAGCGCGCGCGCACGCGCCGCGTGGCCGAGCGCCATCGCGGCCCGTGTCGACGCGCCGAGCGAGAGCAAAGGAGATGTGCGCGTGGCCATGACGAGCGCATGGAGATAATTCGCGAGCGAGGCGTCGATGCTGACGCGCTCGACTTCCCGTTGCAGCGCGACGAGGCGCGCCGGATCGAGGACGCACACGACGTCGCGTGCCGTGTCGGTCCGTCCGTCGAGCACGAGCCTCATTTCGACCTGGGGAGGCGGATAGCCGATGCGTACCCGGAGGAGGAATCGATCGAGCTGCGACTCGGGAAGAGGAAACGTCCCAGCGAAGTCCTGCGGATTTTGTGTGGCGATGACGAAGAACGGGTCGGGCAATGGAATGGTTTGCCCGTCGAGCGACACCTGCCCTTCGTTCATGGCCTCGAGGAGCGCCGACTGCGTGCGGGGGCTGGCGCGGTTGATCTCGTCGGCAAGGAGAATGTTTGCGAAAATCGGTCCCTGGCGCAAAACGAATTCGCCGCGCCGCTGATCGTACACGCTCACCCCGAGGACGTCGCTCGGCAACAAATCGCTTGTAAACTGCACGCGTCGAAGGTCCCCTCCGACCGACTTGGCCAGTGCGCGCGCGAGCGTCGTCTTTCCGACGCCGGGTACGTCCTCGATCAAGAGGTGGCCGCGCGCAAGGAGTGCAACGAGCGCGAGTTCGACGGCGTCATGCTTGCCCTCGAGGGCGCCTTCGACACTGTGACGCAGCGTCTGGAGCGCAGGAATCTCCTGAGCGACGCGAGCAGCAGCCGTCATGCTACGCACAGTAGCACGAGGACGCCGAGCGCGTGGCGCGCGGCGGAGAGCGTGGCGGCCTTCTGGCGCCCACCCGAGCCAGCCCGTAAGGTCCACTTTTGATCGAGCTTTGCAAGGTGACAAAGACGTACGGGCCCGTCCGGGCGCTCGTCGGGATTTCCTGCCGGTTCGGGGACGGAGAGGCGGTCGTGATTCAGGGGCCGAATGGTTCGGGCAAGTCGACGCTGCTCGCCATCGTCGGGACGCTCGCACGACCCACATCGGGATGGATCGATCACGGTAGCCTCGGAAGCACGCGCGATGCCGTGCGCCGCTGTCTTGGCTGGGTGGGGCATGAAACGCTTTGCTATCCGGATCTCACCGGTCGGCAAAACATCGAGCTCGCGGCGCGGCTCCACGCATGCGAGGTCAAGGACGCATTCTCGGCGGCCTGCGATCGGTTCGACCTCCGTGCCTTCGCGGAACGACCCGTGAGAACGTATTCGCGAGGCCAGCGGCAGCGTGTGGCGCTCGCGCGCGCCTTGGTGCATCGGCCGAGGCTTTTGGTGCTGGACGAGCCAACGAGCGGCCTCGACGCGGGTTCGGTTCAGCGACTGGTCGAAGTGGTTCGAGAGGAAGTCCGCCGTGGTTGTACGGTGATCGTCGTCACCCACGACGAGGCCTTTGCGGGCGAACTGGGTGGGCGGCGGCTGAGCTTGGAGCGAGGGCGCGCTGTCCCGGAGGATTCGGCCGACAGACGCGAGCGCCGCCCGGGGACTTGACCCGGGTGCGTCATCGACTGACGTCGAGGGCGAGCGCGGAAAGGGTGGGATGGACGGCCAAGTCGTAGATGGTGGCACGAGGCACCGGGCCGAGGACGGGGACCCCGAAGCGGGCGAGCTCGTGACCGTTGCGTCCGCTTGACGCATCGGGCACCTCGGGCGCGATGAGCAGGACCGCGTCGATGGTGATGGGCAGGGTGGTGACCGCCCGCATGCAGACGAGAACGTCGTGAAGAACGCCGAGACGGTCCGGCGCGGCAAGAATCAGGGTGTCGGGGGTCAGCGCTTGCACGAGGTGGGCGTTGACGGCAACGTCCGATAGGGGGGTGAAAAGGCCGCCCGCCAGCTCGACAAGGACGAGGTCGGCTTGGGCACGGACGGAGTCCACCGAGTCGACGACGTCGCGAAGGTCGATGATCTGGCCGGCATCGCGGGCAGCCAAGTGGGGGGACAGGGCATCTGCGAAGAAGTACCCCGCCAGTTGCACGTGAAACGAGGACGCCCGGTCGAGTCGGCTGGCATCGGACACCGTGGCTTCCGCGACACCGCTTTCGATGGGTTTGATGCCGACGACCCGGCCGTGCCGCGGCGCGAGGGCGCGGAGCAGCGCCTCGGAGATGTG
The DNA here is from genome assembly GCA_050013115.1 of Polyangiaceae bacterium. Classification (GTDB taxonomy): domain Bacteria; phylum Myxococcota_A; class Polyangia; order Polyangiales; family Polyangiaceae; genus Palsa-1150. The sequence continues at coordinate 24,590 of JBEKFX010000068.1, forward strand.
GGTCTTTCCGATGCCGGTGCCGGTGCCGGTCACGACGACGAGGCGGGCGGTCATCGCTCCCCGCAAGCGGCGGCGTCGGCCAGGACGGACGCCGCATGCGCCACGTCCGCCGATTGATGGGCGGCGGTGACGGTCAGGCGCAGGCGCGCGGTGCCGATGGGCACCGACGGCGGCCGAATGGCTCGAACGTCCAAGCCACGCGTGCGGGCCGCCGCCGCAATGCGGAGCGCGTGGTCCGGGTGCCCGATGATCCATGGGATGATCGGCCCGTAGCCGACCGGGTGGAGGCCTCGTGCGCCGAGCCGGCGGCGGAACTCGGCTGCCATGGCCAGAACGTGATCGCGTCGCTCCGGCTCTGCTTGGGCGCTCGACATGCCCGCCAGCGCGGCCGCTGCCAGCGAGGGACTGAGGCCCGTCGAGAAGACGAACGATCGCGCGCGATTCCAGAGCCAGAGGACAAGGGCCGGGCAACCCGCTGCGAACGCCCCTGCGGCTCCGAACGCTTTGCCGAAGGTGCCGACGACGACGTCGGCGCGAATCTGCGCTGCGACGCACAGCCCCCGCCCTCCGGGGCCGAGAACGCCGAGCGCGTGCGCCTCGTCGACAATGAGGGCGGCCCCATACCGATCGCACGACCGGCGCAGCGCGCCGAGATCGGGCGAATCGGCGTCCATGCTGAAGTACGATTCCACGAGGACGAATGCGCGGCCGGTGCGCGGGGCGGCGAGAGCCGCGTCGACGGCGGGCAGTGACAGGTGAGGGACGACCACGACCTGGGCTCGAGACAGGCGGGCGCCGTCGATGATCGACGCGTGGTTCAGGGCGTCGCTGACGATGATGTCCCCTGGCCCGGCCAGGGCGCTGACGACGCCGACGTTAGCGGCATAGCCGCTCGAAAAGGTGAGGGCGGCGGCGTGGTCGACGAACGCGGCGGCGCAGGCTTCGAGCGCCCGGTGCTGAACCCGCTCGCCAGAGACGAGGCGGGAAGCGCCGCAGCCCGAGGGGTCCGGCGGAGAGGGCCGGTGCGACAGGGCGAGATAGTCGTTCGAGCAAAAGGAGAGGCCTTGTCCGGCCGGCGGGAGGCGCTCGCGCAGCAGGTCGTCGGATCGCGCGCGTGCAATGGCTTCGTCGAGAAAGGCCAGCGCCGGAGGGGTCTCCTGTTTCACGTGAAACGTCATTCTTCGGATGCCCGCCCGCCCGGCCCCCACTCTCCGCCCGCCAGATCGTCACATCGCACGAGAAGCCCCCGCAAGAAATCGCGCGTCCGCTCTTGCAGCGCCTCCCGTGCGCCCCGCTCGACCTCCAGGTCGTGCGCCAGGCCCATGGCCACGAGAACCAAGCCCATCGGCGCTGTCCCCCGCCCCGAGGGGGCTATGGCCGCCAGGCGCTCGTTCAGAACCGCGGCCAGCCGCTGCAGCTCCGCCTCCGGGGCCGAGCTGACCACCCGATAATTCTGCCCGCCCACGCGGAGCTCGACCGTGCGGCTCATCCAACCGAGACGGTACCATCTGCCGTCCACGGGCAGCACCCGGACGCGGGGCCGCCTTGCAGAAGATGCGTCTCCGCCCAGCCGGCGCTCAGTCGGTCGAGGCTCGGGCCCAGCCGAGGGCGGCGCGGTCCGCGACGCTCCACTCAGTCGGTCGCCGTCCCTGCGTCATTGACCGGAATCAACGGCGGGCTGCACGCGGCAACATCCTGACACTGGCTGCAGTCGACAGGTAAGTCCTGCCCTCGTACGCAGGGAACCTCGGTCGTTGTCGCCATCACACCCGGGTTGCTGGCGCAATTGGGCGCCAAGTAAAGCGGATCGATGTCCGCCTGGGCAAAATCGATGAGGCATCCCCTGCAAAGATCCACGGGGAATACAAACTCGTCCGATTCGATCGTCTGGCCACCCAACGTCACCCCGACGAACTTCACATACGTGAGAAAGCGCACGAAGCTACCGGCGCCCTTCGGCCCGTAGGTGACGGCTGTCTGCGAATCGATCGTCGTCGCGCTGATCGCCGCGTAACTCGGCGTCGTGCCGGACGCCGGGGCAATCGTGGCGGCGGCCGACGACGTGAACGTATTGAGCAGCTTCCCCTCCACGTCCGTGATGCGCACGACGGCCTTTTGCAGCGTGATAAAGGACGTCTCCGTGGCCAGAGCCGACGGATTGCTTTGCGCGACGAGCTGATTTCCGACGAGGTAAGTCGGATTGTACTCGGTGAGAAAGTCGAGATCCAAAGTGCCCGACTCGATGTAGGGCTGCGTCGGATCGCTCTGAAACGAGCACGTCGTCCCCGCGCTCACGTATTGGGGTGCCTCCACGTCATAGATGAAAAGCGTGCTGTCGTCGTGCGCACACGCCGACACCGCGATTCCGCAGCCCCCGCCGATCGCCAAACCGGCCAAGACGTGTTTCGAGACCCGGTTCATCGGCATCTTCCCTCTCGGTCCAAAACGTTGCGCCAAGTCCGCGGCCGACGACCCGCCGTCGAACAGACCGCAAACCGGCAACGATTGGGATCTTACCCCCCGACCCTCCACAGTACCAAAAACACGGGATCTCGAGCGGTCGGCCGCCCTAGCACCCGAGCAAGACGGCTCGGAAGTCTTCGAGGCGCACACGTTCGATGTGCGATCGGCCGCTCGCCGTCACGACGGGCAACCGGACCCAGTCGCCGGCGCGCTTCTTGTCGCTGGCGACGAATGGCCAGGCCGCGGCGAGATCTTCGCGCCCGACACGGGTCGGCAAGCCGAGCCGCTCGAGCAACGACCGGGTGCGTTCGACGAGCGCGCGATCGGTCCACCCCATGGCCGCCGTGGCGTCCATTTCCGCGACCATGCCAAGCGACACGGCTTCGCCGTGCAGCCAACGTGAAAAGCCGCCCTGGGCTTCGAGCGCGTGTCCCAGTGTGTGACCGAGATTCAGCAGCGCCCGCGCACCAGATTCTCGCTCGTCGTCGCGGACGATTCGAATCTTTGCATCGATCGCGGCCCGTACGACCGGCCGCATGGCCTCGACATCGCCCGCAGCCAGGGCGCTCACGGTTTGCTCCACCCGAAAGAGCAGGCCTTCGTCGGTCGCGACCGCGATCTTCGCCACTTCCGCGAGCCCCGCCGCCCGCTGCCTGGCCTCGAGCGTCCTCAGATGATCGAGATCGGCGACGACGGCGCTCGGCTGGTGGAACGCTCCAATGAGGTTCTTTCCCGCGGGGTGGTCGAAGCCCGTTTTGCCGCCGACGGACGAATCGACCATCGAGAGCAGCGTCGTCGGCACCTGGATGAAGCGAATGCCCCGGAGCAGCGTCGCCGCAGCAAACCCGGCGAGATCGCCGACGACGCCGCCCCCGGCAGCGAGGACGAGGGCGTCGCGGTCGATGCGGGACCGAAGCGCGGCGTCCCACACGTCGCCGACGGTCGCCGCTGTCTTGTTCTCCTCACCCGGGGGAAGAACGACGCGCTCGACCGGGCCCCGGTAGGCGCCGAGGGCCCGCTCGAGAGCAGCCCCCCGCGCCGCCTGGACGTTCGAATCCGTCACCCAGAGAATGGATGAGGGCTCGCATCGTGCGATGGCATGCTTCAACCGGTTCGGCTCAGCCACGCAGACGTCAATCGCGTAACTTCTGGTGCCGAGGGGTACAAGGAGTGGATCGCGACGAACGACCTCGATCACCGCGTCGGCGACGCCATCGGCGTCGCTCGAGTCGGTGGCGAGCGTCGCGTGCGCTTCGGCGTAGGCGTCCGCTCGCGCCGCAAGCAGTTCGCGCGTCCGTTCGAGTGGATCGCCCCCATCTCTCAGATTGGGGCGCCCGGCTCCGGAACCAACCCGCGCGACGATCGCTTCCGGGGCCGCCTGCAGCGTGACGACGATGGCCCGGTCAATGGCCCGGCGCCGCGTCCGCGGGTTGACGACCGTCCCCCCGCCGAAGGCGATCACTTTGGGTGCGGCGTCGTCGAGCAAGCTTTGGGCGAGCGCAGCCTCGCGCGCGCGAAATGCGGCCTCTCCGTCACGCTCCCAGAGCTCGCGCACGCTGCGACCCGCGGACCGCTCGAGCTCGGCATCGGTATCGACGAACGGCAGGCCGAGCCGCGATGCGACACGCGGGCCGACGGTCGTCTTTCCCGTCCCCATGAACCCGCTGATGATCACGGATCGCATGATCAGTAAGCGGCAAGTTGGGCCCGGTACCCGTCCACGTTGCGTGTCAGCTCTTGCATGGAATCCCCCCCGAACTTTTCGAGCACGGCATCGGCCAGGACGATCGCGACCATGGCTTCGCCGACGACGCTCGCCGCGGAAACGGCGCACACGTCACTTCGCTCGAAGGCTGCCTCGTACGCTTCTTTGGTCCGCACATCGACGCTGGCGAGGGCCCGTTTCAACGTGGCGATGGGCTTCATGGCGACCCGGCACACGACCGGCTCGCCGTTCGTGATCCCGCCCTCCAGCCCTCCGGCCCGGTTGCTCGGCCGTGTAAAGCGGCGGGCTTCGGCGTCGTAATGAATGGGGTCATGCACCGCGGATCCTCGGACGCGCGCTGCCGCAAAGCCCGCTCCGATCTCGACCCCCTTCATCGCCTGGATGGACATCAGCGCCTGCGCAAGTCGGCCATCGAGCTTGCGGTCCCACTGGACGTGGCTGCCGAGTCCGGGCGGCGCGCCGCTCGCGACGATCTCGAAGACGCCCCCGAGCGTGTCCCCGTCGTGGGCGGCCTCGCGGATGGCGTCCTTCATCCGCCCCGCAGCCTCCGCGTCCGCGCAGGCGAGATCGCTGGCCCGCGATCGGTCGCGGACATCCTGGATCGACCCGTCCAACGGCAGACGGACCTCTGCCGGCCCAATCGCCACCACGTGCGCGAAGACATCGATGCCGAGCGCCGAGAGAAGGCGACGGCAGACGGCGCCCACCGCCGTTCGAGAGGCCGTCTCCCTCGCGCTCGCGCGCTCGAGAATGTCGCGAAGGTCGTGTCGTCCGTGCTTGAGACCGCCCGCCAGATCGGCGTGGCCAGGACGCGGACGGGTGAGCGCCTCGACCGGTGCGGGCAGGGGCGCGGGCGACATGCGATCGAGCCAATTGGTGAAGTCACGGTTGGTGATCGACATCGCGACGGGCGATCCCAGCGTTTCCCCGCCGCGCACACCCCCGACGAACTCGACGCGATCGGTTTCGATCTTCATGCGGCCTCCGCGGCCGTACCCGCGCTGACGGCGCGCGAGGTCGGCGTCGACGTCTTCCGCGAGCAACGTCAAACCGGAGGGAATTCCCTCGACGATCGCGGTGAGCCGCGGCCCGTGCGACTCCCCTGCCGTAAACCAACGAAGCCGAGACATGGCGCGCTACGCTAGCAGGGAAAGGCCAGGACGGCAGGGACCGGAGAGGCCGCGGCGCGGCGTGGACGACCGCGCCCGTGCTAGCCCTCTCGGCCCATGGCCGAGCCGCTCGCCTTTCACAAGTACGAAGGCCTCGGAAACGACTTCGTCGTCGTCGACGCCGAGCAGGAGGGCGTCTTGGGATCGAAGCAAGCGGCCTGGCTCTGCGACCGGCATGTGGGCATCGGGGCCGATGGAATCCTCCTCGTTCTGCCTCCGCGCCGTCCGGGATGCGACGTGCGAATGCGCGTCATCAACGCGGACGGTTCGGTGCCCGAGATGTGCGGCAACGGCATCCGCTGCGTGGCGATCCATGTCGCCCGCAGGCTTGGCCTCGTCAGCGGAACGGTCCGCGTCGATACCGACGCCGGCCCTCGCCGATGCGAAGTGGACGATGGGGACGGCGCGGGCGTCGTCTCCGTCGAAATGGGAGCGGTTCGGGTCCTCGCCGATCGCACGATCGAAGTCGAAGGTCACAGTCTGGCCTTGACCCTTGCCGACATCGGCAACCCGCATGCCGTGTTGATGGGGGCCTTCGATCGTTCGACCGTCGAGCGGGTGGGTGCGCGTCTCGCGGTGCATTCTGCATTTCCCCACGGCACGAACGTCGAGTTCGCGCACGTTTCGCCGGACGGCGTCGATCTCGTCGTCTGGGAGCGCGGCGTCGGGCTCACCCTGGCCTGCGGCACCGGCGCATGTGCCGCCTCCGCCGTGGTGTGCGCCAAGGGGCTGGCGCCCTACGGCGTTCCCCTCGCGGTCCGATTGCCCGGCGGTCAGCTCGACGTGAGGGTCGAGTCTGACGGTCGCACGACGATGCGCGGGCCTGCTCGGTCGGTGTTCTCAGGGTCGATCCCGGCCGCAAGGCCGGTTTGACCGCGGCGATCCGTCACGTCCCGCTGTCCGCCTTCGACGATGCGCGAGCCGGCTCGGTCGGTGTTTTCAGGGTCGATCCCGGCCCGTAAGGCCGGTTTGACCGCGGCGATCCGTCACGCCCCGCTGCCGCCTTCGACGATGGTTCCGATCGTGTCGCCGAGAACGACGCGCTTGATATTTCCGCGCGTCGCCATCTTGAAGACCCGGATCGGCATGTCGTTGTCGCGGCAAAGCGTCACGGCCGTCGAATCCATGACGCCAATCCTCTCGGCGAGGAAGCGATCGAAGGTCATTCGCGGGTACATCTCGGCGCTTGGAAATCGAACGGGGTCGCGCGCGTAGATGCCTTCCACCTTCGTGGCTTTGCAAAGGCAGTCGGCGTGGATTTCCATGGCTCGGAGCGCCGCGGCCGTGTCGGTCGAGAAGTACGGGTTTCCGGTGCCGGCCGCAAAAATCACGATGCGTGCCTTCTCGAGGTGCCGAATGGCCCGCCGGCGAATGTAGGGCTCCGCGACCTGGCGAATTTCGAGCGCCGTCATGACGCGCGTCGCGACGCCGGCCTTCTCCAAAGCATCCTGCATGGCGAGCGCGTTGATGACTGTCGCCAGCATGCCCATGTAGTCGCCTTGGGCGCGATCCATCCCCGTGCTTGCGCCCTTCAAACCGCGGAAGATGTTGCCGCCGCCGACGACGATCCCGATCTGGACCCCGAGCGCATGGACCTCGGCCAGCTCGCTCGCCGTCTCACGAATGACGGTGCCATCGATTCCGAAGCCCCCGTCACGGCCGCAAAGGGCCTCCCCGCTCAGCTTGAGGACGATGCGCTGGTACCGGAGCGCGGGGTCCATGGGAGGGGGCGCCATCGTCTCATCATCGCGCTCGTCGACCGGACCCATTTCGGACAGACGGCACGATTACCCTCGACCGTCAGAGCGCGCAATGGCCAAGATGCGGAGGTTGAGCTTGTCGACAAGCGCCTCGGCCCCATTGGCGCGCGCGACCAGCGTGGCGCGACGCAGCAAACCTTCGCCGGGCGAAGGCCAGTCCGAGCATTCTGGATCGCCGTCGAGCTCGAACCAAGCCCGCAGCCAGGTCGCGTACACGCGAAGATCTTCGTCGGGCGAGACGACGAGGTCGCTCGCGATCTCCACGGCGGCGTCGGCGTCCCCCCGTGCCAGCACGGCCTTGGTCAGGACGTGAATGCGGTATCGCTCGACGTCGTGGTGAGCCATCCGGCCGATCGAACGCAGCTTCGCAATCGAGCGATCGAGCGACGATCCTGTCCCGTTCGCGCGGTCGAGGTCGGCCTCGACGACCGCCCGGAGTGGCTCGATCGACCCGCCACGCATGAGCGGCGATGCCGTCGCCAGCGCATCGCGGGCCCCCGCGGGGTCGCCGTTCGCGAGCGCGAGGGCGGCGCTCCCGAGGCCGCTCGAAAACGCGCGGGCGACGAAGGGGAGCCTCTGGCGGCGTGCGACGAGTGACCGAAGCGCAGCGGATCCGATTCGCGCCGTTCGGAGCTCCCTCGCGAGACGGGCGTCTTCGGCGCGCAGCGCGAGCAAGGCCAAGAGCGAGAGGGCGCCCCAGGCCGGCAAGAGAGCGCCCGTGAGCGACGCGAGCGTCCGCGTCGAGTGGGTGAAGGCGAGCCACCCGACGCTCGCCAGCAGGACGACGAGCGCGCTCGCAGCTGCGCTGAGGGCGCACCTCGACCAGGTGGCAAAAAGAGAATGCTCGACCGCAAGCGCGGCGGGTTCGGCGTCGCTCACGCGGCGGTTCTACCACGGCATCCGCTTCATCCAACCCTGGCGGCCCGGCGCGATCTCGTAGTAATCCGGCCGCATGCGTCTCCTCTTGGCCGCTCGCGTGCTGGCCACCGCCTGCGCTCTGCCGTTCTGCGGGTGCAAAACGGAGGGACCGGCTGACGCTGGAAGCGCGGCCGGACAGCCGGCCGCGTCGAGCCAGGTCCTCGCGCGTGTCGGCGCTCGGACAATCACGCTTGGGGATTATCAGGCGGCACTCAATCGCCTCGATCAGTTCGACCAGCAAAGGTACGCCGCCCCCGAACGCCGCCGCGAGCTTCTCTACGAGATGATCGACGTCATGCTGCTCGCCGACGAAGCCCGGGATCGAGGGTACGACAAGGATCCGATGACGCAGCAAGAGCTTCGCGAGATCCTTCGCGACGCGATGCTGAAGGAGGCTCGCGTCGGCGCACCGGCGCCCGACGACATTCCGGCTGATGAGGTGCGGTCGTACTTCGACAGCCACCGCGCGGACTTTCACGACCCGGAGCGCCGCCGCATATCGGCCATCGTGCTGCGCGCCGGAGCGGCGGCGACCAGCGCGCTCGAGGCCGCGCGAAAGACGGGGGCGACGGGGTGGGGAGAGCTCGTCCGGGCCCGCTCGATCGATCCGCAAGCGAAGGCCGACGTCCCCATCGACCTGGCCGGCGACCTCGGGTTCGTCAGCCCGCCGGGCGAGGAACGCGGCGCGAATCCACGGGTTCCGGACGCGGTGCGGGCGGCGATTTACGAAGTCGATCGCGTCGGGGACGTGCTGCCGCGTGTCGTCGAAGCGGGCGGCCAGTTCTACGTCATCAAGCTCGTGAGCAAGAGCGAGGCGCATGACCGATCGCTCGACGACGCCGCGCGGTCCATCCGGATCAAGCTGGTCGGCGACAGGATTCACGCGCGTGAGGCTGCGCTCCTCGACGACCTGCGCAAGCAGTTCCCCGTTGAAATCGACGACGCCGCGCTGGCCGAAGTCCGCGTGCGCGCCGACGCCGGAGCGGGGGGATCCCGCTCGCCGCGGTGAGCCCGCGCGCCGCGTGCTAAAGGGGGCCGGATGGGCGACGGCGTGGACCTTCGCGATCGCGCGGCCGATGCCGACTGGAACGATTGGCGCTGGCAGCTGCGCCACGCCGTCGGATCGACCGACGCCATCGCCCGCGCCTTGTCCTTGACGCCGCGCGAGATCGAAGGGTCGAGGCGCGCCGAGAGCCGCGGCCTTCCGATCCGGATCACCCCCTACTACCTCGGCCTTGCCGACCCGAACGATCCGTCTTGTCCGGTGCGCCGTCAGTGCGTACCCGACGCCCGCGAAGATCTCGATGCTCCAGGCGATCTCTTCGATCCGCTGGGCGAGGTGGCTCACGAGGTCGCTCCGCACCTCGTGCAGCGTTACCCCGACCGTGCCCTTCTGCTCGCGACCGACCGGTGCGCCGTCTATTGCCGATTTTGCACACGTTCGCGCATGGTCGGCGGGGGTGAAGGCGCGGTGTCGCGCCAGGCGCTCGAGCCGGCCCTGGCCTGGCTGCGTTCCCACCCCGAGGTGCGCGATGTCATCGTCAGCGGTGGCGACCCGCTCGCGATGGCCACCGATCGCATCGAGCATGTGGTGGCTGCGGTCCGGTCGGTCCGCTCCGTCGAAACGATTCGCTTGGCGACTCGCGTTCCGGTCACGCTTCCCATGCGCATCACGCACGAGCTGCTCGAGGCATTGCGCCCGCATCACCCGATTTGGGTGATGACCCATTTCAACCACCCGAAGGAGCTGAGCGCCGAAGCGCGCGTCGCGTGCGCGCGCCTGGCTGATGCCGGATTTCCGATCATGAATCAAACCGTGCTCCTCGCCGGGATCAACGACGACGATCGCGTTCTCGAGCCACTCTTTCGTGATCTCGTGCGGACGCGCGTAAGGCCCTACTATCTCCTTCAGGCCGACCCCGTCCGTGGCACCGGTCACCTTCGTACGCCGCTCGCCCGCGGCATCGACATCATGGAACGGCTCCAGGGACGGCTCTCCGGGATCGCGCTGCCGAAATTCATTTGCGATACGCCCGGAGGGCGCGGCAAGGTGCCGCTCGGGCCGGACTACGTCATCGCTCGACTCCCGGGCAAAACTCGGCTCCGCACGTTTCGCGGCGAGGCCGTCGATTACGTCGATCCGCCGCGGGCCACACCGAACGGGTCGGACGCAGCGGACGCGGCGAGTGCGGGGAATGCGCCGAACGCCACACCGAATGAGGGAAATACGCCGAATGCCACACCCAATGCGCTGAACGCGGCGAATGCGCCGAGCGCGATACCGATTGCGCAGAACGCGGCGAATGCGCCGAGCGCCACGCCGAATGCGCCGAGCGCGATACCGATTGCGCAGATCGCGGCGAATGTGCCGAGCGCCACGCCGAATGCGCCGAGCGCGATACCGATTGCGCAGATCGCGGCGAATGTGCCGAGCGCCACGCCGAATGCGCCGACTGTGACTGCGACGGCAAATGCTGCGAATGCCACGCCGAGTGCGCCGAATGCGCCGAAGAGCCGCCTTTTGCCTCTCACGAACGATTGCTGATTGACGGGCTGAGCCGCTCTTCCTTAGCCTTGCAAGCTGAACGTGGCCTTGCGTCCCGCGCGCCTCCTCGCCGTGCTCGTCGGTTTGACGATGACCGTCGGCTCCTTTGCCGTCGCGACCGGGCAGACCGGGCAACCAGGGGCGACGGATCGTGACATGGCCGACGGCGACGCGGCTGCCGCGGCCCAACATTGGGAGGCGGCCTTCGCGCATTACGAAGCCGCGCTTCGCTCGGCGCCGACGGTTCGAGCCGAGCTCGGGGCGGCCGATGCCCTCTTCCACCTCGATCGTGCGGGCGAGGCCTACGAAGAATACGCCGCGGTTCAGTCCGCGCAGCGACCGGGGCTATCGGCAGCCGATGAGGCCCTCGTCACCGCACGTCTTAGGGATCTTGCTGCGAGGACGGGTTGGCTCTCCGTCCGCATCGACGAGCCCGGTGCCGATGTGCAAGTGGACGGCAAACGCCTCGGTGTGTCCCCCGTCCCGGCGCTCGTCCGAGTCTCCGTGGGCCTCCACGCGGTCCACGTGGCCAAGGTGGGGTTTGTCGCTTTCGATGCTTCGGTCCAGGTGACGCCGGACGGCCAAGTCCTCGTCGACGTCCCTCTCGCGCACCAAAAAACCGAGGGCCACGTCTCGGTTGGTTCGGCAGGCGAGCCGCTGCGCGTCATCGTGGATGGCGTCGACGTCGGCGCCACGCCCTGGGAGGGGGACCTGGCGCCCGGGGCGCACGAAATCGCGGGCAGGAGCTCGACAGCCGCCGCGACCCCGCAGTCCATCACCACCGCCGCGGGCTCGAACGCCACGGTCACGCTCGTCGCCACGGCCACCGCCGCGCATCTGCAAGTGCGCACAAGCGATGGTCAGGGGGTCATTGCGGTCGACGGGGTCGCCAAGGGGACCGGAGCCTCGTCGACGGACGTCGTCCCGGGCCCCCACACCATCTCGGTGACACGCGACGGCTACCAGCCGTACGAGAAGTCGGCGACGCTCAGCCCGCGGGAGACCTGGGCCGAAACGGTCACATTGCAACCCTTGGCCGTCGCGGCGGGGCGGTCGACGGGCAGCCCCGAACGCACGATGGAGGGATTCTACGGAGGTTTTGCGCTGGCCGGGTTGTTCGGCATCGGCGGCATGGGGACCGAGATCGAGACCCATTGCAGCACCCTCGGCGCAGTTTCGTGCAACACGCCCTCGCCCGCCGGCGCGGGCGTCCTCGGCTACCTCGGCTATGGGTGGAACCCGGTAGGCTTCGAGCTCGTGCTCGGCGCAGCGGCCGACACGGTCGAACAGAAGGCCACCTTCAACGCGAGTGGCGGCAACTCGGGAACGTTGCCCTCGACGAGTCCAGCGCGCCTGGAGACCTTCACGTTCGTTCGCTTCGGCGGCCTCGCGGCGCTGCGCGCACGCGCCTCCGCGCAATGGTCCTCCGTGCGCGCGACCCTGGCTGGCGGTGCGGGTCTTGCGTACAAGGAAATGCTGATGAGGCGCGTGGCGAACGCGTCAGACGGCTCGGGCCTGCACGCGACCTACGCGCCCGATGCCGTGGCGTACGTGTCGCCGGGAGTGAGCGTCGAAGGCGCCATCCATGTCCGCGCGACCCCGAGCGTGGCCATCGCCCTCGGCGTGGAACTCTGGATCGAGAACGCCAGCATCGCAGGGAGCAACGCCTCGCCGCTCAAGCCCGGCGGGGAAGCGCTGACCGGCGGGCAGCGTTCCGCGTCGAGCCCAATTGAAGTGATCCCCACGCCCCAATACCACTTCGCGTCAGGCCCCCAGGTTTTTCTCGGGCCCTTTTTGGGAATGCAATTCGGACCGTGAGCGCGCCGTCAGCAGGCGGACGAAAACGGGATGAGCCTGACGTTTCCCCCCTTGTCATGCGGCGCGTGGCAAGCCGCCGAAATTCAGCTGGGCGCGGTCCCGTGGCGACGCCGGATTAGCCCCCGTCGCCCCCGTCGCCCTCGGCGCACGGAAGCGTGGCGGTCACCGGCACCTCCGGCGCAGGTTGTCCCGTGCCGAGAGCGAGCGCTGCCGCTCCGACGATCGCGGTTCGCAGGTCTGTGCATTCTTGGCCGCAAATGCGCAGCCGGCTGCCCGAGTCGATGTTCCATCCGTTCGACGTGTTTTGGGTGTCGACGTTGCAAGTCGGATCGAGGGGGACGGCGACCGGCGCCGTCACGCCCGGGCTCACGTAGGCGTCGTATGCCACCTTGAGGGCGCTCGTGTCCGTCACGCCGAGAGGGACCTCATACAGGCACGTTGCGAGACGCGTGACCACATTCGAAAAATTCGCCACGACGCTATTTCGATCTTGCGACGTCGCGTCGATGGTCGTCACCGCCTGCGGCGCTTCGCTTTGCACCATTTGGTAAAACGAGAGCGGCGCGGTGTCCGCCGCATCATTGGCGAGAACGACGAAATAGGTCTGTAGGCTCGGTCCTCCTTCCGCTGCAGCGTACGCACTCGCCGCGGCCGCCGCGACGGCCTGATCCGCCGTGCCGCTGGTGATTTGGCAATCATTGCCCGTCAGCGGGGTCGGGTCGGGGACCCGGTTGACGAAAAACATCGCGGCGGCGACGTTGGGGACTTCCTTGTCCTTAAAGAAGCCCGAGAGCTCCGCATACGCGGCGACCTCCGAACGCATCGCCGCGAGCAGGTCGAGATGCTCGGGCATGGCGGCCGTGTCGGGCGCCGTCCATCCGTCGAGAACGGCGGCAATCTCGCTCTGGACCGAATTGGCCAATCCGAATGCAATTTGAGGCGTCGTGTAAGCCGTCGTATTCATCGTGCCCTCGGGCGGAGGGCACTCCATGTCGTCGTGCGACAGGAACGTGAACGCGGCGGACGTGCGGCTGAACACCGGGTCCGTGAGCGAGAGGCTCAAATCGGTGGCGGCCCCTTCAGGACCGAACGCCGAGTGCATGACCGCCGAATTGTCCATGACGAGGTACGCGGCACTCGGCGTCGGCAAGAGCGGCATGGCCACGTTGCAGGTCCCATTCGTGGATACCCCGCCGTCCGGCAGATCGGTCGTGGCCACGCGCTCACTGGCACAGATGGGCAGAAGCTCCACCTTGGGAGCACACGCGCTCGCGACGTGGACCCCCGAGATCGTCACGTAGGTCGAATTGGCGGGCAGCGATGGCGGTGTACTCGCCCGGTGTACGAGGTCGCACAGGCCGGGTGAGAGCTGGAAGGTGCGGCCCGTCGTGCCCGCCGCGGCGACGGCGTCGGCGCCCGAATCGGTTAGGCTCCCTGGGGCTCGCGCGTCGGGGGTGGCTCCCTCCGCCGTGGCGTCGGCGCCGGAATCGGCCAGGCTCCCGAGCGACCCATCGGCGGGGGCGGCCGTGGCTGCGACGGCGTCGGTGCCCGAATCGGCGGCCGCGGTTCCCCCGCACGTGCCGATGCAGAAGCCCTCGACCGGGTCGTTGTCGAGAATCTCCTCCTCGCCGCCGTTCGTCAGAAGTGGTTCGATGTCGCCGGTCGCCGTGTCGTCGACGAGCTCGTATGCTTGGTAGAAGATGCGCACGTTCATCCCCGTGAAGGGGGGCGGCTCTGGAAAGCCGTAGACGCAGTGTTCGGCGTCGACGGGCACGGCCGGTACTTCGTCGACGAAACAGGCGCTCGGGCTGAAGCAAATGTCGGTCCCGTCGATGAGCGATGGCGTGAAATCGACGAGCGTCGAGGCGACGCGGCCTGCCGCTTCGAGATCGTTCGCCGTGACGTCGACGCACGCGCCGCCCTTGCAGGTGAACTCGTGTCCCGGGCTTGCCTGCTCTTCGGACGAGCAATCGGCATCGAAGCACGAAAAGCTCAACGGCATGGGCAAGTAAAGCGTGTGCTGGGCGACATAGGTTTGCGTCGAGCTTCGGACGATGGCGGGGCCGTTCGCGACGCCTGCGGCCAGCGGGGTAGCCTGGCATCCGTACGACGTGTTTGGGTTCGACTGCGCGTCGCTGAACCCGCGGATGATGATCGTCACGATCACCGCAGCGGAAGCCCCGGGGACGACGCCGAGCGTTCGCGGCAGGTCGACGTACCCGTCGTTCACGTACTGATCTTGGCAGAACGTCCGCGTGTGGTTGACCTGCACTTCGACTTCGAGCCCGTCGAGGTCGCGTGGCACCGCCATTTGCGTGGATACGCCGGGCACGATCTCGGTCGGACTGCTGCTCGCGCATCCTTGGGTGATGGCCGCCGCGGCCGCCATCACGACGATCCACGCCATCGCCTGACCCGCGATCGTTCTCATGTCGTCCTCCCCGAAAGTGAAGCCGTCCGTGAAGCGTCAAAAGTGAAGCGCATGGCTCGTCGTCGTCAGGCCCGGCTCGAGATTGCCGACATAGGGAGATTGCGCGGCCGGCTTGAATGCAAAATAGCCCGCGACGATGCCCCCCGTAACGACCAAAATGGTCCCGACGCTCCAGGCTACCCAGGTCGTGGCGCCCTCGCGGTTCATCGGGATATCCACCTCGCGCACTTGGTCGTCTCCCACGAACACTTCCGTCGCGACGGTCTGGTAGCCGGGCTTGCGGACGACCAGCTGATGCCCTCCGGTCGTCGAGACGACACCCTCCCACGTACCCGATCCGACGACACGCTGGTCGAGGGCAATCGATGATCCATCGGGCGAAAGGACGCGCAGTCGCCCTTCGTGGCGTTCGGCCGACAGGGTGAGCACGAGGCTCATCGGCTGCCGATATTGTACGTCGACGGTCTGGCCGACGGGCACGTAGCCGGGGGCGCGCGCCTCGATCGTATGGCGGTCGGCCGTGAGCTGCCCTTTGAAGGGCGCAGGGCCGACGTCCCGCCCGTCGACGAAAATCGCCGCGCTCGGGGCGCCTCCGACGGTCACCGTGACGAGCGCCGTCTTGTTGATCGGCTCGAGCGTGAATGTGACGGGAGTTCGCGTGCCCGCCGCAACGTCGATGGTGCGCGCTTCGTCGACGAACCCCTCCTTCGAAAGCTTGAGGGTGCGCTTGCCGACATCGATCCGGACCGGACCCGCAAAGGGGGTTTGGCCGACCGCGGTGTCGTCAATGGTCAGCGTGGCGTCCGGCTCGTTCGCGGTGACGTCGACCATCGTGACAAACTGCTGCACGATCCCGATCGCGGCCTTCAGCTCTTGCTCTTCGTTCGGCGAGATTTGCCCTGCGCCTTCGCGGAGCTCCCGCTCCCATGCATCGACCGCGCGCGCGTAGTGCGTGAGGAGCTTTTCCGTGACGCCCACGTTGTAGAGCACACGTGGGTCGTGGGAGACGTCGTACGCGCGCTGGAACTCGACGAGCGCGCCCTTGTAGTCGCTCGCGCCCGCAAGCTGCTTGGCCGCATCCCAGGCGCGACGGGCTGTCTCGGACAAATGGCTGCGAACGTCGACAGGTGCGGTTTGAGCGATCGCCTCATGCGAGGTGAAGACGAGCGCCAAGACGAGCGCCGCGGACCGGGAAATGAGCTTCATGCGTGGGTTATTGGATTTTCAGGTCGCTGAGCTGCTTGGGGAGGTTCGGTGAAGGCGCGGCCGGCGCGGACCGGGAAATGAGCTTCATGCGTGGGTTATTGGATTTTCAGGTCGCTGAGCTGCTTGGGGAGGTTCGGTGAAGGCGCGGCCGGCGCCGCCGCGGAGGAAGGCGCGGCGGGTGCGACCCTTCGCTCGGTGTTCGGGCGCGGCGGACCGAGGTCGGCGGTGCTCGAAGGCCCCGGGCCCGGGACCTGAATCGGACTGAGGAAGACGCTCGGGGGGGCCGGCGCCGGCGCCACCGGCGGGCTCGCGACCACGGGACGAGAGACGGCGAGGGTCTTCGGAGGTTCGTGGGGAGCCGCGACCGGTGCGCTCGCCGAGCGCGTCGCACCGAACGCGGCGATGGCGGCCGCGACGAGCGCGGCGGCGCCGAGTACTGCGCCGGCCACGAAAAGGCGACGCGACGCGGCGCGGGCTGCGGCCGCTTCGGGCGTCACGCCGACGTTCGTAGGGACCCGGGGAGCTCGCATCGCCTCGGCGCTGTCGGGTGGAAACGAGCGTGCTTGGACCGTGTGGTCAATGCGCGCGTAGCCCTCCGGTGGCGTGGGAGTCATCGGGGGCGCTTGAGAGAGCTGGGGGTTGCGCCCCCTCGTGCCGCGCAGTTTGTCGAGTAGCGCGGCGCTCCGTGCATCACTGAAGGGGGCGAGCGCCTCGGCCATGTCTGCGGCCGACTCGAACCGCAAAGAGCGTTCGCGGAGCAGAGCCCGGTCCACGACGGCAGCCAGACCTTCAGGCAAGGAGGCCGTCAGCGCCCCGAGCGGCTCGGGCTCCGTCGTGAAAATCTTGAAGAGGAGCTCCGTGTATTCACCGGTCGCACAGGTGTAAGGAGTGCGGCCCGAGAGCATCTCGTAGAGGATCGCCCCCACCGAGTAGATGTCCGTTCGCGCGTCGACGTCCCGGGGAGACCGTGCTTGCTCTGGAGACATGTAGAGCGGCGTTCCGAGCGCGCTGTTTGTCCTCGTCAGGTTGGGCGCCGGGTTCTGCGCATCTTCGGCCGATCGCAGCTTGCTGACCCCGAAGTCAAGCAGCTTGAGGAAGTCTCGCTCGCCGTCCTTGTTCATGACGAAGCAGTTCGACGGCTTCATGTCCCGGTGGATGATGCCGGCGTTGTGTGCAGCCTGGAGCGCACGGAGACTCTGCAGGGCGAAGTGGACGGCGCGCACCGGAGCGATGCACGGGCCCTCGACCGCAAGCAATTGACCGAGGTCGTGCCCGTCGAGATATTCCATGACGAGGTACGGCGCCCCGGAAGGCAGGCGGCCGACGTCGAAGACCTTGACGACGTGGTCGCTGTCGATTTGCGATGCCGCGACGCCTTCGTTCACGAAGCGTTCGACGGCCTCGGGAAACGCCAGCATCGCCGGACTCATGAACTTCAGTGCCACGGGCGCGCGCCTGAGAAGGTGCGTGGCCTTGGCGACCGCGCCCATGCCCCCTTCGCCGAGCAGGCGCTCGACGCGGTACTTGCCGTCGAGGACGTCGCCGGACACCGGGTAGGCGTTGAACGGACCGACCGAGGACTGCATGGGAGGGCGAGGGCGAGGACGCGACGCGTCCTCGCCCGTTCGTTCGAGAATACCAGGAAGTCGAAAGCGGCACAGCCCGAAGCCTTGGCTTCGGCGATCCCGCGGCCGGGCGCCTATAAGGGGTTCCATGACGGTTCCGCAATCCAAGCAGGCTTTATGCCTCGACGAGTTGAACGCGCGGGCGCTTGCCTCGGGCGGTGACGATCGCATTCGAAAGCAGCATGAAGCCGGCAAGCTCACGGCGCGCGAGCGCATCGATCTCCTCTTCGACCCCGGCACCTTCGTCGAGGCGGGTCGCTTTGTCATGCACCGGTCGGCCGACTTCGGAATGGACAGCCACAAGGTCCTGGGCGACGGTGTCATCACGGGGCACGGGCTCGTCGAAGGTCGAACGGTGTTTGCGTTCGCCCAGGACTTCACGGTTCTCGGTGGCAGTCTGAGCGGAGCGAACGCGCAGAAGATCTGCAAGGTCATGGACCTCGCCATGAAGGTCGGGGCACCCATCGTCGGCTTGAACGACTCGGGAGGCGCGCGCATCCAGGAGGGCGTCGAGTCGCTCGCCGGCTATGCCGACATTTTCCTACGCAACACGCTCGCGAGCGGCGTCGTCCCCCAGATAAGCTGCGTTCTCGGACCTTGTGCCGGCGGAGCGGTGTACTCGCCCGCCATCACCGACTTCGTTCTCATGGTCGAGGGCACGAGCTACATGTTCATCACCGGCCCCGATGTCATCCGTGCGGTGACCCACGAGGAGGTAAGCAAGGAGGACCTCGGTGGGGCTTTGACGCACGCTACCAAGAGCGGTGTGTGTCACCTGACCTCCCCCGACGACGCCTCGTGCATCGCACAGGTGCGCGCTCTCCTCTCTTTCTTGCCCTCGAACTTCGAGGAAGACCCGCCCCTCAAGGTCACGTTGGATTCGCCGATCCGTGAGGCGCCGGAGCTCGACTCGCTCATTCCCCTCGACCCGAGCAAGCCATACGACGTGAAAAACGTCATCCGGTGCTTTGCCGACGACGGAGCGTTCTTCGAGATAGCCGAAGCCTACGCCCCGAACATCGTCGTCGGGTTCGCACGAGTCGGGGGCCGCGTCATCGGAATCGTGGCGAATCAGCCGGCGGTCCTCGCCGGTGTGCTCGACATCCACTCGTCGATGAAAGCCGCTCGTTTCGTTCGCTGTTGCGATTGCTTCAACGTTCCCCTCGTGACGCTCGTCGACGTGCCGGGGTTCTTGCCGGGAACCGAGCAGGAGTACGGCGGCATCATCCGGCACGGAGCGACGCTGCTCTATGCGTTCGCCGAGGCGACCGTGCCGAAGATCACGGTCATTCTCCGCAAAGCGTACGGCGGCGCATACGACGTGATGGCGAGCAAACACCTGCGTGCCGACGTCAACCTCGCGTTTCCTGCGTCCGAGATCGCCGTCATGGGCCCGGAGGGTGCGGTCAACATCGTCCACCGCGCCGAGATCGCGCGAGCCGAGGACCCCGCAAAGACCCGCGCCAGCTTCGTCGCCGATTACCGAGAGAGGTTTGCCAACCCGTACAAGGCTGCGGAGCTCGGGTTCATCGACGACGTCATCCACCCCCGAATGCTCCGTGCTCGTATTCACCGGAGCCTCGAAATGCTGAAAGACAAGCGCGATACGAATCCAAAAAAAAAGCACGGCAACATGCCTCTATAGCGCCGCGGCGCCGGGTCTTCGCCATCGGCTCGGCTGCGAACGTGCGCGCCGTCGGCTTCGACGGGCCTGGACGAGGCCAAACGCGAGGTCACGACGTTTTTTCCATCGGATCACCCAGCGTGAATCGAGACCGATCGACGCGCTCGACGAGCGTCGCGAGTCGCGGTTGTCCATCGAGAAAAGCCAGAAAGCCATGCGCGAGTTCGCGATAGCGCGTTCGGTCGAACGTGCCGCGCAAGAGCTCGACGCGTAAGAAGATCGCCGCCGTTTGAGCCACGTCGCAAAGGCAGTAGGTGTTGACCTCGTCCAGCTTGCCCGCATGCACCATCGGGAGCACTTGCGAACCGTCGACGCCGACCTTGCCCGGAAAACCGACGAGCTTTGCATAGACGTCCAGTCGCGTATTTTTCGCCGCTCCGAAATCGGCGAGAAAGTCCATCAGGTCGAAGTGACCGTCGGTCGAATACCGGTAGCGGGTGTTCCGATCGCTGAACCACCACGGCATCGCGACACCGTGGCGGAGCGCGCGACTCGTGATGACGGGCATGTCGAAACTGCGCCCGTTCCAGGTGACGACCGTCGGCTTGCGCGAATCGAGCCAGTGCGCGAAGTCGGTGAGGAGATCGCCCTCGGCCTTGTGCTCGCCGACGACGCCGAGGCGCTTCGGCACGTAGTCTTCGAGCAGCATGCACCCGATCGTCACGATCTGGTTGAACGGCGGCGGAGGGACGCGATCGCCTTCGTCGAGCCGCGGCAGCTCGGGGTCAGGAATCGTTTCGATGTCGAGGACGAGATGAGCAGGCATGAAAACTTGGCCCTCCTACGCCCGATTCTCTATCGCGGAAAGAGGACGGAGGAAGAGATGAATACCGAGGAGCGCCGGACGCCTGGGGCGACGCGAATTCCATTCGAAGCCATGGTCGAGGTCGGCGGTGCCCTCGGACCGACGTTCGAAGCGCAAGCCGTGAACGTGTCCGAGGACGGGATCCAGCTTCGGACGGCGTACTTGCCCGAGATCGGACAGCCCCTGACGTGCCGCTTCGATGGCGGACCTGGGCACGTGGTCCTCGCCGCCGGGGAGGTGGCCTGGGCGCAAGGGGCCGAGCGTGGCGGCGAATTTGGCGTGCGGTTCACCGAGGTGGACGCCGAAAGCCTCGATGCATTGCGACACCTGTGCGGAATCGTGGCCCATGGGGGAGAGGTGCAGGCCGGGTCGAAGGTGCGCTTGCACATCGAGGGGCTCGCGTCGCCCATGCGCGCCAAGGTCAAGGATGCACGCCGCAGCGAGGTCACCGTCGGCAGCGACCTCGGCTTTCTCCAGGTGGGCCGGCAGCTCGAGCTCGAGGACGCGCAGAACGGCGTCAAGCGCCCCGCTCACATCGATCGAGTCGAGGTGGCCGTCGACCCCACGTCGAAGGTGCCCCAGTTGATCGTGACGCTGCGGTACACGGACGATCCTGAACTTAGCTCGCCTCGCGACGCTGCGGGGCATGGCGCGAGCCCGGCGCCCGCTCGCGCCGCAACGGTCGCAGCCGACGACTTGGCGGCGGTCGAGCGGGTGTCGCGGGACATGAAGGGGATGCTGGCCCGGGGCATCGAGGCCGTCGGTCCGATCTTCGGCCGAGTCGCCGAGCGGGCGAAGACGATGGCCCAGGTACTCGGGGAGCGGCGTCGCGAGCGCGCCGACGGTCACGCGGGAGCCAAGCGGACGACTGCACCGGCCCCAGGCGGCGGCTTGCACACGAGCGGCCGACGTGTCGTACGCGGGCCTGATGCGACCGCGGCCGATGCGGGCGCGGAAAAGCTCGGCCTTGGGCAGGTCAACTTGACGAGGCGACGCGCCGCCTTGGCTGCGGGCGTCATGCTCGCCGCCGTCGTGACCGCTCTCGCGATGAAAAAGATGCACCATGAATCCCCCGCGCCCGCTGCCCCTGCTGCTGCCGCCGTCGACGCGAACGCGGCACCCCTCGCTTCGGCCGCCTCTTCCGCACCGTCGGCCGCGGCCCCGATGCCGGTGGCCTCCAGCGCAGCGCCTCAAGCCTCTGCAGCGCCTCCGGTCGAGGCCGAAAGCGACGCCGCGGAAAGGGCCGCGCACCACCGGCGCATTCACGTCCCTCCCTTCTCGAATGGCCCCGTACACCACGGCAACGTCCTTCGGTTGAAGATGGACGGCCCCATCGAGACGATCGAAGGCGCGCAGCAGCCGACCGGCTTCGCGGTCAAGATTCCCGGCCGCAAGGCTCTCGAAGCGGCCGCCCCGCTCGCCGCCCGAGACGGTCGCATCGCCGCCATCAAGGTCTCGAACGAAGGATCCGGCGCGAACCTCACGGTCGCTTTCAAAGA
>JBEKFX010000069.1:0-51133 GCA_050013115.1 Polyangiaceae bacterium
CTCGGAGCCGATGGTACTGCACGGGAAGCCGTGTGGGAGAGTAGGACGCTGCCGGGATTTTTTTCCGAAAGGGCTCGCTTCAATCGCGGGCCCTTTCTTTTGGTTCGTCGGCGCCAAACTGTTCGGGCCGACCTCGTGCGGCGTATCGTGCGTTTTGCGGGATGCGCGCGCCTCCGGGGGCGCGTTAGGCTATTCGGTGGCCAATGCGACCCCAACTTCGTAGGCGAACGCTCGCGTCGCTGGCGTCGCTTGTGGCGGTGGCCGCACTGGCTGGCGCTGCGGGCTTCTCGCCTCTTGTGCGCTCGCGTATCGCTTTGGAGGCAGCGCGGCGACACCTGCTCCTGCAGGTCGGGGGCGTGCGGCCCTGCTGGGGCGGCGTCAGACTCCTCGAGGTTGGGCTGCATGCCGAGGCGATGCCCGGGATCGACCTGCATGCGGACGAGGTCAGGCTCCTGCTGCGGTGGGATCTCCATCCGGCGCGCGTCGAGGTCGCGGGCGCGCGGCTCACGGCGGTCGGCACCCGCGATGCCCTTTCGGACCAAATTGAAGCGTGGCGGCACCCGAACGGTGGCCGCGGACGCGTTGGCGAAGACGGCCATCGACCGGATGTCGTCGTCGACGACGCATCCATCCGTTGGACCGACGGAAAGACCGATGAGCCGGTCCTCTCCGCCGTGGGAGTCCGCCTCACGGCAGACCGGACGTCGACTCGATTCTCGGCCCGCGACGCTGAGGCCCATTCCGCCCATGGCGCGGTCGCGATCCACGGCGTTTCCGTCGAGCTGACCCCTGCCGGCACCATCGTTCGCGCGGCCGCCGGTGCGGCCAGCCTCGCCTGGACGACCACAGCGTCTGGGTCGGACGCCTCCCGGAGCGATCGCCAGCCGGACGCCTCCCCGAGCAACGCGACGACCTCAGCTCGTGCGAGCAACTCTTGGGCGGGCCAAGCCCGCCGCCACGCTGCAGCCGAGCCACTGTCGGATCCCCGCCGTCCGCTCATTGCCCCTCCGCCGCTGCCGGTCATCCGCAAGGAGATCGACGGGATCGCAAACCTGGTGAGCGAACGGCTATCGGCCGGTGCCACGGTCGCGGTCGACGCGCTCGAATGGAAAATCGTTCGCCCGGCGGAGAAAGTCGATCTGACGATTGGTCCGGGCCCATTCTCGATTGAGCGGGTCGGGCCGGGCGTGAGCGTTCGTTTTTCGACCACCCACCGGCCCGGAACGACGCCGCTCGCGTTCAATTTGGTGCTGCCACTCGATGGCCGCGACGTTTCGCTCGGATTGGACGGGGGCCCGGTGCCGCTCGATGAGCTCGGAATCCGCGAGGGTGCTCTCGGGCTCGTGGATGTGGCACACGCCACGGCGATCGGCCGGGCTCGCGTATCGCTTGCCGCCGACGGAGGGTCCGTCACATTCGACGTCGACGCTCAAGGCTCCGGGCTTTCGCTCGACGATGCTCGCCTGGCCCGCGATGTCGTGCGCGACGTGCATTTGGCGCTCAGCGCACGCGGCATGCTGACCGCCGCTGGAACCGTTCGTCTCGACGACTTCGGAGCGTCGCTCGGGGCAATCCGCCTCGCAGGCTCGGGCGTGCTCGACCAGGACTCGGATCACGTGACCGGGGCCTTTCACGTCGAAATTCCACGCGCCTCTTGTCAGGCGCTCGTCGAGAGCGTCCCGCCAGCCCTCCTACGGGCGCTCGAAGGGGCTCGCATCGCCGGCACCTTCGCCGCGCGCGGCGAGACCGCCTTCGACACCAGATCACTCGATGATCTCAGGCTCGACTACGACGTCGAGGACGAATGCAAAATCGTCAAAGTGCCCCCGATGCTTGCTCGGGACCGCTTCGAGCAGCCATTTTCCCATCGGGTCGTACTTCCTGACGGGACGATGGGAGAACAGCTGACCGGCCCAGGCACGCCGGCCTGGACCCCGATCGACGAGATCAGTCCGTATATGCAGGTCGCCGTCCTGACGACGGAAGATGGCGCATTTCTCCGGCACCATGGGTTCAATCGAGCCGCCATCCGCGCTTCGATCATCGCCAACCTGAAGGCTCGCCGGTTCGTTCGCGGCGCGAGCACCATCACGATGCAGCTCGCGAAGAACCTCTTCTTGGGTCGCGAGAAGACTTTGTCTCGAAAGCTCGAGGAGGTCGTTCTGACCGAGTATCTGGAGCAAACGTTCTCGAAGGATGAGCTCATGGAGCTCTACTTGAACGTCATCGAGTTCGGCCCTGCCATTTACGGGGTCACATCCGCCGCGGACTACTATTTCGGCCGAACGCCTGCCGAGCTGAACCTCGCGGAGTGCCTGTTTCTCGCCTCGCTGCTGCCTTCTCCCATTCGGTACGGCGCGATGCACGACTTGGGCTCGGTTCCTGAGGGCTGGATGCGGACATTGCATACGCTCATGGCTGTCGCCCATCGAACTGGGCGAATCAACGATGAGGAGCTGGCCGAGGCGGAGCGTCAGCCTGTCGAAATCTGGCACGGAGGCGACCGACCGCCGGCGCGTCCCCCCGTGCAAGAACGGCCCACGCTCGATGGCGACGATGGGATGACCGCTCCCCCGCCGGAGGATCCGCCCGACGTGCCTTAGTTCCCGACATGGGCGTGGGCGCGGGATTGTGGATCGCGGGCTGGGTTCCGGGAGATGGGCGTGGCGTTGGATTGTGGATCGCGGGATTCGACGGGGGATCGGACCCCGCGGATTTCATCTGCGAGCCCGCAGCGACGCAAAGAACTCCTTGAGCCGACGCGCGCACTCTTCGCCAAGAACCCCATCGACCACGGCGAAGCGGTGATTTAGCCGAACGTCGCGGCCGATTCCGAACATCGACGTCACCGCACCCGCCTTTGGGTCGGCGCACCCGTAAACGACTCGGGCCATGCGCGCGAGGACGAGGGCTCCTGCGCACATGGCACACGGTTCGAGTGTCACGTAGGCCGTCGCCCCCTCCAGTCGCCATCCGCCGATGCGCTGGGCAGCGGATCGAAGCGCGTTCATCTCCGCGTGGGCCGTGGGATCACGCAGAACCTCACGGGCGTTCCGTCCGCGCGCGAGTTCGCGCCCGTCGATGTCGACGATGACACACCCGACGGGAACTTCATCCGCCGCGGCTGCTGCGTCCGCTTCTTCGAGGGCCACCCTCATCCACGCGGTGTCGTCGACGAACGGTTCGCTGGTCACGACGGACTCATTTGGGGGGCGTCCTCTTTTGCGAGGGCCACCCTCATCCACGCGGTGTCGTCGATGAACGGTTCGCTGGTCACGACGGGCTCACTTGGGGGCGGCCGCTCGTTACGACCCCCCGCTTGGCCAGCCGATTCGTGTCGGCGCGCCCAGGAAGATTCGAACTTCCGACACCTGGTTCCGTAGACCAGTGCTCTATCCAGCTGAGCTATGGGCGCTCGCCCCCTGTTCGGGGGTAGCGGACGATACCCGGGCCGAGAGCGGTGTCAACGCCGCTCGGGCCAGAACCCACCTCGCGGGCCTCTTCGCCGCCGGTCGACGAGGTCCGCAAAGATTTCAGATCCTTTCTCGGATCGTGACTCAGACGCCCCCCTCGCGCGACGTTCCGGTCGCTTCTCCAGGGAAAAACGTACGACGCTGCGCGGGCATTCCGCCGGAACTCCGGATCGGCGTCCTGATGGCACGGGCGCTGCTCAGGGAGTCTGGGTCGGCGCCGTGGGCTGCGGTGTCCGGACCGGCGGACGGCCCCCTCCATTCCCTTCCGATTCCCTTCCGATGGGGGACGACGCCATCCTTCCGATCCAGCGAACTTGCTTTTCTTTCGGCTTCCTTGGCTTCAGCTCACTTCGCTTTCCAGACTCCGCTTAAACGCACCTTCTTGAAGTAGAATCGGCCGCTCTCGGCCTTTCACGTGGCGCGGTCTCGCCTTTGGCGGGGGCGCGCTGCGGCGTTTTGTGTCCACGACGCTTGGAAGGCCTCGTGCTAGCAAATGGCATGGGACGACCGCGAAGGGGCATGCGCCTCGGCAGCGTCATGGCCATTCTCGCACTGTTCGCATTTTTGCTGTGCGGATCGCTCTCCGGGAACGCGAGCGCCGAGGCCCCTCTTGGGCGCCCGTGGCTGGGCATCGCGATGGAATCGGAGCTTGCCAGCGGCGGCGTCCGGGTGACCCACGTCACCCGGGGCTCGCCTGCCGAGCGGGCCGGCATTCGCGAAGGCGATCGGGTCGTTCGGGTCGCCACGGTCCGGGTGGATCGTGGAATCGACATCATCCGTGCGATCGGGTCACACGCCGTCGGAGACACCGTCGACCTGACGTTCCTCCGAGGGACGGCAGGAGAGCAGCACGTGCGGGTCACCCTCGCGCCGTTTCCTTCGCAAGACGACATGGCGCGCATGGACCTCGTCGGCGCCTTTGCGCCGCCGTGGAAGGACCTACAGGCCGTCAGCGGAACCTTCCCGAGCTCCGTGGGCGGCCTTCGGGGACGCGTCGTCCTCCTTGATTTTTGGGCGACCTGGTGCGGCCCTTGTCGGATCATCATGCCGAAATTGGCTGCGCTTCAAGCCAAGTACGGAGCGCAGGGACTCAGCGTTCTCGGCGTCTCGACAGAAAGCACGGAAAAAGTCGCGCTTTTCGCGCAGCAAGCCGCGCTGCCCTACGCCATTGCGGTGGACGAACGCGGCGAAACGACACGGGGATATGGGGTGGAGAGCCTGCCGACCCTCGTCGTCGTCGACAAGCGTGGCGTCGTGCGAGACGTTGCGATCGGCTACGACACCGACGAAGACCTTCACATCGAGACCATGGTTCGCACGCTGCTCGCCGAGCCCGCGCCGAATCCCTGAGTTGCCCGCGGTGCTCGCCGAGCCCGCGCGGAATCTCTGAGTTACTCGCGGTGCTCGCCGAGCCCGCGCCGAATCCCTGAGTCGCCCGCGCGCGCTTCATCGGGCACATCGCGTGAAAAACGCAATCCCGGCAGCCGTCGGGCTCCGAGCGGCGGCACAGGATCGCGCGCCGCCGTATGCTTCGTGTGTGCCGGGTTCGCCTGCGCTCGTCCGAATGATCGACGAATTTTTGTGGACCCTGCGCCGCGAGGAGTTCGACGTGACGACCTCCCAGGCCTTGGATGTGGCGCGCGCCCTCCGCGAGATCGGTTTCGAGGACCGCTGGGCCGTGCGCGAAGCCATCGCCTGCATCGTCGTCGGACGGGCCCGCGATCGAAGACGCTTCGATGACGCATTTCAGGCTTTTTTTGGGGGTTCAGCGGACACCGAGCCGGCCGATTTCTGGGCCCGCTTGCCCGCCGGCGGTTTCACCGACGTGGAGGTCGAGACTTTGCGCGCCGTCCTTGTCGAGGCCGAGGGGGCCGAGCAGCCACCTGTGGGTAGCCTCGTGTCGCTGTTGGGGGCCGGCGCCGATTTCGATCGACTGTTGACGCGGGCGGCCGCCGCCCTGTCCATCGACGCCCACAGCGAGCTGCAGCTCGGCTACGAGGTTCACCGCTTTTTGCGCAGTCTCGGCGCGGACCGCGCGCACACTTCGCTCAGGCGCATCCGCACACTTCTCGTCGGTGCGATGGGGACCCGGGGCGCCGAGCTCGCCGACCTCGTCGCTCGCGAGCTCGAGCGGGCCGAGGGCAGAGCCAGGGCGCACGTGCGTCGCATCTACGACGCGCGCGTCCGAGATCTCCGGGACCAAAGGCGCACGCGCGGCATCGAATTGACGCCCTTTGCGGCGATGGACGACACGGACGCCGACTCCGTTCGTGCTGCCCTACGCTTGCTCGCCGAGCATTTTCGCGGAGCCGCCCGCGTGCGACGGCGTCGGGGCCGCCGCGGCGTCGTCGACGCCCATCGCACCTTGCGGAGGTCGTTCCGGACCGCGGGAATTCCCGTCTCGCTCGTGCGCAGGCGTCGGGTCCGAGACCGGCCGAAGCTTCTCCTCCTCTGCGACGTCAGCGACTCCGTACGTCCCGCGGTTCGTTTTCTCCTTGAGTTCGCCGTTTCGGCCCAGGAGCTCTTCGAGAACACGCGGACGTTTCTTTTCGTCAGCGATATCGAAGAAACAACAAGATTCTTGCGACGCCCGGGTGCGCGCTCGGCCACGCACCTGGCATGGATCGGGATGGCGGCAAAAGGTCACAACTCGAACTACGGCAACGCCTTGCGCACGTTCGAGCAGCGCTGCCTAAGCGAGATCGATCGGCGAACGACGGTCGTCATACTCGGCGACGGACGAGGAAATTACAGGGACGCCGCGGCCGACGTGCTCGATCGGATCCGCGAGCGGGCAAACGCGCTCATTTGGCTTTGCCCCGAGCCCCGCGGTCATTGGAGCCATGGCGACAGCGCCATGAACCGCTATGCGCCCAAGTGCTCCGCAGCGCTCGAGGTCACCTGCGCGGCCGATTTCCAACGGGTCGCACGGCAGCTTGTCTCGCGGCGCAGCCTGGCCGGGCTGCGGTAAGCCTCTACGTGTGCGTCGCTGTCGGTCACAGTCCGTCGGTCGGCGGGTGCTGGCCGGCGATCTTGCCCGCGAGGCGGTTGCTCATCCAAACGCGGTTATTCGCGTCGACGATGACGGCTCCGACGCCGTCCAGCGATTCGACCAAAGCGAGCCCCTTCGCGGGCCCGAGGATGAAGACGGCATCGTCGATCTCGTCCGCCAAGAGCGCCGTCGGAGCCCAAATCGTGACACTTCGCGATTCCGTCGCCGGGTAACCCGTTCGCGGATCGATGATGTGATGGTAACGCTTGCCGCCGACGACGTACGTGCGCTCGTAGTCGCCGGCCGTGCTGAACGCGTGGTCGCTCACCGGCATCGTGGCGAAATAGTCCCCCTCGGGTCCCCTCGGGTCGCGAATCCCCGCGATCCATGGCGTGCCGTCTGGTTTGGTTCCCCGCGCGAAGAGGTCCCCGCCGGCCTGAACGTAGAACGATCGCACGCCGCCGCGATCGAGGACAGCCACCGCGCGATCGACGGCGAATCCCTTCGCGATTCCTCCGAGGCCGATGCGAACGTGCGGCTCATCGAGAAACACGGTGCGCTTCGAAGGGTCGAGCTTCACGTGACGGTAGCCGACGTACTGCACAAGCGCTCGAACGGCTTCTTGCGACGGTGGATGCGGATCGAGATCCTCGTCGAACTTCCAGAGACCGTGCAGCGTCTGGAACGTGACGTCGAACGTACCCTCGCTCAATTCGCTTGCGTGGAGCGATTCGCGAATGACGTCGAAAGTCTCTTGGCTGACGGGCACGGCGCTCCGCCCCGCCGCGGAGTTGACCCGCGAAACTTCGCTCTGGGGGTCCCACGTCGTCATCAGCCTTTCCAGCCGCTCGATCTCACGGATTGCAGCGTCGTAGAGGCTGCGCAAGGCACCCGCGTCGAGCGACGGCGTCGTGAAGCCAGCGTAGGCAAGGTGCGTTCCCATCGCTCTGGCCTCCCCGGTGACCTTCTCGGCGGCGAACACGGCGCTGGCCTCCGCGGCGCCTTTCTCGGCGAAGGTGGCGCTGGCCTCTCGGCCGGCCGGCGTGACACCGGCCTCGCCCGAAGACTTCCCCGGAGCCGGGGGGACGTTCGCCTGTCCAGCGCCGTTCTGGCTTGCGAACGCAGCGTAGGGTCGGCCGGGCCGATCGCCCGCCATCGAGCCCGCCTGGGACATCGATGGTTCGACGCGACGATTGCACGAGATGCATGCCGTGAGGGCGGCCCAGAAAACAATTCCTCTCATCGAACGCTCGAGACTCTACTGCAGCGCTCGTTTGACGCCCTCATCCTCTCGGGCGACTCTTGCGCAAGCATGAGCCTTGCCCCGGAGCTTGCCACCCGCATCGACCACACCATCGACGTCAATGCGGAGGACATTCGGGAGCTCGCGCGGCGTATTCACGCCAACCCCGAGCTGCGGTTCGAGGAGCACCAAGCAAGCGAGTGGCTGTCAGCCTTCCTTTCGCGGCACGGATGGTCGGTCGAGCGTGGTATCGCCGGGATGCCCACGGCTTTCCGCGCCCGGGCAGGAAGGGGCAGCGGGTGCCGGGTGGCGATCTTGGCCGAGTACGACGCCCTGCCGGGCATCGGCCATGCGTGCGGTCACAATCTCATCGCCGCGGGCGCTGTCGGGGCCTTCGTGGCTGCCGCCACGATTCTCAGCGACCCCGCGCACGGGGCAGACGGCGAAGTGGTGATCCTCGGTACGCCCGCCGAAGAGGGCGGTGGCGGCAAGATCGAGATGATCCGATCGGGCACGTTCGACGGCATCGATGCTGCGATGATGTTTCACCCCTTCGATCGGGACCTCACCGCGCATCCGACGCTCGCATCGTTATGGTTGACGTTTGCATTCAAAGGGCGCCCCTCCCATGCTGCGCTTGCGCCGCACGAGGGACGCAGTGCGCTCACCGCGTGCCTCGATACATTTAGGCTCGTCGATGGCCAACGGGTGCATTTTCGCGATGGAGTGCGCGTGCACGGCTACATCACCGACGGAGGTCAAGCCGTCAACATCGTTCCCGAGCATGCCGGCTGCGAGTTCAGCGTTCGCGCGCGTGACGGCGATGAGCTCGCCCGCGTACGGGGGGTCGTCGAGCGATGCGCGCGCGCGGCCGCCATGGCGAGCGACGTCGAGCTCACGTCGAGTGTGCGTCACGGCTACCGCGATATGGTGAACAACCTGGCCCTCGCCAGGCGCTTCGGCGCCCACCTCGAGGCGCTCGGTCGTCGCCCGCGAGAGCGCGATGATGCAATCGGCACGGGGAGCACCGACATGGGCGATGTCTCCCATGTCGTTCCCGCGATTCATCCGTGGCTGGCGATCGTGGAAAAAGGCGGCGCACTGTGTCACGAGCACCGTTTTGCCGAGGCGGCCGCGAGCGAGGCCGGGCTCGGCACTTCGCTCGTCGCCGCCAAGGCGTTGGCAAGAACGGCGATCGAATTTCTTACCGACCCCGAGGTTAGGCAGGCCGTCAAGGCCGATTGGGATCGAGCGCGGTGACCTGTATCCGGCGTCTGTGCGCCTGCTGCACGATCAACTCGGCGAGCTTTCGACCGAGCGCGACTTCTGGCAAGCGCTCGAAAGTGCCGTCCCAGAGTTCGAGGGCCACGCGAGGACCGTCGACGACCACACGCAGCACTTGCGGCCAGCCCCAGCGCCGGGCGCGTGGGATGCCCAGCCAGAGGAGGTAGCGTGCCTCGATCCAGTCCTCGCCGACCAGCACCCCCTGCATATGCGTACGCAGCACGGTGCCGACTGCACTGAGGACGATGACGGCGGTGAGCACACTTGCGGGGACGGGCCGCCCGCGGTCGCCTTCGACCACCCAGACGAACAAGGCCGAGCTGGATGGCGCTGCCCCGTACGCGTAAAGCACCAGGCCGCCGAAAACGAGGGCGGCGAGCAGATAAATGGCCGACGGAATCCGCGCTCGCCAGGGCGGTCCAAACTTCGCGCGAGATCGCTCCCCGCCCGGTGACGAGTAGCTCATTTCGAAACGGGCGACCGTTCCGTTGACGTCCGTCACGCTGATGCGGTCGCCCTCGTCGTCGGCTCGCCCCGCGACATCGGCTTCGGGGTGCGGCGGAGCACGGTTCGTCACGGCGGCCATTTTGCCACGGCTCTCTCCTTTGCGCTTGCCGGCTTTCTATCGCGACGGGGTCATCCGGCCCGACCGTCGGGCCTCGCGCAGGCTCGCCATTTCACTTTTCGTCGGGTTGATGACGAGCAGCCCGTGATCGCCGTCGAGTAGCGCGATGTCGCCGTCGGAGGCCCATCGAAAGAGCCCTTTGACGTCTGCGACCGCAGGAACGTTCATGAGCTTGAGCAGCGCCCGGGTTCGGGGACCTGACGCGCGCTCGCTCAGCGCGACGCCGGCAGGCATGGACCGCGCGGTGACGAGCAGGTCGAACACGGTGAGCGCGTCTCCGAGGAGAATGGCGCGGGAAGGCAATGCGGAGCGCTTCTCAGCGCCCGCCAGCATGGTGAGGGCATCGCACAGGTCTTCGACGTCGCGAGCCCGCTCCTCGAGAAACGAATCGCGTGTCAGCGACGCGGCCGTCCGGGTTACGTCGCGCGCGACCTTCGAGAGTGATTGGGCAAGGCCGATGCCGCTTGCGGCGAGCTCGCCGGCACGTTCTCGAAAGCGTGCATCCTCCAGGATTTCGGCGTAAATCGCCAGAAACTGGGCATCGCGGCCGAGTCCGATTGTCCTCGCACGCTCGCGGAGGTCGCGGATGGCCTTGTCGGCGACATCGAATGCGCCGCGCAACCGGCGGACTTCTGCAGGAACGTCACGGTCCGCGGCGTCCTCCTTGGGGCGCATCGCCGGGCGGCGGAGGGCAGCGAGCGCGCCGAGCGTTCGCCCCACCATGACCGGACGACCTGTCAGCGTGACTTTTCGGGTGCCACCTCCGGCACGTCGCGCACCCCGCTCGCGGGCCTCGTCGACGAGTTGCGCGTGGCGGATGCCTGCCGCGATGAGGCCGCCCAGTGCGGTCACGAGTTCGACATCCGAGTCCGTGAACGGTTTTTCGGCCCGTTGAACCACGAGCGCTCCCAGCGGACCTGCGCTGCCACGGATCGGCACGGCGAGAAATACGGGAAAGCGTTCTTCGCCGAG
The DNA here is from genome assembly GCA_050013115.1 of Polyangiaceae bacterium. GTDB lineage: Bacteria > Myxococcota_A > Polyangia > Polyangiales > Polyangiaceae > Palsa-1150. The sequence continues at coordinate 10,590 of JBEKFX010000069.1, forward strand.
GACGTCGAAGTGTTTGTAGGCTGCGTGCTGCTCGGCGGTCTCTGTCGTGATCGGCCGCATGTATTCGACCGATTCTCCGGTGATGCCCTCGCCGACCCGGAGACGCACCTGGCCTATGGCCTCGTTCGTGAACCCGACGTTGCCCCTCATCACGAGCTCGCTCTTGTCGCCCTCGACCACGTAAAGCGAACAGACGTTCGCCTCGAGCAGGCTCACGATCCGGCGCGGGGCCTCGTCGAGCAGCGTGACCAAAGGCATCGAGTGGGCCGCGAACGCGACGAAGTCGAGAACTCCGTCGAGGCGGCGGTTGCCGCGGGCGTGAACGCGTGGGCGGGCAGGGCTGCGGGCCATCGGAGGACGAAGTATCGCCGCCCTCCCACGCATCCGTCCACGCCCGCAGAGGCCCGGGCGCTTGACGCCCGATAAGGGCCGACGTGCCGAGCGTTGTCCTTGGCCCGCCGTGGCCGAAAACGAAAGCGCTGGAGGGGGTGTCTGGAGTAGGGTCAAGCATCATGAGTGCATCGAGGCTCCGCTTTCCCTCCGCCGAATGGTGCAGCGCGTACAAGGACGCGATCAACGCGAACCCCGCCTACAGGGACGCCGGTCGGGACTGGACCCACGGCGCCGTGGCCATGGTCGTCAACGCCGAGCCGGCCATCGGAATCGACAAGGATGTCGCGATGTGGCTCGACGTTCACCAGGGCGCGTGCCGGAGCTGTCGGCTCGTTTCACGCGAAGAGGCCGAAAAGGCGGCGTTCGTCATCGTGGCGTCGTATGCGCGATGGAAGGAAGTCATCCGTAGGGAGCTCGATCCCACGAAGGGAATGATGCAGAACAAGCTGAAGCTCACGAAGGGGCACATGCCGACCATCGTGAAGTTTGTCACCTCGAACAAGGAACTTGTCGAGTCGACCACCCAAGTCCCCACGGAGTTCGTCGATGAATGATCGAACAACGAACTTGACCAATGCATGCAACTTCTTCGATCATCGCAAGCGTGAATGAAAAATCGGCGCCTGCGGTCGTGCTGGTCGCGGACGACGAGCCGACGATGTTGGAGCTCGTCGCGCAACATCTTCGGTCGCTCTCGAAGCCCAGAGTCGAAGTCATCGAGGCTTCGGATGGCGATGAGGCTTGGCGTCTCGCGCGCGAGCGCTTGCCCGACCTCGTCGTCCTCGACGTGATGATGCCTGGGATGAGCGGTTGGGAGGTTTGCCGGAAGATTCGGCAGAATGCCGCCCTCGCCCATACCGGCGTCCTCATGCTCACAGGCATCGGGGAAAACTTGAACGAAGCGACGAGCCCGCTCTTCGGCGCCGACGAATACATCGACAAGCCTTTCGATTTTGAAAAGCTCGATGAAAAGGTCTTCAACGTACTCGAGCGCCGCTCCGCTCAACGTGAAGCGGTCCCGCGTCGACCGTCGGGCGATCAGTCCACCGGCAAGCGGGTGCAAGCGCTGGGCAATGGAATCGGGGGCCCGGCCAAGGCTGCGCCGCGCGCGAACCAGACCAGAAAAAAGAGGGCGGCGGGTGTTTCTTCACGTGCCCCCGAGCCAGCAACTCTGCGGAAGCAAACGAAACCAGCAGTGAAGAAAGGAAAGAAGAGCATGGCAGCAAAGAAGGCGGCGAAGAAGACCGCGAAGAAGGCGGCGAAGAAGACCGCGAAGAAGGCGGCGAAGAAGACCGCGAAAAAGGCGGCGAAGAAGACCGCGAAGAAGGGAAAGAAGCGATAGCGACCGACGCGCGCACTCTTCAGGTCGGAAGCGGAAAGGCGGTCCGGAAGGCGTGGATGGTCGCGAGTTCGTCGTACCTGTGAGAAAAGCCCGTCTGTTCGCGGAAGGCACGGGCGTCGACGACGACCGGATATTTGATGTGCGCCAGTGCCCCTTGGGCGAGCCTCGGAAAGCCAAATCGGCCGAGAAGGCTCGCGATCATGAACTCGGGCAGCGGCACCGGTGTCCGACCCGCCTCGCTGATCACGTTCGAGAGCGGCAGCGGCTGGGGGCCTGCCACGTTGAAGACACCGCGAGGACGCTTGTCGACCGTCATCGCGATGGCCCGCACGAAGTCATCGTCGTGCAAAAATTGAAATAGCGGGTCGAAACCGAAGACAATCGGAACGCGCCGGCCCCGCAGAAAGCCGGCGAGCGTTCCGTGCCCGCTCGGACCGAGCGAATACGAAAGCCGCAAGACGGTGGTCGTGAGCTCGGGAAACCGCCAGAGGGAGGTGGCCGCGTAAAGGTCGGCCGCAACGAGGTCTGCGAGCTCGGGGAATCGATCGAGCTCGAGGGGAGGCTCGTCCTCCGTGTGAAAGAGGGGACAATCGGGTCCCGCGCCGTAAAACGTATGGCGACCGACGAAAACGCAGTGTTCGGTTCCGTACGTGCGGGCGTACGCGAATACGGCGCGCGTTCCCGCCACGTTGATCTGAGATCGTTCGTCTTCGGCTGCGACGACGAGAGAGGTCACCGTGGCCATGTGCACGACCACCTGGGGGCGAAACTTTCGGAAAACGTCCTCCGCTGCGCGCTTTCGCACGTCGACTTGATGAAACTCGATGGGGGCGTCCGCCCAGGGCCGCCGGTCGATTCCGATGACGTCATGGCCCTCGCTCTGCAGGTAGACGGCGACCTTGCGGGCGATCGCCCCGGACGCGCCCGGAATAAGGAGCCTCATCGGGGCTCCTCGAATCGCTCCGGCGGTTCGCCACGGCGGCGCCTGACCCCCGCTTCGAGCATTCTGGCGAGCGCGGTCGTGACCTCCCGAACGTAGCTCGCGACGACCTCGTCGTCCTCGTTTCCCGTTCCCTCGAAGCGAAGGGGCGATCCATATTCGATCTCGACTTTCGCCGGCAGGGGCAGCGGAATCCCGTGGGCGGGAATCGGGACGTAAGGCAGGCCCAGCATACGGCCGAGCTTGTACGCGTTCGCAATCGTGGGGAAGGCATCGCCGCCGCCCAGAACGGCGACCGGGACGATGCAGGCATGCGTCTTCAACGCGAGCCGCATGAATCCCGAACCAAAGGTGACCAAGGAATATCGGTCGCGAAAGAGCTTGGCGGTTCCGCGCGCGCCTTCTGGGAAAACGAGCAAGAGTCGTTCGTCTTCGAGCAGCCTTTCGGCGTGCTCCGGCAGCCCCGTAAATTGACCGGTCCGGCTCGCCCACCGACTGGCCACCGGATAGCGGTTCAAGAACCGCTCGACCATACCTTGCGCGAGCCGCGGCGGCTTCATCTCGAGCAGGCACGACGCGATGATCATGGCCGCGTCAATCGGAATCCCGCCCGCGTGGTTACCAACGAGCATCACGCGCCCGCGCGGCGGTACGTGCTCGATTCCAGCGGTTCGGACGGAGAAATAGTACCGGTAGGCGACTGCCAGGAGCGTGAAAAATACACGCAGGTGGTGCTTCGAGATCCCGTAAGGATCGATGCCTATCGCGTTGAACGGCAGTTCGAGCCGGTCGACGGCCTGGCGGACTTCGTTCTCGATGCGCACGTCCCCGGCAGCATCGGGCTGTGGGGGTGGGTACGCAAGGGGGTCTTCTCAACGCCGAATGGCCCCGGCGGCGTTCTGCCAGCCGTTTTCGCTGGCAGGGCCGAAAGCCTTGAGATCCTCGGTCCGCCGCCGCGGTCGGTGCTTTTCGATGAAGCGGTTCGTGGCTCTACGCGGCGCGTCCGAGCCGGAGCTTGCCCTCCTGGCCGAGTTCGAAGAAATGCCGAAGCGCGGAGCGGATCTCTCCGAACCGGGCACCATCGAGAAAGTCTCGCTCGACGCGCCGCAAGAACCGGTTGGCCGTGTCGTTGGCGACCCGGTAGCGATCCCCCACTTCCGTACCCGGAGCGTCCATGAACGCGACCCGCTCGTAGAGGCGGGCGCGAAGGAGCGCGCTTTGGGCTGCGTCGAATGCCTTCAGCGCAGACCCGAGGACGACCCATTTGTCGACCTCGGCTTGCATCTCGAGCTCGAGCTGCGACGCCTCGCGCCCGGCCCGGGCTCGCTCGACGACGTAGACGAAGTGGCTCACCCCCTCGATGATCTGACACATCGTGTCGAGGTCGGCTTCGGCCTCGAGCCGGGGAAGCCGAACACTGACTTCAAGAGCCCCGTCGTCTGCTTCGTAGACCAGAAGCGCTTCGCGCTCACCAGCCTCTGCCCCACGAACGTAGTCGCCGACGTCCGCAACCCGGTCCAGCTGGTACAAGCGCTCGAGCGCGCCTTGGACGCGTTTTGCGAGCGCTCGCTCTCGAAGGAGCCCCGCCCCGTTGCCCTCGAGGCGGCGCTCCGCGCTCACTGCAACGGGCCCTTTCGGCCACGCGTCGGGACGACGCCCTGCGAGGTGAGCGCCGTTGCGAGTCGTTCGCTCCCCGTCTTGAGCCAGCGTTCGTAGATTTTCAGCAGGCCGCGTGATGTCTCGGTTCCCATCGCAATGGTCGCGTCCGCCACCTCCGTCAGCACGTCGACGAAGGCATCGAACTTGGCGGCGAGCTCACCGAAGAGATCGGGCGCGAGCGCCTCTTCGGCGCGGCCGCGGAGCATCGAGCCGGCTGCGCCGTACGCCCGTGTACCGAGGCCGTGGAGGTACTTCGTGTCGACCCCTCGAGCCTCGAAGTGATCGCCGAAGAACCCGCATCCGTAGAGCACCCCGTCGCCGAGCGTTCGAAGTCGTTCGAACCGTTCGCCCGGGTCCGGTGATCGCACGGCCTCGTCGAAGAGGAGCGTGACGGATCGATCCAACGCTTCCCCGGCTCGTCGATCGGGGTGGGCGTAGTCGGCGAGCAGCGCGACGAGGTAACGCGTCGCGCCATCGGTGGCGTCCACGCCGCGCAGCCGCATCGCATCTTCTACGGCCTCGAGGAAGAAATGGGAGACCGACTGCGTTGCCACAATCGCCGTATCGTGCCTCGTCCGCATGATCGTTTTGTAAACGATTCCAAGTACCTTCGCAATTTGAGAACATGCTCGGTACAGCTCAAGCGCTGCGCGCCTTGGCAGGCTCCCCTTGCGAGTGCTGATCGGGCGTGCACAGTTTGGTCGCGTCGCAAGCTCGAGCGGTTTCAGCGACTTGCGAAATGCTGAGGGCCACGCCGCCCAGCTCTTGACGCCCTGCGGACGAGGATTACCTTCGCGCTCGGCGGTTGGCACTCCGTCTAAATGAGTGCCAACAATCCGCACCGGGTGAGCCCCCAAGGGCCTACTCGGTCGGGGTCACGCTGTTTCGATCACGCGCCGGTTGGGACCGAGCGCGGCGTTGTCTGACTCGAGTGCGGCGTCCCAAAACGACGTCGTCCCACCAACTGCCCAGGAGAATGCCATGTCGAATATTCGCCCGCTTCATGATCGCGTCATCGTCAAGCGCGTCAAAGAGGAGGAGAAGACCAAAGGCGGCATCATCATCCCCGACACCGCCAAAGAAAAGCCGATCGAAGGCGAAGTCCTCGCCGTCGGGAACGGTAAGATCCTTGAGGACGGAAGTGTCCGGAAGCTCGACGTGAAGGTCGGCGACCGCATCCTCTTCGGGAAGTACAGCGGCACCGAGGTCAAGGTCGACGGCGAGGAGCGTCTCATCCTGCGCGAAGACGACATCCTCGGCGTGCTCGAAAAGTAAATCGAGCGCTCTGGCTGATGATCGCCGGAGCCCCATTTTACGGAAAATTATCGTTTACCTGCAGAGGATTCAAAGATGGCTGCTAAAGAAATCGTCTACACCGAACAGGCTAGGAATCTGATTCTCGCCGGCGTCAATGCGCTGGCCGATGCCGTCAAGGTCACGCTGGGCCCGAAAGGCCGCAACGTCGTCATCGAGAAGAGCTTCGGCTCGCCGACCGTCACCAAAGACGGCGTCACCGTGGCCAAGGAAATCGAGCTCGAGAACCGATTCGAAAACATGGGCGCACAAATGGTGCGCGAAGTGGCCTCGAAGACGAGCGACGTCGCGGGCGACGGAACGACCACCGCGACCGTTCTCGCCCAGGCAATCTACCGCGAGGGGAGCAAACTGGTTGCCGCGGGTCATAACCCGATGGAGATCAAGCGCGGCATCGACAAGGCCGTCGAAGCCGTGGTCGAGACGCTGAAGAAGCTGTCGAAGACGACGAAGGACCCGAAGGAAATCGAGCACGTCGGTACGATCAGTGCCAACGGCGACAAGGAAATCGGCGCCAAGCTCGCCGAAGCGATGCAAAAGGTCGGCAAAGAAGGCGTCATCACCGTCGAAGAGAGCAAGACGGCCGAAACGACGCTCGACGTCGTCGAAGGCATGCAGTTCGACCGTGGCTATCTGTCGCCCTACTTCGTCACGGATCCGGAGCGGATGGAAGCCGTCCTCGAGGACGCGTACATCCTCATCAGCGAGAAGAAGATCTCGAACATGAAGGATCTCCTCCCTGTGCTCGAGGCGATTGCGCGCAGCCAGAAGCCGCTGCTCATCATCGCGGAAGACATCGAGGGCGAGGCACTCGCGACACTCGTCGTCAACAAGCTGCGGGGTACCCTCCATTGCTCGGCCGCCAAGGCGCCTGGTTTCGGCGATCGCCGCAAGGAGATGCTGAAAGACATCGCGGTGTTGACGGGCGGTCAAGTCATCGCGGAGGAGCTCGGGCTGAAGCTTGAAAATGTGACCATCAGCGATCTCGGTCGTGCAAAGCGCGTCACGCTCGACAAGGACAACACCACCCTCGTCGACGGCGCCGGAGACAAGACCAAGATCAAGGGCCGCATCGAGGAAATCCGCAAGCAGATCGAAGTGACGACCAGCGACTACGACCGCGAGAAGCTGCAAGAGCGTCTTGCGAAGCTCGTCGGTGGTGTCGCGGTCGTGAAGGTCGGCGCGGCAACAGAGACCGAGATGAAGGAAAAGAAGGCCCGCGTCGAGGACGCGCTCCACGCGACACGCGCGGCCGTCGAGGAAGGGGTCGTCCCCGGCGGTGGCGTCGCGCTGCTGCGCGGCCAGGTTGCGCTCGACGCCCTCAAGGTGGACGACGAGCAGCGCTTTGGAGTGCAAATCATCCGTCGCGCGCTCGAGGAGCCGCTGCGCATGATCGCCCAGAACGCCGGCCTCGAAGGCTCCATCGTCGTCAACAAGGTCCGTGAGGGCAAGGACGACTTTGGCTACAACGCAGCGACCGATCAGTACGGTCACCTGCTCCAGCAGGGCGTGATTGACCCGGTGAAGGTCGTACGCACGGCGCTCCAGAACGCGGCGAGCGTGGCCAGCCTCATGCTGACGACCGAGTGTCTCGTGGCGGAGCGTCCGAAGGAAGAAAAGAACGGCGGCGCGGCCGGCGGTCACGGCGGCCACGGCCACCCGGACTTTTGAGCTGAGGTCTTAACCCCCCCGCAACGAGGATGAGCGACCGGTCCGTCGCGAAAACGAGCGCGAGCGAGCCGTGGGGCACGAAAATGGCCTTGCGGTTCGCTGCGTTCGTCGACGGGTCGTAGGTGGCGGTGCGCGCCAACTGGCCCTCGTTTCCACATCGCCTCGAAGGAGACAAAGCCTCGCCGGCCCTGCTGGCGGGGCTTCTGTCTTTTAGGGCCAGGGCGCGAAATCCCGCTTCATCCCGTGCGGCCGGTTGGCGCTCGAGGCGATCGGCGCCCATGTCATGCGCCCATCCGATGCGCCAATATTTCCAGCGTCGTTGACGTTCGGTGCGCTCGTGGCCACGCTGTTGGACTCATGGTGCGGCGACTCTTGGTCGGCTTGATCATCGGGCTCGTCGTCGGCGGGTTGCTCGCGGCGGCGCTCGTGGGCGGGCTGAAGGTCACGGTCTTCCAGTCGGGGGGCGAAGTGCTCCTTGCTTATCTGGCCTCGGCTGCCGCGGGCGTCCTCACGGGACTCGTGGCCGGAAAGCCAATTTGGACTTCGGGCGCGAAAGTCGAAGCCGGCCTCAAGGCCATCTTCGGTGCGCTCATCGCGGCCGGAGGGATGTTCGCGCTCCGTCAATGGGCCGGGGGCGTTCACGTCGATCTGAGCGCCCTCGGGCCTCTCGGAAACGGCGCCGTGGGCAGCCTTCCGGCTGTGTCCCTTCCGCTCCTTTCGGCTGCGCTGGGGGCTTTCTTCGAGCTCGACAATACGGAGGAGACCGGCTCCCGAAACGAGAAGAGCGCGCCTGTGAGATCATCGGCCGCCGCGAGCTCGACCAAGCGTGTCGCGGCTCAATCCGTCAACGGCAGGAAGGGCCGCTCCGGCGACGTCGACGAAGCTCCCGAAGCGGACGTGAGCTCGGGTCGAGCCAAGCGCTAGACCGGAGGCCTCGACCCGGGCTGCTTGGGGTCCACCGAAAAACGGACGCTAAAGGCGCCCTCGAGAGCCGGGGAAAATCCCGAAAGAAAGAAAGAAAGAAAGAAAGAAAGAAAGAAAGAGGCCGGCAACCGACGGCACGATGACGTAAAACCGGGCGCCTTCTTCGTACGAAGCGTCCCATCCGATCTCCCCTCCAGCGGACTCGACGATCCCGCGGCAAACCGCCAGGCCGAGGCCCGTTCCTTCGCCCACGTCTTTCGTCGTTGCGAACGGCTCGAACAGTCTTTCGCGGATCCCGCGCGCGATGCCGGGCCCGTTGTCTTCGACTTCGATGCGTACGCGGCCGTCGTCCGTGTCGACGGCTCGGAGGACCACCCTTGGCTCGACTGCCTGGGCCCCGGCGGCCGAGGCGAGCGCGGCGCCTGCATTCAGCAGGAGGTTGAGCAGCACCTGCACCAAACGCGGTGCGGGAAGCGCGATCCGTAGGGATGCATGCAGGTGTGACTCGAGGCGGATGCCGCGAAAAGCTTCCTGCGGTCGCACGAGCGAAAAAACATTTTCGACGACCGTCCGCACGTCCGCGGGCGGCTGCGAAGCCGTCGAGGCGGACGTGCCCGCGCCCTCCGGCCGCGCGAAGTCCAGGAGATCGCGAACCACCATGTGAATGCGATCGGTTTCTCGTCGCATGCGGCCGATGAAGTCCCGCTTCGTTTCCTCCGAGAGGTCGCCGCCGAGCAGCAGGTCTTGCATCCCGATGAGCGCTGCGAGCGGATTTCCGATTTCGTGCGCCAAACCGGCTGCCAGGCGGCCGACGCTCGCCATCCGTTCACTGCGAACGAGCTGGGCCTGCGCTTGCTCGAGGTTCTTCTTTGCTTCGGTCAACTCGTCGATTTTTTGCCGAAGGTTCGACTCTTCGGCGATGAGCTTCTCGGTCATCGATTGAACGCTCGCGCCGAGCTCCAGGAGCTCGCTCGCCCCCCTGCGCGGTACCCGTAAAATGCGCGATCCATTCGCGACCCGATCGGTTGCCGCAACGAGATCGTCGACCGGTCGGACGATCAGATGCGTGATTGCAAAGTAAGCAAATACGATCAACGCGAAAGCGAAGACGCCCATGTAGAGTGCGACGAGGCGCACGAGCGGTGCGCCGCGGTCTGCATCGCGGTCGACGCGCAAACGCGCGACCGCATACCCCTCGTCGAGGGGTGCAATGACTTCCAACGCGCGTGCCGGCTCAGCGCGAACGGTGTGGAGACTGCGTTGCGTCAGGGCTCCCAACCCTGCTCCAGGCTCCGGCAGGGGTCCCTCGCAGGCAAGGCGCTGGCCGTCCACCGAGAAGACGCAAACCGCGTCGACATCGCCATTCACGACGTGGTCGTGAAGTGCGCGCTGCAGCGATTCGTGCCCTCCTCGCGAGAGGGCGTCGTCGAGGTGGGCTGCTATCGATCGCGCCAACGCCCGTCCGGTCTGCTCGCGCGCCTCCCAGATGGTGGCGTTCGTCAAGCTCGCGACGGCGAAAAAGAGCGGGCCAAATGAGAGACTCATCAAACCGGCGAGAGCCGCGATGATTTGTAGCCGCAGCCCGATGTGCAGCTTCACCGTCTTCGCCCGACTCGTGGCCGCGCTCGGCATGGCCCCCGGAATCACGCCTCAAGGCTACCCGATGCGTCCGGTGCGCCGGGCGCTTTCTCGACGATCCCTTGCGCCGAGCGAGCGCGGGGTCCACATTCTCTCGCGCCGCGTGGGACGTGGGACGTGGGACGTGGGACATGCGGCGGCGCGCCCGCTGGAGAACAGGATGATCCGCCTCAGGCCGAATTTCACTTTGCGTGTGGTGGCCTCGATCGCGTCGATTGCGTCGGCGCTCTCGCCGGTGGCGTGCGGCGCCGCCCATTCGGCCGCCGCGGTTCCGACCGCAGCCGCCTCGAGCGCCGTTGCGGACCGATCGCCCGATGCGGGCCTTGCGCCTGATCCGCCGCCGACCACGAGCGTTCTTCACGTCGATGGAAATCGGTTCGTCGATCACGGCAAGACCGTACGACTGCTCGGCGTAGGCTATTCCGGATCGGAAAACTATTGTGAGGAGGGTATTGGCTTTTTTCAAGGACCGAGCGACGCGTCACTGGTCGGCCCTCTGAAAGCGTGGCACGTGAACACCGTGCGGGTCCCGCTGAACGAGGACTGCTGGCTCGGTATCAACGGAGTCAAGCCGACTTATGCGGCGGGCAACTATCAAGTGGCCATCCAAACGCTGGTGGACGTGTTGCGCCGAGCGGGGATGTACGTCGTCGTCGACCTGCACTGGAATGCGCCGGGCTCGACGCTGGCGAAGTCGCAGCAGCCCATGGCCGACGCAGATCATTCCATCGCCTTTTGGGCGTCGGCGGCCAATGCCTTCAAGTCCGACCTGGGCGTCCTCTTTGATCTGTACAATGAACCGTACCTTAGTCTCGAGGGCGGAACGGCAGGTGAGCGTTCGTGGGATTGCTGGTTGAACGGATGTTCCATTTCTGATTGGCGGGAGTATCAGGGGTCCGCAGCCACGGCCGGAATGCAGCAGCTCGTGGACGCCGTTCGCGGCGCAGGGGCCAAGAACATCGTACTCGTCGGTGGACTTTCGTATGCCGAGCAGCTGGGCGATCCTTGGCTCGCCCACCTGCCGAAGGATCCACTTCATAACCTCGCCGCTTCGTTTCATAATTACAATTTCAACGGCGCCTGCAATTCTCAGGTGTGCTGGGATTCGACCGTGCGACCCATCGCCGGACAGGTTCCCGTTCTCACGGGGGAACTCGGCGAAAACGACTGCGCACACGGGTTCGTCGACAGCTACTTTGCATGGGCCGACCCACTGGGTATTTCGTATCTCGGCTGGGCATGGAATCCGTGGGATTGCGGAAGCGGGCCTGCGCTGATCCGCGACTTCGACGGTACTCCGACTGCATTCGGTCAGGGTTTTCGGGACCACTTCCTGGCCCAACCGTAGGGGACCACATGGCCCAGCGATGACCGATCGGCCCCGCGGCGGCTCGCTGCCAATGGACGGCCGAAGAGGCCGTTAGGGTGAACGGGATGGAGGACACGCCAATCCGGCGCTGTCTGTGCCCGCCGACGCGATGACGATGACGTCGAACGCGATGTCGCGTTCGAGCGCGAGTACCGTTTCGTCGCACTCGACGACGACGACCGGGCGCGTCTGCTGGACGGTGAGCTCGACTCCGGGAAGGATCCCGACGGCAGCCAGGCGATCGATACGGGCCGGGTTCGATTCGATGGACCCGACGATGACGCGAGCTCCGGGCACGCAGGAGACAAGCCGTCGACTCATCGCTCCGGTACCCGGGCCGGTGCGCGGGGTCGGCGCCGAACGAGGTTCGACACGAGGGTCAAGAACTTCGAGTCGGGCGGAAACTCGTAACCGCAGGACGGGCAGGTCACCATGCCGCAGCCACGCGACATCGGGCAACCGCCCTGGCACGCGGCGCCTTCATCACGAGTGAACGAGTGTCCGCACATGCCGCACTCGATCATGTCAGCCTCCAAGCACGCGAAACCCGAATCGGACGACGGATCCGACGGCAATCGCGTACGGGAAAATGAACGCGCTCATGGCCGCGGTCGCCTTCCAGCCCCGCTCTTTCGCGATCATGAACACGTTCGCGATGCACGGAATGAACAGCGTGATCGTCACCATCGAGACGGCCACGTCGGCCGGCGACAGTCGTCCGGCACGCGCCAGCTCGAGCAGGCCCGCAGCTCCGAAGTCGCGGCGGAGAAAACCGACGAGGAGCGCCTCGCTCACACGATCCGCCACGCCTCCTGAGCGAGAAAATCCGAGCACGTGGTGGACGATGGGCTCGCCGATACGATGCACGAACACGAGGAGGTGAGACGCATCGAGGACGAAGAGCAGGGCGGTGCCGGCAAGGAAGAGAGGTACGGCCTCTTTCAGATACCACTCGATCCGCGCCATCGTCTTTGCGACCAGATTACCGACCATCGGTTGTCGAATGGGCGGCATCTCGAGCAGGAAATCGCTCCGGTCTCCGGGCAGCACCCGCGCGGCGACCCACCCGACGCCGAGCAGCGTCCCGACGACTACGGCGAGCCAGACGAAGGTCGCCGCATGGGACGTCCGCTGCATGAGGGCGAAGATCACGCTCAGCTGGGACGAACAGGGGATCCCCAACGCGAGCAGCAGCGTGACGAGCGTCCGCTCCTTTCGCGTCTCCATGATGCGCGCCGTCAAGGTCGCCATGGTGTCACAGCCGAGGCCGAGCACCATGGGCAGGACGGCGCGCCCGTTCAATCCCATGCTGCGGAGCACGCGGTTGGCCATGACCGCGAGGCGCGGCAGGTACCCGGAATCCTCGAGCATCGAGAAGACGAAGAAGAACGTCGCGACGACCGGCAGGACGATGGCGACGGCATACGTCACGCCCATCGTGATGAGTCCATACGGGCCGACGAAAAAGGCCGTCAGAAGGGGAACGCCGAACCACGAAAAAAAACCGTAAGCCCACCGGTTGATATAACCCGTCCAGACGCGCGCCTCGGCCCCGCGGGGAACGTGGCCGACGACGAGGAGACCCGAAGCGACGCGTCGGGTCTGCAATCCGCGTCCATAGACGTCGATCCGCGCGGTCGGGTCCGGGACGTAGACGCCGTTTTCTCTCACCAGCGCGACGACGGTGCGCGATGCGCCGTCCGTCGAGACGGTGAGTCGTTCGGTGCCGTCCTCGGCCAAATCCGCCGCGCCTTTCAGATCGAGCGGTGCCGGCTCATCGAGGGCCACCTCGGCCGAAACAGACCCGAACATGCCGTTTTCGACGAAGTCGACGGCCGTCCCCGCTCCGAATTCACCCACGATCTTGTAGGCGAGCAGCAACACGATGGCGAGCACGGCCGCGCCCCAAATGGGGTGCGTCGATGCGCGGCCGATGGCGTTCGAGAGCTTCGCGTCCGACCGATCGCCGAGACATGCGGCCAGGGCGAGGGCCGCCAAGCCGATAACGGCGCCGATCTCGACCGGCAAGGACGTGTAAGAGCGCCAAACGATCGCTTCGACGTGGGCGGCAACGAAGTATGCGACCCACCCGGCCACGAAGGAGGCAAAGAACTTCCACGCTGCGGCGCGGGCTCGCGAGTTGCGGCGCTCCAGCACCGTGCCGAGCGCCGTGCCGATGAGGCCAAGCGCGATCGCCTGGGTGCTCCAGCCAGCCACGAGGTCGCGCGAAAAAAGACGTCGCGCGACGCTGAAGAAGCCGTAGTGCGCCAGGGCATCGACCGCCGATGGCGCCCGCGTCTCGGCCAGCGCGCCATCGACGACGAATGCAGCCAGGAACGACGAGAAGCCGCTCACGGCAAGGGCGATCGCCCACGGGACGCGCCCCGCATTCGCTCCCTGCACGGTTCCTTCCACTCGCCGTTGCTGCACGCGCCGCACGATCGCCTGCGCGCGCGAAAGCCGAAGGCGACTGAGGAGTGCAAAAACGGGCACGCCGTGCGAGCGTGCGAGCTCGCGACCCCGCTCCCGTGCCATTTCGACGGCCCGGTGGCCTGCGCAAGTCGTCAACGCGCCGGCGATGCCGCGCTCGCCGCCGAGGAGCATCGTCGCGACCGCGCGCCGGGAGACGGGAAGAGCGAGGTCGAGCTGTGCGCTGACGGCGTCGATGGCCGCTTCGACGTCGTCAGGAAAGCGGGGAGCGCAGGCCAGCGGTTGGAGCGCTGCGGTGGCTGCGGGCTGGTCGACGATCGACGAGGCCAGATAATCCCGGACTGCATCGAGTCCTTCGCCTTCGATGGCGGTCGAAGCGTTGACCCGTATGGGTCCGATCTCCTCTCCGAGCGCAGCCAGATCGATCGAAAAGCCCCGTGCTCGGGCCTCGTCGAGCATGTTGAGGTCGAGACAAAAGGGGATCCCGAGCTCGGCCAGCTGCAACGTCAAGAGCAGGGTTCGCGTCAGATTCTTTGCGTCACCCACCTGCACGAGCGCGTCGTGTGGCTCGGACAGGAGCAAGTCGCGAGTCACAGCCTCGTCCTCGGTCATCGGAACGAGGTTGTGCGTGCCGGGCGTATCGACGATTTCCCATGGCTCGTCACCGAAGTGTGCCCTGCCGCGGGTGATTTCCACGGTCGTACCCGGATAATTGCTGACGGTGACGTACGTCCCGGTCAACCTACCGAAGACGACGCTCTTGCCGACATTGGGCTGGCCAACGAGCAAGGCTCGACGGTCGTGACGGCGGTTTTCGTCCCCGACGCGCGCGGCTGTGCCCGGCACAGCGTGACCGGTTTCGGAGAGTTCGCCGGCCAGCGAGTCGAAGATGAAAGTCATAATCGAACGTAACGATGGATCAGATTGTCCCGGCTTTCAAGTGCCGTTCCCCGTGATCAGCGGCCCAAAGGCCGCGACCACGGTTCACCCCCCCTTGTGCTGCGCCGCTGCAAAGCGGTCAGTCGACGTGGATCCCGAACGCGATCTCGATAACCCGAGCAATTCCGCCACCCGAGTCGGCGGTCTCTTGCAGTACGTCGGTGGCCTTCGACCGGACTTCTTCGGGGGCCTGGCCCATCGCGAACGAGCGCCCGGCCGCCTCGAACATGGGGACGTCGTTCAACCAGTCACCGACGCACACGGCGCGCTCGACCGGGATTTTCTCGTGCTGCGCAATCCAGCGCAAGGCGGTGCCCTTCGTCCCCCCCGACGCCCGGACGAGCATCGCCCAATGGTCAGGCTCGCCGGTCCGGAGGGGGAAGGTGGCGATGAAGACCGTCCCCGGCAGGTCTCGCTCGATTTCGGCGACGCTTTGAACGATGCGGTCGCGGGGACCGAGGGCGATGGCTGCGGTCACGCCGTCCGGGGCGTTCCAAAGCTCGTGCTCGAACACGTCGCGCGCAACTCGTATGTCGGTCGACCACGTCTGTACATAACCGACGAACGGCGCACCGCGACCATCGTGGCCGATGGCGTCGTCTGCAAAGACGAAAGTCGTGACCTCGGCACGAGCAAGGACATCGCGAAGGAGCCGCGCCGCCTCGTGGCGAACGCCGAGGTGAAGAAGCGTCAAATGGTCCGCGGCGTGAACCAAGTGGCTTCCGTCCGCGCAGCCCACCGCACCTCGGACCCCGACCTGACCTGCAGCCGATCGAGTCCCTGAATAGAGGCGTCCGGTGATGATGCTGACGCGCACTCCCGCGGCGATCGCGGTGCGCAGCGCGCGTACATCGCGATCGTGAGGTTTGCCCTGCCGGTCGAGCAGTGTCCCGTCGAGGTCGACCGCCAGAAGCTCGGGAGAACCCCTGGCCACCTGATTACCTCGACACCCGGGCCACCGGTTCTCCCTCTAACCGCTCCGCCCCGAGCGCTCCGCGTTCACGAGGCGCTCGCAAGCTCCGGAACGATGGACACTTTGCGTTGCGTTCGGGTCCGCCACTCGTACTTCACCACACCGTCGACCAAGGCGAAGAGCGTGTAGTCTTTCGCGACGCCGACGTTTCGGCCCGCATGGATGGTCGTTCCGACTTGGCGTACGAGCACGCTACCTGCCGAAACCCGCTCGCCTCCGTAGACTTTCACGCCACGCTTTTGCGAGTTTGAATCTCGCCCGTTTCGCGTGCTGCCTGCACCTTTTTTGTGAGCCATGGCGACATCCTCTCGCGCCCCTCGAAATGGGACCGAATTCAACCGACGATGTTGGTGATCTCGAGCGCGGTGAACGGTTGACGGTGACCACGCTTGCGGCGGTAGTTCTTGCGGCGCCGAAACTTGAAGACGATGACCTTGGGCCCGAGGCCCTGCCGGACGATCTTCGCCTCGACCTTGGCGCCGCCGACGAGCGGTCGGCCCACTCGGACGCCGTCGTTCGGGCCCTGCACCAAGAGGACCTCCTCGAACGTGACGGGGTCTCCGACGTTGCCAGCCAGCTTCTCCACGCGCAGCGTATCGCCCTGGCCGGCCCGATACTGCTTCCCGCCCGTCTTGAACACCGCGTACATAAGTCGCCCTCTTTAAAATGGGTGGCCGGCCCTCATCGAGCACGGCGGGGTTTCCTTGGGGGCCGGCAGTATACGGACGATCCGCGCCTACGCAAGGGCCTCGCCCTTTTGCCCCTCGGGCCCCCGGCCTCGGCCGCTCGGCGCCTCCGGGCGCGCCTCCCGAGCGCGGGTTGCCGAGAGCGTTCCGGCGCGACGCGGACCAGCTCCTCCGACACGACACGATCCTGCGCTCTTTCCTCCGACGGGAACCACCGCGCTCGCGCCCCATCTCCGCGGACTTTTCAGATCCGCGCGAATCGCGATAGGTCCCTTTCATGGCCCAATACCTCGCCCTCGTGCTCCACGCACATCTCCCTTGGGTCAGGCACCCCGAGCACGCCCGACATCTCGAGGAACGCTGGTTTTACGAGGCGCTCGTCGAGTGCTACCTGCCCTTACTCGACGCGTTCGACCGGATGGCGGAGGAGCGCATTCCATTCGCGCTCACCATGAGCGTCACGCCGCCGCTCGCCGCGATGATGAAAGACGAGCTTCTTCGAAGTCGCTTCGACGATCACTTGCGCCGCATGGAGGCTCTCGCCGAGCGCGAGATGAAACGTCTTTACGGCGATGATCGGTTTGCGCCCATCGCCACCTTCTACCGCGATCACTTTCGCCGCATCCGCTCGGTCTGGGAGCGGCATGGTGGCGACGTGCTGTCCGGAATCGTCCGGCACTGGGACGCGGGGCGGCTCGAGGTGCTCACTTGCTCGGCGACCCATTGCTATTTGCCCGGAATGATCCCAGCGCGGGAAGGCATTCGCCCTCAGCTCGAGCTCGGCGTGCGAGGCTTCGAGCGCCTCGTCGGTCGCAAACCGATGGGCGCATGGCTCGCCGAGTGTGCCTACCACCCAAGCTTCGACGAAGAGATGGCACGCGCGGGGATTCGCTTCACGATTCTCGACACGCACGGCGTCCTTCACGCGCGCCCGCGCCCGCGGTTCGGCGTCCACGCGCCCATCGTCGGGCCGAGCGGCATCGCGTTCTTTGCCCGCGACGTCGAATCGAGCCGCCAGGTTTGGTCGCGCGACGAAGGGTACCCAGGCGACTTATACTACCGAGATTTTTACCGGGACATCGGCTTCGATTTGCAGGAGTCGGAACTGATGGGCGAGGTGGTCGGCGACGGATCGCGCCTGATGACCGGCCTCAAGTACTACCGGATCACCGGCAAGAACGTCGAAAAGCAGCCGTACCAACCCGGCGTGGCACGCGAACGAGCGTTCGAGCACGCCCGGAACTTCGTGTTCAGCAGAGCGCGGCAGCTCGGAACACTGGCGCGAGCGATGTCGGTGCCGCCCATCGTCGTTGCCCCCTACGATGCCGAGCTTTACGGGCACTGGTGGTTCGAGGGCCCTGTCTTTCTCGAAGCCGTGTACCGGGCCTTGCACGAGACGCACGGCCAGGTCGAAGCCATCACCCTTCGAGGTTATCTCGAACGCCATCCGGTGACCGTCCAAGCCACCCCCAGCGCGAGCACGTGGGGCGCAGGCGGATATGGCGAGGTTTGGGTGGGCCACGAGGCTGCATGGACGTGGCGGCACGTTCACCACGCCACCCGCTATGGAGCGTGGCTCGTCCGGACGCATCGGCATGCGGACGGGCGGATGGGCGAGGCGCTCGATCAGGTCGTGCGTGAGCTGCTCCTTCTTCAGTCGAGCGACTGGCCGTTCATTCTGAAAACCGGGACTGCGACTCGTTACGCGGAGGCGCGAATCCGCGCTCACGTGCATCGGCTCCGGCATTTGGGCCATCTCATCGAAACGCAGCGGATCGAGGCAGGCGATTCGATCTGGCTCGACGAGCTGCGCCAGCGGGATAACTTTCTCGCAGAGCTCAGCGGTGACGATCTGCGCGGACCTTTCGATGAGTGCTAACGTCGAAGCATGTCGTTGCGTCTCGAGGGGACCTACACGGCGCTGGTGACGCCTTTTCGTGACGAACCGGGACACCCCATCGACTGGGCCGCGCTCGATGGGCTCGTCGACGCGCAGGTGGCCGGCGGCGTCGCGGGGGTCGTTCCCTGCGGGACGACCGGTGAGAGTCCGACGCTCTCTCACGAAGAGCACCGAGAGGTCGTCGAACGGACCGTGAAGCGGGTGGCCAAGCGCGCCCAAGTCATCGCAGGGGCCGGCTCCAATTCGACGCGAGAGGCCGTCGGCCTGGCGCAGCACGCCGAGCGCGCCGGCGCCGATGCCGTGATGATTGTCGTACCGTATTACAACAAGCCTTCGCAGGATGGGCTCGTGCACCACTTCGTCGAAGTGGCGCGTAACGTTCGCCTTCCGGTCATCGTCTACAACATCCCGGGACGTTCGGTTGTCGATCTCGCCCCCGGCTCGCTTGCGCGAATTTGCGCGCAAGCGTCGAACGTCATCGGTATCAAGGAGGCCACGGGCAACGTCCTTCGCGCGCAGACGCTGGCGCGCATGTTCGGCGATCGGATGGTCGTCTTGAGCGGAGACGATGCGCTCACGCTCCCGATGATTGCCGTCGGAGCGCGAGGCGTCATCAGCGTGACGTCGAACGTGCTTCCCGCTGCCGTCAGCCGCGCGACGCTCCTTGCCATCGAAGGCAAGATGGAGGAAGCGCGCCTTGCTCACCTCGCACTTCTGCCGGTGCATGAGGCGATGTTCATCGACGCGAGCCCAGGGCCCGTCAAGGTCGCGTTGGCGCTGAAGGGCCTGGCCCAGTCCGCGGTTCGTTCGCCGCTCTGCGTCCCGTCCGAAGCGACACGTGGCGTCATCTCGGCTGCTCTCGACGCCTATGCCCGGAGTGGCCATTGATACGCATCGCCGTCGTCGGGGCGAGCGGCAAGATGGGTCGCGCCATCGTCCGTCTCGCGGTCGAAGCCGGACTGCCGCTGACGTGCGCCGTCGGCGTGAGCGAAGTCGGACGGGACGTCGGCGATCTTGCCGGTGTGGGTCCGATCGGCGTCAGCGTCGTCGATGGGCTGGCGGCGATCGAGCACGCACGGGCCGACGTGATCATCGACTTTTCGTCGCCGGGCGCGACCCTTGCGCTGGCGCCCATCGCCGCGAGCGCGGGTTGTGCCATCGTCAGCGGAACGACGGGTCTTTCGGAGGAGTCGCGGGACGCCCTTCGACGGGCGGCCGCGCGGGTGGCGGTGCTTTGGGAGCCGAACATGAGTCTCGGTGTTCACGTCTTGTCCCGCCTCGTCGAGCGGGCCGTCTTGGCACTCGACGAGTGGGACGTCGAGATTGTCGAAACCCATCATAAGGCAAAGATCGACGCGCCCAGCGGGACTGCGCTCCGCCTCGCAGAGGTCGTCGAAAGAGCCCGCTCGAGGGCGACGCGCGTCGCCCACGGCCGTCAAGGAAGGGTTGGCCCCCGGCCCGATCAGGAAATTGGAATGCACGCGCTCCGAGGGGGCGACGTGATTGGCGATCACGTGGTGCACCTCCTGGGCGGCGGCGAGCGACTCGAGCTCACGCATCGGGCCACCAGCCGAGACGTCTTTGCACACGGAGCCCTCCGGGCGGCCCGTTGGCTCGCGGGCCGTGGTCCTGGCGAGTATGCGCTATCCGACGTGTTGGGCTAGCGCCTCGATTCCGCCGAATGGAGGGGTGTTTTCCGTGCCATTTCCCGCTGAATCAGCCGTTTCCGTCCGGCGGGGTCGGACGACGCCCAGCGAGCACCGGATGGGCCCCAAATGACCCTTCGATTCCCCCACAATCGTTTCGCTGGGTTCAAAGCGAACGCGCACGTCGATTGACTGCCCATTCGGTCCGCTGGGCTCAAAAGCGAACGCGCACGTCGATTGACTGCCCATGGGCGCTTACGATCGGCAGAAGGTCGAAGCGGGTGCGCGTCGCTGCGGCCGACGTCCCCCCGGGGTTTTCGGCCCCCGTGAGCACGAGCCAGGCCCCTGTCCCGGCGAGCGCGGCGCCGGCAGCGCCCGAGATCCAGCCGAGCATCGACGCCACCTTGGCGTCCTTGCCCCGCTGGCATGCGGCCTGGGCGGGCACGCTGCCAGGGTCGCTGCATACGTCGGCCACGGTGCTCGGGACGTCGACCCGGTCCGCATCGTTGGCCCGTCTGTCGCTCAACCAGTTCAGTCCTTCGATGCCGGCTACGACGAGAAGCCCCGCCCCACCCACGATCGCCGCGTATCCGACGATGGTTCGCCCGCTCGTCGCTGAGCTCGCCTGCGCCTGCAGAGGACCTTCGGCCTCTGCGGTTTGCACGCCGGACGAAATTTGGAATTCGAGATCGCGCTCGCCGCCCGCGGCGACGGTGGCGATCTGCACGGGCGAATCGAAGCCGGGCCCTCGGACGGCAATCGTGTGCTGGCCTGCGGGCACCGAGATGCGCGCGACACCGTCGACGAGCGCGGCCCGCTCGACGCCGTCGATCGAAACGGTTCCTTTGTGCGCCCCAGCTCTCACGACGAATTCGCCGGACCGTCGGACAACAACCAGTCGGTCGAAGAGGCGGCCGGCCACGTCGAGCAAGGCTGGGTCGTCCGCATCTTTCAGCCGCTCGCTGTACGACTCGCTTGCGTCGATTGACGGCTTTCCGCGGATGAATCGATGAACTTGAGCGAGAACCTGCCCCGGGTGCGCCTTCGCGACTGTCCCCCAGAGGAAATCGTTTGCGTGAATTTGGTCGGCAATCCGCTCGAGGCACGGGGCGTCGGGCTTTTGGGGGCAACGCAGGGCAATCGCCAGCGTCTCGAACGATTGAGACGATTGGGCGAGCTCGAACCCCGGTGTCGCTTGCACGTGCTCACGCAGCGCCTGCGTCAACGCATCCGCCTGATCGTCCGAATCGTCCGTCCAAAGCGTGAGCACGAAGAGCGACGTGGTCGCGTCCGCAGGCGTCGCGGCCCACCCGGCCCTGGGCAGGCCAAGGGCGCAACATGCGCCGAAGAACCATGCCACGAGCGATCGCCAATCAGCCATTTCGTCGTCGTAACGTCGCGTTCCGGGGACTCGCAAACGGTCTGGAATACATACACATGCGTATCACAGGCGGCATCTTTCGATCGAGGACGTTGCTGGCCCCGAGGGGGCAGGCGACCCGCCCGACCTCCGATCGGGTTCGCGAGGCCCTCTTCGGAATCTTGACCTCCGCGGGGGTCGTGGCACATGCTCGGGTGCTCGATCTCTACGCCGGAACCGGCGCGCTCGGTCTCGAAGCCCTTTCGCGGGGCGCCGCGCGGGTCACGCTCGTCGAGTCGGCCGCCGGCGCCATCGCGGCCATCCGCCAAAACATCTCTGCCCTCGGGGTCGAGAAATGCGCTCGGCTGATTGCCGGCGACGTCGCACGTGCAGAGCGCCGTCTGGCCCGAGACGGGCCGTTCGACCTCGTCGTCGCGGACCCGCCGTGGTCGCTCGTCGAATCAGGAGACGCGCCGCGCACCCTGGCGGAAGTCCTCGGCACGCGCCTCATGACGTCCGAGGCCTGGCTCGTGCTCGAGCACTCGGCCCGGATTGCGGCCCCTGGCATCGGTCGCTTGGTGCGATTCGAAACGCGACACTATGGTGACGCGGCCCTCACCTTCTACAAACCCGCTATACTCGGGCCGCCTCGCACCGACGTACGCGCGGGTCCTCCTTCCGACTGAGTACTCCCAAGAGATGAGCCCCTCGAGCGGTCCCCCTCCCGGCGTTCCCGGTTCCAGCGGCAACACGAAGTATGCAATCGTGGCCGTCCTCCTCTTGCTCGGCATCGGCGCCATCCTCGCCGTGCGGGCATTCACCAAGCCGAGCGCTACGGCGCCGCTACCGAGCATGACGGTGGCTCGTTCGACCGAGGCGCCGACGAATCCGAAGCTTGACGACATCCCACCGCCACCGCCACCGCCGGAGCCTTTGCCCGAGGCGGGGTCTGGCGTACGCACCATCTACGTTCCGAATGCCGGGTGTGAAGCCAGGTGTCCAGGGGCCGCGTCCTCTGAACTCTATCAGGCGCTCCAGGTCCGGGGATCGCAAGCGCGGCGTTGCTACGACCAGGCGCTCTTACGCGACTCGAGTCTCAAGGGTCACGTGACCATCGACGTGCGGGTCGGCCCGACCGGCAACGTGTGCTCGGTGGCCGTCGCCTCGAACGACATGGGCACCCAAGCCGTGGCCAATTGCGCGGCCAACATCTTCCGCTCGAGCACCTACCCGGCCCCGAGGGGGGGCTGCGTCGATGCGAATGTGCCGCTTTCGTTCGTTCCCCCCGGCCGCTAGGGCAGGGCAGGGCGGGTGCCGGCGCTTTCGCGCCTGAGTTCGTGTGTGGGACCCAAGATCGAGGGTGGTTTTGACGTGTTGGGCTCTGAATCGCACGGCGTGCTGCTCGAGGTCGCCTACGAGGGGACGGCCTTCCACGGGTGGGCCTCGCAGCGCGCCGAGCGCACGGTCGAAGACACGCTGCGCGGCGCCGTGCTGGCGATGGATCCGCGCGCCAGTCCCCTGCGCGGCACCAGCCGCACCGATGCGGGCGTTCACGCCGAGGGCCAGCTCGTCGCGTTCGACGCCTCGCGCGAGATTCCGGCGCGCGGTTGGGTCCTCGGGCTGAACCGACATTTGCCCGATGATCTTTCGGTTCGCAGGGCGCTTGCCATCTCCCGGGGGTTTGCGCCGCGATTCGCGGCGCATAAGAAGCGCTATCGTTACCGCGTGCTCGTCGACCCCGTTCGAGATCCGGAGTGGCGATCGCGCGCCTGGCGCGTGTCGAGCATCGACCCGACGGTCATGGCCGTCGAAGCGGAAGCGGCGCTCGGGACGCACGATTTTGCAGCCTTTCGCAGCTCGGGCGACGGGCGCGTCAACACCGTACGAACCCTCACCCGCGTCGAGGTAGAACGCGAAGCGGATCCGCGGATCGTCGCCGTGGTGGTCGAGGGCAACGCCTTTCTCTACAACATGGTTCGCATCCTCGTAGGCACGATGGTCGACGTCGGGCGAGGCCGCCTGGGCGTAGGAGCCATCTCTCGAGGCCTCGGCGACGGTGCGCGCGGCTCGGTCGGCACGACCGCCCCCGCACACGGTCTCGTGCTCGAGCGGGTGGACGTCGTTTTGCCCGAGGGAGCGGGCGAGTGTTGGCCGCCGTGACTCGCACGGAGCAGGTGATCGTCCGCGCAGCCCGTCCAGGTGAAGGTGCCCGGGTCGCCGCGCTTTGGCGCGAGCTTTGGGACGCGCACGAGCGATGGGGCGGCTATCCCGGCTCTCGCGACCCTGCGGTGTATGCGCAAGTCGCTGGACGTCTCGATGATGACGCCCGCATTCGGTCGGGCCACGTTCTGCTCGGGCGTCATGCTCATCTGGTTGCAGAGCTGAACGGAAGGCCTTGCGGTCAAGTCGAAGGGTGGTTGGAACAGCTCGGATCTTCCGGGTCATGTCCGATGACGTGTGAAGTCCGCTCGCTCATCGTCGGCGAGCGGGCGCGCCGCGTGGGCGCCGGCCGGGCGCTGCTGCGGGGTCTCGCCGATGCGGCAGGCGCTCGGTCCGTCGGTTCGCCGTGTGTGCTCGCCGCAGAAGTCCTCGAGCCGAACCCCGCGCATGCCTTTTACGGCCGCGTCGGTTTTGCGCCCGTCTCCTGGAGCGCACGCATCGATGCCGCAACCGGTCCGACCGCCGCGGCGGTGGGAGTCGGCGCCCGCCTCGCGGTTGCCCACGATGCCCTCGCGATTGCGCGCCTCGAGGCGACACTGGCGGCGCGCCGGCGCGCGGCTGGTGACCTCCGGTTCGATCGCCCGAAGGCCGTCGACGCGACGCTCGTCCAAGCCATTGCGGCGCATCTCGTCGGCGACGCGGGCGACCCGGTCACGCTCGTGGCCGTCGACGCCGGCGGCAACATCCGAGCGACCGCGAGCTTTACCGTGCAGTTGCTCGAGCCTCCATTTCTGCCGCTGAAACGCGCCCTTCTCGGGCGCTTCGCGACGGACCCCGCACATTCGGCCCATCCGCTCGTTGGGGCGCTCGTTTCGCTCGGGTGCCGCATGGCCCTCGCGAGCGGGGCCCGATCGGTCGAACTCGTCGATCTCTCGGCACCGGGGTCGGAGCTCTACGACGCGGCCCTCGCGGCCGGCGCGACCCCCTGGTCGCGTGTCGTCACGAAGCTCGCCTAGAGCCGCCTCGAGTCCGCCTTGATCGCGGGCTCCGCCTCGACGTCGTCGCGCGTATCACCTCGCCGGTGTCCTGTGGGCGGGCGGGCCTGAGCGCCGAGCGACACATCGGCGGATCGCAAGAGTCACGCTCTGGGCCCCATCGCACGGCACGACGACGACCGATGCTGGCCGCACCATGAGGGGGACGAACGCCGAGATCGGGCCGAAAGCCGGAGAAAGCCGACGCGAGGCCGACGCGAAAAGCACGTTCGGCGCTCTCGCCAGCTGGCCGGCGCCGCGCGCTTGCCCCCTTCACGGCGGGGATTACGCTGCCGGTACTCATGCAATCGCTCGTCCGCACCGCCGGCTTGCTGCTCGCCTTGGCTGTCTTCACGACCGCTTCCTCGACGCAAGCGCAGGTCACGGCGCCAGCGCACGCACCTCTGGCTCAAACGCCTGGGGCACAAGCACCTGCGGCACAAGCGCCGGCCGTGCCGACGCCCGCCCAAGTGCAGGCCTCCACAGCCGAGGCCCGACGTCTGTCCGAGGGCTTCGTCGCCGTGGCGGATCGCGTGAGCCCGAGCGTCGTTCAAATCGACATCACGGCGCGCGACGAGCAGGCGGACCTCGTCGCGCGGTTCTTCGGTCGCGGCGCAGGGGGCGAACCGGTCGCGCGCGGCACCGGGTCCGGAGTCGTTTTCACCGCCGACGGCGGCATCCTCACGAACAACCATGTCGTCGAAGAGGCCCTGACCATCAACGTGCGCCTCCGGGACGGCCGCTATCTTCCGGCACGCCTCGTCGGGCGCGATCCCGCGACGGATCTCGCTGTCGTCAAGGTGGACGCGACAGGGCTGACGCCGGCGAAGTTTGCCGACTCCGACCTCGCGCGAGTCGGCGAATGGGTGGTTGCGATTGGTTCACCGTTCGGACTTGGCTACACGGTCACGGCCGGCGTTCTGTCCGCCAAGGGCCGCGGCGGCCTTGGGATGAACGCCATCGAGGATTATCTGCAGACCGATGCGAGCATCAATCCAGGAAATTCCGGGGGCCCGCTCTGCAATTTGCAGGGAGAGGTGCTCGGAATCAACACGATGGTCGTCGGTCGCGGCCAGGGGATCGGATTTGCCGTTCCAAGCAGCATGGCGCAGCGCGTTGGTGAACAAATTCTACGGACCGGCCACGTTTCCCGAGCGTGGATCGGGGTGTCCGTCCAGGACCTCACGCCCGAAATCGCCGCTGCGATGCAGCTCGATGCGGGTTCGGGCGCTCTCGTCAACCAGGTTGCGGCCGATGGGCCGGCCTACCGCGCCAATGTGCGCCCCGGTGACGTCATCGTGTCGGTGGGCGGGCACCCGCTTCGCGACGCGCACGACCTCGTCCGCGAGACGATTGCACATGAAGTTGGCCAGCCGACCGCGCTCGAAATCGTCAGGGGTGGGCACCACTACGCCGCGAATGTCACGTTGTCGGAGCGTGCGGAGTCGCCGGCCGAAGCTCCTGCGGCGCAGCAGCCCCCGGCGCCGCAGCGCGGCTTGGGGCTCGTCGTGCGTGATCTGGCCCCCGAGCAGGCAAGTCAGATGAACCTGCCCGCGAGGGCCGTTCCCATTCTGACGCAGGTCACACCGGGCTCGGCGGCCGAACGAGCCGGACTTCGGCCGGGTGACGTGATCGTCGAGGCCAACGGCACCCCGGAGCCGACGTCCGCGCAATTGGTCGACCTCGCGCGCGGAGGGAGTCTCTTCGTTCGCGTCAAGCGAGGAGACAACTATTTCTACGCGGCTCTCAAGCGTTGAGGCGCGCCAGCCCCCGATCGCCCTTGGACGGGGAGGCGAGATCGGGTACGGGTCTCGGCGATGGTGGAGATTCGGCAGGTCGCCATGGGCGGACGTCTGGACGACTTTCTCGGCGTGGTGGCCCACATCTACCGCGACGATCCGAATTACATCCGGCCGCTCGATTACGAGCTACGTGAGCGGCTGCACCCCCGCAAGAATCCGTTCTTCGATCACGGCGAAGGAACCATCTTCTGCGCGTATCGCAACGGCTGGTGCCTTGGCCGCATCACGGCCCAAATCGATCATGAGCACCTCGCTCGGCATCGCGACGGCGCCGGCTTCTTTGGCTTTCTCGATTCGGTGAACGACGAAGAAGTCGTTCGCGCACTTCTCTCGCGGGCCGAGACGTGGCTTCGTGCGCGCGGACTGGCCACGATTCGCGGGCCGCTGTCGCTCAACGTCAACGAGGAGCTCGGGTGCCTGGTCGAAGGTTTCGAGACCCCCCCGTACGTCATGATGCCTCACCATCGCCGCTACCAGGGCGAACTCATCGAGCGCGCCGGGTACGCGAAAGCCAAGGACTTTTTCGCCTGGAAGTACGTCGTCGGCGATCCGAACGAACGTGTGAAGCGAGCGCACGAAGCGATCAAAGCCATGCCCGAAGTCACTGCGCGAGGGGTCTCGCTCAAAGGGCTGCAAAAGGACGTCGAGCTCTTCGTCGACGTATTCAACGATGCATGGGGCGAAAATTGGGGCTTCGTCCCGTTCACTCCGCGCGAAGTTCGAAAGATGGCCGATACGTTCCGTCTGCTCCTCATGCCCGAGATCACGTCGATTGTCTCGATTGACGGCGAACCGGCGGCCGTCGCCCTCGCGATTCCCAATCTTAACGAGCTCGTGCGCGATTTCGACGGAAAGCTTTTTCCGGTCGGCCTTCCGAAGCTCGTCTGGAGGCTCAAAGTCGAGGGTCCCCGCTCCGCGCGCCTCATCTTTCTCGGGATTCGAAAGAAGTGGCGGAACAACCGAAAATACGCCGGACTGAGCGCCTTCATGTACGCGGAGATGAACGAGGGGGGGCGGAAGCTCGGAATCCGGGAGGGCGAGCTCGGCTGGACGCTCGAGGATAACGGCCGGGTGAACGCGGGCATCCAGCTCATGGGAGCAAAGATTTACAAGCGGTACCGCGTATACGAAAAAAAATTGACGGACGGTGCATCATGAAGGTTCTCGTCACCGGCGCGAGCGGTTTTCTCGGCAGCCATGTCGCCGAGCGATTGAGCGCCCGAGGCGACCAGGTGCGTGCGCTCGTGCGCGCCACGTCCAACCGGAAATACCTCGAGCGGCTTCGGAACGTCGAGCTCTTCGAAGCCAGCATCGAGCAGATCGACCGGATGCGAGAGGCGGTCGATGGCGTCGACGCCATCGTGCACGCTGCAGGCATCATCAAGGCGCGAAGCACCGACGAGTTTTTCGCCGTCAACGTCGGGGGCACTTCGAATCTCGTGCAAGCTGCTCGAAGCCGTGGCCATGGCCGGCATCATCTCAAGCGCTTCGTGCACGTCTCGAGCCTCGAAGCCTGCGGGCCTTCGAGCGACGGCACGCCGGTCTCGGTGGAACAGGAGAGCCCCGTCACCGCCTACGGACGAAGCAAGCTTGCGGCCGAGAAGGTCGTCCTTGCCGCCAAAGACGAGATCCCCGTCACGATTCTACGACCGGGCGCGATCTATGGTCCCCGAGACAACGAGATCCTCGAGGCTTTCCGTTCGATAAAGCGCGGCCTCCTGCCGCTGGTTGCAGGGGGGACGGCCAAGGGCATGTGGATCTACGCGACCGACTGCGCAGACGCCTGCATTCGCGCCATCGAGGCCGACGTCCCGAGCGGGCGCATCTATTTCGTCGATGACGGTTGTGGTCCGATCGACCAAAAGCAGATGCTGACGGACGCCGAACACGCCATCGGCCGCCCAGCGCTCGTACGCGCGAGCTTGCCCGTCCCGGTCTTGATGACGATTGCCAGGGGCCTGGAGATCCTCGGGCGCCTGACGAATCGTCCGGTCATGCTGACGCGCGAGAAGGCCAACATGCTCTTGCAGAACTGGATCTGCTCCTCGGAAGCGACGCGCCGCGAATTGGGCTGGCAAGCGGCCGTGCCGTGGGCGGACGGTGTGAAGCGAGCCGTCGCCTGGTACAGAGAGAACGGCTGGCTGTAGCTTGCTCTAGCTTGCTGATCTGGCACGAATTGGACTCGGCGTGGCTGGCGCGTTGGACCTCGGGGCACTAATTTGCCACGACCCGGAACGCGCCAGCGCGTGAAAGGACCGCGCGGAACCCCATGTTTGCTTGGGCCCTCAAGAAAGTCTTCGGGACTTCCCACGAACGCGAGATACGCCGGCTGCGGCCGCGCGTCGTCGCGATCAATGCGCTCGAGGAGGGGCTTGCGAAGCTCTCGGATGCCGACCTGAAGGGAAAAACGGCGGACCTCAAGCAGAAACTCGAAAACGGCGCGGCGCTCGACGACATCCTGCACGAGGCGTTCGCCGTGGCGCGCGAGGCCGGAAAGCGCGTCCTCAAGATGCGCCACTACGACGTGCAGCTCATCGGCGGCATGGTCCTTCACGGCGGTGCCATCGCCGAGATGCGAACCGGCGAAGGCAAGACGCTCGTCGCGACCCTGCCTTGCTACCTGAACGCCCTGGAAGGAAGGGGCGTTCACGTCGTCACGGTGAACGACTACTTGGCCCGCCGCGACGCAGAGTGGATGGGCAAGCTCTACAACTTCCTCGGGTTGAGCGTCGGGACCGTCGTCCACTCCCAAGGCGAGCATGAGAAGAAGGGCGCCTACCGTTCGGATATCACGTACGGGCAAAATAACGAATTCGGCTTCGATTACCTGCGCGACAATATGAAGTTCAGCGCACTCGACTACGTGCAGCGAGAGCTCAACTACGCCATCGTCGATGAAGTCGACTCCATCCTCATCGACGAGGCGCGAACCCCCCTCATCATCAGCGGGCAGGGGGAGCCATCGAGCCACAAATACAAGCAAATCAATGACGTTATCCCGCGGCTACGTAAAGACGAACACTACGTCGTCGATGAAAAAGCGCACTCGGTCACATTGACCGACAGTGGCGTCGAGCTGGCGCAGAAGTTGATGGGGATCGGGAATCTCTACGACCCGATCAATCTCGAGAGCTTGCACATCCTAAACCAGTGCCTTCGAGCCCATTCGCTTTACAAGCGCGACGTCAACTACCTCGTTGCAGACGACGGCAAGGTGCTCATCATCGACGAGTTCACCGGCCGCGTACTCCCGGGGCGCCGCTGGAGCGATGGACTGCACCAAGCCGTCGAAGCCAAGGAAAGCGTGCGCATCCAGGAGGAGACGCGCACGATGGCCACGATCACGTTCCAAAACCTCTTCCGGCTTTACAAGAAGCTCGGCGGGATGACCGGAACGGCCGATACGGAGGCGACGGAGTTTCACGAGACCTACAAGCTGAACGTCGTCCAGATCCCGACGAACAAGCCGATGGTTCGCGCGGATCACCACGACGTCGTTTACAAGACGGAGCGCGAGAAGTTCACCGCGGTCGTCGCCGAGCTGCTCGAATGCAACCAAAAGGGCCAGCCGGTACTCGTCGGAACGACGAGCGTCGAGAAGAGCGACGCGATCGCCAAGCTACTCAAGAAAAAGAAAATCCCTCACGCGGTTCTGAACGCCAAGCACCACGAGCGCGAGGCCTACGTCATCGCACAAGCGGGACGAAAGGGCGCCATCACGGTCAGCACCAACATGGCAGGCCGCGGCACGGACATCTTACTCGGCGGCAATCCAGAGATGATTGCAAAGCTCGAGTTTCGCGAGCAAGGTCGAGATCCGGACCGCGATCCCGAAAGCTTCGCAGAGCTCGTCGCAAAGCACGACAAAGCGTGCAAGGACGAAGGCATGGAGGTTCGTGAGCTCGGCGGGCTTCACATTCTCGGCACCGAGCGGCACGAGTCGCGACGCATCGACAATCAACTTCGCGGTCGCGCGGGGCGACAGGGAGATCCCGGGTCGAGCCGCTTCTATCTTTCGCTGGAAGACGATCTCATGCGCATCTTCGCGGGCGACCGCGTGAAGGCGCTCATGGAGCGAATGGGGATGCCGGACGACGAGCCGATCGTCCATCCCTGGGTTACCCGCAGCATTCAGGACGCCCAGCGCAAAGTCGAAGAACGCAACTTCGATCTTCGCAAGCACCTGCTTGAATACGACGACGTCATGAACGAGCAGCGCAAGACGGTCTACAAGCTGCGCCAGCAGCTGCTCCTCGGGACCTACAGGCCTGAGCGCCTCGACGAAGACGGCAAGCCGACCGGGAAAATCCGTGAGATCGCAGCTGACCCTCGAATCGTGGGGGAGCTGGAGGCGGGCGTTCGCGACATGGTGCTTCACCATGGGACGCCCATGGGCGACGGCAAAGCGCCCCCGAAGGGGATCGAAGACGTCGAGGAGATTTACTCGATGTCTTCGCTTCAGGCCGACATCTACCAGTTTTGGGGGTATCGGTTGGACTTCCGCGAAGGGGAGGGCAAGCGGCCGCGGGCGGTCCACGAGCGGCTTTCGCGAGAAATTCCGAGGAGCCTCACCGAACAGCGTGAGCAGCTGCTCGACCTTCTCGACGCCATCGTGGGGGCGATCGTGGAAGAATGCTGTCCGGCCAACAAGCCCCCCGAAGATTGGGACTGGAAAGGCATCAAAGGAGGGTTCGTCGAACACTTTGCGACGAAATCGCCCGAGGTGGAGCACCTCCACGACGCCGAACAGATCGCCAAGGCGCTCTTCGATGCGGCGCAGGTGCAGCTCGAGGCCAAAGAGAAGGAGATGGGGACCGAGCTCCTCCTCCGCGTTTTCCGTCACTTCTACCTCGAAGAAATCGACCGCCAATGGGTAGACCACCTCACGAACATGGAGCATCTCCGCGATGGCATCGGCCTGCGGGGCTACGGTCAGCGAGACCCGAAGCAAGAGTACAAAAAGGAGGGCTTCGACGTCTTCATGACGATGATGGCGGCGACGAGCAGCAACGTTTGTTCGAAGCTATTCAAAGTGCAGGTCGCGCGCGAAAATGAGATCGAGCGCATCGAGCGCGAGGACGCCGCGAAGCACGAGGCGCAGCAGCGGGCCATGCAGATGCGCCACGGATCCGAGCCGGCTGCCGACGACGAGGGCGCGGCGCCGGCACCTCGCGCCGCGCCGCGCCCGCAGTCGCGCGTTGCAGTTCAACCGCCCGTTCGACGCGACGGACCGAAGGTGGGCCGCAACGATCCGTGTCCATGTGGAAGCGGCATGAAATTCAAAAAATGCCACGGCGCCGCACTGGAAGAGGAGGGCGACAGCCCCAGCGACGACGCGACAGCCTGAGCGGCCAGCGACAGCCCGAGCGGTCGAGGCGTCGCGCGGGGGAGCGCAGGGACGGCCGGAATGATCCGGCGTTATTCGCGACCGTCCGAAGCCGCGGCTGAACGCGCTCCCGGCTCGCTCATCGCGAGATTTTGGTAGCATCCCGGCCATGAAGGCTCGGGTCTGGCTTTTCGGTTTCGGAATGTTGCTGGCGCTTTCGGTTGCGGTCATCGCCCTCGAAGCGTGCGGCGGCGCGCAGTCGGCCAAGTTCACCGTCGCCCAAAAGTCGGGTGAGCTGCCGGCGGGCCAGACGTGGGAGGGCGTCTACTACAACCCCGTGTACGGATACCTTCATGTCGTCGGCAAAGAAGGGAATCTCGTCGGCCGATGGAAGCGCACGGACTCGAGTCACTGGGGTGAGCTGAACGGCACGGCGGACGGGAACGTCTTTCGTTTCACCTGGACGGAGCACAAGATCGGCGCGGTGGGTCCGTCGGCCGACGCTCACGGCACCGGCGTCTTCGTATACAAGGTCGGCGAAAACTCGATCGGGGAGCTCGACGGGCAGTATGCGGTCCAGGATTCCGACGCGGTGGGCGATTGGCACTGCATCAAGCAGCTCAACGTCAAGCCCGACTTGAACTCGATCAACGGCGACAATCCGGCCGCCGCCGCTCCTCCCGATCAGTGGCAGTGAGCCCGGCGGGCCGTGCCGGTTACGGTCGAAAGCGAAACGGATCCGGCGATTGCCGGTCCGCTTGGCGGGCTTCTTCTGTCGGCTGTCTGGACGGATTCGGCGATGCTTCGGCTTCGCGCCGTACGCTGGTGGCGCGATCTGGCGCGGCTCGGAGTCAACCTGCCGCTCTTTGTCGTCCACGACGTCGGACTGCTTTACGGCGCTCCGCGTGATCAGATTTCGTTCCGTCCTGCGTCCACGACGCCCGAGGTCGCCGGTCGAATTCCAAACGGGATCGATCTCGTCAACCGCTACGGAGCCCTCATCCGCGAAGTGGCCGATGGTGCGCGTCCCGCCCAGGGCGCAAAACCAAGCGACGAACTCGTCGTCGTCGTCCTTGCGCGCCTCTTCGGTCCCGTGGGGGGCCGGACCGAGCCGCGCCCCGCTTGGCCGCTGAGTCTGCCCCAGGATCCCGACCTCTTTCGCGACCTCGAGCGCCGGATGCGAAAGCTCTTCGCGGCCGTGCCCCGAGAATACGAAGCCAGCTTTCTCGAGCACTTGCTTCGCAGCCGGCTGCGCATTCTCACCCTCGTCGACGCGCTCGACGTCGACACGTTGCGCCTATTGGGAATGCTTGGTGGAGAGCCCGCCGCGGCGAGCGCGCTCGCGCACGTCGACTTGCTCGCGGCTCTCTCGAGCCCCGCTTCGAGCGCCGTCGTGAATTTTTCATTGGAACTCCTGCCGAGCGTGCTCGAGACGCACCGTCCCCTCGCTGCCGGTACGCACCCCGTGCATGGATACGGCGGCGTCGGCAGGCAGGGCACGATCGACTCGCTCGTTTTGACCGAGCTCGCCTGGCAAAACGAAGAACTCGTCCGCCGTATGCTCGACGGCGAACTGCTCTACTTCACGCGCGAACAGGCCCCCGACGAAGCCGCGCGATTGCACTACGTGATGATCGATGCGTCGGCCTCGATGCGGGGCGACCGCGAGACCTTCGCGCGCGGTCTTGCCATTGCGCTCGGGAAGAAGGTCCTGCTCGGCGGTGAGGAGGTATGGTTGCGGTTTTTCGATGCCCGGCTGTATGAGGTGCATCGCGCGCGGGGCCGGATGCCATTGCCTGTGGCGTGGCTGCTCGGCTTTCGTGGAGAGCGGGGACGCAATCCGGCACGCGTCTTCGCCCAGCTGTCGACGGAGCTCGCCCTCCTTCGCGCGCGCGACGCTCGCGACGTCGTGCTTCACCTCATCACGCACGCCGCCCTTCACGTGCCCCGGTCACTCGTCCAGGAGGTACGCCGCCATGCCCGACTCTTCGGAGTCTTCATCTTGCCGAGCGGCGGTGCGCTGGATTTGGAATGGCTCGACCTCGTCGAGAGCCATGCCGTCGTGGATCACACGACCCTGCAGCAAGGCGCCGCTAGGACCAAGGCCGCCGCTCGCATTGTCGACG
Source organism: Polyangiaceae bacterium (assembly GCA_050013115.1). Classification (GTDB taxonomy): domain Bacteria; phylum Myxococcota_A; class Polyangia; order Polyangiales; family Polyangiaceae; genus Palsa-1150. The sequence goes on from JBEKFX010000069.1 coordinate 44,222, forward strand.
TCATGGCGCGCCCCGCCGGCTGATGAGACGAAACGCCGGCTGGTCGGTCCACGCCCGCGGTTGCCGGCGACCGCACTCCGGCTTGATGGCGCGCGAGCGGCCGCCGCAATGGGCGACCTCCCATCCCCCCGGACGGGGGGTTCAGCGGTAAGCGAAGAGCTTCTGGAGTTTCATCGCGAGCGCGGGATTGCCGATGATCTTCAGCTTGCCGCCGAAAAAAAGTTGGAGCGCGTTCGCCTGCGGATTTTCTGCGAGCTTTTCGAAGTCCACGTCACTGACGGTTATCGTGCAGTCCGCGGCAGCTTGGCCCGCCTTGCACGACGGACCCGTGGGGCTGGCGTCGACGGTCCACTCACCGCCGTTCGGCCCCGTGATGTTCAGCTGGTACTTGGCGCCGATGGTTTTGGCGTCGTCGGCATTCTTCGCGAGTGCGGCAGGAAGGTCCTCATTGAAGAACTTTTGGATGTCGACGGGCATTCACTCGGCCTCCTCGGGCCCGCGGAGTGAATCGTGATTCACCGTTCTCGTCAAGCGATCCCGAGCGCACTCATTTCCCGCAAACGCGGTTCCGTCCTGTCGACTTGGCCCGGTAAAGCCGTTCGTCGGTCAATCCAAAAAGGCCGGCCGCGGTCTGGTCCGCCTCGGGCAACTCGTCGAGCAGCGCGAATCCGACGCTGACCGTCACCCTGAGCACGACTGAATCCCCCGGGATCTCGAGCCGCTCGATGGCGGCGCGGATTCGCTCGGCGAAGCGTCCCGCGTTTTCGTATTCGATGCCCCGCGCCAGCACGACGAACTCTTCTCCCCCGTATCGCGCGAACACGTCTTCGGTGCGGATCAATCGAGACACCATCGCCGCGACTTCCCGCAGGACCTCGTCGCCCGCCAGGTGACCGTGCGTGTCATTGATGCCTTTGAAGTGATCGATGTCGAACATGAGCAAGCCGAGGCGCGTCCCGTGGCGTCGCGCGTAGGCAAGCTCGCTCCCCAGCCGTTCGAGTAGGTAGCGCCGGTTGTGTGCCCGCGTCAGCATGTCGCGCATGGCCGACTCGTAGAGCTGGTGGGTAATCATCTCCACTTGGGAATCGAGGACGGCGAACGACAAGACGACGTTCGGTCCGACGTGAACCCGGTCGCCGCTGTGGAGGTCGACCCGTTCGATACGGACACCCTGCACGAAGGTGCCGTTCGTCGAACCAAGATCCTCGAGAATGTACTGCTCGTCCTCCGAGACCACGATTCGAGCATGAGCGCGGCTGGCGCCGGCATCGTCGACGCGAACGTGGGCCTCCTTGCCGCGCCCGAGAATCGTTTCGCCGTCGCGGACCGAGAACGCCCGTCCTGCGTTCGGGCCGGCAATCATGGTGAGAAGCGCTCGTGTGCGCCCGCCGCGCGGTTGGACGTGGACAGGCATCGTGACGGTCGCGTCCGTCAGTCGAGTGCTCGACTCTTCGTCGGCCCACTCGACCGACGTGCGTGAGCCCAGTGCGCGCTCGTCGGTCGGCCCGTCGTGGGGCGGCTGCCTCAACGTGATGGTGTAAGGCTTTTTCGCATCCGTCATGGGCCTTGCCGTCGTGCTTCCGGTCCTGAAAGACGGGATGGGCCCTACTCTAGGCTCCCCCACCCCCCCTTGGATTCACAAACGGTCGGCTGCGACCGATCCTTGCGCCTCGGCTGCGGCCGCGCCGAGGGTTGGGGGTTAGAGTGGCCACATGCGGGCCGAAAGTGTGACAAGGGCCGCAAACGCATCTGGACGATCGAGCGCCACACCACTACATGCCATCTGCCGAGCATGGGAGCCCTCGATGGCAAGGTCGCGATTGTCACTGGCGCGGGTGCGGGGATCGGCAGGGCCCATGCGGTCCTCTTTGCGCGTGAGGGCGCAAGCGTCGTCGTCAACGACCTCGGAGTGGCTCGCGACGGCTCCGGGGCCGGGACGGATGTCGCCGCAGAAGTCGTCGCCGAGATCCGTGCATCCGGCGGGGTAGCCGTCGCGAACCGCGACGATATTGCAACAGCTGAAGGTGCATCGGGGCTCGTTCGCGCGGCGGTCGAAGCGTTCGGTCGTGTGGACGTCCTCGTGAACAATGCCGGCATCCTTCGCGACAAGAGCTTTCTCAAGATGGATGAGGCGATGTGGGATGCTGTGATCGCCGTTCATCTCAAAGGCACGTTTCTGTGTTCACAGGCCTTCGCGAAGCAAATCATCGGGCAGGGCGGACGTGGCCGCATCGTGAACACGACGAGCCTGAGCGGCATGCTCGGAAACTTCGGACAGGCAAATTACTCGGCTGCCAAGGCCGGCATCTACGGACTTACGCGCACGATGTCGATCGAGCTTCAAAAGCACCAGATCACGGTGAACGCCATCGCTCCCATCGCGAAGACCCGCATGACGGAAGACCTTCCGATGTTCCAGGGCCTGGACTCGCTGACCGCCGACCACATCGCTCCGGCGGCGCTCTTTCTCGGCAGCGACTTGTGCGGCGACCGTACGGGCCACGTCATCGCCGTCGCGGGAGCTCGCGTCTACGCGTTCAAAGTCATCGAGACTCCCGGGCGCTTCAAAGAAACGGATCACGGCGTTTGGACAGCGGAAGAAATCGCCGAAAGCTGGGACGCTATCGTCCGCGTTTAGATTGCGCCTTCGGCTGCAAGAAAGGAGCAAAGGGGAGCGTCGCGGCGGTTTGCAGCAGTTCGCGGCAGGGGTTGAGCGCGCGAAATGGCTCGCAAACACCCGCGATGGAGTGCCGCGTCAGCCGAGGCAAGGTGCTAGCCTCCCCCCGATGCTCGATGCCCGCGCCGTCTTGAACGCCGCCGTCGATTATTTGCGAAAGAACCCGGAGGAGCTGGTCAGAGTGGCGGTCAACGCTGCCGGTCTGCGTCTCGGCGTTCCACTCGCTGCGATCCGGTGGGCCACCTCGAACGCGGACCTGCCGAGAAAGGCGCCGAAGGACATCGACATCGGAAGCGCGCCGCCGGCCGTTCGCCTCAGTCTTTCGATCGACGCGATGGGCACGCCCTTGCGCGCGAGCGCGGCGATTCGGGTCGACGAAATCGACCTGTCGCCCGAGTCCATGCGTTTTGGCTTTCGACTGAGCGACGTCAAGCTCGCGCTCATCGGTGACAGCGAGACTCCTGTCGCGACGCTCATCAAGTCCGGGGTGCTCGACCTGTCCAAGCCCGGCAATCTCGTTAAATTTCTCCCCAAGCGGCCGGCCGCAATCGTCGAAGCAGACGGCGATCGCATCGTGGTGGACTTTCTGAAGGTCCCTGCCGTGGCTCGGAACGCTCGTTTGCGTCGCGTGCTCGCGATCGTGACGCCAGTTGTCAGCGTACGTGCCGTCGAGACGGATCGGGATCACATTTATGTTTCGTTTCGTGCGAGCCCGCGCGGCCTTCCGCGCGCCCTCGCTGCGTTCCGCGGCGCCATGAGCGGGCGGTGACGCCCGGCGACCGTCTCGCTCGGCAGCAAGGCCACCGCGCTCCGGTCGCAAGACCGCGTCGTTATGCCGGTGACCGCTACGGCGGAGAAGCCGGCGCTGCGGACGGATAGTCGACCGCGCGGTGCGATGCTAGAACGAGCGGCCGTAGTGGGCCGCTGCGGGGAGTCGCACAGTCCGGTAGTGCACGAGCTTTGGGTGCTCGTCGTCGCGGGTTCAAATCCCGCCTCCCCGACCCGAAAGAAGAGAAAAGCAGGCGCGGATGCCGGCGGTCGAGGCCGGCACGCGCTTTCGCCGCTATCGAGGTCCCGGGGACCGGTTGCCCGGCCGAGTTCTTGTGGTTACTTGCTTAGGCGGTATGAAAAACCGCTTTCTTCGAATCGGAACGCTCGTTCCACTCGTGCTCGCGAGCTGCCTCGCTGGGTGCGGCGCCGAGATGGACTCGGAGCCTCCTCCGCAGGCGCCACCCCCGCCTCCCGCGGCGCCGCCTCCCGAGGCTCCGCAGGCCCAATCCGGTGCTCAGAGTGCCCCAGCGCCTGCCCCGCCCCCGCCGCCGCCCGCGCCGGCCAATGCTCCAGCCGCGCAGCCTCCGCCAGCGCCCCCCCAGGACGCGCCGACTGGTGAAGGAGCTGCGGCGGCGACCGAGCCGCCGCCCCCTGCGTCGCATTGGGTCTATTCCTATCCGCAAGGCCAATGGGTTTATACCGCCGAATACGGCTGGATCTGGGTTCCAGCCGGCGCCGCCTCCTACGAGGCGGAGGGAACGCCTTACGCGTACCTCTACACGCCCGGATTCGGCTGGACCTGGTACATTTCGCCGTGGGGCTGGGGCCCTTACCACTACGGCGTTTGGGTCCGGCACCCATGGCGTCCCGCGGGGTGGCGCGGAACATGGGTCGCCCACCCACGAATCGTCGTTCACATGGGAGGACGAGGGCACTTCAGGCGCTGACACGCGCGGCACTCCGAGCGTCGCTCGTCCCGGAGGCCGGCGCAGGCGTCGTCGCTCGGGCGGCCGGCCCCATACCCTGGGCGCGCGCGTCTTGCAGCGGCGACGAGGCTTGGTAGCCTTGGAGCCCGCAGGCGTCGCGGCGCGAGGCACATCGCGTGCTCATCGCCAAGACCCCGCGGCCGACGATGGCGGCTGGACCCCGAACGCCGAAGCGACGCGCTGACCAAGCCATGGGAGCTTTCGGTGGGAAATAGGCCCTCGATCCCAGGCGTCGGCGATGTCATGGCCGAGGGTGCGGTCATCGCAGGCAAGTACGAAGTCGAACGCATCCTTGGCATGGGGGGCATGGGAATCGTGGTGGCGGCGCGCCACCGGCACCTCGGGCAGCGGGTGGCCATCAAGTTCATGCGGCGAGAAGCCGTCGTCGACGAGAACGCCGTCGGTCGTTTCTTGCGCGAGGCGCGCGCCTCGGCATCGCTTTCGAGCGAGCACGTCGCCCGCGTGCTGGACGTTGGGACGCTCGATGATGGTGCGCCCTACATGGTCATGGAGTACTTGGCGGGTGTCGATCTCGGTGAAGTGCTTCGGCGCGATGGGCCGCTGCCCGTCGCGGCGGCCGTTGACGTCCTTCTTCAAGCGTGCGAGGCGATAGCGGAGGCGCACTCCCTCGGCCTCGTTCACCGGGACCTCAAGCCCGCGAACTTGTTCGTCACGGCGCGAATGGACGGCTCTTCTCTCGTCAAAGTTCTCGATTTCGGCATTTCCAAGGCCGTGTCCGGCCGTGGTGGCTTGCAGAGTCAAAACTTGACGGCCAGCGGCATCTTGATGGGCTCACCGGGTTATATGTCGCCTGAGCAGGTGCGCAGCACGAGGGACGTCGATGCCCGCAGCGACATCTGGTCGCTCGGCGTCATCCTCTATGAGCTATTGACCGGCGTATCGCCTTTCATGGGAGAAACGCTGGGAGACACGTTCGCCAAAATCACGTCCGAAGACCCGGCGCCTATCCTTGAACGGCGACGCGACGTGCCCCAGGCCGTCGCGGCAACGATTGCGCGCTGCCTCGAGCGAAAGCTTCCCGCCCGCATCCAGAACGTTGGCGAGTTCGCATCGAAGCTCCTCCCTTTCGCGCCGAAGCAGGCGGCCATCTCGGTCGAGCGAATCCTGCGCCTATCCCCCCCATCCGAACAGCCGCAGGCTCGAGAGCAGACCCCCGTCGACTCCCGTACGCTCACGGTCTCGGGGCCTGCCTCAACGGGGCCGAGCGGTCCCATCGGGCGTGTCGAGACCGGGCCCCCCTGGTTACGCTCGGGAACCGATCACCAGGTCGCACGAAAAAGACGCGGACTGGCCGCAGTCGTGACCGCGGGAGCCGTCGCCACCCTGGGGACCGTGGCCGTCCTCCTCTACGAGATGGGCGGCCGGAATGCTCAGTCGACCTCGTCCGCACCGAGCGGCGCTTCGGGACATAGCTCTTCCGTTTTCGTGCGCCCTTCGGCCAGGCCTGGGCCAGGGTCCGTTCCGGATCGAATGTCCAACGAAGCACCGGTCGAGGGTACCGGTGTCGATACGGCGGACCGCGTCGCTCTGACGCCGGCGAGTGAAGTCCACGCAGCGGACCTCGTGCGGCCCGACGCGGGCCGGCCATTCTTGGACCAGCCGCACCACGCCAGCGTGACGAATCAGCCTGCGAAAATCTCCGTTCCGAAGCCACTGGCACAAACCCCAAGCGCCCCTCCTGCTGCAAGCTCGGCGACCAAGCATGAGACCGACCTCTTTTAGCGGTTTTTGCGGTCCTCGTGGCCCTCGTGGTCCTTTCGCATTCGCCATCGCGACGGCTCTGGCGGCCGGCCTTGGCCCGCCGGCGCTCACCGGCGTTGCGTTGGCCCAGCCGGCATCGGCCGTCGATATGGCGCAAGCACGTGAATTGCTCAACATGGGTCTGGACCTGCGGAGCAAAGGAAACGTGAGCGGCGCCTTGGACAAACTGAGAGCGGCCGACGCGCTCGCCCACACGCCCATCACGGGTCTCGAACTTGGACGAACTTACCTGGCTCTCGGTAAGCTCGTCGAGGCACGTGAGACGCTTCTTTCCATTGCCCGGTTACCTGAGCGGTCGGAGGAAACGGCACGGTCGAAGGCCGCGCGGACGGAGAGCGACCAGCTCGCCGACCAGCTCCGCTCCAGGATTCCGAGCCTCATGATCAAGATGACGGGGGTCTCTCCGGAGTCCGTCGCCGTGACGATCGACGGCGCTTCGATACCCTACGAGGCGCTCGCTGCACCGAGACTCGTCGATCCGGGGAGCCATTCTGTTTCAGCGACATCGACGAGCGGGGGCACGGCGCAGACGTCCGTCGATCTCAAGGAGGGAGAGGCGCGCGAGGTCGAGCTCAAGTTCGTTTTCAGCGGCGGCACGCACCCGCAAGTGGCGCCACCGACGGCCGATCCGTCCAAGGGGGTGGGATCGCCAGGCGATCACGTCAGCGAGTCGACGACATCGCAGGGCGTCGGGTG
>JBEKFX010000070.1:0-32171 GCA_050013115.1 Polyangiaceae bacterium
CGCGGTGCGGCCCCGTCACGCGGTGCGGCCCCGTCACGCGGTGCGGCCCCGTCACGCGGTGCGGCCCCGTCACGCGCGTCGCCCGTCTCGCCGTGTATGGATCGGACGCGCGGCGGTGTGTCCCTTGGGGTCCGATCGCGAGCGAGGACGGGGTAGCCGCCTGCGTCCGAAGTTCACCCACATTGGGATCGCGGTGGAGCGCGTAGCGGATCAGATCCATCCGGCGAGCGTCAGCGCGAAGAGGAAGGAAGGTCGACCGAGTTGGGCTGTCATGTCGACAAGACGAACTTTGATTGCGGGATCCGCGAACAGCACGTCGGCCTCGAGGACCATCTCGAAGTGCGGACTCACCCAGGCGACCGTCCCGAATCCCAGGTCAGCGATGGCTGCCACTTGGCTGGCTTGCTTTCCCGCGTACCCGTTGGCGGACACACCGCTGCCGTTCGTTTCGATGGAGTAAAGGCCCGCACCGGTCGAGACGCACGGGTGGATCCAAGTTTTCGTGTCGAGATCCGCAAGCAGCTCGAGAAGCGCGAGGCCTTGCCGAACCGTGACCGCGCCGTTCGACGACGTGAGGCCCTGTGCCGCGGTCCCCAGCCAGGAACCCGTTGCTCGAATTTGAACGAGGGGGCTCGCGGCCCAGCGAACGCGAGCGATCGGAGAGATGGAGGGCGCAATCGCGTCGAAGCTCGATAGCGCGGCGACGCCCGCCTCAAGGCCCCAACGACGACGCGTCCCAGCCGGCTGCGGACCTCGCAATTCCGCACGCGCAGGTGCGGGGGGTGGGGGAGCCGCAGGCGGCGCCGCCACTTTCGCCGCCATCGTGCGTAGACTCTCGACCAAGAAATCCAGCAGGTTCGCCCGCAAGAGGTCGACCGAGCGACGCGCCAAAATGGCAGGCGACCCATCCGGATGGCTGTCGCGCAGGTCGAGGCGACGCGACATCACGCGGCCACTGACTTCATCGACCAAGAGCAGTTCGATCGGGCCGGTGTCGCCGTCGACGAAAAGCCCTGCCGCCACGGCCACCCCCGCCAGCGTCCCAACGCGAGTTAATGTCGTAACCCGATCGGCTTCTGCGATCGGATCGACGAACTCGACGCGGAACCCGTCGGCCAAGAGTTCACCGCGCGTGCGGTTCACGATTTCCGTCGCCATCGGGCCATTGCTCGGAGGTCGAGCAACCCACACGACGGTGGGCTCCGCACGCGCTGCCGCAGCGACACTGAGAAGAGCGGCGCTCGCACACGCAGCGAGCGCCAGACCTCGAAACCGCCGTCCAATCACGGCAAATGACGAAGCGCTTTCGCCCGACCAGCGTACAGGCCGTCCGGGAAGCGGCCCAGGTACTCATCGGCGATGGGACGGGCGCGCTCATCCCCATAGAGCCGACGGACAAGCTCCATTTTGCGCCCGAGCGCTTCTGACGCATACGGGCCCCCCGGGCTCTCGCCGAGATACCGGCCATACGCCTCAATCGCACGGGCGCCGTCTTGATCGCTCTCGTCGAGCCACGCCAAAAGATACGCTGCGTCGTGCGATGCCGCCGACTGCGGAAAGCGCTTTCGCAGCGCGAGCAATGCGCGGCGAGCCATATCGGTGCGCCGCAAATAGCGCGCGGCATCGGCCAGAGCTGCCAACTGACCGCTCGTTGCCTCTGCAAGGCATGCATCGAGCCCGGCGCGGTCCGCTTCGGCCACAATCGTCGCAAACTCACCCTTTCCCAAAAGCTCAGCCCAACCCGCTCGGAGACCCGCTCCCGACGACTTCGCAGGCGATGCTTCTGCGGGTGTGGCGGACGATTGTTTCGTCGGGACCGCTACGTGCGGCAACCCATCGGCCGCCGATCTGTCTGCTTCCGGCGGGGTGGATGCGGTCTCGTCCTCGAGGTCGCGAATGAGGGTCTCGCGCTGCCGAACACGAACCGTGAGGTGCTGGCCGGAACGAAGCAAGATGGCCGCATCCGACAACGGACCCCCCACCTCGACCGACCCTCGCTGCATCCGAACGTCGAGTCGCTCCTCGTCGGGCTGCCACGCCACGTCGAAAGCCGTGCCCGTCACCGAAATCAAGAAAGGGCCCGCATCAACGAACCAGCGAGCCCCTGGCTTGTGCATCACTTCGATATCGGCTTTTCCCTCGGCCAGCGAGACGCGCGCGCCATGCGCGTCGACCGATTGAATCGCCATTTTGGCCCCGGCGCCTAGCCGGACTTCACTCCCGTCAGAAAATCGGACGGTCGGGTGACTCGAGGGATCCGCGCTGATGAAGCCCGCACGATTCACCCGCCCGTCCTCGACCGCGTAAGACAACGCCGCGTTTCTGGATCGCTCTCCCACCAGAGCCACAGCGGCGCACGCGAGCACGCCGAAGGCCAGACCGATCAACCCGACGTCCCGCAATCGTCGCCGCGCCGCCGGGCGCTTCTGCATCCATCGCGTTACGAGCGTATCGCCAGCCACAAGCCGAGCGCGCATGGTCATCTGGCCACGCGCTTGGCGGATGCGCTGAAAAAATGCTTCGGACAGGATCTGATTGGCGCCGGCGCGGTCAAGGCTCATCGACGGAATCCTCCGGAACGAGGTACCCGGCGAGCTCCGGATCGAGCCTTGCGAGGGCCGTGATTCGCATTGATGCGCTTCGGATGCGCCGCTTCACCGTGGCGAGCGAGGCTCCGGTCGCTTGCACGATCTCATCCAGGCTGAGCCCCTCGAGGGAGCGCAAAACAAACGCCGTTCTTTCGTTCGTGCCGAGCGAATCCAGCAACCGATAAAATCTCTCGAGCAGCTGGCGGCCCTCCGCGTCGTCGCTCGGCGACGATCGTTCGGGCAGGTCGCCAGAGTCCGACAGCATGAAGAGGCGGCGTACGCGCTTGCTGCGAAGATGCCACCGCAACATCCGGACTGCCGACGAGTAAATAAAGCTACGCAAAGCGGTCGGATCGCGAATCGTGCGAGCCGCCCCAAACACGCGCAAGAACACTTCTTGCGTCAAGTCTTCCGTTTCGCCAGCAGAATTCAGGGCGCGATCGAGGAAGCCAAAGACCATCGGTCCATAGCGGTTCCAGGCAACCCGTGCCGCCCACTCTTCGCCGGCCACAATGCCTTGGACGATGGCGACGTCATCCGGCTCGGCGGAAGGCCCCGGCGCAACCAGCCGGAGGGGTGGATGCGCGATGGCGGCACGCCATGAGGGTCGGGATTGTCGCACGGGTACGCGGTCTCTCCTTCATGCAGAAGCGAGCCGCGCTCATTATGGCTCACCCACCCGCTGCAGCCGGAAAAACTTTTGGGAATCGAGACACCAACCCTCATGAGGGACAATGTCTTACCCGAGCGGACTGCGCCACGCAGGGGCACATCCGACCCGGGCCTCCATTCCATGAAATGGAGCGCTTCGAGGGGGCCGACCCAACAGCGGAATCACGAGAAAGCGACCCTTGCATTTCATCGGATCGGGGGCACTCGTTCAGGCATTCGGAGGTGCGATCGCCGCACGTTCACCCGCGCCCGGCGACCGACCGGCGGGCCCAAACCGATCGCCAGGCACAGACCAGCTCGGCGCGCACCGACCGACCCGCGCCGACCCACGTTCTCCGCCCGACCCTTTTGCCCTGCGGACTTTTCGCTGGCTCTGCGTGCGAAACCTAAGGGGTGCGAAGGAGGGGACTTGAACCCCTACGCCAGTTACGGCGCTAGCACCTCAAGCTAGTGCGTCTGCCAATTCCGCCACCTTCGCGTGGGGGACCGTCCGTGTAGTCGCCGACATGCGGGACGTCAAGAGGCTGTCCCACACGATGGCGCCAGAAACCGTGGAACGGGGGGGACGAACACGATGCACCTCTACGGAACCGAAGGCCAGAAGGCCTGCAGAGACCCTGGAACGTCGACAGCGAAGGAGAAGAAGCCCTTTGGCGCGGCAGGGGCCCCTGAAAAGGCGATCCTCAATCCGATGGGCGCCGCGGTCCGGCCCAATCGTGCGAACGGCGGGGAGCTGCGACGATGCACGGCGGTCGCTCGTCACGCGTCGGCGCGTCGACTCGCGCGACGCGCAGGCCGAACCGGCAAGATCCATGGGAACCGGGGGGCCGAGACGATGCGACGGGGCTCACCAGTGGGAATGCACGTGCAGTCGAATATGCCTGTCGTAGACGTCTTGGACCCGCGCCATCGCGACGGGGTCGATGGGGGGCAGCGATGCCGCCGCTGCGTTGTCACGGGCTTGAGCCGCGCTTTTCGCGCCAGGAATCGCGCATGTCACGGCCGGCGACATCAGGATCCAGCGAAGAGCGAACTGGGCCAGTGTCGCCCCCACCGGCACGAGCGGGCGCAAGTCGTCGACGGCGTGAAGCCCGATTTCGTAAGGAACGCCGGAGAACGTTTCACCTACGTCGAAGGCCTGGCCATGCCGGTTGAAATTGCGGTGATCGCCCTCGTCGAATCGCGTGTCCGCCCTGAACTTGCCGCTCAGCAGTCCTGACGCGAGAGGAACGCGGGCGAGGATCCCGACTTTCGCGCTGGCCGCCTCCGCGAAGAGCTCGGCCGCCGGTTTGGGCCGAAACATGTTGAAGATAATCTGGATGCTCTGAATATTGGGAAATCGCAAAGCCGCCTTCCCCTCACTCACGGTCTCGACTGACACGCCGTAGAACCGAACCTTGCCTTCGCGAACCAGCTCGTCGAGCGCACCGAACACCTCCGGGCGGCCAAAGACCTCCGGCGGGGGACAATGAAGCTGGAGCAGGTCGAGGGCCTCGACGTCCAGGTTTCTCAAGCTCCGCTCGACGTGGGACCGGAGATTGGCGAGGTTATAACGGTCCGCCGTGTGCGGTTGAAGCCGCCGGCCGGCTTTCGTCGCGACGTAGAAGGGCTCTCGACTTTCTTTGCGCAGCCGCGCGATCAGTCGTTCACTCCGGCCGTCGCCGTAGACGTCGGCCGTGTCAATGAAATTCATTCCCGCATCGATGGCCGCTCGCAACGCGCGCAGCGATTCGGAATCGTCGACGTTGCCCCACGCTCCGCCAATGGCCCACGCGCCGAAGGATACTTCGGACACGCTGAAGCCCGTCCGTCCGAGAATGCGTCGGTTCATGCCCGAGCGGCTACCATGTATTGCCGATGGGCGAGACTCAAGGTCTCCAGCCCGTACACAATAACCGCGCCGCAGGGCTCACTTCGCCGTTGTCGTCCATGAAGGCATAGAAGTACCCACGGGAATCCACTGCGATCGCCTCGTTGCTCGGGGTGGATGACAGCTCGAGCCGGGTCGATTGACCCGTGGACTCATCGACGACGTAGGTGCTCGAGCCGCCAAAAACGTTCGTGGTCACGAGCAGGACGTCCTCAGCCGGGCCGTCCGCTGCGCCAAACGCGCAGTCACTCAGGATATCGCGCCGCCCCAGAAAATTTTCGAGGGACAGTTCGATGGGCGGTCGCGTCGGATCGATCGAGAGTCGACCGGACGCATCGCGAAGAACACAGTAGAGCGCGGTTTCGGCCTTGCTTGCCGCATAGCCGGCGCACCGCTGCCGGCTCCCCGGCTTGCGCAGACAAAGGCCTTCCCAGTTCTTGCCGCAGTTGATTTCGTGAAGGTCGGGGCAGGACAAAGGCGGCGGCCCAATCGCCATCGCACCCGACGCGCGCCGGAGACCGCCCGCCCCGTCTGCGACGAATGAGCGCACAGCGCCGGACGACGTGAGCGTGTAAAGACGCCCACCGGAGGCGTCGGAAACCCAAGCCATTCCTTCGAGATCGTCGGAAGCGAGTGCGTCGAGTGGCAGCACAAGCCGTCGCGGGGCCTCGGGACCCGGGCGCCATGCCATGGCGGCGCCAGCACGCCCGGAGTCTCCGACGACGAGGATTTCAGTGCGGCCCGGCCGTAGCTCCACCTGCGCGGCCGCTGACGCTTCCGGCACCAACCAGGTGGACGGAAACGTCGCGTCGCGAACGCAACGAACCTGGTGCTTCGGCGGGCCGGCCTCGACCCTCGGGCCGGGCCGCGGGTCGAACTCAACGGCTGAGGCCGACCCCGGCGGACCGGCGAACCCGTCCGTCTCTCGATCCGGGGGATCGGCGGGACCCGCTTCGGCGCTCGAACGGCCCGTCGAATCGGCCTCCGATGGCATCGTTCGGACCGGCGCCAAGGTGCCCGAAGGGAGCTTCGATCGCCCGCATGCCGATGGCGCGATGCTCAACGCCGCGACCCAGAGCGCAGCCGCCGTTCGAGGGGCGCCGAGCGACCAACCGCGCCGGAGGTGCCGGAACGCATCAGCGAGGCGCCGATTGCGCCCAAGCGAACGGTCTGCGACTGGGGGGAACACCCCGCAGCTATCCACGGGGAAGTGGATCGGGACGCGTATCGACGATCGCTGCTACGATTTCTGCCACCTCGAAAGGCTTGCGGACCCAGCGAATCGTCTCTCCCTCTAGCTCATGCGGTAGGCCGACAGCGCTTCCACTGATGAAAACCAGGACGGCGTCGGGCGAGCCGCGGCGCAGCGCTTTCACTGCGCCGCGTACATCGTCCGCAATGGGGGAGAGATCGACGAGCGCGGCGTCGTGTTCTTCAAGGGCCCGCTCAGCCAGCTCAGCAGCCGTTCGTGCGACGACCACGTGCGCGCCTCGAGCACCGAGCGCCGACTCGAGCAACGTCGCCACATCCACGTCATCCTCGACGACGAGCACGCGCGTGCCCGCAAGAACAGCCGCGCGAGCGGCAGACAGGGGCGCCGGAGGTAGCTCCGCAGGAGGCCACCGGAGGCGAAAGCGAGCGCCGGGGCCCGCCGTCCCCGTCATGAGCTCGAGGTCCCCGCCGGCTGCACGGGCGATGGCGCGAGCATGCTTCAACCCCACCCCGGCGCCCCCCTGACGAGTCGAAACGCCCTCGAAGAGCCGCCCGATCTGCGACGAGGTGACGCCGGGACCTTCATCTTGTACCGCGATCCACGTCCCCGACACGTCCGCGGTGACCTCGACGGTGACGCGCGTGCCGGAAGGCGCCCAGGCGATCGCATTAAGCAGTACGTTCGTCAGCACCTGCGCAAAGTCCCCCGCCAGAGGAACCCGCACGCCCGGGCATCGGCGAGCGACATCGAGATGAACGTCCGCACGCTGGGCCTCGACCGAGAGCGCCTCGACGACATCGGCGACGATGGCGTCGAGAGCCTCCTCGTGATCGTCGAGAGCCGCCTGGGCGCCGATTGCGCGGCGCGCGAGATCCCGCGCCGTCCTCGCGCGGCGTTCGATGATGGCGAGTGCTCGGTCCAGCTGCTCGCCGGCGGCGCGTCCCGCCCGCGCTTCAGCCACCCAGCCAAGCAAGACGGTCAACGCGTTGGACACGTCGTGCAGGGCCCCGGTGACGTCCCGATGCGGATCGCCGGGCGGCAACTCGCTCCAAGGGCTTCCACTGCCCGAGTCCTGTCCGCCTCGCCGCACACGTGGAAAGTACGACATCTGCCGCGTCGGGTCACGTATCGCGCGATAGTTCTGTACCGGGGGTGGTCAGTCGATCGCGCTTGCCGCGTCACCGCACTCGGCGGCAAGCACCGAAAGAGCCTTCCGTGCTCCTTCGAGGGTTATGTCGCGCGCTTCGACCATCATCGATGCCACCCTCTCGACGAGCGGGCCCGGGGCTCCCGCCGCCAACGCGACGGAGCGGGCGTGTAACCCCATGTGACCTCGCTGGATGCCGTCGGTCGCGAGAGCCCGAACGGCTGCGAGGTTCGACGCCAGTCCAACCGACGCGACGATCGACGCCAGCTGCTGGGCGTCGGTGACTCCCAGCATCCGAAGCGACAAGCGCGCAGCGGGGTGCACGCGAAGCGTTCCACCCACGGTGCCGAGCGCGAGGGGGACCTCGAGGCGCCCATCGAGGTCGTTTCCGTCGCGCCGCCAGACCGCCAGGGGCTGATAGCGCCCGCTTCGGCTGGCGTATGCATGCGCGCCGGCCTCGACGGCCCGCCAGTCATTGCCGGTGGCGATGACCACGGCGTCGATACCGTTCATGATGCCCTTATTGTGCGTCGCTGCGCGATAGGGATCGAGCTCGGCAAATCGTGAGGCATTGACGATTCCGTCGATGACTTCGCCTCCGCTCATGTCCTCGGTAGCGAGCGCCTCCGCGGGCACCCGACAATGCACCCGCACGCACCGGCGGTCGCACAAGTTCGAGAGTATGCGCAGACCCACGCGACCCTTGGCGACAGCCGCAATTCGGTCAGCCACCGCCTCGGCCGCACCATTGACGAGATTCGCTCCCATCGCGTCTTGGCAATCGACGATGATGTGGACGACGAGCATGTCGTCCGCGAGAACGCGCGACTCCACCTCGCGCGCACCCCCGCCGCGCGCGACGAGGCCGCCCATCGCCCGATTTGCAAGATCGAGGATGGTCTGCGCGTGCTCGGCCACACGCCGTGCCGCCGCGTGGACGTCGACGACGTCGCGAATCTGAACCTGCGCAATCATCAGCGGAGGGTCCGCGCTCGAAACGAAGCCGCCGCCGGCCCGCACCATCTTTGCGGCGTTCGAAGCGGCTGCGACGACGCTCGGCTCCTCGATGACCATGGGGACGACGTGGTCGTGGCCGTTGACCCGTACGTTCAGGGTCACAGCGTAGGGCAAGGCGTACGTTCCGAGCACGTTTTCGACGAATTTATCGGCCGTCTCAGCATCGAGACCCCCGGCATCGAGCGCTCGTTCAATCTCGCCGGCATCGGCGCCTGTCGCTTCGCAGACGAGGGCTCGCCGCTCTTGGACCGTAATCTTGTAAAAGCCTGGCAATCGGGATGTTCGCGCCATCGTGTTTCCTGTCACGCAATGGGCGGCTCGGGACGAACGCCGCCGTAATCGATCGATACGGGCAGGGACACGAGACCGAGGATCGCTGCCCGAGCGACGAACGAGGCAGACGGCCGGTCGACGCCGAGCCAGACAGCAACGTCCCCGCCGCCCGCACCCGAAGGCAAGAATGCTCCACCCGCAGCGAGCGCTTGTCGGGCCAGTTCGGTCCAATCGGGAGGAACGATCGGCGCATCGGCGAGGCTTCCGAGTCGGGCGAGCAGGGTCCCGAACGCATTCGCGTTTCGGATGTACCCGAGCGAATCTCCAGCCTCGAGCGAAGCCGCCGCGTGGAGCGAGGTCTCTGCCATCGCACGACCCATCGCAGCGGACTCCGCGGGATACCGCGACCGCGCCGCGTCCACCCTGGCCCGTAGCTCGCTCGTTCGTGCGCTCTGAGCGCTGGCGAAGGTCGCGACGACGAGCTCCCGAGCGAGCTTCACAGGACGAATGGCCGGCTCGTTCGCGACGAGCTGGTAGCGAAGGACTCCGCCATAGACGCTTGCCGCAACGTCGAGCCCGCTGCCTCCGCTCTGGACGCGAGCATGCGCGGCGCGCGCGCTGCGGAAGATCCTATCGCGCACGCGAGGATCGCGAGGGTCGCCGCCGCGCGCCAGCTCTTTGGCGGCAAGCGCGGCGACCACTCCCGCGGCGCTCGATCCCAAGCCCAGTTTGCGACCGGCCGGGTCCTGCAGGGCACGGAGATCGACCTCCGGCGCTGCTTCGTCTCCGAGCGCAGCTCGAACTTCGGCGATGGGACAGTCCGCCACGCGCGATGGGTCGGCGACCGCGTATCGGTCGACGGCCGCCACGATGGCAGGCGCCCCGTCGAGGACCGCGTACGCGCCGGTCAAGACCAGCTTTCCGGGCGCCCGCACCCTCATGGTTGCCGAGCCTCGCCATCGTCGACCCTTGCACCTTCGCCGGGGCGGGTTTCCACAACGCGGCGGACTCCCGGGACGGCCGGCAGTGCGGCGCGGAGCCGCTCCGCATCGCACGGCATGGCAAGCACCTTGACGTGAGGCCCGGCGTCGATCGTAGCGAACGCGTCGATCCCGCCGGCGCGCATGGATCGAACGGCGGCCAGGAGGTCGAGTGTTGCAGCCGTCCAGTAAACGACGCCGGCCGCCATGGCGCTCGCATGCATGGCGAGCGCGCTTGCCTCCGCCAAGCGGCCGACTTCCGGAAAGTCCCGCCCGAGGAGCGCCTCGCGTAAGCGGCCATGAAGCCGCGGCGCTTCGTCGAGCCACGCCCGAGCGTAGGGGCTGTGGGTGAGCGTCAACCGCATCCCGTCGGTCGAACCGATCGCCTTGGGCTGCTCCGTCGTCACGCAAACGAAGACGACGATCGGCAAGTGGTCCGCCGGGGCGACGGAGTGGGCAGCCAAGAAATGGTCGTCGGGTGGGTGCAGAGGGGCGGAAGCAAGCTCGACGTACCCGCCAAATACGCTTCTTGCGGCGCTTGCCGAGCTGCGACGGGCGAGATCGCTGACCCGGGGCGCATCCCAATCGAGGTCGGCGGCACGAACGGCTGCCAGCGCAAGCGCCGCAAACCCCGAAGCGCTCGAGGCGAGTCCGCTGGCCGTCGGAAAGTCGTTCGTCGAGACGATGTCCGCCTTTCGCGCGTCGCGGGTCACCGCGCGCACTCGATCCAAGAGCTCAACAGCCCTCTCGCGCTCCGGGCCCACGACGACCGAGTCGTTCAATGTCAAGCGATCCTCCTCGAGCGCATCGTCAAACCTGACGCGGGTCCGCGTTGCAAGACCGGCGAGAGTGACGGACAGGCTCGGGACCGCCGGAAATCGGCCGCGCCCTTCGCGCTTTCCCCAGTATTTGGAGAGCGCGATGTTGGGGTGGGCGACAACGGACGCTTCGGACTTCATGGGGTGCTGTCGCTTTCCAGCGACTCGAATTCGTGGACGCGGATCTCCGGCACGACATGGGTTGCGAAGCCAGCAAAGCCGGCATTCCTCCAGGCGCCAAGAACCGCATCGGCGGTCGCTGCAGACGAAACCAGCGCGACGACGCTCCCTCCCCCGCCCGCCCCGGTGAGCTTCGCGCCAAGCGCGCCGGCGTCTCGGGCGAGGCTGCACATCCCCTCGATTTCCGGAGTGGAGACGAAGAGACCGCCGAGCAGCATCTGGTTTAGATCCATCAATCGGCCGAGCGCCGTCCGATCGCCAGCCTCGATGGCGAGACGCGCGTTGTTCACGAGCGCACCGACGGCTTCGAAACACTTGTCGACCACTTCGGGTTTCCGGCTCCGCAGCCGCGCCACCGATTCGACCATGGCCTTCGTGCTCGATGCCGTGCCGGTGTTGCCGACGCAAAGGTGAAGTGCCCCGCGAACGCGAACCGGCTCGAGGCCGGCGCCCTTCCGGTAGATAACGCAGCCGCCGCGCGCGGCGACGGCGGCATCAACTCCGCTCGGGTTGCCGTGAAACACCCTCTCCCAAGCCATCGCGCGATCTTGGAGGGCCGCTCCGCCGACACCGGGATCGAGCGCGCGGGCGATGGCGACGCCCATTGCGGCCGAACAGCCTAGGCCCCCGCCAGGGGGCAAATCGGCCTCGACCTCGACGGCATGGGCGCTGGCCGAGGAAGTCGCGGCGCGGGTCGACTCGAGCAAGGCACGAAACGCCAGCGCGAGATCATGCCCGTCATCGTCCTCGCAGACGTTGATGTTCCAGCCTCGAACGCGCAACCGGCTTGGACCTTCGTCCAGACTGACCGCCTCGGCACGGGCTCCTCGATCGATTCCGACCGCGATGGCCTGAACTCCGTAGACGACGGCATGTTCCCCTAAAAGAATCGCCTTGCCACACGCATGCCCGACACCGGTGCTCATTAGTTTCGCCTCTGGGTGAGGATATGGATGGCATCCGCGAGGAGGGCCCGACCCGTCGCCGTCAGCGATGCGCGCTCGAGGGCAGCGTGGGCGTCGCGCACCAGCACCTCGATCCGGGCCTCGATGCGCGCGCGGACTCCTCTTGCCTCGAGCCGCTGCACGACACGCTGCACGTCGTCATCGCTTGCCGAGGCCCTCCCGAGCACCGGTACGAGATCGGCCGATAGACCCGCCGCAAGGGCGTCGACCGTCACTGCGCTGCGCTTGCCCGCCCGGAGATCGTTGCCTGCTGGCTTACCCGTCGCACCGACTTGGCCAAAGACCCCCAGAACGTCGTCACGGAGCTGGAACGCGATTCCGAGGGGCTCTCCGAATGCTTCGAGCGAAGACACCTGAGCATCCGAGGCGCCGGCCAGTCGGGCGCCCATCGTGAGAGGACCGCGCACTGTGTAGCTCGCGGTTTTGAGAGAATGCATGGTCTCGACGGCAGGCCCGTCCCCCGAGCACCCCAGGACATCGAGCACCTGCCCCTCAACGACGTCCTCCTCGACGCGTGCGAATTCACGACTTGCGAGCAGCACACGATCGGGCGGCAGTGCCATTTCGAAGAGCGCCCGATGCGACCACGCCGACGCCAGATCGCCCGCGAGAACGCTCATGGCATCCGCCTGCGCCCCCGAGAAGGACGCCCGCATCATCGCAGGAAGACTTGGACCACCCCGACGCAACGCGTCACCGTCCATCCAGTCGTCGTGCGCGAGCAGGTAGGTTTGCAGAAGCTCGAGGGCCATTCCCGCCAGGGTGACAGGGGCACTTCCGCCTTCGCCACTGCAAGCCTCGTAGGCGGCAGCAAGGAGCGCCGGCCGCAGTCTTTTGCCACCTCGCAGGGTGAGCTGCCGCACTGCGTCAGCTACGCGCCCAATGTCGGCGCCACGCGCGCGGGCTTCCGTGACCCGAACTTCGAGCCATGTGCAGAGGCCCCTCTCGACCTGTGCGCGCACGTGATCGACAAAGGATTCGAATTCACGCGGCATCGTCGTCTTCCCGCCGGCGTAGCTGCCGCGATCGACCGGGTGCCACCCCTTCGACACTGAGCCCGGTCGAGTCACTCACGCGCGCCGAGCGTAGGGTTGTCGTGCGTTGTCGTCAACCTGACGCCACGCCAATTCTGGCGTATGTACGCGGGCTTTCATGTTTGTCTGAAGCTCCGTGACGCAGGACCCACCCCGCGTCCTTGGCAAGGTGCGCATTGGATGCAACCTCGGCCCGGTTCGATTACGTTCGACCCGTGTGAGCACCATCGGACAGCGCAAGGCCGACCACCTGACCATCTGCGCTCGGGAAGACGTCGGATTCAAAGACGCCTCGACGCTGCTCCAGTGCGTGCGGTTCGTGCACGACGCTCTGCCGGACATGCACCTCGAGGAGATTGACACCACAGTGACGCTTCTCGGCAAGCGGCTTCGTGCCCCGATCGTCATCGCCTCGATGACCGGTGGAACGGACGAGGCCGGCCGAATCAACCGGGAGCTCGCCGGAATCGCGGAAGAGAGGGGCTATGGGTTCGGCCTGGGAAGCCAGCGTGTGATGCACGTGAAGCCGGGCTCGAAGGACACGTTTCGCGTCCGGGACGTCGCTCCGACGGCGCTCGTCATCGGCAACGTCGGGGTCGTTCAGGCTCGGACCATGACTACATCGGAGGTCCAGGCCTTGGTCGACGACGTCGGAGCCGACGGCCTCTGCGTCCACATGAACCCTGCCATGGAGCTCATTCAACCCGCGGGGGACCGCGACTTCCGCGGCGGACTCGAGACGATCGGACGCCTCGTCGCGGAGCTGCGCGTTCCCGTCGTCGCCAAGGAGACGGGCTGCGGGATCTCGCCGTCGGTGGGATATCGGCTTCAATCGGTCGGCGTCCGACACGTCGACGTGTCCGGCGCCGGTGGAACGTCGTGGGTGGGCGTCGAGACGAAGCGGGCCGCCCTTGCCGGCGACGAGGCCTCGCGACGACTCGGCGCCGCACTGTGGGACTGGGGGATTCCGACCGCCGCCTCCGTGTCATGGCTCGCGTCGTTCGGCTTCGAGACCCTCGTGGCGACCGGCGGCATCGGGACGGGCCTCGACGTGGCACGTTCGATCGCGCTCGGCGCGACGGCAGCCGGGCTGGCGCGTCCCGTCCTGCGGGCCTTGGCGGAGGGAGGGCGCGACGCCGCGGTTGACTTCCTCGCCGGCGTCGAGGTCGAACTCAAGGCTGTCATGTTGCTGACCGGCAGTCGTGACGTCGGCGCACTGCGCCGCGCCCCACGTGTCGTCATCGGTGATTTGAAGGCCTGGATTGACCAGCTTGGTGTGGTTTGAAAAAGGCGGGTATCCTTTCGCCATGACGGAGAAAGGGGCCCGCGATCCGCCGCGGAGCGAACACCCGCATTCGACCGTCGGGCCGGAAGTGGTCGGGGGAGACCTGAAGGAGAAGCGAGACGCTTTCCTCCATACGTTCTTCAAGCGCGGAGCCGAGCTCACCGAGGAGCTCGTGGGAGAGAATCGCAGACTCCACGACCGGCTCGAGGCCCTGGAGCAAGAAAATACTTCCCTTCGGACGCAGCTCGCCAGCGACAAGGCCATTCGAGACCTGCTGCGAACGATCGACGAGCTCGAGAGGGAGAAGGCGAGGCTACTCTCGACGGTCCACTCGCAAGCAGAAATGACCGATCGGTTTGCCGAAGTGGAATCGGAACTCGAGAGCTTTGCCAATCTGTACGTCGCCAGTTTTCAGCTGCACATTTCTCTGCACCTTCGAACGGCCGTTCGTCACGTGCGAGAAATGCTCATCCAGCTCGTCGGCGCTCGCTCGCTCGGCATCTACTTCGTCGACGATGCTGAACGCCACCTTCTGCCGATCGTCGCCGATGGGATCGACCTGGCATCGCTTCCGATGATCCCGCTGCGCGAGGGCACGGCGGCGGACCCATCGGTCGCGATTGTCGAACGGACCTATTTGACCGGTGTCCCACACGTGACCGACGGGGAGCCAGTTTCGCCCCCTGCCGCGTGCATTCCACTCCAGCTAGACGAGCGCATCGTCGGGGCCATCGTCGTTTACACGTTGCTTGAGCACAAAAAGCGATTTGTAACGGTCGACCGCGAGCTCTTCAAGCTCCTCGGTGCACATGCCGGCAGCGCCCTTCTATCGGCCTATTTGTGGGGGCAAACAAACGGTCGCTGGCCTGGCGCCGCTGCACTCAGAGAGCTCTCCGGCTAGGATCGGGGTCCGGCCCACTCAGGATCCGAGCGAAAACCCACTGTCAATCGACAACGCCTGAGTCAGGAGACCTCCTCCTACGATGACTGCCCAATACTCCTGCCTCGTCGTCGAAGACTCGCCAATGATGCGACAGCTCCTCGTCCTTGCGCTTTCGCGACTGAAGAACCTCGCCGTCACGGAGGCGGACGACGGCGTCGATGGCCTGCGAAAGCTCGCGACGGGCAAGTTCGACATCATTCTGACAGACATCAACATGCCCATCATGGACGGGCTCAAGCTCGTGAAGCGCGTTCGTACCGATCCCGCGCACAAGGACGTCCCCATCATCGTCATCACCACCGAAGGGTCGAATGAGGATCGGCAACGAGCTCTGCAGCTCGGAGCCAACGCCTACATCACCAAACCCATTCAGGCGCCGCAAGTCATCGCCAAGGTTCGCGAACTCCTGAAGTTCACGAACTCGTGAATCGAAGGCGCCTCGTGACACGCGTCAAGATTTGCGGGATTACCTCGGTCACGCAAGCGCAACGGTGCGCTGAATTCGGAGTCGATGCGCTCGGGGTCAACTTCGTGTCTTCGAGTCCGCGCCGCGTCGACGAAAACACGGCGGCGGCCATCGTGAGAGCCGTGGGTTCCAAAGTGCTCGTCGTCGGGGTCGTGGCCGGGCTGGACGTCGCTCAAATGCGCTCTCTCCGCGGGCGCACCGGAGTCGGCTGCCTCCAGCTCCACGGCGAGGAGCGGATAACCGACGTGACTGCCCTATTGCCTCACGCGTACAAAGCCGTGCGCATCGCCGCTGCCAGCGACGTGGCGCTGGCCGAGGCCATGCCGGGGGTCTACGTTATGGTGGACGCCAAGGTCGACGGAACGCTCGGTGGAACGGGGCGCACCTTCGATTGGTCGCTCGTCGCGTCGCTCGCGACCAAGCGTCGTCTCGTGCTGGCTGGAGGCCTGTCCCCCGAGAACGTGGCCCATGCGGTCGCTTGCGTGCGGCCCTTTTGCGTGGACGTAGCGAGTGGCGTCGAAAAGGAGCCCGGGGTCAAGGATTGGGAGCGGGTCAAAGCGTTCGTCGACGCAGTGCGGATCGCGGCGTGAGCGTCCGAGCGAGCAGGCGCGCTGCTCCCCTCCGGCGCGGCGTGTCAGCCCCTTTGCACCCGTCTTCGGCGCGCGGAGCTGGTGAGTCAGGGTGACAGTGGCGTCGCCGCGGGTGCCCCATGACCCGTCCCTCCTCCCTATCCCGTGGGCTCCGGCGGGCCGGAAGAGAGGGCCCGCGGGCCAAAGGGTCCCTTTCACGGACAGTCGCTATGGCCAAGCGTCGCGCGTTGCAGCATCGCAGCAGGCGGATCGGGTTCGCGATCCATGCCCTCGAGCAGCACGTCGGCCGGCGTTCGTCCCTCCCCCGCCAGTCGCCGCAGTCGAGCCAGATGGACGCGCTCGTCCTTTCCCGTATTCAAGTTGACGATGCCGCGGCGCTCCAAGCCTCCGTCGGCGATCGCAATGAGCTTCTCGGCGACCTCGGCGAGAGGCTTGCCACGAAAGCGAGCGCGCAAGCCCTCTCGCCAAACGCGCTGGCGAAGCTCGGCGACCTCGTCATGCGTCCAGCCATCGATGAGTTGCTCCGCCTCGGCGAGCGCGCGATCGTCATAAAAGACCCCGGTCCATAGCGCGGGTAACGCGCACGCCATGTCGATCGATTGCACGTCCGCTCCGCGCAACTCAATCGTCCTCTTCAGACGAACTTCCGGAAACAGCGTATTGAGATGGACGGTCCAGTCCTCCATCGTGGGGACATGTCCGGCGAATCCGCTTTTCCAAAAACTTCGAAAAGTCTGACCAGTGTTGTGGATTGGTTGCCCGGCACGCTTGAATAGGAACATGGGGACATCGAGCGCCCATTCGACGTAATCATCGAAGCGCGCTCCGCGCCGCCAGAGGGACGGAAGGAGACCTGTTCGATCGGGATCCACGTCCAGCCAAACGAGGCCACGGTAGGTCGCTCCACCATGCGGCTTGCCTTCCTTCCACGGGCTGTTCGCCAGCATGGCGGTCGTAGCCGGAGCCAGCGCGAGCGCAACGCGCATCTTGCGCATCGCGTCAACTTCGCTCGCATAGTCCAGGTTCACCTGAACCGTACAAGTGCGAAGCATCATGTCGACCGCATGGCTGCCGCGCGTCGGCAGATACTCGCGCATGATTCCGTAGCGCTGCTTCGGAACCCACTGGAAGTCCTCAACGTGCGCAAAGGGGTGAAAGCCTACGCCCAGCCAGCGGACGCCCATTTCCGTTGAAACGGGGCCGAGTTCACGCATGTGGGTCCGAAGCTCGGTACACACCTCGTGCACACTCTCGCTCTGCGCGCCGGATAGCTCCAACTGGCCTCCGGGCTCGAGCGTCACCGACGCGCCGCCGCGCTCGAGGGCGATGACCGGGCCACCCTCGTGCTCGCGCTCCGGCGTCCAGCCGTGGTGTTCGACCAAATGCTCCAGGACTCGCAGCACACTTCGCTCGCCCGCGTACGGCAGCGGCGCGCGGGTCGACTCGAGAACGCCGAACTTCTCCATCTCGGGCCCGATGCGCCATCGCTCGCGCGGTTTGCACGCGGCGAAAAAGGGGGCCAGAAGGTCATCGTGCCGACGGATCGGTTCGAAAGGCTCGGTCGTCATAAAGGCGGCTGCTCGCATGGGCGCGTCCGTTTCACGTTCGATGCCGTCGCCTTGACCACCGTTGTCGCCATAGCCCAGCCAGTCATCGAGATCAGTTTTTTTCTTTTATGCAAGGGTGCCTGCGCGCTTCGGCGGGGGCTTGGTCGTGCTCTGACGGTCGCCCCATCGCACGCGGCGCACCAGCAGGTCGAGCAACATCAAGATGATGGCGGTCAGCACAAAGCTCGGCCAGAGGTCCTCGTGATAGCGAACCACTTCACCGGCCGGGTCGAAGACTTCGGCGGGCGGCGGATCGACGGAACCGCCCGTCGCGGCCGCCGCGTGCGCCAGCGTCGCAAGGTCGGGCGCGAGGGCCAGGTATTCCCGCGGATAGGGGTTCGTCACGTGACCGAAGCTTTCCGCCACCGTAACGCTCTTGTCATGGCCGGCCCCGTCGTCGACGGACTTGTCGAGTGAAGCGCGAAGCAAGAACGAGCCGTAGCGATCGAGCGGAAAGTCGGCCTCGTAGCGCCCGGGTGCCGTCTGCGGCATCGGCACTTTGCGTGTCCTTCCGTTCGGTTGGGGGCCGGTGATCGTCAGGGCCGCCTCGAGACCGTTCTGGAAGCGGTCGTCGGCTCCAACGGCGTCAAGTGCGGCGCGCACCTGGCCCGAGGCCGGATCGATGCTCGCACGCATATCGAACACCTGACGCTTCTTCTCGCGCATGTGCTCTCGCACGAGCTGTCCCCAAAAGGGTCCCCACTCAGGCCAGCGCAGCCACTCGACGGCCCACATGTTTTTCACGTCACTCGTCCAGGCGAGCGACCAACCGAGCCCAACGTGCCAGCGGGCCAAGATTGGTTCACCAAGCTCACTTGCGAGGACCTCTTGTGCTGGAGGCGGCTTGAGCTTCGTGGCAACGTAGCCGTGCAGGAAGGGCGCGGACGCCATCTCGATGCCGCGCAGAAAGTCGGCGGGCGACGCGACTTTCGGCTGAAAGTATTCTTCGACCGCAGCAGAGCGGCTCACCATCTCGGTCTCACGCGTAAAAATGCGCGGGAGAGATTGGGGATCGGCCACTTTGTAAAAGCGCCCTTGGCCGACTTCGGCGATGGTTCGGAGCAAGCTTTCGTCGACTCCGGAGCCGAGACCCACGGTCGTCACAGTGATCTCCTCGGCCGCCATGGCCTGAACGAGATCGCGAATGCCGTTCTGGGGCGCCTGTCCGTCGGTGAGGAGCACGACGTGTTTGCGCTTGGCACGCGTCGTCGACAGCGCCTGGTAGGCCGCGTCGAGCGCAGGGAATATCTCGGTACCGCCGCCCGCCTGAATTCGTGCGATGTCGTTCTCGATGCGCGCGCCGTGCTTGGCGGGTGTCATCCGAACGACGCGCGTCGGCTGCGAGTCGAATGCGATCACTTCGAGCAAATCGTCGCCCGCAAGCGTCTCCGCCGTGGCCTTCGCGGCCTGCTTGGCCATCTCGAGCGGCACGCCGGTCATCGACCCCGAGCGATCGATGACCAGCGCCATTGCCACTTCCGGCTCGTCACGGCGCTTGTCCGCATCCATCCGGACGGGGAGAATTCGCTCGACCGTCGTGTGATACCAGCCGCCGAGACTGAAACCGTTCTCCCCGCCTGCGAAGAGAAAACCACCCCCGAGATCTCTCACATACTGCTCAATGGTCTCCTCCTGCGTCAGCGAAACCCGCTCGGCCGGCACGTCGCTCAGGATGATGAAATCGTATCGCTCGGCTTCGCGGAGCGATGTCGGCAGTGGATCGAAGGTGTCGACGTTCAACTGCTGGGCGCTCAAAGCCGACGCAAGGTAGGAAGCCCGCGACGGGTTGCCATCGACGTACAGGACGACGGGCATTCCGACGACGGCGGCGACGGCGCTCGCTCGATTGTTCTCGGCGAAGTGATCTTGCTCGGCCTCGCTCGCTTCGAGCGAATAGGTGACTTCACCCGGAACGGCCGCCCGACTCTTGAATGCGATGTCGTTGTCCCCAGACTGCAGGTCGACGACCTTGACTCCATCGAGGCCGTTAATCACGTCTCCCTGCTTGAGCGTCAGTTTGACCTTTTGCGGTACGCTCGAAAAGACATCGGCGTGCAGATCGAAGGTCTCCTGCTCGCGCACCTTGTCGGGAAGACGCAGAGCTCGCACCGCCACTTCGCCGGGAACAGGCCGCTTCGACGGAACGACGTAGAGTTTGATGCCGAATTGCTTCGCGCGATTCGCCTCGGCCAGCAGATCCCCATCGGTCTGAACGCCGTCCGAAAGGATGACGGCACGCCGCAGGTATCCCTCAGGATACAAGCCATACGCCAATTGCAGCGCGTTGCCGATGTCCGTGGCCGTTCCGAGCGCGGCGCCGTGGCGCTCGATGCGCGGTACAGTGTCACCGTCGATCGGCACGGCGCGCGCGCGCTTCGCGAACGTGATCAAACGAACGACGTCGTCCTTCGGACGCGCCGCGACCGCTCTCTCTACCTCGGCGTGCTCGTCGAGGATGGCGGCGTCAGGCATGCTTTCGCTCACATCGACGATGTAGACGGTGCAGACGTGCTGCGTCGTGGCCGTTCGCGCGAGACGCGCGAGGGCAAGCGCCAAGACGGCCAGGAGGGCCAGGCGCAAGAGGACGGAGACAACCCGCTGGCCAAGAGGCAAATCGGCCAAGCTTCGGCCGACCATCCACAAAAAATAAGGTGCGAGAAGCGCCAGACCGAGCATTCGCGGTGCAAGCAGCTCGTAGGCGGTTCCGTGAACCACAAAGCCGAGCGTCGGTCCGGCGTCCCAAACGAAACGCCGATAGGCCCACGCACCGACGACGGCGACGACGGCGGCGGTAGCCGCGTAGACGACCTCCCGCGGCCGGCGGCGGGTCATACCGTCACCCTCCGATGGTAGGTTGCCCACTCGAGCGCGATGACGAGCGCGGCCGCAAGCAAGAAGTACATCCAGAGCTCCCGACGAACGCCGGGGTGCAACGCGGCGAGCTCACCCGCCTCCGTGCCGTCGACGAGAAGTCTGTCGTGGGGCGCGATGGCACTCTCGCTCGCGTCGAGCAGATTTCCGGCCAGAGTGACCGAGACGCCCGACGCGACGTTCGAATTCGCCGATACCTCGTAAAAGCCGGAGTGCTGTCCTACGAAGACGGCGCGGCCCTCGTGCACGGCGACAGCTTGGATCGAGCCGTCGGGCAGCTTGACGGATGCCCTCGCGCTGGCCTCACCCACCGGCACGCGCCAGACTTCGCCGGTGCGGTATCCGGCGAGGACGTCGACGTCCTCGTCGGTAAACCAGTTGATGCAATCGACGACGAACAAGGGCCATGCCGGCCGAAGAGGCCAATCGCTTGCTGCGACGTCGAAGCCGAGCGCGACGAACTTTGCCACGCCGCGCGTTCCCGCGATGAGGATCGGCGACGCCCCGCCATCGGAGGCACCGACGACCTTGTCACCTTGCTTTGGAACAAGCTTGCGAGCGGCTGCGATATTGACGTCGTCCAACGCAAGAAAACGAACGATCGGATGTCTCCGGTCGATTTTGTCGAAACCCGGGTTCTTCACGTCTCCTTCGACGGCAACGGGCGACCCCGGACCCCGTGGGTCGAGGTAGAGCGCATTCGTCGGGGGCGCGTCGGCCGGTGTGACCCTGTCGAAAACGACGGCGTCCCAACTTCCCTGCGCAATCTTTTGCAAGTAGCCCCTCGGGCCGACGTCGGTGACGTCGAGGTACTCGTCCAAAAGCAGCGCAGCGTCGAGATACGTGTTGCCCTCGGTGACGACGAGGACCCTCGCCCGACGCCGCTCGGGAAGGAGCGCAAAGGCGTGATCATCGGCGCCCAATTCGTCGTGACCGCCGCCGGCCAGAGCAATCTTTGCCTCGAGAGTGCGACTCGCGCCAGAGAGCTCGGGATAAAATCGGGGGAGGCGTTCGCCCGGTTTCAACCTGAGTCTCGTGAGATCGACGAGTGCTCCGTCTCCGAGGAGCTGGAGCTCCACGTCTTCGAAGTCCGTGCTCGTGTTGGTGAGCTCGAGCATCACCTCGTATCGACTCTTGTCGAGCGGATAGCGCCTGACGGCAAACTGGGTAATCCCAACGTTCTTTCCGTCCTTGCCGACCTTAACGTAGCTGAGCTTTGCGTCCCCGAGTTGCACGGGCCCGGCCGCATCGCTCGCCGCTCCGAGAGCTCCGTCGGAGACGATCACGATCTCGGCCCGATCCACCCCGCGGAGGGCGTCCGTCGCAAAACGAAGAGCTCGAGGAAAGTCGGCACGCGTGTCCGTAGGGCGAATCGCGCTCAGTTCGCGATCCAGCGCGGCCGCGTCACCGGTCATCGGCCCAAGCGGGGTGACGAGCGCGTCCATCTGCGCGATGAGCATCCGGTCCATCCCGCCAAGCCCGGCGATCAGCTTGGTCACCTCCCGTTTCGCGACGGACAACCGATTGGGCGCGACGTCTGTCGCTTGCATGGACGCGCTCGCGTCGACGAGCACGACGAAGGACCGACCGCGCGCGAGACTCTCGACGGGGCGTGGGTCGCCGAGCGCGAGCACCAGCAGCGCAAGAAGCGCAAGCTGCAAAAGCAGCGAGAGGACCCGCTTGAGCTTCGAGAAGAGGGTCGTGGCGTCCTTTTCGCGAAGAATGCGCGTCCAGAGCGGCGAGAACGGCACGACCACCGCCCGCCGGCGAAGCTTCAGTAGATAGAGCACGAAGACGCCGAGGCCTGCGGCCCCGAAGAGAGTGGCGAGCTTTGCGATGGACAATCCCGCGAAGATCATCGAAGAAAGCCTCCGCGGCGGAAAACGCGCAGAATCATCTCTTCGAGAGGCACATCGACGCTCGCGGCGACGTACGGCACCTGACGCGTCGCGCAAAATCGCTCGACCTCAGCGAGATACGTCGCGTGTGCGCCCGCGAATCGATCCAAGACCTTGGCGGTGACCGTGATCTCGCGCTCGTCCCCCGTCTCGCAATCGTAGACGAGAACGTCTCCGTGAATTCGGGGACGCGATTCCTCCGGATCGACGACATGAACGACGAACGTGTCGAACTTGTTGTAGCGAAGAACGTTGATCCCCTTTTCGAAGCCGCGCGGATCGTACAGATCGCTGACGAGAACGGCGAGCCCCCGCCGCTTGTTCTGTGCGACGAATGACTTCATGGCGTCCCCGAGATCCGTCGTGCCCTCGGCAGACACCTCACGCAGAAATCGCATCGCTTTGAAGATCCGCGCCTTGCCGCGCGTCTCGGGCATCCGCTCCATCACGCGGTCGCTCGTCGTGACGATGCTCACGCGATCGAGATTGGCAAGCCCCACGTAGGCGAGGGCCGCGATGACCTTCTTTGCATAGGCCATCTTGGGAGCGTTCTTTCCGAACGCCATCGATGAGCTCGTGTCGAGGATGAGGTAGATGGCGAGGTCCTCTTCCTCCTCGTAGAGGCGCACGAGCAAGCGATCGAACCGCTGATACACGCTCCAATCGAGCGAACGGAAGTCGTCGCCCGGTTGGTAGTCGCGATGATCCGCGAACTCGACGCCGCTTCCGCTCTTCCTCGTCCGCCGCTCGGCGCGCAGTCGACCCGTGAACACCCGGCGGCTGACGAGGGCGAGATATTCGAGCTTACGCTGAAAATCGTCGTCGAAGGGATCGTCGCTCTTCTCGAGTGAGACGCGCGACCCACGACGCCATGGCCAAGCGTCTAGAAACCCCATGGACCGCGCTCCGGGCCAGACGCTGGCCTCGGCTTCAATTGGCCCCTGCCAGGGTGTGCTTTTCGGCCGAGACGTCCGGAACGATCTTCAGCACGGCGTCGACAATCTGATCGCTCTTTATCGCTTCGGCTTCGCCTTCGAAGTTCAGCAAAATCCGGTGCCTCAACGCCGGGTGCACGACGGCGCGCACGTCGTCGGCGCTTGCGGCGAAGCGACCCTCGAAGAGCGCTCGGATCTTCGCGGCGAGTAGCACCGCCTGTCCCCCGCGAGGCGAACTCCCATAGCGGACGAACCTCTTGGCGAGATCGGGCGCGTCGGGCCCATCGGGATGCGTCGCTTGCAAAAGACGAATGGCATAGTCCTGGACGTGCCTTGCCACGGGTACCTGCCGAACGAGTTGCTGCATGTCGAGGATCGACTGCCGATCGAGAACGGCGTTACGCTTTTCGACGGCGGCGCCGGTCGTCAGGTCGAGAATCCGGTGAAGCTCGTCCCGATCGGGAAAGCGAACGTAGAGCTTGAAGAAGAAGCGATCGAGCTGAGCCTCTGGCAGAGGATATGTGCCCTCCATCTCGAGCGGGTTTTGTGTCGCGAGAACGATGAAGGGCTCGTCCAGCACGTACGTGCGCCGACCGACGCTCACCCGATGCTCTTGCATCGCTTCGAGGAGAGCGCTCTGGGTCTTGGGGGTCGCTCTGTTCACCTCATCGGCCAAGACGAGGTTGGCGAACACGGGGCCCTTCCGGAACTCGAACGCCTTACCCCCGCCTTGCGTCTCATCGATCACCGTGGTGCCGAGGATGTCAGCCGGCATCAGGTCGGGGGTGAACTGAATGCGCGAGAACGAAAGGGACAGGGTCTCGCCCAACGTGCGGACGAGCATGGTTTTTCCGAGACCCGGCACCCCTTCGAGGAGAGCGTGGCCGCCAGCGAGCATGCACGTGATGACGCCGTCTACGACGTCACGATTGCCAACGATCGATTTCGCGATTTCCGCGCGAAGACCCTCGATCCTCTTCCGGAAGAGCGTTACCTGTTCGCGTACTGCGTCGAGGTCCGACATCGAAGTCTCCTTTCATTGGGGTCGAACGGGACGCCAGAGGCTCAGCAGCGCCCGCGCCGCTCACCGTGTGCGGCCTAGGGGTTATCCCGCGGACGAATGAGCTCAAAGTATCGCTTGACGTAAAAGCGGTATCCGCCGGGGATGTTGTCCTTCGCGAGCGACTCCTCGGCGACCTGGTGGTATTCGGTGTACACGCGCTCGTATCCGCGCGTGGCGAACCCACGGCCGGCGGCCCCGAGAATGGCCTGACTGCGCGTCGTCCCCTGTGCAGAATCGGCCCCCTGCACTTCTGTATCCTGCGTACCCATTTTCGGGTTCGTGGATTTTCCTTGAACTTTGGGATCGTGGCCCTCGCCCCACTGGCCCGGCCGGCCCTCGTGCGGGGTCTCGCCGCCATTTCCTTGCGCCGCCCCGGTGGCTCCGTCCCCCTGTCTTTTCGAGAGCATCAGGACTTTTTCGCCGTTGGGCCCGATAATCCAGATTTCGCCGTCGTGCCCGGCCCCCGAGGAGTCGCCGGACCCTCGGCCTTGGCCGGCCTGCGAGCCGCCGCGGCCATCTTTGCCCCGTCCGCTTTCCTTCGAATCACCTGGGTTTTGGTCCTTGTCGCCCTGACCCGTCTGCACTTGGCCTTGCCCGGTCTGCCCACGCGCCATTCGACCGAAGCGAACAAGCCGGGCGACCTCGGCATGCCCCGACTGCCCTTGCTGACGCATGAGCTGTCGGAGTTCTTGCAGCTTCTGCCGCAGCTCCTCCTTTTCCCTTTGGGAAGATTGCTGCTGATCCATCCGGTTTAGGTCTTCGGCACTCTGCTCCATGTCGTCGGCGCTGGCGCCGAGATCTTTCATCAGGTCTTCCGCTGCCTGCTCGAGCTCTCGATCGAGTCGATCGAGCTTCGACTTGGCGTTCCGCTGACCAGCGAGATCACGGTCGAGGCGCTCGAGCTCTTGCTCCTTCCTTCGAAGCAAACTTTCCTCTTCCTCGGACCCGGCGTCCCCCAGCTTTTGTTTCATCTTCAAGATT
Source organism: Polyangiaceae bacterium (assembly GCA_050013115.1). GTDB lineage: Bacteria > Myxococcota_A > Polyangia > Polyangiales > Polyangiaceae > Palsa-1150. The sequence goes on from JBEKFX010000070.1 coordinate 25,397, forward strand.
TCGTCGGCGAGCTCCTCGCGCTTGCGCTCGAGACCCGTGCGCGCTTTGTCCGCCCTTTCCGCGGCCCTCTTCAACGCTTCACGCAGTTGCTCGAGCTTGGCCTTGTCCACCGGCGCGCCGGGGTCCCGCAACTTTCTGGCGAGATCCTGCATCGCGTCACGGGCAGCGGCCAGCCGCTGATCGGCGAGCGCCTCGCCCGTCGTCCGAGCGAGCTCGGCCTTCTTCAGCTCGTCCCCCATCGCCTCGAGCTGGCTCTCGAGCGCCTTGCGATCGCTCGCTTCAGGAGTCAGAAGCTTCTCTTCGAGCTCTTCCATTCGCCGAAAGGCTTCGGTTCGGTCGAGCCGCTTGCTGGCGATGTCGTCGACGAGCTTGTTGAACTCCTCGATCGCCGCCTTCGCCTCGTCACTGGAACCCGCTTGTTCGGCATGCTTGAGGAAATCTTTGACCTCATCGAGGTCGTCCGGTGACATCTCGATCGGGTCTATCGCAGGTGCCCGGGCGACGGGAATGTGCGTCCGAACCTCGAGGAGCATCACGCCGGTCAGCGTCAGCGCCAGCCCCGCGGCACGGGCAAGGGCGCCTGGGAGCACGATCGGGACAGCGTGGGCGGGGCTTGCTCGAGGAGCCACGGCCACGGCGTCTTCAATGGCCGCCTCCATGAAAGCCGTGCGCCTCGACGCCGGAAGAGCCGCAAAAGAGAGCGCGCTTGCGAGACGGTCGTGCAAACCGTGGAAGCGGTCCAACGCATGCGCACCGGCTCGCTGCGGCAAGCGCCAGGCCCACGCCGCCGTGGATGAGGCGACGACGAATACCGCCGCCGCGCCGAGGACAACCCGCGCGGGCACCTCCCCGACGACGCCCACTTTCCGGAGCGCGACATCGACGATGGCGATACCAAGCGCCGCGCAGAGGGCTCGGGAACCGCTGCGCAGCGCCCGGACCCACCGAATTCGCCGTTCGGCCCGGCGGGCGAGCCCCTCGATCGTCGCGATCGCTCGGTCGTCCGAGCTCATCGGTAACGCGGGCACCGCCGTTCCCGGGAGATCGGGTCGGACTGCCTCAGGGTCTGGACGTTCGGAGTGGCGCAAAAAGGTTTCCGCGAAGGTCCACGCACGCGGACCGGGGGCAGAGGGGGGTTGTCGGCTTCCAGAAGTCTAGCAAACGATTCGAGGTCGGCGCCGGACGGCCTGTCGGCTCGAACATCCGCCGACGGCTCCACGAGAGTTCCTGACGCGCACGCACTCCGCGCCCAACACGAGCGGGCGCATACTCAGCGCGTTCAGCGGGGGCGCCTATTCAGCGGGCGCGCATCACGGGCGCACATTCAGCGCGTCCACAGGCAGCCGGACACATGGCCACCATTCAGCGAGGGCACATGGCCACCATTCAGCGGGTGCACACGGAGAGCACGCCCACGACGATCCCGACCACAGCGAAGAAAACAAAGGTGAGCACGAGCCTCCACACCTCCGGCAGCTGGCCTTGGCCTTTTCGTAAAGGCCGAACCGTGACGTCCGAGCTCCCCGCCGGGGGCCGAACGCCGGGCGTCGGCCCAGCCGATGCCGCCATCCGAGGGACGCCATCGTCCTTGCCAGCCGCTTCCGGAAGAGAGTCCAAAGACCAAGGTTCAATCGGCAGAGCATGCCCCTCGAAGGTCGGTGCGTCTGCCGCCGGATCGTCGTCGAAAGCGAGGGCGACTTCTTCATAACGAAGCGTGTGCTCGACCTTTCGGTCGTTCGCGTCGGCCGTCGAACGCTTGACACTCCGCTCGAGAATGGGCTTCCAGCGGGCAAGCAGCGCCCCGAGCTCTGCCTCGCCACCGTCGACGTCGATCTCAGCGCGGATGATCGACGCGAGCTCTCCGGCATTCATCGCTCGCCGGGCTGGTTCGGGCTCCAGCGCCTGGGTGATCGCGTAGAGGACCGACGCGGGCAGGTCGGGACGGATAACCGACAGCGGCTTGATACGAGGATTGCGCATGGCGCGCAAAAGCTCGAAATCGTCCATCTCGCCGCGCCCGAAGGGGTTGCGCCCGGTCGAAAGCCGCCAAGCGAGCAGCGCGGCAGCGTAGGCGTCGGCGCGCTCGTCGACGGGCTCGCCGCGAGCCTGCTCCGGTGCCATGCAACCCAAGGTTCCCTTCACCAGACCAAAGCGCGTGGCCGGGGAAACGCCGAGCACCTTGGCGATACCGAAGTCGGCAATCTTGACTCCACCGGTCCAGTCGAGCAGTACGTTCGACGGCGAGACGTCGCGGTGGACGATGGGAGTCGGTTGCCCGCGTTCGTCCCGAAAGCCGTGTGCATAGGCGAGCGCCGAGAGCACACGCTCGACGATGCGCCATGCCGCGCGGTCGGGCAACCGGACGCCTCGCGATTCGCACAGGCGAACGACGCGGGCAAGAGCGACTCCCGGGACGTATTCAAAAACAAGGGCTGCAACGCCCTCGTGCTCCCGAAACGCCCGAACCTGAACGATGCAAGGGTGCCGGAGCCGGGCGCAAACCGACGCCTCGCGAGCAAACGAATCCGCGAACTGATCGTCGTTTCGCATTGCTCCGGCGATCGTCTTGATGGCGACGAGGCGGCCTCCAGGGCTTCGCGCGAGGAAGACTTCGCCCACGGCGCCGGCCCCCAGACGTTCAAGGACCTCGAAACCCTCGATGGCCACCGGGAAGGATTCGCGCGGGAACATGGGGGCTTGCACAAACTCCTCGATGAATCGTCGCCTGCCCTCGCACGGGCGTCGAGCGTGTGGTTTCATTGCAGCCATGACCGGAGCGGGCACCCCATCGAGGCGAAAATGCTGGCGCACCGCGCGAGTTCGCGGTTGAAATTTGCTTGTGCCAACGCTCTCTTCCCCCGCTTTTCCTTGCGAGCTGCCTGCTCCTCCCGCGATCCAGATCGTCGTCGCCCGCGATCGAACGGCGCTTTCGAACGCGACTGGGGGGTTTTTCGACGTTTTGCGGTTCGACCTCGTCGTCGTTCACCCTGACGGAACCTCGAGCGCACCGTTTCCTTACGACGTGGGTACCCGACGGGCCCTCGACGCGGTCGTCATCGCGGCTCACTTCTCGACCGGGGGCGTGCGGCATGTTTATCTGCGCTCCGCGGTGCGTCCTCCTTGCGCCCTTCGACCGTCACCTCCGCCCCACGATGGCACTTTGTGGGAGCTTCCGGCCGGGCTCGTCGAACCCGACGAAACACCGCCCTGCGCGGCTGCGCGCGAGCTCGGCGAGGAGCTTGGCTTCCACGTCGAGGCGACTTCTCTCATCGAGCTCGGTCCGTGGACGTTTCCCGCGCCGGCCATCATCGGCGAGCGACATCTTTTCTTTGCGGTCGAGGTCGAACCATCGACGCAATCCCGGCCGACAGAAGACGGGTCCGAACTGGAGAAAGGGGCCGCCATCCTGGCCATCCCCCTGATGGAAGCCCTCGAGCATTGCCGCCGAGGCGCCATTCAAGACGCCAAGACGGAGCTCGCTTTGCGCCGCCTGGCCGAGGCGTTGTGAATGGCGCGCATATGCGTCGTTCTCAAGCGTTCGTCGTGGCGCAAGTGGGTCGAGGAGGAGGCCGATCCGCGGATCGTCGCCTTGCTGACGGCGGACGACGAGAGTGTCCGGCGAATGCGATCGAGCCATCTCGATCATATGGAGACGATTGCGGAGGTCCGGCAGGCCCTGGAAGAGGTCTCCGCCGATGTATCCTGGCACGATCAGCCCCACGACTTTCGGATCGAGAACGGCTGCGACCTCGTCATCACGGTCGGCGGCGACGGCACGCTGCTCGCCGCTTCGCACGGCATCGGCCCCGGCGTCGCGTTGCTCGGGGTGAACAGCGCTCCGAATCACTCGGTCGGATTCTTCTGTGGCGCGAGAAAGGGGGCCGTCCATCAGGCGATCTCCGCTGCGCTCGACGGTACACTTCCGCGGGTTGAACTCGCCCGGATGGCTGTGAATCTCAATGGCACGCGCCTGCTCGACCGCGTGCTCAACGAAGCGTTATTCTGCCATGCGTCACCTGCAGCGACGTCGCGCTACATCCTGCGGGTTGCGCGCGAGGACGGAACTGTCCTCGCCGAAGAAGAGCAGAAGTCGAGCGGAATCTGGGCAGGCCCCGCCGCCGGTTCCACCGCCGCCCAGCGAAGCGCAGGAGGGGAGGTCTTGCCCCTCGGCTCGACTGAGCTCCAGTACGTCGTCCGCGAACCATACTGTCCCGAAGGTGACACGCTCGCTCTGACGATGGGGCGGCTTCGGCAAAGCCATAGCCTGGTCATCAAGAGCAAAATGCGCAGGGCCTGCCTCTTTCTCGACGGTGACGGAATTGTGTGCGATGTGACAATCGGCGATGTCGTGACGCTGCACCGATCGGAGCAGCCGCTCGTCGTCCTCGGTCTCGCGCGGAACGGCGATTCCCGAGGCCGCATGAATGCCTTTCGCTGATCGCGACGGCCTTCCCCTTCCCCGCGGGGTCCGAGAAACGCCCCCGCCCTCGCACCCACGCGGCGTCCGGCGGAATGGCCCCCGTCCTGCAAACATGCGGCGTCCTGGAAACGGCCTCCCCTCCTCACCCACGTGGCGTCCGAGAAGCGGTCCCGTCCTGCGAACGGTCGTAGGCACCGCGACGATCATTTCGCAGAGAAGGACGATTGTCGCCCGCGCTTCGCCTGATTAGCCTGTCACCGAATCGGCACGAATTCGTCGAACGAGGCGCCCTGATGTCCATCATCGATGCCGACTCCCGATATGCCCATCGGCGGCAGTACCCGAACGAAGAACAATTGCCCCTCTCGGTACCGGGATTCGGCGCGCCCAACGGCCTTCCTGTCGAGCCCTCAGCCCCCGCCATCGGCCCCTTCATCAGCCACTTCGCATCGCAAGACTGGCTGATCCTTGGTTTTTTTGCGACGCAGATGGTGGCCCTCGCTTTCGGAAGGGGTCCGGGTCGTGGCGCTTCTTTGCTTCGCGTCGCCATGGACCTCGCGCTGTATTTTTTTGTCTTGACTGTCATTCGGCTGCCCATCTTGCGATGGGGGAGCGCGGCAAGCTCTCTTGTCTACCGCTCGGCAGTCGTTTTGGCGGTCGTGGGCTCGTACTTCCAGTTGCGCGACATCCTGCCCGCGGTCAGCCCGTGGTGGGACGACGCCAGCATCTACAGCTTCGACTTGCGGGTTTTCCGCTTCGAACCCGCCGTCTGGCTGGATCGCTTCGTCAGTCCCATCACGACCGAATGGTTTGCCTTTTTCTATTTTCTCTACTTTCTGATTCTCATCGTCCACGTCCTGCCGATGGTTTTCCTCGCGCACGATCGTCGCGTACTCGGCCGCTTTTCGGTTGGTTTGCTCCTCGTGTTTCTGACGGCTCACCTCTTCTACATGGCCGTGCCCGGATGGGGCCCGTACTGGTTTCTCAAAGGGGCGTTCGAGCACGAGCTGCGCGGAGGCATGTTCTGGCGGTGGGTCCGGGAGGCCGTCGAGGCAGGCGGCGCACAGAAGGACATTTTTCCGTCCCTGCACACGGCCGTGCCGACGTTCTTGGCCATTTTCAGCTTCCGCCACCGAAAGCTCACGCCGTTCCAGTTCACCTGGCCGGTCCTCGCGTTTTTCGCTAGCCAAATCATCGTGGCAACGATGTTCCTCCGCTGGCATTATCTCGTCGACGTGGTCGGCGGACTGACCCTTGCCGTGGGAGCCGCCATCGTGGGCCAGAAGATCGCCGATTGGGAAAGTGCCAAACGCGAGCGCGGGGGGCGCCAGTCAGCGTGGACGCCCCTGGTTTATCCTTGGCGGAGTTCGTCCTTGCGTTGACGAGACGCCGCCCGAACGCTGCAGGACTTCGCAGCGGGCTCGGCGGCGTTCGCGAGCCTCTCTATTTGAGCGGCACTTTTTTCTGCCCGAGGGGCCAAGGGAACAGGAAGTTCTCCGAAAACTGGGCTAGTGAATCACTTCTCCGACGGCTTCGAGAGCTCTCGAGCAAACCGCATGCTTGGATTCGAGATCATCGGCACGGGACACTATGTGCCTGGGCGGCCCGTGCCGAACGAGGCCCTCTCACGTGTCATGGACACGAGCGACGAATGGATCTTCAAGCGCTCGGGCATCAAACAGCGGCATTACGCACCCGACGGAGTCGGCGCGAGCGATCTCGCCGTCGAAGCCAGCAAGCGTGCGCTCGAGTCCGCCCGCATCCGGCCCGAAGAGATTGATTACGTCGTGTTTACGACGATGACCCCCGACTACGTCTTCCCCGGCCCGGGAGCGCTCCTTGCGCACAAGCTCGGTCTGAAGGGCGTGCCCGCCCTCGACATCCGGCAGCAGTGTGCAGCAACGCTTTTCGGCCTTCAGATCATCGATGGGCTGATTCAGACCCGCGCCGCGAGAACGATTCTTTTCGTCGGGGCTGAAGCCCACGCGGGCTTCATGCCGTGGGACGATTGGGATGCGCTGGAGGACGGGAGCGGACGCGAAGCGACGCCCGAAGCGAAAGCGCGGGCGAACCAGCACCGCGCCCTCGCCGTGCTCTTTGGAGACGGTGCGGGCGCCCTCATTTTTCGAGCCACCGAGCGCGACGCGGGGCTCCGGGGAATGAAGCTTCATACCGACGGGGGCGCTGCAAAACTTCTTTACGTGAAGGGAGGCGGCTTCAGGTCGCGCCCTTACTGGAAACAAAAGGACTACGACGAGCAGACCTACATCCCCACCATGGATGGCCGAGAACTCTTCAAATTTGCGGTCACCCGTTTGCCGGCCACTGCACGTGAGCTTTGCGCGGAGACGAAGA
>JBEKFX010000071.1:0-31887 GCA_050013115.1 Polyangiaceae bacterium
TTCGGCCGGCGACGCCGACGGACAAGCCGAGAGCTTCCTCGTCAGGATCCAAACGGATGCCGTCGCCGGAGACTCTGGACTTTCGGGCGTCTCGTCGATCGTCCTTTCGACCCAGTGTGCGGGAGGCCCCAATCTGCTCAATGGAAACGACGGCGGGGCGACCGTCAAGGCAGCGCCCGGGGGGCTCTATGCCCAGGTGACGCTCGCGCCGGGCATGTACTTCCTGAGCTTCACCTGGGATGCGTCGGTGCCGGCGGGCGTGCCGTACAAGTTCGATGTCTTTGCCACTTCGCCGCCCGCGGGCGGCGCGTGCGCAGCGCCCACGACGGCGCTCGTGGCCGGCGAGCCGCTGCTCACCGGTGTCGTGTTCGATGGCGTCGACACGACGCCCTGCACATCCTCCGCCGATGGCGGCTCCCTCCCCTCCGCCGCCTACGGATGGGTGCTTTACCCGGTGACGATCCCCGCCAACACGGGCTGGCAGATCACGGCCACTCCGGTGCAGGGTCGGTGGGACCCGTGGACCGTTCTCCTCGAGGCGTTTTCGAGCTGCCAAAACACGGCGTGCGTGCAGACCGTCGAATCGTCGATCGGCGGGATGCCGGCGACCTTCGCCCTCGTCAACACGGGCGGAGCGGCCGCCTCGTATGTGATCGGCGTCGCCGCAAGCGGCCAGGACGCGGTGACGGGGGGCGAGAATTTCACGCTTTCTGCGACCACCCTGCCCGGTTGCCAAGAGGCGAACAACGGCGCCTGCACCCCGACGGGGAGCGACGCTGGGATCTGCTGCGCGATGAGCTGCCAGGCCACCGGCCCGCAAAATAGCTGCGGCGCCCTGTGTTCGACGGCTTGTCCCACGGGCGAAATCTGTAGCGCCGGCCAATGCGCTTGCCCGAACGAGACGAAGAAATGTGGAGACGCCTGTGTTGCGACCCAGACCGACCCGAACAACTGCGGCGCCTGCGGCACGATTTGCAACCCTTCGGCCGACCCCCACGCGACGAGCGTGAGCTGCATGAACGGCGTCTGCACGTCGATCTGCAACGCGACATACCCGACCCATTGCCCTGCGGGGACAGGCCTCTGCACCGATACGACCGACGACAGCAACAACTGCGGGGCTTGCGGAACCAAGTGCACCGCGCCCGAGACGTGCACCGATGGCAAGTGCGGCTGCCCGAATGCGGCCGCGCCGAACTTTTGCACCAATACCTGCACCAACCTGCAGACCGACAGCAACAACTGCGGCGCCTGCGGAAAAAAGTGTACGGCCCCCGAGGGGTGCTACGGGGGCGCCTGCAAGTGCAATCCTGCCGCGGGGACTCCCGACTTCTGCAACGGCACCTGCACCGATCTGCAAACGGACAACGACAATTGCAAGACATGCGGAACGAAGTGCACCGCGCCCGAAACGTGCGCGGGCGGCGTGTGCGGCTGCCATGCGGCAAACGCCCCCAACTTCTGCACTCCGGAGTGCACGAACGTCGAAACCGACGTCGCCAATTGCAAGAGTTGCGGCAACAAGTGCACGACGACCGTGACCGGCGCGAGCCCGAGCTGCGACGCCGGCGTTTGTACGCCCGTATGCCCATCGGGCGAGTCGATTTGCACGGGTGCCTGCAACGACCTGGAGAATAGCAACACCCATTGCGGATCGTGCGCGACAGCGTGCACCGGCGGCCAGACCTGCCAAGGCGGTCGATGCACGTGCCCGACCGGTTACACCCTGTGCGAAGGCGCGTGCGTGAACATCCAGAGCGACAACAACAACTGCGGCCTGTGCAACAACATCTGCAAGCCAGACGTCACAGGCGGAACCGCGTTCTGCGATGGCAACGGCCACTGCGCGACGACCTGCGATGCGGGAACCTTGTGCGCCGGCGTCGGGTGCTTCAACCTCGGCACCTCGATTGATCATTGCGGCGCCTGCAGCACGCCGTGCACAGGTGCTCCGCCGACCGCATCCACGAGCTGCGAGGACGGCGGTTGTGTTTACACCTGCCCGCTGGCCACACCGACGAATTGCGGCGCTTCGTGCGCCAACACGAAGACCGATGTCAACAACTGCGGCGGATGCGGTGTCGTCTGCAGCACCGGAGCCATCCCGGCCTGCTGCAACGGCGCTTGTGCCGACTTGGCCGCGACCGCCACCTGCGGGAGTTGCACGAATGCGTGCCCGACCATCGCGCAGGGAACGACGACCTGCAGCGGGGGAACCTGCACGACCGCGTGCCCGAGCAACCAAACGGTGTGCGGCGACACGTGCACCGACACGAACAGCGACAACAACAACTGCCTGACCTGCGGGAACGTGTGCGGAGCAGGAACGTCTTGTTGCAATGGATCGTGCGTGGCCCTCTCGACCATCGCAAACTGCGGATCGTGCGGCAACGCGTGCGCGACAGGAACGCCGGCCTGCTGCGAAACCAATGGGGCGCTCGCCTGCACCGATACGAGCAGCGACCCCTTGAACTGCGGCGGATGCGGGGCGGCCGGGGTGCAGTGCGGGACGGCGGCGGACGGGGGCCCGCCTTCGTGCGTCGGCGGTGCCTGCCAGTAGCTCGACCATCGACACCCGTTTCTCGAACAACGGCCAGGAGGTCATCGCCGCGCGGAGGAAGGCCGTGTTCGGAAGGGTCCGCATCGCGAGAACGCCGTCATCCGGGTGATGGCGGGCAGAACTGTGGTGCAGGTGGGGCGCGCGCAACCGAGCTTGCGCCGGATTGCCACGGTCGCGGCGGCCTCCAAGCAGGGCCTTCCGCAGCCTCCAAGCGGGACCTTGCGCGCACATGACGGTCGACTCGACGCGGTGCGCTACTTGCTCCTGCCTGGGCTCGGGCGGCGCCGCCCGGAGCCTGCCCCGGACCACGAGGAGCCCGCGTTGACGACTGATCACTTGTCCTCCGCCGCGCAGCCGAGCCCTTGCGCTCCCGACCCGGCGGCGGCGGACCGGTCTTCCTCCTTGGCCGACCCTTCGCCGAGTCTCGTGCCGAGGCCGAGCTTGGCTGATGTGACGCGGTCGAAGGACCGCGGCGCCCTCTACCGGCTGTGGACGGTGCTCCGGGCCGAACCGAGGCTCATCGCGCGGAGCGTCGTCGCGCAGTCGCTGCAAGCTGTCACGCACATCCCGTTCACCGCCGGGCTCGGCATTTTCATCGATCGCATTCTGCCGTCGCGCAGGCTCGACTACATCGGCTACTACGCGCTGGCGAACCTCGCACTGCTCCCGCTGCACGGGGCGGCGACGCTTGCCGCCTATGCGAATGCGCAAAGGCTCGTGCGTGCAACCGTGGCGCGGCTGCGGCGTCTCGTCGTCGACCAGATTCAGCGCCTGTCGCTTTCGTTTTTCGCGTCGAAGGGCGCCGGGGCGCTCTCGAACCAAATGACGCTGGACATGAATCGTGTCGAGATGTTCCTCGAGCACGTCAGCAACGCGTTCTTCGTGAACGTCGCCGTCGGGACGGCGACGCTCTTCTATATGTTTTTTCTGAACGCACTCTTGGCCTGGATGGCCCTCGGCCTCGTGCCCATCCAGCTCGCGCTGATGTACATCCCGCGGCGGCGGGCGAGACGGCTGCAGCAGCACGCCCAAAGGCGCAGCGAAGGATTTTCCGAGCGGATCGTCGAGTTTGTCGCCGGGATGCGCGTCATCAAAAGCTTCGGCAACGAGCGCCACGTCCGCGATCAGATGATGGCTCAGATCGACGCCCTGAAGGATGCGGGCTTCCGCGCCGCCCTCGGCATTCGGCGTCAGCTGCTGAAGGTCGACCTGATTTCGCTCTCCATGCCCGTCCTCGTCGCGACGGTGGGCGGCTATCTCTACTTGCAGGGCCGCGTCTCGATCGGGGAGATCGTCGTCTACACGGGGCTCCTCGGGTACGTGCAAAACGCCTTCACGGCCTTCACCAATGCATTCGAAGAATGGTCGAAGACCCGGCCGCACCTCGAGGCGGTGCTCTCGGTCCTCGACTCGAGCGAGCTCGAGAGCTACCGGGCCTCGCAGCGGCGGGTCACGATCCGGGGTGACATCGTCCTCCGCAACGTCAGCTTCGCCTATCCCGGCCACACCCAACACGCGCTGACGAACGTCGACCTGCACATTCCGAGCGGTCAGCGCGTCGGCCTGGTCGGCGAAAGCGGAGCGGGCAAGAGCACGTTCCTCGACTTGCTTCTCGGCTTTTACCAGCCGACCGAAGGCGAGATTCTCTATGACGGATTCAGCCTCGCGGAGATTGGATTGAGGCAGGTGAGGCGCGCGACGGCCATCATGGGACAGGACGCCTTTCTGTGGAACGCGTCGATTCGAGAAAACATCCGATTCGGCCGCCCGAGCGCATCGGACACCCAGGTGGAGGCGGCCGCCAAGCGTGCCCAGGCGGCGGGGTTCATCGATGGGCTCGAGCACCGATACGACACGCGCTGCGGCGAGCGCGGCGGCCAGCTTTCGGGTGGGCAGCGCCAGCGCATTGCCCTGGCGCGCCTCTTCCTCCGAAACCCGGCGATCGTCGTGCTCGACGAACCGACGAGCGCGCTCGACTTGCAGACGGAAGCAAGGCTCGAGCAGGACCTGCTCGAGCTCTGTCGCAATCGAACGACGTTCATCGTCGCCCACAGGCTGTCCACTCTGAGATCGGTCGATCGCGTCCTCGTTTTCGAATCGGGACGCATCATCGAGGATGATGCCCCCGAGCAGCTCCTCGCGAGGAGCGACTCGGTCTTCGCGCGGCTGCACGCGCTCGCCACCGACCTGGCTCGACCGCGCGCGACATCCTCGGGCGAGGTGACGACGGGCGGGGACGAAGCGCCCTTCTCCACGCCCGCCGCGTAGCGCGGCGACACCGTCGGGCCGTGGGGCCAAGCCCGGAACGGCGCGTGCTTACACTCTGCCGATTCCCGATTTTACACGTTGAGGAGAGTTGCCATGCGCGTTGCACTGATATCCACATGTGCCGTTTCGGTGCCGCCGCGCGCCTACGGCGGGACGGAATTGATCATTTCGGAGCTTGCGCAGGGCCTCACGCAACTCGGCCACGAAGTCACCACGTTCGCGACGGGCGACTCGTGCCCGGCGGGGCGGTTGCAGTGGCACTTCGAGCGGCCGGTCTGGCCGCCCTACGAGACGGCCGAGCTCCGACATGCCGCGAAGGCGTGGCAAACGATCACCGCGAACGCGGGCGCGTTCGACATCGTACACGCGCACCAGGCCCCGTCGATTCCCCTTGCGTCGCTGACCCGCGCGGTCCCGACGGTGTATACGCTGCACCACCACCGAGACGAACGACTCATTGCCCTTTATCGGGACTTTCCGACGATCTCCTATGTTGCCATTTCAGCGCGGCAAGCCGAGCTCACGCCCGAAGTTCCCGTGGATGCGGTGATCCACCATGGGCTCGACGCAAAACGCTACGGCAGCGCAGGCCTCGGCGACGGGGGCTACGTGGCCTTCCTCGGCCGGCTGGCTCCCGAAAAGGCCCCGCACCTTGCCATCGATGCGGCGAGACAGGCCAACGTCCTTCTTCGAATGGGGGGCGGCGTTCACCCACCCGATCGAGACTACTTCGCCGCCGACGTCGAGCCACGGCTGTCCGACGGCCAAGGCGGCGTCGAATGGATGGGGGAGCTCTCCCACGAACCGAAGGTGTCCCTTCTTCGGGGCGCACGCGCGCTCCTTTTTCCGATCGAGTGGGAAGAGCCGTTCGGGCTCGTCATGGTCGAGTCGATGCTCGTCGGCACACCGGTCATTGCGTTCGCGCACGGAAGCGCGCCCGAAGTCATCGAGGAGGGCGTGACTGGATATATCGTCCAGGATGTGGCGGCGATGGCCGATCGCATTCGGCAGTTGGACGGCTTCGACCGCGTGCGTTGCCGCCAGAGGGCCATCGAGCGCTGGACGTCGCTGCGAATGTCGCGCGAGTACGAGGCCCTCTACGAACGATTGCAGGAGCGGTCGGGGCGCGGATGGCTGCGCGCCGAACTGCAGGGGCTTTCTCGCATTTCCGATGGCAGGCCGCCCAAGAGCGTGGCGCAGCCCGGCTGAAGCGCGGCCCATCCGGCGGGCCAGCCGGGGGTTAAGGGGAGAGTTCGGCGTCCCGTATTCCACGGCACGAGATGGGCGATGACTTCTTCGCCGCGGTGATCGACGGCATGGGCGATGGCGTCATCGTCGTCGATCGAGCGGGCGACGTGCTCGTCTTCAATGAAAGTGCCAGGCGCCTGCTTGGTTACCCCCGGACCGGCGAACCGATACCGTACCGTCTTTGGTTCGACTCGCTCGAGATTCATTCTCTCGAGGGTAAGCGCCTCGCCCCGAACGAACACCCGGTGAAGCGCGTGCTCGCCGGCGGGCCGGGCGATTCGCTCGACCTCGTCGTGCGGGGGGCCGACCACGCAGCCGTCGTCGTGAACGTCACGACGCGGGCGTGGGTCCGACCGGGCGGTGACCCCCACGCCATCGTCGTCCTTCGGGAGTCGAAGCGGATCGAGCGCCCGGAACACAAGGGCGGCGAGGCGGATGTGCGCGAGATCGCCGCGAAGATGATGGCGCTCATGGACCACCTGAGCACCGGCGTCATGTTCGAGGGGCCGTCGCACCGGGTGGAGATCGTCAACCGCGCCTATTGCGCCATGTTCGGGATCGACGATGCGAAGCGGGTCGTCGGCTCCTCGCCGATCGATGCGCAACACGTCCGCGACGTCCGGGACGCAGAAGGCTTCAACCGACTGCGCGAACGCCGTCTGCTCGGCGGCGAGCGCGCCCACGCCGATCGAATCGAGATGACCGATCGGCGCGTTCTCGAGCGAGACTACGTGCCCATCGACGTCGCGGGCGTCGTCCAAGGACACTTCTGGTCCTTCCGCGACGTCACGGAGCGCGAGCGCGCACGAGAGCACCTCGCGGAGCTGTCGAACCGCGACGAACTGACAGGGCTCTACAATCGGCGTGGCTTCACGACGTTGGCCGAGCAATGGCTGCGCATCGCCGCCCGAACGCGCAAAACTCCGCTGCTCCTCTTCGTCGACGTCAACGGGATGAAGCCCGTCAACGACCGGTTGGGACACGCCACGGGCGACCAACTCCTGCGTGACACGGCGGACCTGCTGCGGGCGACGTTCCGCGATTCCGACATTCTTGCGCGCTTGGGGGGCGACGAGTTCGTCGTGCTCGCCGTCGACGCCCTGCCCGAGCACTCGACGCTCTTGTGCGATCGATTGCAGTGGAGAGTGCAGGCGACGAATGACCTACTGCAGCGGCCTTACCGTCTGTCGCTCAGCGTGGGCGTCAGCACGTGGGACCCTGCCAAGCCGCGGTCCATGAACGAGCTCCTCGCGGAAGCGGACGCCCGCATGTACGAGGCCAAGCGTCACCGGGCCGGCACCTCCACGAATCCTGCCCTGCGCCCTTCGCTCCGCGCGTGACCAACGTCCGCGACGGCGGCCCCCGAAGCGCCGCGGCTCCGCTGCTTCGAAGTTGTGCTCAAGGTGCGCAGCCCGCTGCCGTTCTCCTCGGTCGAGGTCCTTGGGATGTCGATGTCGATGCGCCAACCGGTTCCCCTTTTCACCCCCGCAGACGCCCCTCTCTCGAACGGCCGTGCGAGCCCTCGCCCGGCCGGCCCGTGTTCGAGCGACGTCGAATTTGCCCTGCGGGACGCCCAAAACATGCTCGCGCTGCTCGCGGCGAACGTCGAAGTTCTCGGCCAACCGCGCGATCCGACCGCCGACGCGTCGGTCACCGGCGACATCCGCGAGGGCACCCGCCGGCTCGGTCACCTGCTCGGCATCATCTCGGCTCTGCTGCGGCAGCCGTGAACGGACGCGACGCGTCGATGCCGCGGGCTCGTGGAATGACAGGGCCCGGGCCGTGCGCGATCATTGGTCGGGCGGCGTGCAGCCGATGCGCGTCGAGGCAATCGCCACGTCGTCAAACCACAAGACCATGCTCTGCCCAAAATACGTCTCCCAGCCGAACCCCAGGTCGATCACCTGCGGCTTCCAAGCGTTCTGTCCTTGCCCGAGCCACTCGGCACTGATGTTCGTGACGGGCGTGCCCGTCTCGACGAGACCGGGCACTTCGCTTCCGTCGACCCACGCGTCGAGGGTGCCGGCCAGTTCGTCGATGTGAAACTCGACGCAAAACCAGCCGGGCGAAGGCGGTGCGATGCTCTCCTGCACGTCGACCTGCGAGCTGCCATCATCGAGCTCCGGGAGGAAGGCGTCGTCCGATTCGCGATTCCATGCAAAAACGTTGCTGTCGAACCCCAGGCGCAGCTGATTGCCGTTGTCGTTCTCGTCGGTCATCGTCGCAAAAGTCACGTGGGTCATGCCGAAGGGCTCTCCGAGGAACATGAAGAAGCGGGCGTAGATCTGCCCCGGAGCGGCCATCGCAAAAGCGCTGTAGTTCGTGAAAAAGACATGGTCGCAGTACGTGGGCGACCCGCTCTCGAAATCGTTGACGATTTTCACGGAGTGATGGCCGCTGTGCGCCTCGGTGTCGTCGACGGTGGCCGTCCCACGCTGCGGGGCACACTCGGGGGCCGTGACGCGCCAGAGCGCAGAACTCGGCGGCTGACCGACGGTGGTGGATTCGAAGTCGTCACAGACGGTGAGACCCGCGCACCAGGCCGGGCCGGCGTCGGACGCATCGACGCTGGCTTCTTCGACCGACGCGTCCTTCGCGGCGTCCCCCGCGCCGGTCGCATCCCCCGCATCCGCTGCAGCTTGGTCGGCCGCCCCGTCGCTCACGACGGAGGTCGCGTCGAGGCCCGCGTCGAGGGTCGGCAGTGAGGCGCTTGCTCCGGAGCAGGCCACCGCGGAGAAGAGGAGCGGGAGAAGGAAGCGCCAGCCTTTTGCGTCCATGGGCGGGCGGGAGTGTACCCGAGCGCGGCCGTCGGTCGGCCGAAGGATCGGACGGCTCCCCACGTTGCGAAATCGAGCCCGGGTGCGTACGCTCGAGAGGTTCCGTGTGATTTCGATGACACGGTTCTCTTTCTGGTACGGGCGATTTCCTGGTCGCGGCGATCGGCCCCGGCGCACTGTGTAGGACTCGGACCGTTGCTGTCCGCTTCGCGTCTCAAGGTTGTCGAGACAGCGCGCAGCGGCCACGATGAACCAAAACGACCCTCAGGTGAGCCGTCGCGCAGCAGTTCGATTACCTTAGGTATGTCGAGGATCACTAGGATGCGAAAAATCTACGGTTGGCTGCCGGTTTCGACGAGCCTGCTGGCCGCCGCGGCGTGCGCCACTGCGGTGAAAACCAGCACTTACTCCGAAGGCCAGGGCGACACGTCGGCCGGCGCGACAGAGGTGACGAGCGGCGGCAGCGCCTCGGTTGGCGGCGGTGGGCTCGGCAGCAACATCATGATGGCGACCGGCACCATGGCCGCCGGGTCTTGTGTGTCGACACGCGCTTGCACGTCCGCCTGCACCGATTTCAGCACCACCCCCATTCTCGACGGCACAGCCACGCAGTTCACGGCGTCGACGTCGACGACCGGCGGACCATGTCTCGTCGAGCCGGGTGACGGCGCCCTGCTCCCGAACAACTGGGTTCGACCGCGGTTTCGGTGGACCGGCGGCACAGCGCCCTTCGAGCTCACCATCCATTCCGGACGCGAAGCCAACGATCTCGTCGTCTACACTTCGAACAGCGAGTGGACGTTGCCGGCAACGACATGGGCGGCGCTGGCCCAGAGCGCTTGGGACGACGGAACAGGCACCGACGACATCACGGTCACGGTCGCCGATGCTGCTGGCGGCTCGACGATGAAGTTCGACATCGCACCGGCGGCCGCGAATGGCTCGATGATCTACTGGACGGCGGCGGGCGATACGAACGGATGGTCGTGGCTCGAGGGGTTCGGCGTGGGCAATGAAACGGTGGCCACCGTCCTCACGGCCCCCACCGGCCCGTACGCCAACGCGGCCACCCAGGTCCAGTGGACCTGGTCGCGCGACAGCGGCGGCAATCTATCGACGCAAAATCGCGACACGAACGTGAACTTGCCGATCACGGGCGGCGACCAGTGCATCGGCTGCCACGTTGCCGTGCCCGACCAAAACAGCGTCGCGTTCGTCGACTTTTATCCATGGGATGGCGTGACGAGCGCCGTCAACAAGGGCTCCGGCGGCGCTATCCCGACCTGGCTGACGCCGGGCGGAGCGGAGACGCTCAGTCAAGGTTGGCTGGGAATGCTCTCATTTTCGACGACCGCGTGGACGAACGGCGACTACCGCGTCGTCGCGGGGTCCCAAGTTCCACAGAACGCGACGAGCAATCCGTGGGCGGGGGGCGGGAGCACGAACCCGTCCAACCTCATTTGGATCAATCTGGCCACGACGGCTGCGCCCACCTTCGTCGGCGCCACCGGCACGCCCTTGCCGTCCATCTCCGTTCCCGGAGGCCCGTTTTTCGCAAATCAGGGCACGACTTATGGCTTCATCGAGCGGACGGGCGATCCGAACAGCGCTTCGTGTCCGTCCTGGAGCCACGACAGCGAAAACATCGTGTATGCCTCGAACACGGCCCCGCAGGATGGCCGGCTGGCCATCGGCAAGTCAGACCTCTACGTCGTCCCGTACAACGCCGGGGCCGGTGGGGCGGCGACGGCCTTGCAAGGGGCCGCCACGACGGCGATGAACGAATTCTACCCGGCTTACTCGCCCGACGACACGTATGTTGCCTACACCGCCGCGCCGAGTGACGGCACGACGATGTATTACAATCCGAAGGACGAAGTGTACGTCATACCGGCCAAGGGCGGAACGGCCACCCGGCTCAAGGCGAACGACCCACCCGCATGCCTCAACGCCCCGAGCCCTGGCGTGACGAACAGCTGGCCCCGGTGGTCTCCCGAGCACCCGCTATGCAGTAGCAAAACGTATTATTGGATCATCTTCTCGTCGACTCGTCTGAAGATTCCTTTCAAGATCACGACGAATCCGAAGAACTTCAAAACGGGTGTGGCGGACGGACCGACGTCGCAGCTTTACCTGACGGCGATCGTCGACGACGGAACGGGCAATCTGACGACCTACCCCGGCGTCTACATTTGGAATCAGTCGACGATGACCGCCGATGGATATCCGCAGAGCAACCACACACCGGCTTGGGAGGTCGTGAATATCCCACCGCCGCCCCAGCCCCCCAAATAGCCTAAGTCAGTCGGATGACGCGCTCCTCGAGGCTCCGGCCCTTGGTTACGCCGCTGATGCGAACCTCGTGATCGAGGAGCGCGCGCAGAACGTGACCGATGACCGTCTCGGCGTCGGCCCTTTTGGGGTCGAAGGCGACGGTGAGTTCCAAACGATCCTCGTCGAAGTCGAACGCTTTGATGATGGCCAGTTGCCGCAGCGCGTCCACCGGTACTTCACCCCGCGCCGTGCCGCGCGCCGTTCCGGGCGCGACTTTGAAGCGCACTTCTTCGTTCGAGGACGTGAGCTCGGCCATCGAACCGGCGGAGATGAGGCGGCCGCGGTCGAGGATCGCCGCCGCATCGCACACCTCTTCGAGCTCCTGCAGATTGTGGCTCGAGATGACGATCGTGGACCGGCCCTTCTTGGACTTGATGATTTGCCGCGTTTCGAAGGCGGCGCGCGGATCGAGGCCCGCCGTTGGCTCGTCGAGAAACACGACGTCCGGTGCGCCGAGAAAAGCTTGTGCGAGCGCCACACGCTTGGCCATTCCATGCGACAGGCTGGCGCACCGCTCTGACCACCAGGCGGCGCCGGCCACGTCGTCGAGCACGCGACGTGCGGACTCGACGGCCTTCCGGGCCGGAATGTTTTGCAATCGCGCCATGTGAACGAGAAATTCCCCGACCGAGTCGCTCGCCGGGAGCATCGCGTCCTGCGGGAGGATCCCGACGCGCCCCCGCAGGCGTTCGACGGCGCCGGGCGGAAACCCGAGGACTTCCACCTGGCCGCTCGTCGGCCGTGTATAGCCACCCAGCATCGAAAAGGTCGTCGTCTTGCCCGCGCCGTTGGGGCCGATGAGGCCGAAGATCGCTCCCCGCTCGATCTCGAACGAAATGTCGTCGACGGCGATCTTTCGGCCGAAGTGCTTGGTCAATCGCCTCGCCTTGACGCTGGGGGCGCTCCCCACGACTTCGCCGGTCATCGGCCTCAAAGGTCCTTCTTTTGGAAAAGCCAAACGGCCGCGACCACGGCGACGAGTGCCATGCCGATCGGCCCGATGAGGCCGAGCGCCACATCCGTCGAATGCGGCGACAAAAGAAGGCGGTCGTAGGCATTGGGATAGGCCTCGTCGAGCCATGCGAAGCCCCGTACCCGCGCGACGACCCGCAAAAACCACAGACAAAAGAAGACCGCGCATGTCGCGAGCAGCGCGAGCATGGGCGTCTTGAACTGCGATCCCACGAGGATCGCGATGCCGCACCATGCCGCGCTGATGGGAATCGATATGGCGAAGAAGCGAAGTCCCCAGCCGACGACGTAGAGCGGCGCCAGGTGTCCGACCGTCGCCGTGGCTCCCCACACGATCGCGTTCATTCCGAGGGTGACGGCGAGAACGACGCCCCAGGCACCGAAGAACTTGCCGACGAGGTAGGAAGATCGCCGGGTCCGCACGGTCCAAAATCGAACCGTCCTATGCTGCAAGTCGCCCGAGACGGCGTCGAAACCCATGAGGGCGACGAGAAGCGGTCCGAGCCAGAGTGTGGCGATCAGCATGATCCAGAGCGAATACGGCGCGTCCGCCAGCGCTTTGCCGGTGTCCGCGTCGTAGATCTGCGTGAACACGCTCTGTTGAAGGTCGCGCGCGTCGACCTCGGGCGGGAGTTTCTCGCGGCGCATTCGGTCGAGCCACGCCAAGAGAACGGAAACCCCCGCTCCGCCTGCCACGCTGAGCACCGCCAGGATCAGTCCCTTGGCGCTTCGAAAGCTCTTGCGAAGCTCGCGGGACGCCAAAAGACGGACCTCGAGAAGCGGGTTCACGTGCAGCCGGCCTCGTGGGCTTGACCGCTCGCAGCACAAATGGGTAAGGCCCTGCCACACGCTTCCACGCTACCGTTGCTCCCTTCCGGGCCTGGCGGGGTTCACGCTTCCACGTCGGCAGGGCCGCACGCGCCATCCGGCGACGGCCTCACTCTTAGTCGGTCTTGGCGGGTGCGTCGAGCTTTCGTCGCGCCGGCCCGCGCGAGCGCGCCTCTCGATCATCGCGCTGGCGCCCCGCTCGGCTTTCGGCTAGTTGATGGTAAGGGATATCGTCCTCGGCGATTGCCGCTCGGCGCCATCCCAAAGGTTTGCGCCCGAGATCCCCACGAGGCTCGCGGGCGGCAGTCACATTTACTCCAGTCACCGCGGGCCGCGTGCGCTCAGGCGTCGGCGCCCCGCGGCGGCGCCCGAGGCACCAGTTGCTCCGCTCCGGTTTGCGCGCCCATGTGGGATGAACTCCGAAATCGCAACGCGCCGTGTGGCCGTCGTTGCGACGGTGCGCGCGGGGCGCGATGCGGCAGTGATGCGTCGCTTCGGGCGGGAAAGCTCCCCTCGGAATGGCCAAGAATATTCTCGTTGTTTCCTGCGACATCGCCGACACGCGCGTTGCACTCATCGAAAACGGCATCATCGCCGAGCTTCACATCGAACGCCGCGGCGCCCAGCCGCGCGGCGGGACCGTCGGCGACATCTACCTAGGCAAAGTGACTCGGGTGCTCCCCGGGTTGCAGGCGGCATTCGTCGACATCGGCCTCGAGCGCGCGGCGTTCTTGCATGTCGAAGATCTCATTCGCCCCGATGACTTCGAGGCCTACCTCGCCGGCGGTCGAAAACAGACCCTTGGAACGAGCGACAACGGTCATGGCCCAACCGGCGAAGGCGAGGTCGCCCACGACGAGGCGACGGTCGCCCATGACCAGGCAACGGTCGCCCACGACGAGCCCGAACTCGTCGACGAGGGCGAGGCGGTCGAGGACAGCGACGCGCACGACGAGGGCGAGGCGGCCGGCGACAGCGACGCGCCCGACGAGGGCGAGGCGGTCGAGGACAGCGACGCGCACGACGAGGGCGAGGCGGCCGGCGACAGCGACGCGCCCGACGAAGGCGAAGCGGTCGGGGCCGGCGACACGGCCGGCGACAGCGACGCGCCCGATGAAGGCGAAGCGGTCGACCCAAGCGGGCCGCGCGGTGCGGGCGACGGACCCGACGAGAGCGACGCGACCGGCGAGAGCGAAGCGGGCCCCGACGAGACGTCCGCAACGGCGCGATCCGGCGGCCACGACGAACCTTCGCCGAATGAGCGGCTTGGCGGGCCGAGCGACGATCGAACCAATCCGGATCTCGATCGCACCGGTGGACTCGCGATCCCCCTCGAAGCCCTGGCCGCCCGCGGGCCGGTCGACCTCACGCCACCTTCTGACCCGGACCTCGGCGAAGAAGGAGGGGACGACGCGAACCGTCCGGAAGAAGCGTCGCCCGGCACCAGCTTACGGCCGTCGCGCGATGCGCCCGCCGGCCTCCGCGACAGGGCAGCGCCCCGTAACGACGCCGTGAACCGGCCGGCGCCGCCGGATGCCGAGGATGACGCCTTCGACGATCTCCTCGACAACCCCAACTTGCCCGGCTTCACCATCAGCGAGCCCGGCGCGCCCATGCCTCGCGCGCCGGCACCGCGGGTGGACGGGCGAGACGGGCGCGGTGGCGATCGACGGCGGCGGCGGCGAGGCCGCGATCGCGGACGCAGCAACGGCCGCACGGGCCGCGACAGCCCCAACCGCGAGAGTCCCAACCGCGACGGCCCCAACCGCGAGAGTCCCAATCGTGATCATCGCGATCGTCCTCGAACGAACGCATCCGCAGGCCGACTCTCGAAGTCGACCCCGATTCGCGACGTCGTCAAGGAAGGCCAGGACATCCTCGTCCAGATCACGAAGGAGCCGATCGGGACGAAGGGCGCCCGCTGCTCGAGTCACGTCTCGCTCCCCGGACGCTACGTCGTGTACTTGCCAACCCTCGAACACGTCGGGGTGAGCAAGCGAATCGGTAGCGACAAGGAGCGCGCCCGCTTGCGCGAGGCGATTGAAGCCATGAAGCCTCCTGCAGGCGGTCTCATCGTGCGTACGGT
Organism: Polyangiaceae bacterium; assembly: GCA_050013115.1. Lineage (GTDB taxonomy): Bacteria > Myxococcota_A > Polyangia > Polyangiales > Polyangiaceae > Palsa-1150. The sequence goes on from JBEKFX010000071.1 coordinate 15,074, forward strand.
CGCCGAAGGTTTGACGAAGAAGCAGCTGAAGCAGGACGTCGGCTACCTCGTCCATCTCTGGGGCGAGGTCGCGAAGAAGCATGAGGGGGCCAAAGCTCCGGCGTTGCTCCTCGGCGAGCTCGACATCGTCCTGAAGACGGCGCGCGACCTCCTCACCGACGAGGTCGACGAGCTCGTCATCGACGATCGGGCGCAGTACGACCGCCTGTGCCGTTTCGTCGAGATGTTCATGCCGGAACGGTTGAAGGACATCGTCTACTACGGCGACAGCGAGCCGATCTTCGATGCCTACGGCATCGAAGACGAAATTTCCCGTGCCCTTTCGCGCAAGGTGCCCCTCCCGAGCGGCGGATACCTCATTCTCGACGAAGCCGAAGCGCTCACGGCCATCGACGTGAACACGGGGCGGTTCGTCGGCAAGGGCAGCAAGGACATGGAGGAGACCATCCTCAAGACGAATCTCGAAGCCGTGCAGGAGATCGCTTATCAGCTTCGGTTCCGAAATATCGGCGGGCTCATCATTCTCGACCTCATCGACATGGAAAAGTCGGCCAACCGCGAGAAGGTCCGGAAAACGCTCGAAGATCTCCTCCAGCGGGACAAGGCCAAGACGACGCTGAACCGCATTTCGGAGCTTGGCCTCATCGAAATGACCCGCAAGCGCACGCGCGAGAGTCTCGGGCGCTTGCTGCACGAACCGTGCTTTTATTGCGACGGGACGGGCCATCTGCAATCGAAAGAGACCGTCGCGTACGAAATTCTCCGTGAAATCCGGCGCAAACGCCAGGACCTGCCCGGCTACACCATCCTCGTCAATTGCCACCCCGCCGTCGCAGACCTTTTGACTGGCAGCGAAAAGACCGCGCTGCAAGAAGCGGAGACCCGCTTCATGCGCCGCATCCAGGTGGCCTCCCGCAGTGAATACCACCTCGAACAGTTCGATCTATCGGGCAAGTAACGAGGTCAGCGATGAGCGAAGACGAAAAGCGCTCGGGCGAACGCGTCACCATCAACAAGGAATTCGAGTCGTTCGACGCCTTCATTCAGGAGTACGTGACGAACATCTCGCGCACGGGCGTCTTCATCAAGACGCAGCAGCCTCTGGCCGTCGGCACGCTCGTGAACCTGCGGTTCACCGTCATCATGGACGACATCGAGTCGATCGAGGGACTCGGCGAGGTCGTGCGCGTCGACAAGGATCCCTCCGGCATGGGTGTCGTCTTCCGCGAACTCTCGGCTTATTCGAAAGACTTGATCGAGAAGCTTCTCGTGCAGCGAGCGGACTGAGGCGAGAAAAAGCCGGGACGCCGGCGCTTTCTTCGAATCGGTGGTTGACAGCGCGTATTCGCGCAGCATTCCATCCTGACCCCCAACGCAAAAAGGAGAGATGCCATGGCGTTCTCGCTTCCGCCCCTGCCCTACGACAAGAACGCGCTCGCGCCGCACCTCAGCGCCGAGACGCTCGAGTACCACCACGGAAAACACCATCAAGCGTACGTCACCAACCTGAACAAGCTCTTGGACGGCAAGCCCGAGGCGAGCAAGAGCCTCGAAGAGATCGTCTTGTCGAGCGAGGGTGGCGTCTTCAACAACGCCGCTCAAATCTGGAACCACAACTTTTACTGGCCGTCGATCAAACCGAACGGCGGCGGCCAGCCGACCGGCGACTTGGCCGACGCCATCAAGCGTGATTTCGGCTCCGTCGACAAGCTGATTGAGGATCTGTCGAACGCCGCTGCCACGCAGTTCGGCTCCGGCTGGGCTTGGCTCGTTCTCGGCAAGGACAACAAGCTCGCGGTCACGAAGACGTCGAACGCCGACCTGCCGCTCAAGCACGGACAAAAGGCGCTCCTCACGATCGACGTCTGGGAGCACGCGTATTACATCGATTTTCGAAACGCACGGCCCAAGTACATCGAGACGTTCTTCAAGAGCCTCGTCAACTGGGACTTCGCGCTGCAGAATTTGAAAAAGGCGTAAAACGACGCGGACGCGCACGCGCTGGGTCGCGACGGGGTCGACACCGGGCGCTCGCCGACGCGCGCCCCGCCTCGGCGCCGGGAACTCGGCCCCGCAAAGTCGCGCTCGGCCGTCTGCGCGACGGCCGAGCGCGTGCAGCCCCCCGGACGAGAAGGACCCCTGCCCCCTCAGACCCGCTTCGAGAGCTTGCGGATCGCCGCGGGGTTCGCTGCGTCCTCGAAGAGCAGCGGGAGAAACGAGGGGGGAACGGGCAAGGCCTTGGACAGCCGACTCAGGCTCTCGCCCTGGGCGCTCTCTCGGGCGGCCCGATCGCGCGCCGCACTGATCGCTGCGTCTCCGGCGCTCTCGCCGCTCGGCACGACCGCTCCTTCGAGAGCCGCGCGCTCCGCTTGCGAGAAGAGCGGGGGCAGGACCCCGTTGACGACCACACGACCAATCGGCAGCCCGAGCTCGCGAAGAGAGGCGGCCAGCTCGATGGTCTCGGTCGTCGGCATTTCTTCAGGGAGCGTGACGAGGACCATCGCGCACGTTTTCGGGTCTTGAAAAAGCTTCCACGCGCGCTCGGCGTCCCGGCGGAGCAGTCCAGGGGGGACCACGTCGAGAATGACCTTGGGCACGCGTAGCATGTCGAGCCCGTGTCCTGTGGCGGGGGCGTCGAGGATGACGACGTCGTACTTGAAGCCGCCGTCCGGCCGCGTCTCGGTCGTATGCCACCAGGCCTTGCCGAGCATCGACCATTCCTGCATCCCAGGCACGGCGCGCAGGAAGGCCCGCGTGTACTTGTTCTCGAAGAGCGTCCGGGCGAGCGCTCGGCTGTGGAGCACGAGCACCCCGTACTCGCGCAGCGCGAGGTCCGGCTGGATGTTGACGGCCCAGACGTTGTCGGTGACGAAGGTGACCTGCGGTCCGATGGGAGGGGCGCCGAGCATGACGCTCAGGCGCTCCTTGGCGTTGCACATGGCGATGAGCACACGCTTGCCCTTCGCTGCGAGCGAGATCGCTTCGGCGGCGCAAACGGTCGTCTTGCCGACCCCCCCCTTGCCGGTCACGAGAACGAAGCGCTTGTCGGCCAGGGTCGACATGCGGGCGGCCAGGGGGCCATAGCATGTTATCGACCAAAGAGGACGCCCCGTTCGCGCTGGCCAACCCGGAAGCCGAGTGTTCGGCTACGGTCTTGCCCATGCCTTCTCTGCGCGTCATTCCCCTCGGGGGGCTGGGTGAGATCGGCATGAATTGCCTGGCGCTCGAGCAGCGGGGGGAAGTCCTCGTCGTCGATTGCGGGGTGACCTTCGACGCGCGCGGGCATGGAGTGGACGTCGTCCACCCGAGCTTCGAAGCGCTCGAGGGGTACCGCATCGCCGGCCTGTTCGTGACGCACGGCCACGAGGACCATATCGGTGCCATCCCGTATTTCTTGCGGCGCTTCGACGCGCCCGTCTATGGCCCGGCCTACGCGCTCGGGCTCGTCCGGGAACGCGCAGGAGAGCACGAGATCCTGAAACACGTGGATCTCAACGTGGTGGCGCCGAGGTCGACGCAGCGGATCGGCTCGTTCGAGGTCGAGCCGGTTCGCGTTACGCATTCCATCGCCGATGCGACCGCGCTGGCCATCCGCACCGACGCTGGGCTCGTCATCCACACCGGCGACTTCAAGTTCGACGACGCACCGCCGGACGGCGAAACGTTCGACATCGCCCGCTTCGGGGAGCTCTCTGCGCAAGGCGTTCGCCTGCTTCTCAGCGATTCGACGAACGTGGACGCGAGCGGCCCGACGGGCAACGAAGAAGGGGTCGGACGCGCACTCGATGCGATCGTCTTACACGCCGAGCAAGCCGTCGTCGTCTCGCTCTTCGCGTCGAACGTCCACCGGCTGCGCATGGTGGGCGAGATGGCCCGACGCCATGGGCGCAAAATCGTGACGCTCGGGCGAAGCGTGTCCACCCACACGCGGGTGGCCCGATCGACTGCGCGAGCGACCGGGGCCGACGCAGGAAAGCCCTACCTCGAATGGCCGTCGGACCTCGTCTGGCCGGCCGAACGCGCGCGCGAGCTGCCTCGCCGGGAGATCCTCGCCGTTGCCACCGGGTCCCAAGGCGAAGAGCCGGCCGCGCTCGCCCGCCTCGCGCGGGGGGAGCACCCCGCGTTCGATCTATCGAAAGGCGACCTCGTCGTCCTCTCGAGCCGGGTCATTCCAGGCAACGAGCACGACGTCATGCGCCTCATGACCGATCTCTTGCGCCGCGGGGTGGACGTTCGCACATGGTGGTCGGACCGCGCTGTCCACGTGAGCGGCCATGCCCACCGAGAGGAGCAACGCCGGATGATCGATCTCGTCCGACCCGCCGCGTTCGTGCCCGTGCACGGTACGCTGCACCATCTGCACCGGCACGCGGAGCTCGCGCGCGAACGCCGCGTGCCTGACGTTTGCGTGCTCGAAAACGGTGACGTCGCCGAGGTCGACGAACGCGTCATTCGGCGCACGGGGCGCGTTCCGTGCGGACGGGTCCACGTCTTTGCTGGACGCCCGCTGCCACTTCGTGTGCTCGAAGACCGCGCGGCCCTCGCCGCCCGCGGGTTCGCGGTCGTGTCGGTGCCGCTCGACGCCGCCGGCCGACTGGCCGGTGCCATCGGCTTCACGTCCCGCGGCGTCCTCGATGAAACGCTGGACGCGCACCTCGTGGCCGCGGCTCGGGACGAAGCGGCGGCCGTCGTGAGCCAAGCCGCCGGCGAAGACGAGGAGGCGATGATCGAGGCCGTGCGGCAGGCGGTTCGGCGGGCGATGGCGCGCGTGCTCGGCTTCAAGCCGCTGACGGTCGTCAACGTCGTCCGGGTGCGGACGTGAGCGACGTCGACCCGGCCGCCGCGCCGCCGGAGCTCGCCGGCCCCTTTCTCGTGTCCACGTTGCACGCGATGGGCGTGCGGATGAGCGGCGCCGCGCCGCGCGTGCTCGCGGCCGCCGACGACGAGGCGGTCCACGACCTGCGCGTGGCCATCCGGCGCACGCGGACCGTTCTCGAGGTCGGCCGGGAGGTGCTCGGCCGATTTCGCGCGGACGAGGTGCGCCGCGCACTGCGTGAAGTTCAGCGGGCGACCGGAGACCTCCGCGACGAAGAGGTGCTGCTCGAGCTCATCGAGTCGACGTCGGTTCGCCGGCCCGACGTGCGCGCATGGCTGGACGCTCGCAGGCGGCGCGAAGCCCGCCTGCGAACGGTGCTGCGCCGGGCGGTGCGCGCAGGAGACGTCGACCGCGGACGCCAATTGCTCGACGCACTGCTCGCCTTTCGCACCAAGCCTTCGCGCGAGCGTCACCTTTCGAAGTTCGCACGGCGAGCCGTCGGCGGCGCTTTGCACGACGTCGAGCGTCTGCAAAGGCCATCACTCGAAGACGTCGACGCACTCCACCGGTTGCGCATCGCGTACAAGCGGCTGCGATATACCGTGGAAGTGTTCAACGACGTCCTGCCCGAACCCGAGCGGCTGCTCGCGCCTGCGGCGTCGCGGTTTCAGTCTCGCCTCGGCGACATTCATGATGCCGACATCGGCCTCGCTTGCGTCGAGCGGGCGAGAATCCTCACGGACGCCGGGCGAAGGGCACTGCGAGCCGCCTTGCGTCGCATTCGCGACGAACGGGCGACGGCGTACGCGAAGGAAATCTCAGCGCACGATGCCGCACGAGCGATGACGACTCACGCTTCGGGAACGGACTCGCTCCGAAAGACTTCGACGCGCTGAATGACGACGTCGATCGACGGCTTGTCGCGCGGTCCCGTCGGAACGTTGGCGATCTTCTTGATGAGCGGCACCCCGCCGACGACGTAACCAAAGACCGAATGACGGTTGTCGAGGTGAGGGGTCGCGCGCTCGGTGATGAAAAACTGCGATCCATTCGTCCCGGGACCGGCGTTGGCCATGGACAGCACGCCGGGGCCCGAATGTCGAAGCTCGGGATGAAACTCGTCCGCAAAGCGATAGCCCGGACCACCCGTGCCCTGCCCGAGTGGATCCCCACCCTGAATCATGAAGTCCGGGATGACGCGATGAAAGATCGTCCCGTCGTAATACGAAGTCCCTTTTTTCGTTTCGCCGGTTCGCGGGTGGACCCATTCCTGGGTCCCTGTGGCGAGGCCGACGAAGTTGCGTACGGTCTTCGGGGCTCGTTCCTCTTCGAGGCGAACGATGAGATTGCCCATCGACGTGACGAAGCGGGCGTAGAGGGACCCTTTGCCGGGAGCTTGAATTTCGGGAAACGAGGCGGTCGGCATGGGCGAAGAGACTACCGAGAGAATCCGGGGGCGCAACCGAGGGCACCCGAGGTAAAAAAGAAACCATCTTTTCCAAAACTCCGCCCATTCATTCGTGCTTGCGCTTGCAGTACGCTTGACCCCCCGAGTGGGGCGTAGATACTCGGAATCTGTGAGGCAACGCGTGCGGAGGCCCGAGTGATCACCTGTCCGAAGTGCTCGAAGGACAATCAAGACCACTACAAATTTTGTCTCGGATGCGGAGCAGAGCTTCCGCGGGACGTGGCGCCGAAGCCCTTCTCCCCTCAGACGCCACCCCATGGAATGAGAGCCGCCCAGGCTGCAGCGGCCGCCGCGGCGGCCGGGCAAGCTGCACCCGCCGTCATCGCCCCGGTAGGCGGTGGCTTCATCGGCTTGGGGGGCACCGTGGCCCTGTCGCCGGCCCAAGCTGCGGCGGCCGTCGCGCCGGGCGCGGTGCCCGCCGCGCGTGCGCCCGCGGCCGTGCCCGCACCGGCGCCCGCGGCGCCGGCGCCCCAGGTCGTGGCCGCGCCCACCCCCGTCGCACCGTGCCCGCAGTGCGGGCACGGCAACGCACCAACGAATGTCTTCTGTGGATCTTGCGGATTTCGTTTGGGCTCGGTCGTGAGGGTGCCCGCGGCACCGCCCGTCGTCGCAGAGCCCGCCCCGGGCAGCGTGTCGCTGACGGCGCTGCGCGCCGATGGGAGCGAGGCGGGAACCTATCAGCTCCCGGGAACCGGTTGGATCGGGCGCGAAACCGGCGGCATCTTTGCCGGGGACAGCTACTTGTCTCCCCGCCACGCCACGTTTCGGACGACCGCGGCCGGACGGGTCGTCGTCAAGGACGAGGGGTCCTTGAACGGGGTTTACAAAAAGCTCAGCCGTGATTTGCCCGTCGAGCTCAAGCCGCTCGATGTGTTCCGCATCGGCCAGGAAATCATCAAGTTCGAGCCACTCACGCCGCAGCAGCCGCCATCGATCGACGGCGTCGAAAGACTTGGAGCTCCCAGCAAAGGCTACGTCGGACGCGTTGCGCTCGTTATCGGACGCGAAGAAACGGGCAACGCCTTTCCCATTCCGGAGGCCGGCGTGCATCTCGGCCGCGAGCGGGGCGACATCTTGTTTCCCGAAGACGGTTACGTCTCTGGCCTTCACTGCCGTCTTTCCTGGGACGGCCAGCGCCTCTTTCTCACGGACCTCGGGAGCTCCAACGGGACGTTCCTCCGCCTGACCGCCGAAGCCGAGCTTCGTTCCGGCGACGTGCTCCTCATGGGCCAACAGCTCTTTCGCGTCATGCTCTCTTAGGCTGGGCGGCCGAGTAGGGTGGTGGGGGCCGACCGAGCGCGGGCCAGCGCGCGGCGGCTCAGCGCGCGGCGGCTCAGCGCGCGGCGGCTCAGCGCGCGGGCGGCTCAGCGCGCGGGCGGCTCAGCGCGCGGGCGGCTCAGCGCGCGGGCGGCTCAGCGCGCGGCGGCTCAGCGCGCGGGCGGCTCAGCGCGCGGGCGGCAAAAACTTGGAAAATTCGATCGATCCAGGCGGGGCTGGCCAGAACAGCCGGGCTCATCCTTCGGTCAGAGAAAACCTGATACGCTCGCGACGACAGAATGAGCCAACCACGGACGATCCGAGTGGTCGCGGCGGTCCTTGAAAAAGAAGGCCACTATTTGATCACGCAGCGCCGATCGACCGCGGTCCTGCCGCTCATGTGGGAATTTCCGGGCGGTCGGGTCGAGGAGGGAGAGACCGACACCCAGGCCCTCAAGAGGGAGGTGCGTCACCGGCTCGGAGCCGAAATCGATGTCGGGAAACTCATTTCGTTCGTAACCCACCCCTACGAACATTACGTCATCGATCTCTTCTTGTACGAGTGCACAATCAGGGCCGGCACGCTCGAAGCGCGCAACGTCCACGGCTACCGCTGGGTGACGAGCGCCGAATTCGACCAATATCCATTCACTCCGGCCGACGAAGCTTCGATGAACAAACTCCTCGGCATGTAACGCGGGGTCTGACGGGCTCCGACGACGTTTCCCGAGGGGCGCGAGCGCGCCGTCACCCGCTTCGAGAAAGCGGCCGGCGCCCGAGCAGCCGACGGCGTTTCGATGTGGGCCCGCCCTCCCAGGCCGCCTTCGATGACCGATCGCCGCGCCGTCCGCGGATTCCTCCGATGGCCTGTTCGGCTCGGTCAGGACGAAGCCCCAGCGGCCCAGAGGGCATAAACGGCGCCCCAAGACATGACGAGCAGGATGACGAAGGTCGCGATGGCTGCGCCCTCGAGGCGCCGGAGCGCGCGCTGGCTCGAAACGATGCCGAAGCTCATGCAAAATGTCTGCGCCCCGTTGGCCAGATGGTACGAAACACCCAGCGTCCCGAGCACATACGTGAGGAGCGTCGGCCCGTGAAAGTGCATCTCGTGGGCGATGTCTTCGAACGCCTCGGCGTGACCGGCCCACCTTGGTCGAATGAGCGCAAGCCACAAGTGGGCGCCGAGAAAGAACAGGACCCCGACGGCGCTGAGGCGCTGGAGGAGGTACTTCACGTTTGCGTACGAACCATATCGAATGTTGTTTGGACGGCTGGTCGCCAAACGCCCGATGCCCCACATGACGTGAAGGGCGAGCGGCAAGATGACGATGACGCCGGTCGCCGCCTCGGCAAAGGGGTGGGGGTATTCCGTCACCGCCACCTGCCACGCGTCCGGGCTGTCGAAGGCCGCGAGGTTATGCCAGAGGTGCACGACCGTCCAGACGCCGAGCGGCACGATCGCGAGCGCAGAACCGAGCCGCGCGCGGATGAAGCTCGATCGGGCCGCGGCACGTTCGACCCCTGGGAACGTGGGGCCTTCTGCGGAATGCGGAGAGGCTGTGGACATGGCGAAGCGCTGCTCCTTGGCTCGTTCCCACCCCCTTTGGCCGGGATGGGACGTAGCGTAGCTAGTACCGGGACGCACAGAAGTCGAAGGTTTGAACGAGGCGCGGCGGACAGCTTGGAAAAGGCGACGGGGGCATTGTGCGGGCCGAGGCGAGGCCGCAGGCCCGGCGAAGCCGGTTGGGGAGGCCCAGGGGGCAAGGCCCCCGAGACCGTTTCGGACCTCGCCCGCAGCACGAAGGATTCAACGCGTGCAACCGTCCGAATTCACTGCGAGGTCCTCGGCCGGACGCCGACCCGTTACAATCCTTTGCGTGGTCGACCGATGAGCCCCGCCGAGCGGGCGATCCTCGCCTCGACACCGTTCGTCGCGGTGGCCATCGTGATGCTTGGACTTCGCCTCGGAGCCCCCGAGGTCCTCCGGGCGGCGGCCGTCGTCGGCGCGCCACCATCGCTCGTCGGGCTTTTACGCCCTTGGCAAATCGTGGCGTTCGAGGACGACGGCGCCGCACGCTCTCCGTTGCGACACGAAGCGCTGGCGATCCTCGCGACCGGCGGCGAGGGCCGGGTCCTCTGGCGGGGATCGACCAACGCGGAGGGGGTCGCCGAAGCCCTGCTCCCGAGGAACCTCGGACCGGCCACGACGACTGTCGAAGTCCGAGCGGGACCGCTGCTCCTCGCCTCGGGTCACCTCGCTGAGCAGCCCACGACGGACGCAACCCGAACCGGCCATCCGTGGCTGCGGTTCGCCCGCCGGAGCGGTCCGATTGTGCTCGACGTCGCCGTGGTCGGAGAGCGCGTCGCCCCGGGCTTCGCGGCGCAGGTGTGCGTCCGGGCGACCGACGGCCGGACCCATGCGCCACTCACCGGAGTGCGCATCGACGTGGCCGCCGACCCCAGCATCGCCTCGTCGCGGGGCGACTCGACCGATTCGGCGGGTTGGGCCATCCTCGAGACGACCCCGGTCGGGCTGGCCGTCGAACTGACGCTTTACGCGCGCAGTGCCGAGGGCGCGTCCGGGGATTGGATAGGGGGGCTCTTCGTGTCGCCCGGCGCATTCGCCGTGGAAACGCGATCGCGCTGGGCACCCGACGAAGAGCCAGTCGTGGAGGTCGTGGCCCCCGCCGCCCGCCCCGCGGTTTACCTCGAAGTCGACGACGGGCACGGGCGCGAGTGGGCGGCCACGGCGGACGGCGGGGAAGCGTCTCCACGCGGCGCGCTCCGGACGACGTTCCGCCTGCCGCGGCTGGCGGCCGGCATCCATTGGGCGATCGCTGCAGCGGACCGAACGGGCGCCTCCGAGCTCGGACCAGGGACGATGGTTCGCCCCTTCTTCGTCGCGACGAGCGACGAAGCCGCGCTCGCGCTGCATCCGGACCCGCTCGGGTGCGCGCCCCGCACGGACGCTCGAGAAGCCGACCGATCGCTCTTGCCCTGTCTCGCCCTCGTCGCCGCGTCGCCCTTGCCGCGCTGGTTGGCCCTCGACGGTGTGGCGACGCGTCGAGCCGAGGCCGCGGTCAAGCGCACCCGCGGCCTGGCCGTCGCGCTCGGCGGCCTACTCGTCGCAGGTCTGCTCGAAGCGACATTGATCGCGGGTTCCGCGGTCCGCGCGCGCGCCCGACTGGCCGACGCCCTCCCGGAGGGGCCATCGCCGCGATCGCGACCGATGGCTCGAGCGTTCGGCCTCGCTGTCGCTCTTCTCGTCGCATTGCTCGGATTCGCTCTGCTCGCGGCATTTCTCGTTCGGGCCGGATGACGGCTGAGCAGGCTCAGGCCCCGCAGGTCGACGGCGCCGCCGGTGGGCGACTAAACTCGAGTTCGTGCGCATCCACCGCGTCGCCTTTGCCCTCGCCTTCACCGCCAGCGGCGCCGCACACGCCCAAGACTTCGATCCCCACGGGCGTCATCGATCCCAGGCTGCGAGCCACGGGCCAGCGCCCTCGCAAGGCGGACCCCAAGCTGCGCCGACGAGCTCTGCGGCCGGCGGCCCGTCGCAGAACGTGCTCCTCGAGCGATACATCCGAGTCGTTCTGTCTCAGCCCGGCACCGCTTTTCCTCTGCAACGCCTCGCCCAGCTTTACCGCGAGAAGGACGGCAGTCTGGCCCGCGGCATCGCGGACTTCGAAGCGCGGGCTCGATCCGGAGTGGACGCCTATGCCGCGACCGTCGCCCTCGCCGGGATGTACAAGCAGGACGGCCGACCGACCGAAGCCGTTGCCGCGTACGAGCGCGCCATCGCGCTCAAGAAGGACGACCCGAGCGCGGTGCTCGCCTTGGCCCGGCTTCTCGAAGACTCCGGCGATCGCAGAGGGGCTCGCAACCGCTACGAGCAGGCCCTTTTGTTGCAGACAGCCCGCACGGACAGGGAACAGACGCTGCGGACGCTGATGGGGCTCGCTCTCGACGATTCGGACTGGGCCCAAGCCCAGGCTTTTCACCGAAAGCTTCTGCAGCTCGAGCCGACGAGCCTTTTCGTTCGCGGAGAGCTCGGCCGCGAGCTCTTCAACCGCGGTGAATTTGCGCAGGCCGAGACCGAGCTGAAGGACGTGGTCGTCGCCGCCGCGGGCGACAATCGGGCGCTGGCGCCGGCGCTCAAAGAGCTCGGGCGCGCACAGGTCAAGGCCCACGAGCACGCCGCGGCCCTTTCGACCTTGAAGCGCGCGCTCGTCGCTGCGGGAGACCAATCCGCGCTCCGTGCGGAGATTTACGCGACAATCGCCGAGATCTACCGAGCCGACCAGCAGCTGCCCGTTCTCGTGAAAGAGCTGGAAGACGAACACCCGAGCGACCTCTCGCGCCTGGCGCTCCTCGGCGGTCTCTATGAAGAGGTCGGCGACGGCGCCAAGGCCATCGAGACCTATCGGCGGGCGATCCTGTCGAACCCCCGCCAGGTCGACTTGCGTTTGCGGATGATCCGACTGCTGCAAGCCAACGGTGATTTGGACCGCGCCATCGCCGAATACGAGGGCCTCATCCAGGCGGCGCCCGACAACCCGCAGTTCGTCTTCGAAGAAGGCGAAGCCCTGATGCAGCGCGGCGACCGGGCGCGGGCGATCCGGCTGGTCTCGGAGCTCGAAGCACGGGCGTCGAACGACGAAGAGGTCCTCGCGCGGGTCGCGGAGTTCTACGGGCGCATCGGAGAGAACGAGCGCTCGCTGCGGGTCCTGCAACGGCTCGCCGCGACCAGTGGCAGCTCCGATCCGGGACATCTCGTCGATCTCGGCGATCGGTATTTCCAAGACGGTCGGGTCCCGCTTGCCCTCGAAACGTGGAAGCGCATTCTCACGGTCGTCGAACCGAGAGCCCGCGCGCTCGCCGCGCTCGGCGACGTGTACCTCGAGCACGACATGGGGAGCGAGGCCGTCGCCGCATACCGCGAGGCCTCGCTGCTCGACCCCAAAAATCTCGGGTACAAAAAGTCGCTTGCCGCCTCGCAGGAGCGGGTACATGCGTATCGCGAGGCGCGCGCGCTCTACGAAGAAATCGCGGCGAAGGCGCAAGAGAACGGCGACCGTGCGCTCGTTCGCGAGTGCAGAACGCGAATCGTGACGCTCTGGGGCCTCGAGCGCGTGATCGAACAGCACCTGCCGAGCCTTCGAGCCCAGTTCGGCGCGGCGCCGCCCGACCCGGAGGCCGGGCGGATGCTCGCCGAAGCGCTCCTTCACCTTCGGCGACTTCCAGAGGCCGAGGCGACGCTCCGGCGCGTCATCGACCTTTCTCCCGGCGACGCTGAGACGTACCTGGCCCTCGAGCGGGTGCTCGTGCAAGAGAGCAAAATCGCCGATGCCATCGGCGTGCTCGAGCGGCTGGCCGCGCTCGATCCGAAACGCGCGCGCGAGCTCTACGAGCGGATGGCGCAATACGCGCTCCAGACGTATCGAGACGAGGACGCGATCCGGTATGCGGCGCGCGCCGTCGAGCTGAACCCCGACGACGCCGAGGGCCACCGACGTCTCGGCGAAATGTATCGCTCGAAGCAAGACGTCGATCACGCCATCACGGAATTTCGCGCTGCGATTGCGAAAAACGACCGGCTCTTTCTCGTGTATTTCGAGCTCGCGGACCTCCTTCTTTCGCGAAACCAAGCGGACGAGGCCGACCGTTTGTTTCGAAGCGTTGTTCGCGGAGCGCCGGACGAAGAACTCGTCGGACGGGCGGCCCGACTCTCGATGCAGATCAACGTGGGCAAAGGAACTCTCGAGTCGCTCGAGCAAGACCTGCTGCCCCTGGCGATTGGAAATCCGCAGCGGCCCATTTACCGCCGCCTCCTCGTCGAGACGTACGGGAGCCTCACCTTTGGACTCGTCCAGCGCGTCCGCCATGGGACGGCGGACGAGAGCGCACTGGCGAGGCAGGCTCTCGGACGCATCGGGGCGAGGGCGGTCAAGCCTCTCCTCGACGCGCTCGCCGACGCGGACGTCAGCCAGCAAAGAATCGCGATCGACGTCCTCGCGTACGTTCAAAACCGGAACGCGGCCCTGCCGCTGTTCGCGTTCGCGACGGGCCCATCCGAGCTTGCGCTGCGCACGAGGGCGATGCTCGCCTGCGGCGCGCTCGCGGACGGCGCGCTCGTTCCGAAGTACGAGGCGCTCCTTTTTCCGACCGACAGACCGGGCGACATTGGACTCGCCGACCCCGTCGGCGTTGCAGCCGTATGGGGGCTCGCACGGATGGAAAATCCCCGTGCCCTGCCTCTCCTCCGCCGGCTGGCCGCCGATGGGCCACCGGCGATGCGCGCGCTCGCCGTCCTGGGGCTCGGAATGGCGCGGGAGACCGGCGCGACGGCCATGGTCGCGGACATTGCGCGGTCGCCGGACGCCGGATCGGTCGCAAAGGCTGCAGCCGCCTACGCGCTCGGTGACCTCGATGCGCAGGCGCAAGTGCCGGCGCTCCTCGAAATCGCCGAAGACGGCGAACCGCTGCCCCGACGAATGGCTCTCCTCGCGCTCGCGCGCCTTTCTTCGAGCCATGCGAAGGAACCGCCCTGGCAAGGCGCCGCGGCCCAAGCCATGGCCGACGCCATCTTCGTCAGGGCGGGTGACGAAACGGTCTCCGACAAGTCGTCGCAGGCCATCGCGCGCACCGCCACCATCGCGCTCGCGACGCTCGCGTCGCACGGGGCGGGGGTCTCCGGCTGGGCGCGGGCACGCGACGCGATGCCGACGCCGGATGGGCCGCTCGACGTGGAGACCCTGCTCGACGAGCTCGCGCCGCGCGAGGCGAGCAGCGCAGAGAAGTCCGCCGCGATCGTTTTATTCGAAGAGCCCATTCGACGTGCGGCCATGAGTGCGCTCCGGACGTCCGGCCCGAGGGCGACGGCCGTCTTGGATGCGCTCGGCGACGGCGACGGTGAGTTTCTCCCCTTCGTCGTCCGGGGCTCGACCGGTCCGGCTGCGGAGGCGGCACGGCGTCTTGCTGATGCACTCGAGCCGGACGTCGTCCCGCTGGCCAAGCACCCGGACGCGGCGATCCGCGCGAAGGCGATCGTGCTCGTCGCCCGCTCCTCGAGCGACGCCGCGACCGACGCCGTCGTGTCGGGACTGGAGGACGCGAGCGAAGAGGTGGAGCGCGTTGCGCTCTCGTCGCTCGGCGCGGCCCGGAGCGACGGGACGCCTCCCCCGGCGAGCGCGCGAGCCGCCGCCGCGGTGGCTCGGATTCTCGCGACGCACCAAAACTGGGCGATGCGTGTCCTCGCAGCCGAGGCCCTCGGCCGTCTGGGCGCTGCCGGCGTCAGCTCTGCCGCGTCCAGCCTCGGTCGCGCCGCGACGACGGACCCTTACGCGCTCGTCCGGCAGGCCGCCCTCGAGGCGCTTGCGGCCTACGATGCGACGGCTGGAAAGGCGCTGGCCCGGCGCGTCGCGACGATGGACCCTGAGCCTCGCGTTCGCGACGCCGCGCTTTTGCTCGCGCGCTCTCCCGGAGAGAGATGAAGACCGCGTCGGTCGTCGCGGCCTGCGCCGGGCCGATTGCCCTCGCCGTGCTGGCGGCCTGTCGCGATTTGAACAGCTTCTCGACGGCGAACGGCGACCGCTACGAAGGTCGGGTCACGGACGGGGCTTTCGTTCTCTCCGGCGTCGACGCCGGGACCACGTTGTGTCTCACGATCGATACGAACCACTTGCAGGACGCGCCCGGGGCCCTTTCGACGAGCGACGGCCGCTTCCAGTTCGCGCCGCTCCGTCCGATTCCGCAAATCTGGAACGATCCGCTCTCGACATTCACGTTCGGAGAAGGCCGCGTCGCCAACTTCATTTACGTCGTCCGAGCGAGCATGCCTTTCGCAGACGGCGACGGAAACGACGTCTTTGCCACGGTTTCGTTGATGCAAACGGGGGGTGTCGAGGTCCGCCTCTTGCGCGGAGCCCCGATCGAGACAGCCGACGGCGGCGCCGCTGCCAACTCGAACGTCTTCGCCGTGTTCACGCTCGCGCGCGAGGCAGGCCCGTGCTCGTATTAGGGATCGAGTCATCCTGCGACGAGACGGCGGCGGCGCTCGTCGACGACGCGGGGCGGGTCCAGGCCGACGTCGTCCACTCCCAAGCGGCCATGCATTCCCACTACGGCGGCGTCGTCCCCGAACTCGCCTCGCGCGATCACCTGCGCAACATCGGACCTGTCGTCCGCGCCGCCCTCGCGCAGGCGAACGTTCGCCTGGCCGACGTCGACGGCGTCGCCGTGACGCACCGCCCGGGGCTCGTCGGTGCCCTGCTCGTCGGCGTCGAGGCAGCCAAGGGACTCGCGTGGGCGGCGGGCAAGCCCCTGGTCGGGGTCGATCATCTCATCGGGCATTTGCTGGCCATCTTCCTGCGCCGAGGGGCGGGGGACGGACCGCGACCTTCGTTTCCATTCGTGAGCCTTCTTGCCTCCGGCGGGCACACGGCCATCTACCGGATCGACGCGCCCCACCCGGAGAACATCGTCGAGCTCGGCGCGACCCGCGACGATGCCGTCGGCGAGGCCTTCGACAAAGTCGCGAAGCTCCTCGGGCTCGGTTATCCGGGCGGTCCGGCCGTCGAGCGAGCGAGCGAACGCGGCGACGCCTCGCGCGTGGGTTTGCACGGCCCGATGGCGCACGCTCCGTCCTCCGAGATGAGCTTTTCGGGGATCAAAACGCAGGTCGCCCGGCTCGTGGCGCAACGGGGGTCGGCGGGGACCGACGTCGAGGTGTGCGACACGTGCGCTTCCTTTCAGGCCGCGGTGACCACGGTCCTCTCACAGAAGGTCATTGCCTCTGCACTCCGCGAAGGCGTTCGGGAGGTCGTGCTCGGCGGCGGAGTGGCTGCCAACGGCGAGCTTCGCCGGCGCACGCAGGAGCTCGGTGCGGCCCGGGGCATCCGCGTCTTCGTCCCCCCGCTCGCCAGCTGCACGGACAACGCCGCGATGATCGCCTACGCCGGCACCGTACGACTCTTGCGCGGAGAACACGACGGCTGGTCTCTGGCGGCCGACAACCGCACGTGCCTCGAGCGCCACACCCGCAAGGGCCGCGGCCGACGATAGATTGCGGAGCGAGCCCGCGGGATACGGTAAGCGGCGCGATTGCGGTCTCAATCTAAAGTGCCTCTTCGACCTTTTTCGGCTTGCGCCTCGCGTGCTTCGGCGCCTCGCCGCCCTTTTCGTCTTTCTTGGCGACGGTCTGGTCGATCGCCCCGACCGGCGCGAGCGCGATGACCAGGGTGTCGCCCCTCGCGCTCACGCGGTAATTGGGCA
>JBEKFX010000072.1:0-31764 GCA_050013115.1 Polyangiaceae bacterium
TCGGTGATCGGCTCGGTGACACTCACATATCCGTGGACGTAATTGAAATTGCCGTACGTCGCCTCGGCCACGGCGCTCCGCTTGAACGAGGGCTCGGCGGTGC
The DNA here is from genome assembly GCA_050013115.1 of Polyangiaceae bacterium. GTDB lineage: Bacteria > Myxococcota_A > Polyangia > Polyangiales > Polyangiaceae > Palsa-1150. Next base: position 104 of record JBEKFX010000072.1, read on the forward strand.
GAATGTCGATCGCGCCGGCGACGGTGTTCTTACCAAAGAGCGTCCCCTGGGGTCCTCGCAGCACCTGAATGCTCTCGACGTCGACGAGGTCCGTGATGGCGGTGCCCGTCCTCGGTCGATAAACGCCGTCGATGTAGATGCCAACGCCCTGCTCGAGGCCGTCGTTCGTGCTGCCGGCGTTGGTACCGATCCCGCGAATGGTGATGGTCTGGTTACGCCCGCTGTAGCCCTGGATGTTGAGGCTCGGAAGCTGTTGCATCAGCTGCTTCAGGTCGCTCGTCCCGCCGAGCGCCTTCACCTGGTCGGAGGACATCGTCGTGATGGCGATGGGAACGTCTTGGACGTCTTCGGCGCGGTAGCGCGCCGTCACGACCACGGCGCCCAAGACTTGCTCACCCGCCGCCGGTGTGGCCGCGTCGGCCTCTCCCGCGTCGCCGCCCGGAGGGGCCAGAGCGCCAGCGTCCGATCCCGCGCCGTCGACGGACGCCGCCGGCACGGGTCCGCCCGTCCCGACCGTTGGAGCCGGCGTAGCGGCGGGGGGAGCGGCGGCGTCCGGACCTTGCCCGGCCGGAGGCGACAGCGGCGGCCCCGCGTCGGGGGTCACGCCCGGCCCATCCTGGCGGACGCCGGCGTCCACATCTGCCTGCGCGGACGCGCCCCGGGCGACCGACAGGATCGCCGCGATCGCGGCGACAAGAAGTCCAACCCGGAACGTTCGCAGACTGGCGCGCAGTCTGGCTTCACTCTTCCACGTCATATAGGCCTCGGGAGTCCCCCTGGGGTGTGCGTTTCTCCATGCAGCGTTCGGGCGCCGGGCCGCTCGCGGGGTTCGGGCGGGGCTCGTCGGCGTCTCTTGGTCGTCAAGTCGGCTCCTCGGAGCGCGATTCGTCGGCGCGAGCTCGGCTCGCCGCTGCGACGCTGGATGGCTCACAGGTCGCCGCCGTCCGCGCCGGCGGCGTCGGATGCCGCGCTGTCCTCCGCGCTCTGCGAAGCATCGGACGGCTGCTCGTCGGCCGCTGCCTGCGCATCGTCGCCTGGCTGGCTCCCATCGCCGTCGAGCGCCGCGTCGGCCGCCGCCTCCGCGCCGGCCGATCCGTCGACCGATCCTTCGATCGTCGTATCCGACCCGGCATCGGAGGTCGCGCCGTCCTCCGCGCTCTGCAAAGCATCCGACGGCTGGCCGTCAGCCGCTGTCTGCGCACCGTCGCCGGGCTGGCTCCCATCGCCGTTGAGCGCCGCGTCGGCCTCCTGCTCCTCCGCATCGGTCGACCCGTCGAGAGGTCCGTCCGTCGCCGCGTCGGCGGGAGGCGCGACGAGGTCAGAACCGGGGAGGGGGGTGGGCAGGTGGTCGTTTTCGGAGCAGCCGCCGCCGCCGAGCGTTGCGGCGCAGGCGAGAGCGACGGCGAAGAGAGTGCCCCGCCAAGGGCGGTGGTGATGTCGCTGGCGATGAAGAGCCGAAGATGTGTCATCGGCGCTCGCGGTATGGTTCACCGGCTGCACTGTCCAGGATAAGAGACATCGTCGTCAAGCGATTAAGGGTGGATTTCGAGGTCGAGGAAGGGAAAAGACCGAGGAAAGAAGAAGGTCGCGAACTATTGGCGTTCGTCATGGGTGCGCTCATGAAAGCGCGATTGTCGCGGCCCCGTTCTCCGACGAGGATGCGGCCGAGATTCGGAGGCCACGATGGCAAAGCGGCGACAGCTCAAACTCGGCCACATGATCGAGGGCGCGGGACGGACCTGGACAGACTGGCGGCATCCGGGTGCCGAGCCGGGCGCCAGCACGAGCTTTCCGTATTACAAAAAGCGCGCGCAGCTCGCCGAAGCCGCCAAGTTCGATTTCATCTTCATCGCCGACAGCCTGTTCATCACCGAGACGTCGAGTCCTCATTACCTGAATCGTTTCGAGCCGCTCACGATCCTCTCGGCGCTCGCGGCGGCGACGTCCCACATCGGCCTCGTGGCGACCGTCACGGCGAGCTACACGGAGCCTTTCAACCTCGCTCGCCAGTTTGCGTCGCTCGACCACATCAGCGGCGGGCGCGCAGGTTGGAACGTCGTCACGTCTTGGCTCGACGGGACGGCGGCCAACTTCAGCAAGAAGGAGCACCTCGATCACGCGGAGCGCTATCGCCGCGCCGACGAATTCGTCGAGGTCGTGCGCGGCCTCTGGGACAGCTGGGAGGACGACGCCCTCGTTCACGACAAGGCGAGCGGGGTCTTCTTCGACCGCACGAAGCTCCATGCCTTGAACCACGAGGGCCCGCACTTCAGCGTCCGAGGTCCCCTCAACATCGCGCGGTCGCCCCAAGGGCAGCCGGTCGTCTTTCAGGCCGGCACCTCCGAGGACGGACGCAACTTTGCGGCGAAGCATGCCGACGCCATCTTCGTCGGCCACGACAGCATAGAGGAAGCCCGTGCTTACTACCGCGACGTCAAGTCGCGTGCGGCGGGGTTCGGTCGCGATCCCGAGGCGCTCTTCGTTCTTCCAGCGGTCGCTCCCGTCGTCGGTGCCACCGAGGCAGACGCCGAGGCGCTGTGGCGCGAGCGGGCGAACCTCGTCTCGATCGAGGCAGCCCTGAGGATGCTCGGGCGAGGCTTCAACGACTACGACTTCACGAAGCACGACCTCGACGCGCCGTTCCCGGCTTTCGGTCGCGACGCCCTGAACAGCTCTCAGGGGGCCGTGCTCAAGATCACCCGCGCGGCCCAAGAAGAGGGCTTGAGCCTACGCGAGGTCGCGCTGCGGTTTGCGACACCGAAGGGCAACTTCGTCGGTACGCCCGAGCAGATCGCCGACAAATTCGAGGAGTGGCTCGCGACGGGAGCCTCCGACGGCTTCGTCATCGGCGAGTCGCTCCCCGGCCAGTTTGCCCGGCTGGCCGAGTCGGTCATTCCGATTCTCCAAAGACGCGGCGCATTTCGCCACGAGTACGAAGGCTCGACGTTCCGCGAGAGCTTGGGTATCGGGGTGCCGGCCAATCGATACACGCGCGCGAAACGTGAGCGCCACGTTGCCTGACGCGCCCGGTTGACGTCCCGCCCGGAGCCCGCGCTTGCTCGTTCGAACGCAGAATGGGCAGCATGCCGCCTCCGAAAACGTTCGGACCTTGTGTCTGCTATGAGGGACAATTAGGATGGCGCTCGTCATGGATCCCTCCGTGCAGGCGAATGCCCAACGCGTCGGCAGGCCTCTCTCGCAGAGCCTGCTCGACGAGCTGACCCGGCGGTTTGCCGCGACCGCCGAAGATTACGACCGACGGGCTGTCTTTCCGACCGAGAACTTCGTCGCGCTCCGTGACGCCGGCCTCCTCGGCCTCACCATTGCGCCCGAATTCGGCGGCTCGGGCGCACCCTTGTCCGAGGCCCTGCGCGTGCTCGGCGCTGTCGCCAAGGGCGAGCCGTCGACTGCGCTCATCCTCTTTATGACCTACGCGTTCTACGCAGGTGCCTTTGGTCGCACGGATGCTTGGCCACGCGATGTGTTCGCCAGGCTCGCCCGGGAGGCCGCAAGCCAGATCGCACTGATCGGCGGGCTGCGCGTGGAACCGGACCTCGGCACGCCGGTCCGCGGGGGCCTCCCGGCTACGGTCGCGCGCTCGACCGACCAGGGATGGAGGATCACGGGCCGCAAGATCTACTCGACGGGGTCGACCGGCCTGCGCTGGTTTTCGGTGTGGGCGAAGACCGACGATCCGGAGCCGCGTGTCGGCAACTTCCTCGTCCGGGCCGACGGACCCGGCATTCGAATCGAGCCTGCTTGGGATCATCTGGGCATGCGGGCCAGCGTCAGCCACGAGGTGGTCTTCGAGAACGCGTGGACCCCTGCGGAGTATGCGGTAGACGTACGGCCCCCGGCGGCGTGGGCGCCGAAGCCACGGGAGAGCGGGCCCGGCCTGTGGAACGCGCTCTCGATCTCGGCGATCTACGACGGAGTCGCTCGCGCAGCTCGCGATTGGCTCGCCGGATACCTGCAGGAGCGCACCCCGACCAACCTCGGCGCCTCCCTGTCGACCCTGCCTCGCGTGCAGGAGAAGTTTGGTGAGATCGAAGCGCTCCTTTATACGAACCGCGTGCTCATCGAGTCGGCCGCGGGGCGCGCGGAGGCCGGGGCTCCCTCGACGGGCGTCGAGGCCAATCTCGTCAAGCACACCGTCACCGCCAACGCGATACGGGCCGTGGAGTTGGGCCTTGAGCTCACCGGCAATCCGGGCCTCAGCCGGCATCATCCGCTCGAGCGCCACTATCGCGACGTACTGTGCGGCCGGATCCACTCGCCGCAGAGCGACACGATTCTCGTCGCGGCGGGCCGGGCCGCGTTCGGATCGTAAGTCGAACGCGTACCGAGCAACGCCCTCATCGAAGGGCAAGTCGCAGGACCGCGGGCTGCGGCGGATGGTTTGGCTCGACGGCTCGATCGGAAGCGCAGGATGATCCGAAGCGCAGGATGATCCGAAGCAACCCAGGCGGTCGCCCCCTAACCCTTTCTTGACCGTTGCCTTCGGACAATCCCCGGGGGCTCGCCAACGAGCTGCGCGGATCGGCGCCTAGCCGGCGACCATCCGCGATGGGCAACCGTCGCCGTCCGTTCGAAGGTGGCTCCATTCGCGGTAGAGCGCCGCGTAGCGCTCACCCCGGGCCATAAGCTCGGCGTGAGAGCCGAGCTCGGCGATTCGGCCGTCGGCCACGAGCGCGATCCGGTCGACCCGTTCGATGGTCGAGAGCCGGTGTGCCACGATGACGATGGTACGGTCGCGCATGAGTGCGTTCATGGCCTGGTGCACGTCGAGCTCCGTGCGGGTGTCGAGGCTCGAGGTGGCCTCGTCGAAGACGAGCACGTCCGCGTCGAGCAAGGCGACCCGCGCCAGAGCGAGAAGCTGCCGCTCTCCCGACGACAGGCGCGCGCCCCGGGCGCCCACCGATGCATAGAGGCTCGCGGGGAGTGCGCCGAAGCGTTCGGCGGCGCCGACGCGACGGAGCGCCGCGCAAAGCTCGTCTTCGGTCGCGCGAGGGTGGACGGCCCGCAGGTTGTCGGCAACGGTGCCGTCGAAGACGTGGCCCTCCTGCGCCATCATGACAATGCGCCGGCGCAGAGAACGAAATGTCGCGAGGCGCAAATCGACGCCCCCGTAGCAGACCTGCCCGCCCGTGGGGTCGTCGATGCGGGCAATGAGGCGCGCCAGCGTCGACTTGCCCGCGCCGGTTTCTCCGACGAGCGCGATCTTCTCGCCGTGCGCCAGGGTCAAAGAGACGTCCGATAGGACCGGGGGCCCGTCGGGTCCGTAGGCGAAGCGCACGTGATGCAGGGAGATTGCTTGCCGCGGCTCGAGTTCGACGGGTCCCTCGGTGAGCTCGAGGGGCTCGTCGAGGATGGCAAGAATTTTCTCGAGTGCGGCGGAGGCCGATTGCAACGTGTTGAAGAGCGCGCTGAGCGACTGGACAGGCTCGAAGGCCATCAAGAGATACAGCGAAAAGGCGCTCACTGTGCCGAGCGTCTCGCGCCCCTCGAGCACGAAGAAGCCACCGCCCCCAAGCGCGAGCACATTGCTCAGCACCGTCGTCAGTTCGACAGCTGGCAGCAGGGTCGCTTGCACGACCGCGGCGGCTACGCTGGCGTCGCACAGCCGGCCGTTGGCGACCGAGAACCGTCCAGTCACCGTACTCTCCTGACAGAACGCTTGGACGACTCGAACGCCGGCGAGGCTTTCCAGAAAGAGCGCGAGGGTATGTGCAACGCGCTCGCGCAGGGCGAGGTAAGCGGGCCGCGAGCGCTTCTGAAAGAGCCCTAGGACCGCGAAAAAGCCCAGCATGGGAACCATGCACACGAGCGTCAGGCGCCACGAGAGGGCCGCGAGAAGCGCGAGCAGGACCCCGAGCGTGAGCACGCTCTGGACGAACTGGGTCAGCCCGAGCTGCACGAGGTCCTGAAGCGCGTCGACGTCGGAAGTCATCCTCGAGACGAGGCGCCCGCTCGGCGTCCTGTCGAAGTACCGGACCGGCATCGCCGTCACGTGGCGGAAGACGCGCGTGCGAACGTCGCGCACGAAGTGCTCCCCGAGCGCGGCGAGCATTCGGGTGTGGAGGCGCCCGAGGCCGAGCGACGCCAATGCGACCGCGAGAAACAGCGCGCCCGCGTTGCGGAGCACCCGCAGGTCGGGCTGCCCGGTGCCCAGACCCCGATCGATCGCGTACCGCAAGATGGCCGGGCCCGCGAGCCCCAGGAGCGTGGCGATGACGAGCACGCCGATTGTGGCGACCGCGAGCCCCCGCACCGGAGCGAGCATTCGAAGCGAGCGAATCAGGAGGTGGCGCGGTGCGCCTCCGTCGACCGGCGACGGCGTTGCCTTTCCGTGCGCCAAAGGCGGCGCGATCGTCGCGCTCATGGGCTGGTCGGCGCCCCCCATCCGCTGCGAGGAGCGACCGACGCGACGACGTCCGCCGCGAGGATCTGCCGATAGGTCGGGCTTCTCGATTGCAACGCGGCGTGGGTGCCCGCGTCAGCAATTCGGCCGCCGTGGAGCAGAACGACCCGATCGGCCAGCGTCACGATCGAGGGCCGGCTCGACACGAGGATCGTTGTCCGGGTGCCGAGCGCCGGCGCAAGCGCTTGACGAATGCTCGCCTCGGTGGTGGCGTCCACTGCGGTCGTCGCTGAGTCGAGAACGAGCACACGCGGATCGGTGAGAAACGCGCGCGCCAGAGCAAGTCGTTGCCGTTGACCGCCCGACAGACGCAGTCCTCGTTCGCCGATCGGCGTGTCGTATCCTTCATCCATGGCCATCACGAAGTCGTGGGCGCCGGCCGTTCGGGCTGCGCGTTCGACGTCCGAGCGGGTCGCCTGAGGCCTGCCGAACGCGATGTTGTCGTGCACCGATCCCGCAAAGAGGAAGGTGTCTTCGAACACCATGCCGATGAGGTTTCGCAGCCGGTCGAGCGGCATTCGTCGCACGTCCACCCCGTCGAGCAGCACGCGTCCGCCCCGGACGTCGTAGATCCGCGCGACGAGCGCGGCCAGCGTGGACTTCCCAGAGCCTGTCGCCCCGACGAGGGCCACCGTCTCGCCGGAGTCGATCCGAAGATCGAGGCCACGAAAAAGGAGCTCCTGACCGTCGTGGGCAAAGTCTATCGAGTCGAAGTGGATCGCGCCGCGCGCGGGCGTGTGGCGAGCGCCTGGTGCGTCGTCAGCGAGCGTCGCGTCGCGCATCAGGCGAGATGCGTCATCTCGCGCCATGGCGGTCGACGAGCGAGGCCCTTCGTCGACTTCGTCACCGTCGAGGATGGCCGGTTCCGTCGAGAGAAGGCCCGCCACGAGGTCGGCCGATACGGCTGCACGCTGCCACTGGGCGGCGATGACGCCCATCATCCGGAGCGGCGCAACGAGCATGACGAGGTAATAGTAAAATTGCACGAGGCGCCCGACCGTCAGGCTCCCGTGCGCGACTCGGTATCCTCCGAACCACAAGACAGCCACCAAACCGACCGTCGGAAAGAACTCGACGAGCGGGAGGTGACGGGCGCGCACCTCTCCCATCCCGATCGCCGACGCGTAGACTTGTGCGGTGCGCTCCTCCACGCGACGTCGCTCGAGCGTCTCGAGCCCGAGGCCCTTGATGGCGCGGATGCCCGCCACAGCGTCCTCGATCGCGCCCGCGAGCGAGCCCAACGCTTGCTGCAGCCGCTGTGCGCTCGTTCCGAGCTTCAGCGTGAAGCGCCAAGCGAGGACGACGACGACGACCGTCGGCGCGAGCGCGACTGCGGCGAGCGACGGATCGATGGCGCCCAAAACCATCGTAGAGCCCGAGAGAAGGACGATGTTCGAAGCGGTGATAGGCAAACTCATGAACGGCTGCTGGATCTGCTGGATGTCCGAAGCGGCGCGCGAGACGAGGCGCCCCGCCGACCACCGTGCATGGAAGCCCGCGTCCAAGCGCAGCAGATGCCCGAAGAGCCGCGCGCGCAGGTCCGCCTCGATCCGCGTCGCAAGGGTCTGCGCCGCGTAGCGGCGAAGGCCGGCGAGACACGCGCCGAGCATGCCGACGACGGCGAGCGAGAGGACGGCGGTTCGAAGCGCGCCGAGGTCGTGGGCCCGAATGCCCGCATCGATGCCCTGACGGATGAAGATCGGAGTCGCCAACCGCGCGCCGCTCCAGCCGAGGCCTGCTCCGATCCCCAAGACCGCTTCACGCCGGTGGCGCATCACCGCCTCGAAGATGAGCGCCTGGCCTCCCGATCCGCCGCGCGACGATACGGGGTCCCTCACGTACCCCTCGCGTCGGCGGCCGGCGACAAACGCGTGGTCCTTCGCATGGCGGCCGCACCGTAGGCGCTCGGCCGGGCAATTCATTCGAGTTTTCCTCAAGAAACGAATTGGCCTCGATCAACGTTCGCGTTTAAGCGGCAATTCGATGAGGAATGCTGGACAGAAGGAGCCGAGCGGGCAACCTTGCGGGAGCGGTTGGCCGCAGCCTCTCGACGCCGACTCGACGGCATGGCCTTCTCGACTTGCCCGAATGGGCAGGCCGGTTCATGTGATCTACGGCGAAAGGAGGTCGCGATGCCCCGCACGAGTTTCACTGCCGCCCATTGGGGCATCTACGAGGTCGAGACGCCGGAGGGCTCGCTCTTGCCGACGTTGCGGCCCTTTGCGCGCGATCCCGATCCATCGCCGATCGGAATCGACCAGCTGGACCCGTCCGTGACGCGCCTCCGGGTACGAAGACCGGCGATCCGAAAGGGCTGGCTCGAGCACGGCCCGGCTGCGACCTCGGACGATCGCGGCCGCGAGCCGTTCGTGGAGGTCGACTGGGGCACTGCACTCGGCCGCGTTGCGGAGGAGGTCTCTCGTGTCCGCAGCCGATTCGGCAACGGCGCCATCTTCGGGGGGTCCTATGGGTGGTCGAGCGCCGGTCGATTTCATCACGCCGTGGGCCAGCTCCACCGGTTCTTGAACACACTCGGCGGCTACGTCCGGAGCGTCGACAGCTACAGCCTGGGCGCGGGCCGCGCACTCATGCCGCATGTCGTGACCGACATGGACGACAGCAACGCGTCGCATACGTCGTGGTCGGTCGTCGAACGAAATACGAACCTATTCGTCACCTTCGGTGGTGTGCCTCTCAAGAACACACAGGTCTCGTCGAGCGGCGCTGGCGATCACCGGGTGCGCGAAGGCCTGCGCCGGGCGGCGCAGGCGGGCGTCCGATTCGTGAACGTCAGCCCCGTGCGGGACAACATGGACACGGGCGGCGACGTCGAATGGATTCCCATCCGACCGAACACCGACACGGCGATGATGCTCGCCCTGGCCTACGTCGTCCGCAACGACCGGCGTTTCGACCGAGCATTCATCGATCGATACACGGTCGGCTACGAACGATTGGACGCGTACCTCATGGGCGAGGTCGACGGTGTGACGAAGGATCCCGATTGGGCAGAACCGATCACGGGTGTGCCCGCACGCCGCATCGCCGACCTGGCCGCTGAAATGCTCGGACAGCGGACCATGCTCAACGTGGCCTGGGCCCTTCAGCGGGCCGCGCATGGCGAGCAGCCGTTCTGGGCGCTCGTGGCCCTGGCCTCCATGGTCGGACAGATCGGGTTGCCGGGAGGAGGATACGGCCTCGGATACGGCGCCATGAACGTCATGGGCAGCGCCCACCGCCGTCTTCCAGGGCCCGTCCTGCCTCAAGGCGTCAACCAGGTGAAGCAATTCATCCCGGTGGCTCGGATCGCGGACATGCTCCTCCACCCGGGCTCTCCATTTTGCTACCAGGGCACCGAGTACACGTATCCCGATATCAGGCTCCTCTATTGGGTCGGTGGAAACCCGTTTCATCACCATCAAGATCTGAACCGTTTGGACCTGGCCTGGCGGCGGCCCGAAACCATCGTCGTGCACGAGCAGTACTGGACGGCAGCGGCCCGGAGAGCGGACGTCGTCCTGCCGGCCACGACGTCGATCGAACGCAACGATATCGGCTTCGCCACACGCGAGGGTTTCTACGTGGCGATGAAACGCGCGCTCGCGCCGCATGCGCAAGCGCGTGACGACTACGAGATCTTCGTCGAGTTGGCCCGTCGCTTGGGTGTCGGCGACGCCTTCAGCGAGGGCCGCTCCGCCGAAGAATGGATCGAGCGCATGTACCGGGACAACGCCGAGCGTGTCCGAGCGCTCGGGATCGCATTGCCGCCGTTCGATGAATTCTGGGCGACGGGCTTCATCGACCTTTCGTCTCACGACGTGCCGTACGTCATGCACGAGGAATTCCGGCGCGATCCAGAACGCAACCGCCTTCGCACGCCCTCGGGCCGGATCGAGATCTTCTCCGAACGCATCGCGGCGTTCGGGCTGGACGATTGTCCGGGTTACCCCGTTTGGCGCGAGCCCTTCGAATGGCTGGGCCACCCGATGGCCGCGCGTTGCCCGCTGCACTTGCTCTCCGATCAGCCTGAACGTCGGCTCCACAGCCAGCTCGATCCGAGCCCGCACAGCCGCCGCGGCAAGGTCGCGGGGCGCGATCCCGTGTACCTCAACGCCGACGATGCTGCAGCGCGCGGGATCGCAACCGGCGATCTCGTCGAGCTCTTCAACGACCGGGGTCGATGTCTCGCTGGAGCCATCGTCACGCGCGACATCATGCCGGGCGTCGCACGCCTCTCGACGGGGTCATGGTTCGACCCGGGAGTCGACGGGATCGATCGCAACGGCAATCCGAACACGCTGACGCTCGATCGGGGCGCATCGTCGTTCTCGCAAGGTTGCAGTGCCCAGACGTGTCTCGTGCAAGCCGTTCGCTTCGAGGGCGATCCTCCGCCCATCGCCGTCTACGATCCCCCCGACTTCACCGAACCGACGTGACGACCATCTGCGCGCCCAGGATGCGCGAGATGTCGCGAGCCGAGCCTGTTTTGGCAGTCAGCGTAGGACAGTGCGCAGCACCTCTCGCGCGCGCGCGTTCTCCTCGGGAAGCCCGATCGAGATCCGCGCCCATCGATCGAGAGGTGGAAACGCCCGCCCGACGTCGACCCCGCGCCCCAGCATCGCCTCGGCAAACTCGCGATGCGGCCGACCGGTCTCGAAGAAAACGAAGTTACCCCGGGAGTCGGCAAACCGAAGGTTCAGCGTACGAAACGTTGCAAACCATTGGGCGCGCTCCTCGGCCACCTTCGCCCGCACCCATGCAATGAACGATGCATCGCCCAAGCTCGCGGACGCGGCCGCGACGGCCAGCCGGTCGAGCGAGCGCGGGCTACCCACACCTTCCGCTCGAAGCCGATTCGCCCATTCCAATGGCAAGACCGCGTATCCGAAGGGTAGGGCCGCGAGGCCATGGATCTTCGAAAACGTTCGGAAGACAGCAACATGGTTGCCGGCGCGGACGAGGTCGACGCAACTTCGCCGGCTGAAGTCTTCCGTGAATTCGAGATAGGCCTCGTCGACGAGGACCAACGCGCGCGTCGAGGCTTCGCGGAGCATGGTCTTGAGCGCGACGGAGTCGGAGACCGTCCCGGACGGATTGTGCGGATTGACGATGAAAAGCGCACGCGTCCGGTCGCCGACCTTCGACAAGAGCGAAGGCAGGTCGTTTTCGAGCCGCGGGTCGAGTGGCATTGCGACCGCTGTTCCGCCCGCCGTACGGGCCGAATCGGCGAAAGCCGCGTAGCCCGGCGTCGAGTAGACGAACTCCCCGCCCGCACCACCTGCGAGCGCCAGATGAATCGCGATCGCCTCGAGGACGTCTCCGAGGACGACTTGCTCGAATGGGACCCCTTCGGCCGCCGCAACTTGACGCTGCAGATCCTCCGCCTCGCTGCTCGTGTAGCGGGCGAGATCGACGAGGCCGCGGCGTATCGCCTCGACGGCCCGGGGCGAAGGGCCGAACGGATTTTCGTTTAGGTCGAGCCGGATGCGGCCCGTCGCCGCGATGCCCGCTCGGGCGCTGCGTTCGGCTGGCAGTCGCTCGGCGCATCCTTCGAGTGTCAGCCCAGCGAGGGCGAGCGCGCTCGCTCCGAGCCAACGCCGGCGTCCGATCGGGCTGGCGGCCGGGGGTTTGATCGCGTCTTCCATCACGATGGGCGAATCCTACGGTGAAGGGGGGCCGCGAAACAGTTGCAAGCCCCAAGTGACCGAACAGAACGGACAGCGAGCGTCGTGTGGGGCCAAGGACGCTAGGCACCCGTTGCGATCAGCTGAGATTCAGTCGCTCCGGCGCAATCGATCGCTTGGCCGTGCCCTCGCGTACCCGCGGGATGAGCTCGCGCCCATACTCGATCGCGTCCTCGAGGGGATCGAAGCCGCGGATGAGGAACGTCGTGATGCCGAGGTCCCAGTAATCGAGCAACGCGTCCGCCACCTTTTCCGGGGTGCCGACAAGGGCGGTCGAGTTGCCGCTCGCGCCGGTCAGCGCGGCGATCTCGGTCCAGAGTCGCTTGTCGCGAACCTTCCCGCCCGATGCTGCTTCGAGCAATCGTTGCGATCCGACATTTTGCGGGGGCTCGCCAGCGCGGCGGAAGATCGACGATCGACGTCCGGCGCCGTTCGCCTTGGCCGCTTCGAGAATGCGGGCTGCCCGCGCCCATGCCGCCTCTTCGGTCAGGCATAGACGTCGGCGTGACGCCCCGCCACGGCGATCGCCTGCCTCCTGGCTCGAAATCGTGGACTTCCCCGCGACGTCTCGGGTGGAAGGCATACATGGGGGGACGGAGCCCGGACACGGCCGCCGTTGGAGTGCCTGGCGTACGCCACGGCGGGCCTTCGGCGGTCTGGTCATTGTTGCGGGGTGGCGGACGAGAGCGGGCGTGCCCAATCGGTCGGAACCTGTGGACGCAGTTGGGCGGCCTGGAGGCACTCGTGCAAAAGACCATAGTAGCGTGACACGGCGTCGGACCCGATGAAGAACGGGTTCGGCTGATCGAGCCCGGCGTCGCGTGCGAGAGCGAGTCGGTTCAGGGTCCCGTCGGCGAAAACGTGCGTATTCAGTATGCCGACGGACCCGGCGCGCCGGCTGATGTCGCCAAAGCGCTGCACCGATTCGTCGTATTTGCGTAAACCGCCGGTGCGATCGGTTGCTTCGAGGGTCGGGGGAAACGCCACGCTGCCAAAGAGCGAGAGCGTGTAGGTCTTGCCATGGTGGCGAACGGGCACGAGGGCCGAAACCGTCGCCGGCGTGTGGCCCGGCGTCACGTATATCGTCACGGTCGTATCACCTACGGTAATCCGCTGGCCGTCGACCAACGCGATGTCCCGGCGGGGCGGTGGATGGTGGTTGGCCTCGAGGCTGCTGGCGGGCGCCTTTTCGACGAGATCCCAATCGGCCGCGCCGAGCGCAATGCGCGCGCCGAATCGATTTTGAAGATAGGCGGCGCCCCCGAAGTGATCCCAGTGGCCGTGGGTGATGATCACGTACTTAATCTGGTTCGGATCGAGTCCGAGTTTGATGAGCCCCGGCACCAAGTGGTGCTCGGCCTCGTCCGCACTGCTGCTCGAATCGAAAAGGATGAGCCCGCCGCTCGCCTTGAGCACCCAGACCCCCACGAACTCGTTGCCGACGTAGTACAGATTGTCGAATGCTTGGGTCGGCGCCACCCACTTGCTCGACCCGGTCTCGAGCGCTTGCCGTACGACGTTTCCCGAATCGGCGCGGCAAAGAAAGAGAGCCGTCGTGAGGTCGCTCTGAGCCAACGCGGTCGCTGCGCGCACGTGCTCGATTGCGGCCGGCGTGTCTTTCGTGGCGGCGGGAGGGCCAGCGCCCTGGGGTGCATCGGCATGCGACGGCTCGCCAGCCGTGAAGGCCGCGAGGAGGGCACCCGCCCGAAGCACGGTCATCGGTTGATGCATCAGTTTGGTCATGGTCTCTCCCGGGGATGGGCAAGGACGCAATCTCCAGCCATTCGGCCTGGCGCCGGGATTGCGCGGCCGAGGAGGCGCCCACGACCTCCTCGTCCTCCGTAGTACGCCGTTGTCTTATAAGCAAGACATTACGCCGCGATCCGGGCAACGACCGAACGTCCCGTACGCCGAGCATGGCAAAAGCGGGTTATTCCCACGAGGTGCCCTGTCCACGCGGAGCCGGCAATCCCCGCAAGGCGCCCTGCCATGCGGAGCCGGATCCCCAGGGCCCAAAGCCTTGAAATCCTCGGACCGCCAATACGTTTGGCGCTCTTAGGGTGCCTCGGCGACGAAGCCCTTCCAGTTTCGCATGAGTCCGAATGTAGACGAACGGCCTCGGCCGCGCCACGCATCTCTCGGTAGACCGCGCCGGCTTCGACTGAGTGTGTGTAAAAAACCGGACGATTGAATATTTGTCAATCTTCGGTTTAGAGGAGATCAACGATAAAACCCATCGGCCATCCGCAATCTTCGACGGGATCTTGTTCGAGCGAGATCGAGGAGAGCCCCGGCGAGCCGTTCCCGTGAGAGGGCCGATGCTTCCCCGCGCATCGCTCGAAACGGCCGATCGAAACGCAGCTTTCGAGCACGGGAAAGCGAATGACGAGGTCGCGTCTTCTCGGTCGCGGCCGTGGTTGGGCGGGCAGCCCGGGTCGGGATGGGCCTTCAGATATCCTGATCCATCTCGAGAAACGGCTGCGGCTCTCGCGGATGGCCGACGACGGACGCTGGAACGCCGGCGGCCGTCGAGTGAGGCGGGATGGACCGAAGAACGACGCTGCCCGCAGCGATCTTCGAGTACGACCCGATTTCGATGTTCCCGAGGATCTTCGCCCCCGCCCCGATCATGACCCCCTCACGAATCTTCGGGTGACGATCGCCGGCCACCTTCCCCGTGCCGCCGAGTGTGACGGAGTGGAGCATCGAGACGTTGTTCTCCACAACAGCCGTCTCCCCGATGCCGATGCCCGTGCCGTGATCGATGAAGAGCGCGCGGCCGATCGTCGCGCCGGGATGGAGGTCCATCGCCAGTGACTGCGCGACGCGGCCCTGGATAAACCGCGCCAGTGACCGCCTCCCTGCTGTCCAGAGCTCGTGCGCGATGCGATGGCACTGCAAAGCACGAAAGCCTTTGTAGTTGAGGAGGACGTCCAGCTCGCCTTCGCAGGAAGGATCGCGCGCGACAAACGCCCCGAGATCCGCGGCGGCGGCGGCGACAATCGGCGGTTGCTCGTCGTAGACGGCTTGAATGACGGCAATGGCGCGCGCCTGGTCGGCCTCCTCGAACACGATGGCCGCGACGGCCCGCGTGAGCGACGCGGCGAACGACCCGTGCTGGGTCACGCACTTCTCGAGAAGCGCAGCCAAGATGGGTTCGCGTTCTGCTCCGCTCGACGCTTGCGCGCACAGCGCCAACCACGCGCGGTGGACGAGCTCTTCATCTGCGGTGGTCACATGCGTCGCCGTCGAATGTAGGCTACCGCATGTGGGGGTCAAGCCGCATCGCGGTGTCCGCTTCCGGGAGTGGCGCACCTTGCAGCGCCCCGCTGGCTCCTCCAACCACCTCAGCCCAAGCAAGGCCGAAGGGAAGGCCGCGAAGCCCACGAGGCGCATGATCTGCGCGCGCCTCGCCCTGCCCGCCAATGTTCATCGCCAGAGCCCCAGCACCATGAAGGGGTTGATCGTCTCGTCCCGGACGACGACATGTTTCCTCCGTCCACGATCGAAGCACGACTGCTTTGGGTTGCGGGCCGGGTGCATCCACGCCGCTGCCCACCTGGTAGCCATGCTTCTTACCGACCGATCCTCTCCGGTGACCGGGTCGTCGGGGCGACCGGTACCCGACGTCAGCAGCAACATGAACGTGCTGGTGAACGCATACGCATTGGAGAACGACCAGCGACGCAAGGCTCCCCGTATCCCGGGCCCGTGCGGACGTCGGTGCACTCGACCGACCGAACTTTCTCTTTTCAGCTCAATCCGCTAACAATTTTTGCCCAACGCATCGAGGTGCAGGCGAACTTCGAGATGCAGGCCGATAAAGAAGGGACCCGAGTCAAGGTGCCTTTCCGGCGGGTGCACCGTGTTGCGCACGCGGGGACCCACCGTCTTTGGAACCGCGGACTGCAGTGGACGCGTTCGTTGGCTCCGAGAACGATTCGGTCGCAAGGCGGCGCTTGGCTTCCGCCAACACGTCGGCCGGGAGCGGGCCCTTCTTGGCCGCGCGGATGTTCTCCTGCAGATGGTCGAGGTTTTTCGTCCCAACGATGGTGGTGCTCAACCCCGGATGCGAAAGGGTGAAGCGAAGGGTGAACTCGATGCGAGAAATGCCGGCGAGGAGCTCGTCGAGCCGGGCCTGCTCCCAGCGGTTCCGCATCGTGTCGCCCGGCACCATGTAGTTCGTGCGCTGCCAGTCGGTTGGCGCGCCGCGAGCGACGCCGCCGCGAATGATCGTCCCGGCGCCGGCCTTCGCCGCTTGCGTAATGACATCCTCGTGGTCGCGCTGCAGCGCCGAATAGGGAATCTGAAACGCGTCGAAAACACCCATTCCGATCTGTTCGACAAGGTTGGGCAGTGTGCCGGAGACGCCGAGAAAGCGCACCTTTCCTTCGGCCTTGAGCTTCTGGGCTTCTTGCAGCGCACCGTCCTTTTCGAACTCCTCGCGGGTGAGGCTCCGGTGAAACTGCACGAGGTCCAGGTGATCGGTCTTGAGCAGGCGAAGGCTGTTTTCGACGCCGCGGCGGATGTTTTCGGCTGTATGAACGTGCTCGCCGGGAGCGCCGCCGACGACGCACCCACACTTCGACGCGAGAAAGTACTCGCTTCGCCGGCGCGAGATGAAGCGACCGATGGTCTCTTCGCTTCGGCCGTAGTCGATCGACGTGTCGACTAAATTGATGCCGGCGTCGAGTACGGCGTTGAGCACGCGCTCGGCCTCGGCGTCCGAAATCTCCGGGCCGCGGGGCGGTCCGCGAAGTTCCATGGCTCCGAAGCCGAGGTTTGTCACGTTGAAACCGGTGCGCCCGAGCGGGCGGGTCGGCAAATCGGTCATCGGTCGTTTCCTTCGTGAGAGCCGTTGGTTCGCGTTGCCGCGCCCTGTCAAAATGACTGGCGCGCGCGTTTCGTCGCCGGGCCGGCGTCGACAAGCGCGCGGCCCGATGTCTCCAGTGTGCGACGGACTATGTCTTTGATAGTAGACTGCGTCAAGGCTCGGCGCGAATGGCCGAAATCCGCCCATGCCCTTTGCGCGTCCGTCTCCGGGCACGTCCACCCGGTACTCCCCAGTAGAGATCGAAGCGAATGGGACCGAACATTGCCGCCAGAGGCGTGGCCGGCCTGACGGTCGATGCTGCAGACCGCTATCGATGACGGATGGCACCCGAGCGGCGCAGCTCTTCGTGAGCCCGCGAGCGCCGCCCGGCCTCACTCGCCGAGTGCATCCTCCTGGGCATCCGCCTGTACCGCGCTGTCCGATGCCGCGTCCGCCGCGGCGCTGTCGCTCCCGCCGTCGTTCTGCAGAGCCGTCCCATCCGCTTGCACGTCGCTGTCGGACCCCACGTCCGCTGCGGCGTTGTCGGTCCCGTCGTCGTCCTGCACGGCGGCCCCGTCCTGCACAGCGGCCCCGTCCTGCGCAGCGGCCCCGTCCTGCGCAGCGGCCCCGTCCTGCGCAGCGGCCCCGTCCTGCGCAGCGGCCCCGTCCTGCGAAGCCCCCACCGCGTCGGCCGGGGCGTCGGTTTTCGTGGCATCCGTGGGCTCGCCCGCGTCGGGCTTGGGTCCCGGGTTGCCGTCGTAAAAAATGGTTTGAGTGTAGTCGGGCGGGTTGACGCAGGTCGTGTTCGGCAAGCAGTCGTGGGTGCTGCACGCCAATGGGACGAGGACACCCGCAGCGAACAGGCAGCTCACCACTCCCCAGACAGCAATACGAAATATTTTCGTCAAATGCACAGACATGACTCCACTGGCTCACGGGCGGCTGACCGCCACCCATCTCTCGCATAACACTCCGCACCATGTTTTCGGAGGACTCTCCGGCGATGGGAGCGGATAGCTCGGCTTCCTCGTGCAACGCCGCAGGCTGCGCCAGCGCGCAGCATGTCTACGAAGTCTTGCAGGGTGTCAACCTTTGAAGTTCGGCGCGCAAGTCCTAACCCCATTGTCTGGGTCGAAGCAAGAAGGGAGCCCAACAGGCGAGGCGGGCCCTCTGCGACCGCGGCGCGAGAACGAGCGTCCACGTCATTCGACCTGTTGCCATACCCCCAGGCCCGACGATCGACCTGCGTCGCCGCCATCAACCGCTGCTCCGCCAGCAACAGGGCGTCGCATGGACGCCGGAGGCCAATTCGAAGCGTGTATGGCGCGGGCGGGGCTTGGGGCGGCGAGACCGATGTGCCCAGCGCGCCCTTGCGCCTCGGGACGACCAAGAAAGACGAGCACTGCGGTCCACTGCCCAATCGGGGGAGGGCCTGCGCTCGCGTGGCATGCGCCGTGCTCGCTAAAGCCGATGAGCGCGATTCATGATCAGCCGTACCCTCGGAGTGTCCGTCGACGGAGGTCTGGCGACCAATGGGGAGCCAAGCATTCGCTGATGACCGGGGTACGGGCCGTCCATCCCAAGACCGCGCTCGGCGGCGAACTGGCTCCGAAGCTCCTGAAGCCGTCGTTCGCTTTCGTCTCTCACACGGGGCTCGCAGGAGAACGTGTCAATCAATGCATCGACGATTCGTATCCGGGTTCTTAACTTTTGCACTGGCCCCGGCAGCGGGCGTGGCCATGTGGACGACGGCCGCCCCGGCCCGAGGCGAGCCGCAGGGACCCGCGGACCGAGGCCCTGACGGCGGCGCGCCCGTGCCGCAAAGCGCCGCCGTCCAAGAGGATGCCGGGACCAGCCCGCAAGGCTCGGTCGAAGCCGATCGCGCGCTCCCGGCCGATGCCGCCGCCGGTTCCCCGTCCGTCGCGGCCTCCGGTGCGCCGACGCCAGGCGATGCTTCGGCGCCACAGAGCGGCCTGGCCACCGAGTCCGGGCCCATCGCCGTGCCGCCACCCGGTCCATCGGTGGCGGCCGATGCCGGCGCGGACCTGCAGCCCGTCGCCCAAGTTGCGCCGCCGGCAGGCGGCGCGCAACCTGGGTCCGAAGAGCTTGGTGCGGTCATCGTCACCGGCGTGCGCGGCAGCCGCCCGGGGTCCGTGGCGACCAGTCCAACGCCGATCGACGTGGTCGGCGCCGACGAGTTAAAGGACACGGGCAGAACGGGACTGAAGGAGATTCTCGGCGATATCGTGCCCTCGTTCGACATGCCCGCGCTCGCAGGCGGCGGGACCTCCGCGAGCGTGAGGCCCTATTCCATCCGTGGCCTGTCAGGCGATTACGTGCTCGTTCTCGTCAACGGCAAAAGGCGGCATACGACCGCCCTCATTAATAACCTCGCGAACATATCGGGCGGCAGCACGCCTGTGGACCTCGACCTCATCGCCACGCCCGCGATTGGCCGAATCGAAATCCTCCGCGACGGGGCTGCTGCGCAGTACGGTTCGGACGCCATTTCCGGCGTCATGAACATCATCCTCGACCGTGAACGCGAAGGGCTCAATCTCAGCGAGACAGCGGGCCAGACCTACACGCAGGGCGCACCCCTGATCCAGCAGACGGTCAGCTTCGGCGTGCCCATCGGCAAAGAGGGATTCGTTCGCTTCGCCGGTGAAGCCAAGTACCACGGCGCGTCCACGTCCTCCGCCGGACCCAGCCCCAGCCCATACTACATCCCCCTGGCGCCGGGCGTGCCCGATCCCCGCGAGGCGTCAGTCAAGAATTACGTCTGGGCCGGCGGTTACGGACGGTCGAACACCGACATCATCGTCAATGGCTCGTACAACATGGAGATTCCGGTCGACTCAGCTCTGACATTCTATAGCTTTTCGACGCTGAGCTATCGCAACGTCAAGGATGCGCGCGGCGCGTTCGCCCCCGACAACATCGTCTCCTTGCCCCAGCTGTATCCCAATGGATTTCAGGCGTACCGCCGCATTTTCGAGTGGGATTGGCAGCCGACGATAGGAGTGAGGGACACGATCGACGGTTGGGATGTGGACCTCAGCACGGGTCTCGGCCACGACGACGTGAAACTCGGGGCCGACAACACCCTCAATCCATCGCTCGGACCGACGAGCCCCACCTCATTTTTCATGGGGAAACAAATTCAGAACTTGTGGATCAACAACCTCGACGTCAGCAAATCGTTCGACGTGCACCTGCCGGAGGCGCTGCGCGTCTCCTGGGGGCTCGAGCACCGTTGGGAGAATTTTCAGGAGCTTGCCGGCGAACCGGCGAGCTACGAAAACGGTGGCTACGTCGTCCCCTACGGCACGTCCCCCTTCAACGCGACCTTCGGCGGCCAGGCGGAGTCTCCCGGATTGGCCTCGTTCTCGGGCACGACCCCTGCCGACGCCGGGTCGCTCAGCCGGCAAAACGTTGCCGCGTACGCGGACCTGTGGACCAAGCTCGCCCAAAGCTGGGGGGTCGGCTTGGCCGGCCGGGCGGAGCACTACACCGACAGCGCCGGAAACACCGCAGCCGGCAAGCTGTCGACCCGGGTGGAGATCCTCCCCGGCCTGGCCCTCCGGGCCGGCGCGAATAACGGTTTCCGTGCGCCATCGCTGGCCGAGACCCAGTTTTCGACCACCCAGTACACGGGAACCATCGTCGGCAATCAGCTTGTCGACCTCACGTCTAAATTCTTGCCCGTCAACAGCCCAGCGGCGATTGCGCTCGGGGCGACGCCGCTCAAACCCGAGACCTCGTTGAATTACACGGCCGGCATCTCGTTCGAGCCCTCGAACGTCTTCCGGGCGACGGTCGATGCCTACCAAGTCTACATCAATGATCGCATCGTCAAGACCGACCAACTCGGGACGTCGGTCAACGGCGGAGCGGCCATCGCGGACATTCTGGAGGCCCATGGTATCCAGGGGGTCAATGCCGCGCAATACTTCGCCAATGCCGTCAACACCACAACGACCGGCGTCGACGCTGTCGCGGAATACGTGCTCCGGACCGCCGGCGTCGGCACCTTTCGGCCGAGCGCCGCGTTCAGCTACAACACGACGCAGGTCACCCATGTCAACGCCAATCCGGCCGTGCTCAGCGGCCTCAACGTGACGCTCTGCGGCTACCAGTGCCAGCGGCTGTTGGTTGTGTCGGTGCCCCGGGACAAGCTCATCCTGAACGGTGACTGGCGCATCGGGCCCGTGCACACCCACGTACGCGTAACCCGGTACGGCGTATACACCGAGCCCGGAACAAGCCCGGTCGGCGATCGCGAGTTCGGTTCGAAGTGGATCACGGATCTCGAGGTCGGCTACGAGGTGAACGATCATTTCGAGCTGGCCGCCGGCGCCAACAACCTCTTCAACGTCTATCCAGACAAAAATGGAATCATTTCGACGGTCGACGGGTCGGGTGGGTATGGCAGCTACGCGCCTTTCGGGCTCACGGGGGGCTTTTATTACGCGAGAGCCGAAGAGCATTTTTGAAAGCAGAAAAGCCGGTCATCGCTTGGGGTGTGCTGAGGTGTCGAAGGAGGGACTTGCCGGAATCCCGTTTCTTTTACGGTCGCTCCGACGATGGACGGCTCGTCGTGGAAGGGCGCCGGGCGGTTCGGGGAGACCTTGCTGGCCAGGTGACCGGCCGCGCGCAAAAAGTTAGTGCGGGCTGAGGGTCGGGAGCGTTCGCCTCGTCGTTTCCAGGATGCGATTCATCCATTCGGGGTCCGCCAGGCCGAACGCCCGGGCCAGGCGCTCTTCGATCGCGGCAGCACGCTTGGCCGGGTCCGGCGGAACCCACCAGTGTCCGGGCCCCCCCCGTAGCCGTCACGCCGCTCGTTCCGAAGTACCGTTTGTCCAGAAGCACGACGCGCGCGCCGGCTCGCACCGCTGCGGTTGCAGCCCAGCCGCCCGCCAAGCCGCCGCCGATGACGAGCACGTCGGCCGCCCGCGGACCCCATCGGGACCCCAATCGATGTTCGAAGACGCCATGGCGTAGCTTCGTCGCCGCTGCTCCGGCACCACCGGCCGACCATTCCGCGACGTCCCGGCCAGGTTGGCACACGCACGTCCTACACACAAGACAATTGTCCCCGCAGCCCCCTCGCGGAACCCGACCTGCACGCCGCCTGGCGGAACCCGAATCGAGCTTCTTGGGGCCGCCCGGGCATGAGCGGAAGGCTCGGCGCGATGGCCGGATCCCGCCCATGCTTTTGCGCGTGCGTCTCTGCACGTCGCCTCCGCTGGACAGTGGCCGCCGCGTTTGAGGCATCCGTCGCCTGTCGCCTCATCGGACCTATAAGAAAACCTCGCGCGAACGGACACCTCGCCGCGGCTACCCTGGCGCTTGCGCTTGTTCGCAGTGGCTGGTCACGCGGTCTTCTCCGGACCACTGACCGTTTCGATGGAGGACATCATGACGGTATCGTTCACTGGTCTCGTGGCGGCTCGGGATCCTTCGGAGGCCGGAGGTCGTGTCGAGAACGCGTTCGACGTCGACTATCTCCGTGCATTCGCGAAAGCCCATGAAGAGGGCGGATTTGACCGGGTGCTCATCGGCTACGGCTCCACCTCGCCCGATGGGCTCCACCTCGGCACGTACGTCACCGCCGTCACCGAAAGGCTCGGCGTCATGTTGGCGCACCGCCCTGGCTTTGTCGCCCCCACGTTGGCGGCGCGTACGCTGTCGACGATTGACCGGTTGAGCCGCGGGCGAGCCTCTGTCCACATCATTTCCGGCGCCAGCGACGAGGAGCAGCAACGGGACGGTGACTTTCTGGGAAAGGGCGAGCGTTATGCTCGCAGCGAAGAGTACGTCGGCCTCCTCCGGAGGCTTTGGACGAGCGATGCGCCGTTCGATCACGAGGGGAAATACTACCGGTTCAAAGGGGGATTCGTCGCCGTGAAACCCGTGCAGAAGCCCCATCTGCCGATTTTCTTTGGAGGGTCCTCCGAGGCGGCCATCGAAGCGGCCGGGCGTCACGCGACCATCTACGCACTCTTCGGCGAGACGCTCGCCCAAGTCCGCGATCAGGTCACGCGCGTCCGTGCAGCAGCGGCGGCGCACGGTCGCGAGATCGGGTTCAGTCTATCGCTCCGCCCCATTCTGGCGGACACCGAGGCTCACGCCTGGAAGAGGGCAGACGACATTCTGGCGCGCGTTCGTCGGGCGCGGGCCGCGCAAGGTCTGCAGGACTTTTCCGGCACGCCGCGGAGCGAAGGTTCCGCCCGGCTGCTGGCGGCCGCCGCCCAAGGCGAACGCCTCGACAAGCGACTTTGGACGGGCGTCGCCCGAGTCACCGGCGCGGGTGGAAACAGCACTTCACTCGTGGGCACGGCGGAACAAGTCGCGGATGCGCTGCTCGATTATTACGACTTGGGCGTGACGACGTTCCTCATTCGAGGGTTCGACCCGCTCGAAGACGCAATTCAATACGGACGCGAGCTCATTCCGCTCGTACGGGACGCGGTGAAGAAGCGACCGTCGCGAAGCGCGGCGGCCTGAGGTTCCGTAAGTCGGGCCCGCTCCACATGCGCGCCTTCTCAGTGAAGACAGGGTATCCGCCCCGAATCACCCCGGCTGGGATGCACGGCTCTTCGAGCAAGGCCGATTTCGATTCGACAGGGCGGAGGCCGGCGCTTCGTTCTCGAGGCGCTCTTGCGCAAGCAAGCCTCCCTTACGCCGATTCCGCGGAAGGGTCGGTCGGTGCCCCGCAATTCACCGCTGGATCGGCGTGGCCTCAGCCCTCCACTTCATGGAAACTCGAGGTCCGGATCCGCTTCAGGCAACTAGGCAGGTCGTCCATTATGGTAGACACGGCAAATGCTTCGTGAGAGAAGGACGCCATAACGATGAGACGATGGATTGCAACAAGCTTCGTGACGTTGGCGGCCTGTCTGACTGCGTGTGCGAGCGACGACGAAACGGGGCCCCTGAGCTTTCCCGATGCGTCCTTGGAGGGATCGTCGGCAGACGGATCGTCGGCAGACGGATCGTCGGCAGACGGATCGCTGGGAGAAGCGGAGAGCGGCAGCGATGTCGGGTCCGACAGCACGTTACAGAGCATTGCGGACGCCCTCCCCGAAGCGTCTGAAGCCAATGCTCCGGCGGACGCGACGGGCGATGCGGTGAGCGAAACGGGCAGCGATGCCGCGGCGCAGGATGCGTCCGCTGACGGCGGCAGCGCCACGGGCTCCGACGGCGCCGCCGACGCGGCATCAGATGCAGGGGCGACGCCCGATGCGGCGAGCGGAGCGGGCAGCGATGCCGCGGTGTCAGATGCCTTCACCGAAGGCGGTGACGCAACGAGCGATTAGCGCGGGAATCGTCGTCCGCCGTCGTCCGGGCGGCCCGGGCTTTCGGCCCTCCGTCGCCAACGAGCGATGAAGGGGCCTCCCTGCTTGTCGTCGCTTTTACCGTCAGGCTTCGCCAAGGGTTGCCGACGAGCGATGATGGCTGTCGTCGTGTAGGAAGGATGTGACGACGCGCAAGAATCTCCGACTCGTCTTTCGGGCAACGTCGAAACGAGCCTCAATTTGGAGAACGAGCCTCGCCGTCCAACCGGGGCAATTCTCCGAGCGGATCCTCGGATTGGTCGCGCAATACTTCGGCGGTCAGTTCGGCGAGGCGAGAGGTTGCTTCACCGACGCGTTCTCCAGTCGCGACGATGCAAGACACGCGCGGCAACGGCGGAAGCATACCTTCGGGCAAGGTCGAGAGTTCGCTGAGGAAAATTTGCGTCCGGCACGTCACTCCGAGGCCCGCGCGCACCGTGGCCCGCAGCGTCGATAGATTGGGCGTTTCAACGGCGATCCGGTGTCGTCGGCCTGCCGCGTCCAGGCTGGCGAGCGCGGCCTCCCGGAAGCGACACGGCTTCTCGAGGACCGCGACGGGGATGACGGCCTGCGTCGCGAGCCTGGGCTCACCGTACCAGACCATGGGGGCTGTCCGGATCGCATGGGGGTCGTCCGGGGCCGAGAAGCCGACGACGACGTCGAGCTGTTGACGATCCAACATGGCCAAGAGCTCGACCGTCCCTGCCACGCGGGCGGAGATCTGTGCGTTGGGGTGCAGCTCTGCGAAGCGCCCGAGGACGCCGGCCAGCAAGGTGTCGGCGAAGTCCTGAACCATGCCGACGCGCACCGGCCCGGTGAAGTGACCGGAGGTCACGGCGGCAATCGCCTCGTCATGAAGGCTCAAGACCCGCCGTGCATAATCGAGTAGAACCTGCCCCGGCGCTGTGAGCGCCAGACGTCGGCCCTCGCGGGTAAAAAGAGGACGCTGGACCAACTCTTCCAGGCGCTTGATTTGCAGACTGAGCGCCGACTGGGTCACGAAGACGTGCTCGGAAGCGTTCAGCATGGATCCGGTGTCGACGATGGCCACGAAGCTGCGAAGCAAATTGGTCGGCAAATTGACGGGCATCGGCGATGGTTCGGTAAAAAGGCGCGGGACCCTTGGTCTTCAGACGGGGCAACGGTCCTCAGACGGAGCAATCATGAGACGGAGCAAGAAGAAGGCCCATGGTCTGCTCATGCAAAATCCGCGCGGATGCCGAGACTCTTGGGAGGAAGCCCCTGCATGCTGCCATGCATGCAGGTTGAACCGCCTGGGGTGCGGCGGCATCAGCATGCGGTGTTGCCGAGACAGCAGCGACGAAGTGGATTGGGAGGCCGCTTGTCGAGGAGGTGCGCCGGAACGAATGCCAGGTGCCGGGCCTCGTCGACAGAGCTTTGGCGGAGGCCACAACTTGGCATGAGCCGTGCTCGCTGGTGAGACTTCGTCATTCATTCGTTGCGGGCAGACATCCATGAGCCAAGAGACAGACAGCCTCGAGATTCTCGGACTCATCTCAACCCAGTATGCATCGGAGACGCACGCCGCCGAGGGGCCGGTGATCGACAAGACCCACCTCAGCGCCCTCGCCCTGGCGGCGTAGATGGCGACGATCTCTGCGGTTCGCATCTCCCCGACGACGGGGCGCCTCCGCACGTTCGTGGGCAGTCTCGCCGAAGTCGTCGAGTCGACGACGGACGAGGCGACTCTTCTGGAATCCGCGCGTCGCCTGCTCGCTGCGCTCGTCGCCGCGGACGATTGGCTGCCGGACGAATATGCTTTGCCAGACCCCCTACGCTATCAGCAATACCTCCTTCATTGCGACTCGCGCGAGCGCTTTTCGGTCGTCAGCTTTGTGTGGGGTCCCGGGCAGTCCACGCCGATTCACGACCACCGGGTGTGGGGGCTCGTTGGCATCTTACGCGGCGCGGAGCAAAGTGAGGCGTTCACACTCGCCCCCCACGGGCCGCTCGTTCCGACGTCCCCTCCGGAACGGCTCGAGCCCGGCATGGTCTCTCTTGTTTCGCCCCGCATTGGCGACATTCATCGGGTCTCGAACGCCTATGCCGATCGCGTCTCGGTCAGCATTCACGTCTACGGGGCGAACATCGGTGCGGTGGAGCGCGCGACCTACGACACCGCCGGGCGGTCCAAGCGATTCGTGTCCGGCTACGCAAACCGGGTTCTGCCGAATCTCTGGGTTCGTTCCTCTGCCCCATGAGCCCGACGATCTCGGCGCGCGACCTGCGCCTGGCGCTTCTCACACGCCGCGAAGTCGCACTTCTCGACCTACGCGACGAAAGTGCGTTTGCTCGCGCACACCCGCTTTTTGCCGGGCAGCTGCCGCCCGACCGAATCGACGTCGAGACGGCCGCGCGCGTCCCGAGACGAGACGCACTGGTCGTTGTCTACGACGACGGTCAGGGTCGGGTCGCGCACGCCTGCGATCGGCTCGGCACCCTTGGATACTCGCGGGTCTACGCCATGGCGGGAGGACTCGCGGGCTGGCGTAACGAAGGCTTCGAGCTTTTCGAGGACGTGAACTCGTACAGCAAGGCGTTCGGCGAGCTCGTCGAGGCTCGGCGTCACACCCCGTCGCTCTCGGCAGACGAGGTCCGCGCGCTCATCGACGACCGGGCGAACATCGCAATCCTGGATTCCCGCCGGTTCGACGAGTACGAGACGATGAGCATACCCACGGGTACGAGCGTGCCGGGAGCGGAGCTCGTGCTTCGCGTCTCCGCGATTGCTCCCGATCCCGCGACGACGATCATCGTGAACTGTGCCGGCCGCACGCGGAGCATCATCGGTGCCCAGTCGCTCATCAACGCCGGCGTACCGAATCCGGTCGTCGCACTTCGCAACGGAACCATGGGCTGGCGACTCGCAGGGCACCCCCTCGAGCGTGGGCAGACACGGCGTGGACCGGAGGTCGCCGCGGAGGTCGCGAGCGACGCGAGGCGCCGCGCGCGGAGCGTCTCGTACCGCGCAGGGGTTCGTCGCCTCACCGCTCCCGAGCTGGCCGCCCTGAGGGCGAACGAGGGGCGCACGCTCTATTGCTTCGACGTCAGAGGGCCGGACGAATACGCGGTCGGACACCCGCGGGGCTTCGCGAGCGCCCCGGGTGGTCAATTGGTGCAAGAGACCGATGCGTTTGCGCCGGTTCGCGGCGCACGGATCGTCCTCGCCGACGACCTCGGCGCTCGGGCCGATATGACCGCCTCGTGGTTGGCGCAGATGGCCTGGGAGGTCTACGTCCTCGACGGGTGCTTCGATGCCCCTCTGGAGGTCGGGCCGGGACCGAGCGCTCGACCACGCACGGCGGCCGGCCGCTACCGGCGACCGTATGAGGGGACTGACCCCGGCGCGGACGCCATGCAGGCGTACCTCCAATGGGAGTTCGGTCTCGTGGACCAACTCGCGCGTGATGGTACGCACGGGTTCTTCGTCATCTAACGACGCTGAAGCGGGAGCAACGACACCATGAGCGTTAAATTCATCGGCTACGTCGGATTCAACAACAACTCGGAGATTCATCCCAACTTCGGGCGCCAGGTTGATCGCGAGTACATCGAGCGGGCTGCCAAGGCGCAGGAGGCGGGTGGATTCGACCGCGTTCTCGTTCCGTTCGGGTCGTCGTCGCCCGAGAGCCAGATCGTGGCGGCCCATGCGGCCGCGCTGACGTCGAAGCTCGGCTTCCTCATCGCGCATCGACCTGGTTTCACGCAGCCGACGCTCGCCGCGCGTCAGCTCGCGACGCTCGATCAGTTGAGTCGGGGCCGCGTCGCGGTCCACATCATCACTGGGGGGGCCGACGACGAGATGGCTCGCGACGGCGACCACACGACGAAGACCGAGCGGTACGCGAGGTCCGATGAATATCTGACCGTCCTCAAAAAGGAGTGGACGTCGGAAAAGCCGTTCGATC
Organism: Polyangiaceae bacterium; assembly: GCA_050013115.1. Lineage (GTDB taxonomy): Bacteria > Myxococcota_A > Polyangia > Polyangiales > Polyangiaceae > Palsa-1150. The sequence continues at coordinate 28,291 of JBEKFX010000072.1, forward strand.
ACCGAGGGCGATTCTACAACGTTCGCCAGGGCTACAGTGCGGTGAAGCCTACGAACCTGCCGGTGTTCTTCGGTGGGGCGTCGGACGAAGCGATCGATGTGGCAGGGCGACATGCCGACGTCTATGCGCTCTGGGGCGAGGCCCAGGAACAAGTCCGCGAACTCGTCGGCCGAGTGCGAGCCGCAGCGGCGAGCCATGGCCGGCGCGTCGGCTTCAGCTTATCGCTTCGTCCCGTTCTCGCCGCCACCGAAGAAGAGGCGTGGAAGCGTGCCGACGAGATCGTCGCTCGTGTTCGGGCGCTGCGGGACGCGTCGAACGCACCCACTTCGGGACACGCTCCGCCCAACAAGGGTTCTCAACGCCTCCTCGAGACGGCTGCCCGGGGATACCGCATCGACAAGCGACTCTGGACCGGGGTCGCCGCGATTGGTGGCGCGCGCGGAAATTCGACGGGACTCGTTGGAACGCCGGAGCAGGTCGCCGAGGCGTTGCTCGACTACTACGATGCAGGCATCGATCATTTCCTCATCCGAGGCTTCGAGCCCCTCGCCGATGCCATCACGTATGGGCGCGATCTCATCCCGCTCGTCCGCGAGCTTGTCGCCAAGCGCGACGAGCAGCCGCTCGCGGTCGCGACCTGATCGGCAGCTGACCGCGGAGCGGCACTGGGCGAACAGGCGTGCCCGATTGGGAGCATGCGCTGTCGCTGAGGAAGCACTTTGGAGCGCGCCGGTCACCGCCTCCATCGTGAACTGACCGCAAACGGGTACGGTTTGTTCTCGCATGGACGCCATGAAGCGCAGCGCATCGTCGGTGCTGCGGGGTCGTCGCAGCGCCTCCGCTGCGCGGGGTACGGAGGTTGCGTCTCGGACTGGAATTGATACTCGTCAATCTCCTCGCGGTCCGAATCTCATATATTGAGATTTCATTTGGCGCTTATCACGACATTCTGCGTCGCCACGCCATCGCTCGTGTCCGACGAGTCCGATTTTTCACATGGGCAAGCAAATCGAAAGCCTGTGGATTGACAATCTGGACGCCGCCCTTCGAGGCGGCGTGAACAATGGCTTCCGTGCCCCATCGCTGGCGCCGACGCAGTTCTCGACGACGCACGACACGGCCGTCTTCGGCTTGGCGTAGTCTACGATAGTGGACATATGTCCTTGACGCGGCATGACTCTGCGCGCAGAATGACGCCGCGGTTTGCGACCTGATGGTGGCCGATCCCGCGAGGTGAATGATGTCCGGTGCAGCCAATTGCGAAATCGAAGAAAATGCGGAGAGCGCGCTCGAAGTGGTTCCGAGGGACGACGAATCCATGACCCTCTCACTGGTTCCGCCGGCGCGTCGAGACGGGAGCGCAAGGCTTTTCGGGTGGATCTTCGGTGCGTCCCTTCTGGCCCACACGCCGGCGGCGTTCGGACTGGCGAAGACGCACCAGGTAGCCCATGAAAAGCGGGCTCAGGAAGTTGAAATCACGTTGGCGCCGCCCCCTCCTCCGCCGGAGCCGCCCTCGCCTCCACCCCCTCCGCCACCCGAGGCGCCGCCGCCCAAGCCGCCGCAGCAGCTTGACACGCCTCACGTGCACCTGCAGGCGGTCCCAATCAGCACAGCTCCTTCGGCGCCGGTCGGCGACGTGCCGAACATCGTGGCAACGCCGGGGGAACTGGCGATGCCGGCGCCGCCGCCCGATGTCGGGCCGCCCGCGCCGGTCGCCGTTCCTCCGCCCCCGCCTCCGCCTCCGCCCATCGTCGAGGCGAAGGAAGGAGCTCACTATCGGAATAACAGCCGGCCGGCTTACCCGCGCCTCGCGCTCCGCGAAGGCTGGGAGGGGACGGTCTATCTCCGGGTCGAAGTCTTGCCCGACGGCCATGTCGCTCAGGCGAGCGTGCAGCGCTCGGCTGGGCACTCGGCCCTCGACGAGGCCGCGCTCGCGGTCATCAAGACGTGGCTCTTTGATCCGGCAACGCAAGGGGGCCGTGGCGTCCTCAGCGTCGTCACGGTCCCGTTACAATTCAAGATCCAATAAGGAATGTAGGAATTTCCATGTCCGAGACGCTCACCTTTTTCGTCGTGAAAGGAACGCTGGTCTTGCTTGTGGCGTCGTCCGCCCTCATGTGGGCGCTCGTCGTGGTCAAGCTCATTCAGGGCTGGCGAGTTAACCGCGAAGACAGCCGCTTTACCCAGGGATTCGGCCGAACGACGCGCCTTCCGTCGAGCCAGGAGCTCACGAAATTCGACGGGCCGGTGGCCCGCGTCGCGCTCGCGGGCGCCGAGGCATGGGAAGAAAGCTCGCGCACGGTCGGGTCGGATTCGACGGGTCTCGAGGTTCGTCGGGACCTGCTCGAGCGCAGCTTGCGGCAACAGTTGCAGCGCGAGCGGCGAGGGGCCGAGGCCGGCCTCCCGGTCTTCGCCAGCATCGGGTCGACCGCGCCCTTCGTCGGGCTATTCGGGACCGTGCTCGGCATCATCCACGCGCTACAGCGGATCAGCGGGTCGGGGTCGGCCAGCCTGGACGTCGTCGCAGGGCCCATCGGAGAGGCTCTGGTGGCCACGGGCATCGGCATTGCCGTGGCCGTGCCCGCCGTCCTCGCCTACAACTACTTCGTTCGCCGCCTGAAGAGCCGTGTGCACGATCTGGAGGACTTCGCGAATTCGTTCGTCAATAGCGCAATCAAGAGTACGTTCGCAGTCGAGCGGGACCCTGATCGTTCGGTCAACCGTCCGCGCGCGGTTCCGCAGGAAGTGAGCGCCTGATGGCCATCCAATCACAGGGCGATGCCGACGACGTGGTGAGCGACATCAATGTCACGCCATTGGTCGACGTCATGCTCGTCCTGCTCGTTGTTTTTATCGTCACCGCTCCGCTCTTGACGAACGCGGTTAAAATCAACCTGCCGCAGACGGCAGCGAACGCACCCCTCGAGATCAAAAAGGCGGTTACCATCAGCGTGGATGCCGGCGGAAAGATCTACCTCGACAAGGCCGAGGTGGCCTTGCAGGGACTCGAGACCGAACTCAAGGGCCTGCGCGTCGGGCGTCCGGAGCTGGCCGTCCATTTGAGCGCCGACGGCGCGTCGAATTATGGTCTCGTGGCGAAAGTCATGTCGGCCGTCGATCGAGCCGGTGTCACGAAGCTTTCGGTGCTGACGCTGAACGAATAAGCGTTGCGCCCCACGGGGGGGCGCCGCAGCGTCGTGCTGCGACGGCGCGCCAGGAGGGGGAGAAGGCCTCGACGACCGGCGTACGCGATAAATGAGCGTCATCGATGCCAGCGCCCTTTCGCCGACCACCTACTACGCTTGGGAACGCACGCCGTCACAGGAACGCTCGATGCGTGCCCGACGAACGGCGCCTACAGCGGCTCTCAGTGACATGGAACGTGGAAGCCGCAGTGTGAAAACCAGCCATGCGCGTCGTCGCTCGTGATTTCCAGCAGGGCCCAGCGAAGGGCACGGGCCAGCTTGCGTACGG
>JBEKFX010000073.1:0-30827 GCA_050013115.1 Polyangiaceae bacterium
CGACGGGGGTGGCGCCGACGGGGGTGGCGCCGACGGGGGTGGCGCCGACGGGGGTGGCGCCGACGGGGGTGGCGCCGACGGGGGTGGCGCCGACGGGGGTGGCGCCGACGGGGGTGGCGCCGACGGGGGTGGCGTCGACGGGGGTGGCGGGGGCGTCACCGATGAAGCGGTCGCGGAGGACGGTGCCGCCATGAGGGCCACGCTGCGCCGCGGTTCTGCATCCGATGTCGCCGAGACCGAAGCGATCCACGCGATCGCGAGAAGCGCTCCGGCGTCACGGACGCATCTGCGGACGATGCGGCGAACGTTGCCTGGCGTCCCCGGCAGCGCCCATCGGGCCCCCGGATCGCGGTGGCCGACTCGCTCGGCGTCCCAGGCCAAAAGGAAAGAAAGAGATCGGCCGGCAGTGTACCGACCGACCGTATCCGGCTTCACGAGGTTTGTGATGCCGCGGCGCCGCGAGTGTGACCCGGTCACGCCTCGCGCGCGAAAGCATCGAACATGGGTGATGATGAACGTTTCTTGCGACCAATGCGAGACCCTGCTCGCCGACTCCATCGAGGACGCTCTCGCCGATGATCAACGCATGGCGTTCGAGCTGCACGTCGCATCATGCCCGCATTGCGCACGTTTGGTCCGCGATTACGAGGCCATTCCGGCGCTCGTTAGAGCATTGACCGACTGCGGTGCGCCAGACGACGTCAGGATCCGCCTGCAGCGACTCCTCGCCGCCGCGCGGAAGATGGGTGGCTGACGGGCGCACGCGCCAAAGTTGCGCACGCCCGCACGCGGTGCGCTCGATGTCCGATGAAACCGCGGGGCGCCGGCCTGCGGAACCGTGGCCCTTCGATTGCAGCCGAGCCCGCACCATGCTGGCTACAACCGCCGAAGCGATGAGCACGGACGAGGCGCGGCGAGGAACGGCGCTCGCGGACGAAACGCGGCGCGGCGAAGCGCTCGCGGACGAAGCGCTCGCGGACGAAGCGCTCGCGGACGAAGCGCTCGCGGACGGAGCGCTCGCGGACGGAGCGCTCGCGGACGAAGCGCTCGCGGACGAAGCGCTCGCGGACGAAGCGCGGCGCGGCGCGGCGTTTGCGGATCAAGCGCTCGCGGACGAAGCGTGGCGAGGGACGGCGCTTGCGGAAGAAACGCGGCGCGGCGCGGCGCTTGCGGATGAAACGCTTGCGGAGGAAGCCCGGCGAGGGCGGCCCGTCGCATTTTCCATTCTCGTCGAGCGTTACCAGGATCGGATTTATCGCCTGGCGATGCGCATGTCGCACAACGCGAGCGACGCCGAAGAAATCGCCCAGGAGACCTTCCTGCACGCACACCGTGGGATGCGTGCCTTCCAGGGCGATTCGCAGTTTGCGACGTGGCTTTATCGAATTGCGATGAACGAAGCGCTCATGCGACGGCGGTCGGCCAAGCGTCGGCCGACGGAGTCGCTCGACGCCGTGTGGCCGGGGTTCGCCGACTCCGGGCTGCAAGCTGGCGCCTGTCCTGAGCGCGCAGACGACCTCGTCGAAAACAAGGCCCTCGTTCTGTGCGTACGACGAGCGCTCGACCAGCTGAGCGACGAGCACCGTTCGGCCTTGGTCCTGCGCGATCTCGAGGAGCTGAGCGCCGAAGACGCCGCGAAGATCCTTGGGGTGTCGGCGGACACCGTACGACAGCGAGCCCATCGCGCCCGCCTGAAACTGCGTGAGATGCTCGCCGATCTCTTGGGCGACGGCGCGTGAGTGTTAGCGGCGTTGTGGCGGGCGTCGCGCTCACGGCGGCCCTGATGGCTGCTTCGTCGACCGCCCGGGCGGGCAACGCGGATCCCGACGACCCCCTGCGATGGGACCTCGCTTGGACGCATGCCGGCCCAGCCGATTACACCCTGTCCGGCGTCGGTCTCGGCGCCTTGGCGCTCGAGGCCGGATTTCTTCAGTCCAGACAGCCGCCGCTGCATTGGAGGGGCCCGATTCTCTTCGATCAGGCGGTGCGCGACCTCCTTCGAGGTTCGACCGCCGGCGTGCGCGACGCCGCGGCCGCGGTCAGTTGGTCGCTCTTGGGCCTGGAGGTCGCCGACCCGCTCTTCATCGACGTGGCTTACGCCTGGAAACGGTATGGACGCGGCCTGGCCTGGGACCTGTTCTGGCAAGATGCGACAGCGATCTCGCTGGCCAGCGCCGCCGATTTGGCCCTTCGAGACCTCGTCGGTCGGGCTAGACCCCCGGTCAGCGACTGTCTGGCGGCCGGCGGCAGTACGAGCCATTGCCTCGGGAGCAACCCCGAGGCCACGCGTTCGTTCCCGGGCGGCCACATCGCCATCGCGACGACGGCTGCGGCGCTCGTATGCACCCAGCACCTATCGCTTCACTTGTACGGGCCGCCGTGGGATGCGCTGGCGTGCGGAGCGGCCGTGACGGTCGACGCGGCCATCGGCACGCTGCGACTCGTGACGGATAACCACTGGGCCACCGACATTGTTGCGGGCAGCGCGTTCGGTCTCGCGGTCGGCTGGGGTGTTCCCGTCCTCATGCACCTCCAGGGACGCGCGCGTTCGCAGGGCGACCTCCGCCCGGGTCTCATTCCCGCGCCGATCGCCGTTCGTCATGGGGCCGGCCTGGCGGTCACGGGCTGGTTCTGAAGCGTGACCCGCGTTCCCCCGTCTACTCTACGCACGATGGCCCCCGCCGCGCGGCGCTTCTTCGCAGTTCTTGCCCTGGTCCTCGTCGGTGTGCAGGGCACCGCCCGGGGTTCGGACGACGAAGATGGTCGGCTCCGGTGGAATCCCGAGTGGCCGAAGTTTCGACCGGCGGAGTTCGTGGCCACCGGGGTGCTTGGATCGGTCGCCATCGCGATGTACATCGCCGTTCCACCCCAACGGGAGCCGCACTGGATCGGCGGAATCCTTTTCGACGATGCGGTGCGGAACGCGCTTCGGGTGCGCACCCCCTCGGCCCTGAAGGCAGTCCGTTCGGCGAGCGACGTCGTCGGCACATCGCTGGTCGTGCTCGTCGTCGGCATCGACTCGTTCGTCGTCCCGCTCGCTCGCGGCAGCACGGATGTGGCCATCCAGCTCTCGCTGATGGACTTCGAAGCCTTCGCGCTGAGCTCGGTCGTCACCTTCAGCCTGTACGATTCAGTCGGCCGCGCGCGCCCGTCGTACCTCGATTGCCAGCGCAATCCGGGCTTCGACCCGGACTGCAACGTCAGCCCCACCGCGTCCTTTCCCAGCGGACATACCAACGAAGCCTTCACCGCGGCCGGGCTCTCGTGCGCCCACCACGGGAGTCTGCCGCTTTACGCCAACGGTCTGCTCGACGTCCTCGCGTGCGCGCGCGACATCACCTTTGCGACGGCCGACGGAGTGCTCCGCATCATGGGTGACCGCCACTACACGACCGACGTCCTCACGGGCGGCGCCATCGGTTTTGCCTTCGGCTACGGCCTTCCGAGGCTGCTCCACTACGCCCCGTGGCGTCGCCGGTCTGTCGCCGAATGGTCGCTCAGCCCCATGGGTGGCGCCCGGCTCGGCGTCGTCGTGACGGGTAGCTTGTAGCGCTCCCGCCCAGAAGAGGGTCGGCCGACGGCCCAGGAGCAGGTACGGCCGAGGGCGAACCGCGTGGGCCGCGCAGCGCGAGCGGCTGTCCGCTCAGAAGGCCCCCTTGAGCGAGAGGCTGCCCCCGCCCCGCTCCGGCGAGATGCCGATCCATACCGGAGCGGGCTCTTGCACGTGCCGATGCCAGTGCGGAACCAGCGTCCCGACGGACGCCCCTGCGAGGGACCCGGCGATGACGTCGCTCGGGAAGTGCTCGCCCGACCGCACGCGCTCGTAGCTGACGAACGCTGTGAGCACCGTCGCAGCGGCCAGTGTGATCCAGGGACGCGGCGAGTGTCGCGGAGATCGGACGAACGCGAGATACGTCGCCGTCGCGCCGATCGCCGAGACCGTGGCCGCATGGCCGGAGAAGAAGGACAGCCCGAGGTCGGTGGATTCGCAGTTGGAACTCGTGGTCGGAGTGCCCGCCGGGCAGTCCTTGTAGTAAATCGGACGGGGTCGGCGAACGGCGATCTTGGTGATGTCGGTGAGGGTGAGGGCGAGCGACGCGGACTCGGCGTACATGAACGCATCGACGATCAACGCGTCCGTGCCGTCCCGGACGCCAGACAAGATGGGGTCGAGCACGGCGAACCCGACGGCGCTGTAGAGGCCGATGTCGGAGTACGTGCCGGCGTGAGGGTCGATCGTCTGGGTGACGGCGATCCGGTCGAAAAAAAGCAGGCTGCTCGCCCCGACCTGAGGAGGAAGCGGTCGTATCTCACCGGTGCTGAGAACCAGCCCGAGGAGACCCGAAAATCCGAAACCGGCCGCGGTGAGGGCGCCGTCGGCGACCGGGTCGAGTGTGAAGTGCTGTCCCTCTTCGAGTGGTACGAAAGGGATCGGACCGGCGATCGGACCAGGGTCCGACCGCGCGATCGAGGTCGTGAGCGCGACCGCGGCCCAAAGCGCCGCAGGCGCCAGCATGCGCGACGAGTTCTTGAGGATCCGCATTCTCATACCGATTTTCGTTTCAGACGCCGATTGCAGCGAAGTGTGACGGGGTCAGCCCAAACATCTTCGTCGACCTGCGGTCACACCGGAGACATGGCGGCATCGGACGGCGAGTGGATCGCCTTTCCGGGGCAGGTCGAGGCCGCCCCGGTGTTCCGGGTCGACCGCCCGATGCATCGCGTCCTCCTCGGCCGTTCGAGCGCGTGTTGGCGCGTTGTTTGCGCGCGTTCGCGAAGGTCGAGCCCGCGGAGGTCATCACCGCTTCGGGCATGACGCTCATCGTTTTCGTTTTGATGACGGCGTACTACCTTCTCAAGACGGCGCGCGAGCCGCTCATTTTGCTCCAGGGAGGAGCGGAGGTTAAGCTTTACGCCGAGGCCGGACAGGCGCTGCTCCTCGTCGGCGTCGTGCGCGTCTACAGCGCGCTGGCGAGACGCGTCGGGCGTCTCAAGCTCCTTGCCACCGTGTATCTCGTGTTCGCGTCGAACATGGTGATTTTCGCTTTTTTTGCGCAGACGAAGATTCACATCGGTCTCGCGTTTTTCCTGTGGGTCGGGATCTTCAGCTACACGTCCGTCGCCCAATTTTGGGCGTTCGCCGCAGATATCTATACCGAGGAGCAGGGTAAACGACTCTTTCCAATCGTCGGGATCGGCAGCTCGGTCGGTGCGGTCGTCGGAGCCGACGTGGCCCGATGGGTCGTCCCTTTCGGTCCTGCCGCCCTCATGGGGGCAGCGGCGCTGCTCGTCGTCCTGTGCGTCGCTCTTCTGGCCTGGGTCGACCGGCGGGTCACCGCGGCCGACGTCCGGCGGCGAGGTGATGTCGCGGCCGATGCGCAAAAGCCCGTGGGCGACGAGACCCCATTGCACCTGCTCGTCCGGGACCGCTATCTCGTCCTCATCGGTGCGCTGACTCTGCTTCTCAACTGCGTCAGCGGCTTGGGCGACTACATCTTGGACCGGACGCTGCTCTCGCGCTTGGACGATGCGCGATCTCTCGGGATCTCCCCCTCGACATTCATCGGGTCGTTCAAAGCCGCCTACTTCGGCTGGTACAATCTTTTGGGCGTCGCGCTGCAGATGTTCGCGGTGTCGCGCGTTCTGGCGCGCTTCGGCGTTCGCAACGCGCTCTTGTGTCTCCCCCTCCTCGCATCGCTGGGGTTCGGCGCATTCACGTTCCTCTCGGCTTTGCCGCTCATCCGCGCGACCATGATCGCCGAGCGGGCGCTCGATTATTCGCTCACGAACACCTCGCGCAACGCCCTTTTCCTCGTTGCATCGCGCGTCGAAAAGTATGTCGGGAAGACGCTCATCGACACCGTGGGCGCCCGATCCGGCGACGTGGTCTCGGCCGCCGTCGTCTTTTTGGGAACGGCGGTCGGTGTGCCAACGGCGGGGTTCTCCGCAATCTGCGTCGCGCTGACCGGAGCCTGGGTTGCGATCGTCTTGGGTATCGGGCGCGAGCACGAACGTCGGCTCGAGGAAACCGACAAACTCGTTCAGTCTGAGCCTGCACCTTGCTGAAGGAAACGAGGGACGGGCTGGCCGTCGGGAAGCGACTTTGCCGGTCGGATTCACGGCCATCACCACGCGATCGACACCATCGGGCTGGCCGCCGGGACTGAGTTCGGACGCGACGGTTCGGCGGCTTCACGATGGAACGCGTAGGGAATGGCAAATCCGACGCCGGCCCCGACGAGGGCCCCGATGGCCACGTCCGTGAGCCAATGCGCATCCGCCCCGATCCGCAGGTAGCTCGTAGCCAACGCGAAGGTGCCTCCGATGACCCAAGTCAGGGGGGCTGAACGGTAGCCGCGAAGCGTGGCCACCGTACCCGAGGCCGACGCGACGGCAAACGCAGCCGTCGCGTGACCCGAGAAGAACGAGAGGTTGTCCGATCCATTGGGCCGCTCGCGTGCCACCAGGAATTTGGCCAGCAGACAAACGTCCATCGCCACGAACGTCGCCTCGGAGATGAGAAGGGAGTCGAGCGGGATGTCTCGAGCCGCGCCTTCGCGCGACGCCGCGACGGCGTCCGCGCCGACGGCCCCGGCCAACGTGAGCAGACCGGTCGCGTCGCTTGCCAGATCGGCGGCGTGCGGATCGTTCCAGCGGAGCGCGCGCCTCGTGCTCGTGTCCAGGCGGCTCGCGGAGCACCAACGACACGAGCCAGAAGCGAGCTCCGGGGTCAACACGGTTGACGCGAGGAACGCCCCCGCGCTGGCCAGGGTGAGGGCTGTGTCGAGCCCCGCGTCCCACCGGAGTGCCCGCACTTGGGCCGTGGCGGGCGTCGCGACCAGGACGATCGAGATGCTCGCGGCCAGAGCGGCCAGGGCTACTCGCGGGAAGAGGAGAGCGACGGACACGCTGGGTTGCAATTCTGCTCGAAGCATCCCGCCAGATCATTGTAATCGGTCGATCCGCTCGGGTCGGCGCTCTCGCAAATCTGTATGCAGGACTGGCTTCCGTTGCACGACGATTGCTGGACGCACTCCACGATGACCAGGCACGCGCCGCCGTTGTTCGTGGAGCAAGCGTCAAACGACAAGCAGCAGGATGCTTCGATGCAAGCGATGCACGCGGAGTTGGCTCCGCCGAATGCCTGCGCCACGTTGCCGCACGCGGCGGCTTCGCCCGAGAGGCCCGCCGAATCGACGATCGGCGACGATCCTTCGCCGACGGGCATGTGGCCGCCCGCGCTGCCGACGAGCGGCACGGTGCATTTGATGTCGTCTTGCGCGTCGCAGTTGCCGAGCTCCGGGGGTAAGTCGAGTGGCTGGGAACAAGCGACGGCCACGAACCATGCGCCGAGCAGGGCGAATGCCGCGAGCGCCAGCGGTGCGATTCGAAGGCGACCCATGATTCCGCAGGATGCCCTTTTCCCCTTTCAGGTGGAAGGACGGTCTAGCGCGCGATCTCGCTCATCAGCGCGTCCGCACCGTAGACGACGCGCAACGCTTCGAGCATGGCGGCCGTGTCGACGCTGACGGCGCGCGCGGTCGTGTCGTCATAGACGAACTGGTCGGGGAGGCTCGGCAGGTTGCCGTCGAAGATGAGACCCACGAGGTCGCCCGCCGCGTTGACGACCGGGCTCCCGGAGTTTCCGCCGACGATGTCGTTGGTCGATACGAAGTTCAGGGGTGTTTCCGGCCCGAGCTTGCTCTTTGCGTCCAGCCAGCGCTGCGGCAGCTTCAGCGGGTCGACTCCAGATGCGTGGGCGTACATCCCTCGGAAGTTGGTGGACCAAGGCACGTGCCGGCCCGTCAAGTCGTATCCCTCGATGACCCCGACGGACAATCGCAACGTGAACGTCGCGTCGGGCGCTACGCTCGCTCCTTCCACGGCGAACGCCGCTTGGGCGATCTTCGTTCGGAGCGCGCGCATCGGAGCCTCGACCGCGTCGTCGTACTGCTTGCGAATCGCCATCGCTTGGGGTTCGAGAGCGCGCATCGCCGAGACGAGCGGGTCGCTCGATGCGTCGATAGCTTGCTGTCCGCCGTCCCAGAGTGCGCGCCGCGAGTAAAAATCGAAAAGCTTGGACGTTGCCACCATCGCCTCTGCGGCGCGTTCGGGCGTTTGGCCCCCGAGAATCGACCGGACCGAGGGGTCGTTGTCGCCGAGCGTCTTCGCCAGCAAGACCAGCCACTCCTTGACGGATGCTCCTTCGACTCCGGGATAGATGGCTGCAGGCGAAAGCACGTGCGACTTGAGCTCCTCGAGGCTCGTCTCGCGGTACTCGGGCAAGCGCTCCGCGTTCGGGAGCGCCCGCTGCGAGGGCAGGCGCACGAGCTGCCGCGCGATCCGCAGCAGCGATCCCCCGAGCCCCTCCAGTGCCTGGTAGCGGGGATACATCGCCGCAACCGTCTTTTCCACCGCAGCGATGGCTGGCCACAGGCCCTCGTACTTTGCGCGGAGCTCCGGGTTCTTGGCGACAGCCGCGATCAGGCTTTTTTCTTCCCGATCTTTTTTGCTCATGAGTGCTCGGTCGCGCAAACCCGACTCGAAGCCGGTGATCGCCTTGAGAGAGTTCTCCACACCGAAGATCGACTCGCGCGCCTGACGTCTTGCCTCCGGGCTGGTCTCCGACCAGGCATATAGGTTGGTTCGAAGCGCTCGCCGGACCTCGAGCTGACGCGGGTAAACGACGTCGCGCAGGACCTGAAGCTCCGCCATCGTTGCGTCGCGCGAGGTCCTCCCGGGGTGTCCGGAGGTGAAAACCGTCTCGCCGTCCTTGGGACCCGATGGGCTCCACCGCAAGTAATCGATCGACGCAAGCGCTAGGTCGTGTTCGTAAATGCGAAACAGAGCAAGGTCGAAATCGTATCGTGGATAATTGAAGTTGTCTGGATCGCCTCCGAAGAAGGCGATGTCGGCTTCGGGCGCAAAGACGAGCCGCACGTCCGTGTACCGGTGGTAGCGATACAGGCGGTACATCGCGCCCGCGTAGAGCGTGACGACGTCGCACCGCAGGCCTGTCTCGTCGTGGCAATCCTTCTCGATCGAGGCCATCTGCGCTTTGATCGCGCGGTTGGCGTCCGCATCGGACATGCTTGCCTGTCTGGCCCCCTGCACTTGCGTCGTGACGTCTGCAATCGAGACGAGCTGGTCGACTTCGAGATCGGGGCACTTGACTTCCGGTCCGTCCTTGCCCGCGAGATAACCGGCGGCGAGCGTGTCGTGGCCCGGCGAGGCTATCTTTGCGATGCAATCGGCTGCCACGTGGTGGTTCGTCAAGACGAGCCCGTGCGGCGAGACGAACGACCCCGACCCTCCGGAATTGAACCGGACACTCGCGAGGCGCAGGTGGTCGAGCCAGGTCGGGGTGAGCGTGACGTGGTGCTCCTCTGCGATGCGCTGAAGGGGAACCATGTCGAACGGCCACATCCCTTCGTCCGCCGTGGCCTGTGAGGCGAGCAGCGACGCAGCGAAGCTCAGTGGAAGAAGGAGGGCACGAGCGTTCACGCCCCTCTATTAGCGCATTTCGTCGATCACCCGCCTTTTCCGCCGCACGCCGACGCGAACCGCGGGCCGACCGGGCCAGGCGGAGCAGGCGGAAAAGTCAGGGCAGGCGAGGGGCTCGCGCCCCTCTGTCGTCGCCCAAGCGGGTGGCGCTGTCGAAAATGATGTTGACAGTCATTATCGATAAGTGGATAAGGGAGACCCCTTGACGAGCGGAGAGGCAGCCGACCGGGTGGGCTTGATGAAATCGCGAAAACCAAGGGGTTTCCTCCTCGTCCGGTGGCTTCCGAGGCCACCGATGGGCGCGCGCGCGACGGTGGCCTTCCTGCAGATCGGCTTGATGTTCGTCATCCGGCCAGCGCTGGCCGTCGCCGTGCGGCCGCCGGTGGCCTCCGCTCCAGCCGGGTCCATGTCGCCCCCGCCGCCGGCCTCCGTTCCGACGGGCACGCCGCCCGCTTCGCAGCCGGCCTCCGCTCCGACGGGCACGCCGCCCGCTTCGCAGCCGGCCTCCGTTCCGACGGGCACGCCGCCCGCTTCGCCGCCGGACGCGGACAAATCCGACGCTGGCGTCGCGGCCCCAGCCGTCGCGGCGCAAGTCGCGGAGGGCCCCGGGGCCGCGCCAGCGCGGACCTTCGTTCTGCGTGGCTTCGTTCGCGACCCCCTGCGCGCGCCGATCGACGGCGCCGTGGTGGAAGTCCTTGGCGCCTCCGACACCCCCCTCGCGCACGCGCGTTCCGATGCGAACGGCAGCTTCGCGCTGCCCCCGCTCGCTCCCGGCGCTTACCAAGTGGCGGTCAGCGATGCGGCGTTCGCGCCCGCCACGGCGTCAGTCGAGCTGGGGCCGACCACCGAACTGGTCGAGGTCACCCTCGAATTTCGGGTGGTGGAAGTGAAAGGCGACCGGGCGTTGGCTCGGGGGCAAACCGGCAGCAGCGTCGCCGCTCTCTCCCGCAAGGAGATCCAAGCTCTTCCCGGCGGCGACGCGCAAACTCTGACTCAGATCGTCCTCACACAGCCAGGCTTCGCGCCGGACACGTTCGGGCCCGACGGGGTGCTGCACATCCGCGGTGCCGAAATGGGGGTCGTCTACGTCGTCGACGGAATCCCACTCCCGGGCGGCCTGGCGGGCCAGTTTGGCGACGTTCTTCCGACGCGGCTCGTGCAGAACATGCGCCTTTTCACAGGGGGGATGCCGGTCGAGTACGGTCCGAACTCGGGCGGGGTCGTCGACATCACGACGCGCCGTGGCGCCGGCTCGCCCGCGGGCGAAGTCCAGATGGTCTACGGCACCTACCAGCGGCTCCAGCCCTCGGCTTGGTACTCCCAGGCGTTCGGAAAGGCGGACGTTTTCGTCCAAGGGACGTTTCTCAGCACGCAGCGCGGACTCGATCCTCCGGCAGCGACCCCGATCATCCATGACCGGCTGCTCTCGGGGAACGCTTTCGCCCGGGTCGACTACCGGCCCAACGGCCGCGAGCGAATCGAATTGCTCGGTAGGTACTCTCAATATGACTTTCAGATTCCGATCGATCCAACGCTTCAGCCGCCCTCGGACGCGCCCACGCCGGGCGCAAGGCCTGGGTATGACCAATACGGAAATGCCGCGCCCCAGTTCGTTCCGTACGATGCCAATCCCACGGAGGTGGAGCGCGATCTCTTCATTGCCCTATCCTATTTGCACACTTTTTCATCCGGCAGTTTCCAGCTCGCGCCGTACGTGCGCTCGTCCTACGGGAACTTGAATTGCGATCCCGCCGCCTCCCTCGGGGCGACCGCGTACCCGCAGTCGAGCTGTTCGAACGTCAGCCGCGGCCTTCTGCACGAGGGCCAGACGGCGATTTATACGTGGACCTCGGGTGTCGAACAAAGCTGGAAGGCCGGCCTCCTCTTCGATGCCGCCCAGTCGAGGGTCGACTACAGGCAGTTCACCCGCGACGACAGCTCGCCGCTCGGCGGCGTGAGCCCCGATCCCCTGTCGGGTCGGGACGACACGAGCATCCTGGCGGCCGGCGCGTTTCTGCAGGACGAAATCACGCTCGGCAAAGCCAAGCTCTTTCCGGGCCTGCGTGCGGACATCCAAGACGCGGCCTTCCGCGGCACAAACCAGCCGAACCTGCTTCTGATGGGGCCGAGCGCGCGGCTCGGCCTTTCATACGCCTTTTCGAATGCCTTCGTGTTGCACGCTTTCTTTGGGTACCTCTGGCAGCCCCCCGGGGCGGTCGATGCTGCAGTGGCGGCGCGCGTTCTCGTGCCACCGGCGCCTGGCCAGCCCCTTCCGGCCGTCGACATCAAAGCCGAGACGGACGGATACGGCGAGATCGGCGCCGCGTACCGGATGCCGAAGCGCTTCGCGGCCAGTCTGACGGCATACGGTCGAACCGCGAAAGATCAGCTCGACGTCCTCACCGTCGGATCGACCAACGTCTTCGAAGACTACAATTACCAGAAGGGAAGAGCCGCGGGTGTCGAGCTTGCCCTTCAAGCAACGGCAAACAAATACGTCCAAGGGTTCGGCAATGCGAGCTGGAATCTCGGGCAGGGCAAAGGGATCGACTCGGCCCGCTATCTCTTTTCACAGACATTGGCGACGTACGCGGGTTGGCAGACGCTCGACCATGTGCAGACCTGGACCGCCAATGCCGGAATCGACTTGCATGACGACTCCGAAGCAAGTCACCTGTCCGTCCTCTTTCAGTTCGGGAGCGGCCTCCGGACCGGCCCGGACAATAACCAGACCGTCCCCGGCCATTCCACGTGGAACCTCACCTTGCGTCACCGCTTCGACTTCGCCCTGCTGCATCCGGAGCTGGCCGTGGATATCCTCAACGTGTTCGACGCGGTGTATGCGATACGTATTGCAAACGGTCTCGTCGGCAGCGCCTACGGCCCGCTTCGTCAGGTCGACGTGCGGTTCATGGTCCCTCTCGGTGGTTGACCGCTGGACGAGGAGCGTGCCGGTGAGGTCTCTTCGCCTCGTTCTGCGCTTGCTGCTGCTCGGTCTCTTCGGCTGCGGGCAGGTCTACGACGAAAGCGGGCGCGCCGACCCCGGTTCGTGGTGGTCGTGGGTCTGCGAAGACGGCGGGCCGATACCCGACTCGGGCTGTCTTCCCGGCCCATCTTGTCCGGACGGTGAAGTCGTGGACACCGACGGCGGCTGCTGACGCCTGTGGGGCACGACTTTGGCAGCCGGTTTTTGCTGGACCGGCGCTCGTCCTTGCAGCCGGGCCCTCATTCGCCCGGACCTGGCCCATCAGGGGCCGATTTCGTCGAGCAGAGCCTCCACGTCGATTGGCTTGTCCAGCCAGATGAAGTGGGCGCGCTCGTCGGCAGGGGGGGCGCTGAAGCCACTCATGATGAGGCAACGAAGGCCCGAGTGGAGTGCCACCGATCGTCGGGCCAAGTCGAGGCCCGTCATGCCTCCCATCATCTGATCGGTCACGAGCACGTCGTATGTGTTTGCGCGCAGGTGGTCGAGAGCCGGTTCGGGCCCATCGCAGGTGTCGACGCAGTGGCCTCGGGCGCGCAGCAGCAAGGCCAGTGCCGTACACGTGTTCAGATCGTCATCCACGACCAGAATGCGTTTCGCCATCGGCCTGCCTGGGCGACTCGTACCGTAGTGGGCGCCCGCAGTAAATCGATCGTCTAGGCCGGTCGCACGCCGGGACGACACCGATGGTCGTCCGCGTCCCCGCCAATCATCGCGTGAAGGGCGCACGGAACGCGCGATTTGGCAAAATCTGCGTCATCGCCGACCCCAATAAAACCCAAGGCAGGTGTTGCAGATGCCGTGACTCGTCCGCGGCGGTGGCGAGCGAACCCAGGCGGGAATCCAGTCCCAGGCGACGGCGACGGCTCGACGAATGCGGCGGCAGTTGCCGCACTGCAGCACCATGCCGTTGGGCTGCACGTACGCTTCCTCCTTGAGCTCGACGCTGAGCCGCACGTGCGGGTGCTCGACGACGAGGCTGTGCTCGAGCAGCAGGCCCTCTCGCTCGATGGGCAGCGCCCGCATATGGAACATGCGAAAGGTGTCCGTCGAGGAGCATTCGTAGTCGCTCTCGAAGACTTCTCCGGTCATCAACGTGTTGCTGAGCGCGGCATTGAAAAAACTTCGAAACGGCTCTGCCATGCCGTCGAGATATGAAGTGCCGGGGCCAAAGCGGCGCGCGACATCAGCCCCGTCGTTGGCGAGCGCAAAGCGCTCCCAAGCAGCGTTCACCCAGAGGATTTGGCCCGCTGCGTCGAGGGCGACGAGCGTCGACTCCTCCGTTTCGATGGCCCGGTGGTCGAACCATGCGGAAAGGAAAGGTGGGATCACGGTCGGGTGGCCCTTCAGGTAGCATGCCACTGGGTGACGGTTCGGCCCTCGGAGACCCGACCCGACGCACGCCAGGCCCCCGCGCGTTCTCGCTGTCGACGGCCATTCGACCGCCCCATCCGGTGATGCGACGGCACGTGGGCCCCGCATCGACCCCTCACGTTCCTGGCCATTGGGGCCATGCGGTCCCCGACTCCGCGACGCTTTCCGGCCGATGTCTTGGACGCGCACCCGGACCGGTTGTCGGTGGTGCTCGACGACGCCGGGTTCTTTCGAGACGGCGTCTCGTCGTGCGCAAGACACCGGGATGGTGGCGCGCGGGCGCCTAGCGACCCGGCGCTTTGGCAACCCGATTCGCCCGAATGGCGAGCGTCCGAAAGAGCGCAGCGACTTGACGAACGAGCGCCCGGTCATCGCCCTTGCAATTGAAGGCTCCGTCGAAGCCGAGCTGCGTGCAGTTGCTCGCGACCTTGGGGTCCGAGGTGTATACGTAGAGTGGGCAGGCGCCCTTCATCGAATGGGCGAGCGATCGCAGTGACGCGACGACCGACGAGCCGTCGAGGCCGGGCATGTGGTAGTCGATGAGCACGAGATCGCACGTCGGCAAATGGCGCGCATTGCCGACGGGCTGGGTCGTGGCGAGAACGTCGTAGCCTTGGGCGCCGAGAACGTGTTTGATCCGCTCGAGCATGACCGCGCTGTCGTCGATCACGAGAATGCGCTTTGGCTTCGACATCCCGCCCCCCCCCGCGTTTCAGGTTTCTTCCGATCGGATCCCTCGTTTTGGCGACAGGATCAAGCGAGTCCATTGCCCGGATGCAAATGTTAGCTTAATTTCATAACGAACGAGCGCGAGCTCCCGGCGTACGGCATCGAGGCCGACGCCACGACCGGCCAGCGCGTCCGGAGCGTTGCGGGTCGACAGACCCGGCTCGAATACGACGTCGGCCGCGTCGCCCGACCCCGAGCGGCTGCCCGGCCACTCCGAGATTCGCGCCACGTTGAGACCTCGCCCGTCGTCCTCCACCGTGATGTGGACGCCGCCTGCGGCCGATTCCGCGACGATGCGGACCGTGCCCTGTTCGGGCTTGCCGGCGGCGCGGCGTTCTTCGGGCGGCTCGATGCCGTGGGCGATCGCGTTCTTGACCAGATGGGTGAGCACCCCCGGCAAGACGCGCGCGAGATCCTGGGGCACCATGAGCTCTCGAGGCTCGACCAGAAGGGCAACCTGGATGCCTTGGAGGGCTGCCCACGCGGGAGCGCTCTCCATGACGCCGGCCGCGGTCATGCCGAACGGGACCGCCGTCAGCCGCGCCACCAGCTCGCCGAGGGAGTCCGGACGTTGGCCGACATATTCAGTCAGCGCGCGCAGCGCGGAGCACGGTACGGTCGCCTGGTCGAATATCGCAGCACCGGACGGCGAAGCGTCGACGAGGACCTTGCATCCCTGATCGAGGGCCTCGCCGACGAGGCGGAGCCTTGCCCCGATCCCTCCGCCAGGGGCGTCGGCGCTGTCGGTCGCCGCTTCGTGCGACGGGTTCCTCAGGGCATCGAGGGCGTCCTCGAAGTCTTTGGCGGCCGACTCGAGATCGAGGAGGTCGAACGCACGGGCTTCGCCTCGAATCGTGTGCGCTTGGCGGAATAGCTCGTCCACAGCGCCGGTTGGCATTCGGCCAGCATGCTCGCGCAAAATGGCCTCGCAGCGGTTGATCCGCGCGCGCGCGGAATCGATGAAGTCGATGAAGACCTGCGGTCCCCCCGCGATGAGACGGCGCATCGCCGCCAGCTGCTTGGCGTGGTGGGCCTCGTGCGTCTGCAGCACCTCTTCGAGCCTGCGCTCTGCGGAGACGTCGCTCGCGAGAAGCATCAGGTGAGTGATGGCTCCGTCGCGCACGAGGGGCCGAAACTCGAGCTCGAGCAAAATCGGAGCGCCGTGGTTCGAGGCGATGAAGACATCCCGCGGCGCATGACAAGCGCAGGAAGCCCACTCGTCCGGGGGAGTGTGGAAGGCCAGATCCACCCATTCACTGAACGACGCAGCGTCAACGTCGTCGGGTGCCGCACCGGGATAGAGAAGGTCGCGCACCGAGCAGCCTTCGAGGTTCTCGCGTTCGAAAAGGACTTTGGCTTGTCGCGACGACGCGCCGCAGATCGAGCTTGCCGGGTCGAAGGCGACGATGGCCTCCTTCATATGATCGAAAAGCTCCTGCACGTTCTGGGTCGCCGAACGAAGGGCCGAAATGAGCGATTGGTTATTCCACAGGGCCGCGAAGTGCCGGCCGATCATCGTGAAGTAGACGAGGTCTTCCTCGGTGACGGCCACCTGAGCGCCGCCGATGCCTTCGGCGACGCCAGCCGCGAGAAGCACCTCGTAGCGCTCGTCGAGCGAGAAGACGAACCAAACGAACGAGCGCAGTCCGAGGCACCGTGCGAGCGCGACGCAGTCAGAGTCCCGCGAGCGTTCGAAGAGCCCGTCGCGGCGTTCCCGCAGCGCGCGTCGAGCTGCCTCGTCGAGCTTGCGTTTCTCTGGAAGTCGAGTGTGCGACTGGCCACTCAAGAGAGCCAAGCCGCCCGTGAACACGTCGTGGCGAAAAGCGACGGCAGTCTGAAAGTGACGCTCCTCGATCATGGCGGCCGTCCACTCTGCGCTGATGGCTTCGCCGGATTCGGGAGGCGCTCTCGCCGAAAGGCGTCGGAAGGCCTGCAGCCAAGCACCGATGCGCTCCTGGGCGAGTCGGAGTTGAAAGATCTCCCGCTCGCGCTGGATGAGCAGCGTGGCTTTCGCCTTGAGTAAAGTGAGGGTGTCCGAGTCTGACACGGCCGTCTTCGTCAATCGGCGAGGGCGAGCAAGGGAAACGAAAAGTTCACGAGCCGGGGACGATCATCGAACATCGATACCTCCCCCCACGCGAACATCCCGAGCCAAGCGGCGTTCGGTGCCACAGCGCGCTGGAGGTCCCGGTTCTCGGTGAAGGTGGCCTCTTTACCGAGAAATGGCTTGCTCCGGGCTCCGCACTCGAATCCGAGAACGGCGCGAACCGTGCGACCGCGGAGGCGCGCGGAGATCCTCTGGGCCATGGCGGCCGTTCCGTCGAGAGCACCATCGACGGTGCGGTGATTGAACGTCAGACGGGATCCCACCGGTATCGCGGCCTGAAACACGATGCCCTTCTTCGCCTGGTCGACACCGAAAACGCATCGGACGAGACGAATGTCCGGGTGGTTCGTCGGGAGCCCAACCCCGATGGCCCCGCTGTGTCCGAGGCGCTCGGGCGCTTCGCTGCAGAACTCCTGCCACACGTCCAAGGCCGGGCGACCATCGAATTCCAGTACCTTGTTGCCTTCGGCGCGCGTCACCGTCATCTCGATTCCGAGCGGCGACGTTCCGTCGCAAACGTCCGCTTCGCTCGTGAAATCGCCCGACAGCCCGACGGCCACGACCGCGCCGTGCATCGCGCGGTCGTTCGAGTATTGAAACGTCTGTTCCATCGGCCCCCAAAACTCCGCGGCCGCGCCACCGACGATCGGGCACGCCACTTCCTTGTGCAGGGCGTCGAGGAATACTTCGACGTCCGCTCCGCACAACGGGTCGTAATGGACCAGGACGACACGCAGGGGACCCTGGGCGCCTCCTCGCAACGTTTTCCCGACTTCCCGTGCCTTTTGGATGGAGTCGTCGCCGAACTGCTCGGCTCTGGCGGGCGTGAAGTGGAGCGACTCGCCGCCGAGGCCCATGATCCCGGCGACATATCCGTCTTCCGCCACGGCCTCGAGACCCATGACGCCCTGTCCCGAACAACCGATCACAGGGACGAACGGGCCCACGATGTGTCGAATGCCCGCGAGGAAGGCTTTTTGATCATGACTGACGGTCGCGTAGGCGAGGATGCCGGCGAGACGCTCGTGGCCAAAGCCTGTCCGGACCGTCCGTGCGAGGTCCACACCGGTATCGAAGGAGTGAACGTGGCGCGAGACGGAGCTTCGAGCAAAAATAGGCATCCCCAACCTTCTCTTTCGAAATCGTGCTTGCGATGCGTAGCCTTCGCGCGGCCGGGTCGTCGATTGAAGGCAAGCGTTCGGGTCCGTCACGCGCATCCAAGACGTCTCGAAGCATGCCCCGTGAACGGCGATCGAAGCATCGGGCATGATGCGAAGTTTGGCGCGCCCGAAGGATTCGGCCGTGCAACCGCAAGGGGTCGCTGGATACGCACATAAGCCTACGTCGTGTCGCGCCACGCTCAAGGTCGGACGACGGACGTGCTGGCGCTCGCCGACAGCGTCGCGAGAAAAGGCCCAGCGTCGTAAACCCGTGCGTGGTTTGGAGCGACCGCGCGCGCCCGGAGCCCGGGGGGGGCACTCGCCGCGCGCGCTGCGAGTGGTTACGTTCGCAGCGCTTTGATGAACCATCGGGGACGAAACAGTCCACAAGCCCAACGATTCGCTGAACGACGCAAGCGCGAGGACGAAGCGCCGAGACTTCGTGAAGAGGTCCCCAAGCTCGTCAGCTTGCAGCTCGACATCGAAGAGCGCACGGGTGTTGGAGGCAACATGCACACTCGGCACGTTGTCGTTGACCGCGCGCCGTCGCTCTTTCTCGTGGCGTGCGGCGATCCCCGCTGTATCGATGGCGAGCACGACTTGACGGCTACCGTGATGCGTGCGCTCCGATCGCGCGAGACGGTCTTCCACGGAGAGGACGAATGCAGGGGGTCTCTCGGACCGAGCGCCTGTTCCCGCGTGCTCCGGTTCGAGGCGACCGCGCACTACAGTTCTTGAAGTCGCGGGCAGTTCTTGAAGTCGCGGGCAGTTCTTGAAGTCGCGGGCAGTTCTTGGAGTGGCGGGCAGTTCTTGGAGTGGCGGGCGCGCGCCAGCTCTCCTCCTCATGAGGACGGGCGGTTCCGGAGGGGCAAGCCCACGGGGTCGGTCGAGCTCGCGTCGGCAGCCTGAGGCGCAGAGAGCGCAGGGTTGTCAGCCGCGCCTCGGGATAGCCGCTGCGCCTCGGCGCTGCGTCGGTTCTGGTGACGAGAGCAAGACCGACCGCAGCAAGGGCAAGTACCTGGCGCTCGTCAGCCGAGTGACGTTCGCTGTGCGATGGAGGCCGGCGCGGCCTGACGAGGGCCGATGCCTGCACGACGAAGGCAAGCGGCTGCGCGACGAGGTGGGCAGCAACGGTGCGGGCTCGCGAGGAGCTTGGGTCTCTCTCGAAAAGAGTGTGACCAAACGTGGCACGGCGCCGGCGCCAATCGACACCGGACCCGCTCCTGTCGCTCGCACGTCACACGAGCGATGTCGTCGCAAGGTGACCGTGTCGACTGTGGTGTATTTGGGTGGCGGGAACGATTATGGCCTTTACACTGCGAGGCCCGTAGGCCAGAGGTAACTCATGAGGCAGCGAAAGCATGTCTCCGCGCGGTCCCCGCGACTCGTATTTCCGCTCTCGGCGACACTGCTCGCGCTGATCGTCGACGCGTGTGCAACGAGCCACCCGACTTCGTCGTTCGACACGATTTCGAGCGCTTCGTCGTCGAAAGGCGCATCGAGTTCGATGGGGTCGGTCTCGATCGCCGGGAACTCGGTCGCCTTCGGCGACGGAGGGTGCCTGGCCTGCGGTACCGATGTCGACGCGGCTGGTCTCGACGCCACGGGTTCCGCGTCGAGCGGCGTACTGACCCAGCCCAATAGCAAAGTGGCCGGAATGATGTACGCCGACTTCTCCGCCGCTCCGATCCTGGACGACTCGAACGCGGGGGCGGCGGATGCGGGTGCGGACGGGGGGGCCGCGGCCGACGCGGGCGCCGGTAGCGGGGCTGGGGCGGAGGCAGGTCTTTCTCTCGAAGGCGGGGCTGGGGCGGAGGCAGGCGCGGACGGAGGGTCCGCGACGGACGCTGCGACCGCCACCGCCACGGATGCAGGCGCCGCAGCGCCCATCCCTGTGCCGTCCAATGCCGCTGCCCTCTTCGGGGCGCCGACGCAAGGTGCGCCGACCGGTGGTCCTTGCCTCGTCGAACCCGAGATTAATTCCCTTTATCCCGATAACTGGCTAAGGCCTCGGTTCCGCTGGGTTGCGACGCCGGGCGAAAACGTGTTCGAGCTCCGGCTCGTCGTTGCGAACCAGACGAATCCACTCGTTGTCTACACGACATCGAACGAGTGGACGATGCCACTCGATATGTGGAACGCGCTCCGAGCGGACTCGTACGACGAAATGATGACGGTCTCGGTTCGCGGGGGAACCTTCTCGGGCGGCGCATTGACGAACGAGGCGATCGGCTCCGCGGGGCCCATCGGAATCGCCCCGGTGAACGCGCCCGGCACCGTCGTTTACTGGACGCCGACGAACGGCACCGCGCTCAAGGGATTCGCCATCGGAGACGAAACGGTGACGCCGGTGCTCCAGCCCAGCCAGGTCGCCGAGTACACGACGACTTGCATCGGCTGCCACAACGCCACGCCCGACGGCGACTACGCGTCGTTTGGGTCGAGCTATGAAGGCTGGGCGAACGGATTCGCCAACATCCAACCGAACCAGACCGGCGCCGTTCCCCCCTGGCTCGGCGCGGCGGGCCGCGCCGTCGTCGAGAAAGGGGCGCTCGGCATTCATACGCTCTCGGGGGCGCACTGGACGACGGGCGACCGAATCGAGATCACGGCCTACAACCCGAAAGACAACGCCGCTTCCGAACTCGCGTGGATCGACCTCGAGGCGACCGCGGCTCCGGCGTCGGGAATTCTCCAGCGGACGGGCGACACGAATTACGCGGGCGCGCCGAGCTGGAGCCACAATGGGACCCAGATCGCGTACGTATCGACCAATGCCAACGTCGACGGACGGCTCGGCGACGGCGATGCGGGAATCTACGTCATCCCGTACGCGAACAGGACGGGCGGGGTCGCCACCCCGCTCGCTGGCGCCAACGACTTGGCGCGCAACTACTACCCGACGTGGTCCCCCGACGATCAGCTCATCGCGTTCGACAAGACGGCGACCGGCACGATGTACAATAGTCCCGGCGCGGAGGTCTACGTCGTTCCCGCGCCGAACAATTCCGACGGCGGTACGGTGACGCCGACGCGTCTCGCCGCCAATGATCCGCCGGCATGCACGGGTTCGGTCAGTCCCGGCGTGACCAACAGCTGGCCGAAATGGGCGCCCGCGATAAGCACCGTCGCCGATGGGCGGACATTCTACTGGCTCGTCTTCAGCTCGACCCGCGATCCCTGGAGCGGCGGCGGACCGCAGCTCTACCTGACGGCGCTCGTCATCGACGCTTCAGGCCATTGGACGACCTACGGGGCGCTCTATTTCTGGAACCAGCCCGAAACCGAGCATAACCACACCCCCGCATGGGACTACTTTCAAATCCCACCGCCTCCGCCGCCTCCCGTCATCATTCCTCACTGATGACGCTGAGCGCCGAGAGCAGCTCGGCGTTTGCGTGATCTCGACGTTGCAACGCACCGCCGAAGGCGCCGCCGGCGCGCGGCCTGCGCCTAGAGGCCCGTCGAAACGGGATCACCGCTGTAGACGGCTTCAAAGTCGGACCCCGAGAGCTTTTCGAAGTCGCCGACGATCTCGTCGATGAACGTGCCCGCGCCGTCCGGAGCCATTGCCGCCCAGCCGTCATCGCTGTCGCCCTGGAAGTACCAGTCGGATCCAATGTCCGCGACGATGAGACCATATGTTTTCATCGCGGCCATGATGGCCTGCGACGGCGCGGCGTAGCTCGAGGTGGGCACGCCGGCCTTCAAACGCAAGCGCAACCCCATGGGAGGATACGCGCTGCCGAGCGGTCCCGCGCCGCTCCCCGGAGAGACGGCGTGCGTTGCGGGCGGGATGTAACCGCTCTGGGTGTTGCTGAACGTCACGCGGATGGCGTGGGTTACGGCGCCGGCCTTGACCTCGGCCATTCTGACGAGTCCCGCCAGAATCGAGAGCCCAGCGAGGTCGCCCGAGGTCCATCCCGCAGGCCGGAGCGCGTTGGACGAGAGGTCGAACCGCGCGCCGTTCGCGCAGTCGAACGGCGGAGCGGTCGCGACCACGCAGTTCCACGCTTCCCAGGAGGTGCAGCCACTCGTTTCCTGCTGAAGGACGATGGCATGCTGGTCGCCGGGCAGCCGTCCAGGTTGCCCGCCGGGTGGCGGGTCGCCTTCGATGTGCATCCCGACGAAGAAGGGATAGGCCGTCGAGCCGGTCGCGCCGTTCGCGGTGACCGGGTTCGCACCCACCCACCCCCCCGGGCCGGGATCGCTTTGGCTCGCGTACAGGCTGAACGTCGTGGGCTCGTCCGGTTGGCCCGCGTCGACGGTGTTGAATGGAATCCCATCGTGGTTTTTCGACCAGTCGCCGAAATCAGGGTGCAGCGACCGACTCGGAACGAGCTCGGCGTCGTAGGTATGGACGACTTGGACGTCGGGTCCGTCCACTCGGACGTTCCACGGATTGTCGCTCGGAAAAATGGCGCAGCCGGCGATCGTCGTTCCGACGCCCACTCGGCCCCCCGCGATGCCGCCCACCGAGCCGCCGTCGACCGGCGCCGTCGCGCCAGTCGAGCCGGCGTGCGCGCTGCTCGCGTTCGAGCCCGTGTTTGCGCCGTTCGTACCCCCACCGTTCGTACCCGCGCCGGTTGCGTCCCCGCCGCTCGTTCCGGCGCCGCTCGCAATGGGATGTCCCGTCGTGGCCCCCGTTTGGGCGCCTCGCTCATCGGAGCTGTTGGCGCACCCGCCGAGGCCCAAGGTCAGGGCCCAGATCATCAGGGCCGCCGCCCCGAGCCCGGCGTCGACGGGTTGCCTCGGCCTCGAATCGCAATGGCCTCGCGGTGGGGTCGCTCGGTTCTTCCGCGAGCATGAAGCCCCCGGCCAGGCGCTGAGGCGGCGAGTCATCGCTTGCCGTTTCAAACGGCCCGTGTCGGATTCGTGAATAGGGACCCCACGCTGGACCCCCGCCGCACGATTCGCCTCTCGAGGACCACCTGGACGAACGAGCATGGGGTCCGGTTCCCGTGCCTCCACTCGGTTCGGTGTGCTAAACGCGCCGGCCCATGAGCCTGCGCCATCTCATCATCTGCCTCGGCCTTCCGTGTCTCACCGTGACGGCTTGTTCGAAAGGCGGATCGCCCGGCGCCGGGCCGCCACCGGTCGACGCGTCGCCGGTCCCGAGCGCGTCGCAGGCCGCAGCCGCGTCGTCCGCGCCGAGCATTCCGGCGCCGCCCGACGTGGCCGGCGCGCCAGCGGATGCGGTGAAGACCGCATCGGGTCTTGCATCCAAAGTGCTCACACCGGGGACCGGGTCGGCTCACCCGCTTCCGACGGACAAGGTCAAAGTGCACTACACGGGTTGGACGTCCGGTGGCACGATGTTCGACAGCTCGGTCGTTCGGGGTGAGCCGATCACGTTTCCCTTGAACGGGGTCATCGCGGGTTGGACCGAAGGCGTCGGACTGATGGTCGTCGGCGAAAAGCGCCGGCTCTGGATTCCCGCAGCCCTGGCGTACGGCCCGCATCCAAGGGGCGGGGCACCCGCAGGCGATCTCGTTTTCGACGTCGAACTGCTCGACATCGTCCCCGGTCCGAAGCCCCCGGCGGTTCCAGAGGACGTGAAGGCCGCACCGCCGACCGCGAAAAAGACGGCTTCGGGCCTCGCCTACCGTGTTTTGACACCGGGAACCGGCAAGGACCACCCGGTGGCGACCAGCAACGTGACAGTTCAGTACACGGGCTGGACGACCGACGGCAAGATGTTCGACAGTTCCGTCATGCGGGGCCAACCTGCGCGATTTGGCTTGAGCAACGTGATCAAGGGCTGGACCGAGGGACTCGAGCTTATGACCAAAGGCGAGAAGGCACGCTTTTGGATCCCGGGCAGCCTCGCCTATGGCGACAAGCCGGCTCGACCGGGCGCACCGTCCGGAACCCTCGTCTTCGATATCGAGCTCGTCGACTTTCGACCGTAGGGTGCGGCCGCGTTTCGTGCGTCGCGCCGGCCCGGGCTTCGTCACGGTTCGAAGACGCGGGGATCTGAAACGCTCGCCGATGCGGCCCTTTGCGGCGCGCGGCTCTCGCACTGCACGAGCGCCTCGAACGCAGCCGCGATCCGGCAAAACACGGGACCGGGGCAGGCCTTGATGCTGCGACCATCCACCATTCGAATCGGAACGATCCCGGCGCCCGTTCCCGTGAGAAAGGCCTCGTCGCAAGCATAGAGGTCGTAGGCCCCGAGCGATTCCTGCCGGCAGGGCAAGCCGATCTCCCGCGCGAGACCGAGGACGACGTCGCGCGTGACGCCCTCGAGCGCGCCGTCGCTCGGCGGAGGGGTCAAGAGCACCCCGTCGCGCACGAGAAAGACGTTGTCTCCGGTCCCCTCGGCAATATGACCTTGGCGATTCAGCATGACGGCCTCGGAGGCGTCGGAGTCGACCGCCTCCATCCTGGCCAGGATTCGACTGAGGTAGTTCAGGCTCTTGATCCGTGGGTCGAGTGAGTCGATCCCCGTTTGACGGACCGATGCGACGATCACGGCAATGCCGGCGGCCGCGTCTTCCGCGAAGAGGCGGAGCGGGGCGGCGGCCACGAACGCGGTCGGCGATCGGCAGGAGCGCGGATCGAGGCCCAAATCGCCCGGACCACGCGTGATGACGAGGCGCAAGTAGCCGTTGTCGAGTGCGGTATGCGCGATGACGCTCTCGACGGCGCCGATCAGTGCTACGCGCGGATACGGGAGTGCCAATCGGATCGCGGCCGCCGAGCGCTCGAGACGCTCGAGGTGCCCCTCGAGCCTGAACGCGCGCTTGGCGTAAAATCGAATGCCTTCGAAGACGCCGTCGCCATAGAGCAAGCCATGATCGAAGACCGATACGCGCGCATCGGACTCCGCGACCATGTGGCCGTTCATCCAAATCGAAGATGGCATGGTTTGACACCCTTTCCCGTGGGGGGTTGCGAGTCGACACCATGACAGTGACACTCGAGGCGAAACAGATGCAGAAACGACGAAACACGAGGTGTACAGTTGGCAGCGCGACCGATGACCCTGTACCTTCGTGCCGGTGATGGGCGCGCCGCGCCTTACGCCCCGACCACATCTCGCCCGTGACGTCGCGCCTGGGGGCCGTTCGGGACGTGGCAGGAGACAAGACATCCGTCTGCCCATCGCCGCAGGGTGCTGGGGGTTCAGCGCGAAGCGCGGGTCGGACTGGACAGCGAGACGGGATTGCAACGCCCTCCAAGCGTGCCCTGCTCGAATGGTTGTCGAGCGGACGGCATCGTGGCAAGAGGACCTACGGCCTTCGGGCGACGGGCCTCTCAATCCGGGGTAACGACAGTCGTCCGCCGTTCATCCAGGAAAACTGCGTCCTTACTGCACGATGAATCTCGGAACAAATGGCCCGCGCACAGGCAGTCCCGCTTGGCTTGCCTGCGCTGTGTTCGTCTTTTTGCCTGCCTGTTCGGTCCAAGCGTCCAAGCCTTCGGACCTCCCGTCGTTTGCCGACGTCGAAGCGGCGCCGGCGATCATTCAAAGCGCCGCCAAAGCCGTCGTGCGGATCAATACGGCGGGGGAAAGCGCCACCGGCTCGTTCATTTCGCCGAGCGGGATCCTGCTCACGAACAATCACGTACTCGGCGTGCCCGTCTGCCCGGTCGAGGGCTGCTACGCGACGCTGACATTCATGTACCAGCGGGGTTTGACGCCCGAGGTGCCCGAAACGGTCTTCGTCGTTCCCCTCGCCGTCGACACCGGGCTCGATATGGCCGTTCTCCAGACGTACTTCGGTCGCCCGGGCGGCGCCCCCCTCGTCATATCGGACTACCTGACGATCGACTCGCGAAGCGCCCCATCGCTCATCGGGGAGCACCTCAACGTCGTCGGGCATCCGGAAGGACATCTGAAGCAGTGGACGCAGGGCGTCGTCACGGATTCGAACGGCACGTGGATCTACGCGTCGGCCTACATTCTCCCCGGCAGCAGCGGCTCTCCATTTCTCGACGATGATGGCCACCTCGTCGGGATCGTCCATCGGGTTCCGACCGAGCAAGACCTCATCACGCGGCAAGGGGTGGACGAGTACTCGCTCGGCACGGCGTCGAGCGCACTCATCGCCGCCATGAGCGCTCCTCTTCCGCCGACGCTTTGGTCGATCGCGCAAAACGCGACGGACGATGAAGTCGCCCAAAACGACATCGTCTATCTGAACGCGCACGCGGCGACGGCCACGGTGGCCGGAGCGAGCAAGCCTGTGCTGACGAGCTTGGGTGCCGCGTGCGACGCGGCTCTCGCTCAAGGTGATTTTGCTTCGCCAGAGGACCTCGCGTCTGCACTTCAGCCGTGCACCGATGCGGAGCTTTGGATCGATTGCCGCGGCGTCCCGGCGGACGTCTTTGCCGTTTGCCCGAGTGACATATCGGCGTGGCAGCAGCGTTACCAAGGCGTCTACGATCACTGGGTCGCGCTGAACGGCGAGCTCTCGCTGAATGAAGTGTCCTATGCGCAAGCCGCGCTTTCGTCCACGACGGCATCCGGCCTGACGGCCGGCGCAAACGCCCTGCAGCAGGCCCTGGCGGCGGCCAATGCGCCGCTCGATTTCAACGTGGCGAGCTATCTCGCGGCGTTCCAAATCGATTCCTACAACGGCACTTCGCTGAGCGCGTTCGTCGGCGCGTACGCGAGCTATCCCGACTATCCGCTCTGGGCCACGTCGATCGCCGGCACGGCCATTTCGCTGAGTCAATCGGGGGACATGAGCGGATCCGAGGTGATTTCGTTGCTCGAAGCGCTGGCCGCCGACCCCAATGTCGATGTCGCGTCGAGCCTTTACATCGAAGATGTCCTTTACCAATCGAATGCTTTGCAATGAACCCACTTCGTCGCACCCGTTGGCTCGGCCTCGTGCCCGGCGTGCTGTCGGCGTGTGGGTCGGCCCACTCGCCTCCGGCCCCAAGTTCCGAGGTCGTGCCGGCGTGCGCGCCCGACGAGTACATCCTCGGCGATGCCTGCGCCCTTTTGGTCATCGGAGCCCCTGACGGTTCGAGGCCGGACGGCACATCGGCCGATGCCCTGGACGAGGGCGACACGACCGACACACGATCGATTGACGTCGCGACGGACGGCGGGGGAGGCGGGGGCGAAAGCGACGTTTCGGCGGCCGCGGACGAGGGCTCAGCGGCCCCCGCGGACGCGCCGAACGACGCCGACCTCGACGGGGCCGCCGACGCCGACGCGGGCAACGGGTGACCCGAGGCGGGGTGCCGGGTGGCCCCCAACGCCGGATGCCGGGTGACGCCGGATGCCGGTTGGCCTTAACGCCGGATACCGACGCGGGTGATCGAACGCGGGGCGACGGGCTGCTCCGTTTGCCGCCGCCGCTCACTGGCTCCAGTGGTTGACAGTGTGTCTAGTATATGGGACATGTCCGTCATCGGCGTTTCGAAACATCGCCACCCGATCTCCGATGTCGCCATCGCTCTCGACCAGAACGTCTGCCCATCCGTCGACGACCGCGGAGCGATGGATCAGGATGCTCGTCGCCCTCTTTCTCGTCGCCGGCCTTGGAGCATGCGACCGAAAAGGCGCGAAGGTCGGGGATCTCGGGGCGAATGCATCCGCTTCGACCCAAGAGCCGGGTGCAGGGCCTCTGCTCTACGGCCAGGTCGGGCAGCCCGTGCACCTCGTCGTCGGGTATCAGCCGTACTACTCGGAGGCGTGGTCGGGGGTCGTCATCAATGGGCGGGCCCTCTGGAAGAAGTATCTGCCGGCCGGCTCGACCGTCGACTTCAACGTCGGCCTGCAAGGATCCATGATCGTCAACGCGATGTTGGCGGGCAAGGAGCAGATTGGTTACGTCGGCGACATGCCTGCGATCGTCGGGGCCACCAAACGAGAGGTCGCCGATCTGCGGATCATCGCCAACATCGGGCTAAGCCGAGATCAATGCAACGTGTTCTTCGTGCGCAACGATGCTCCGAAGTTCGCAAGCCCGAAGGCGGCCATCCAATGGCTCGACGGCAAGACCGTCGCAGTGCCCAAAGGCAGCTGCACCGACCGGTTCGCTCGAGCCGTGTTCGCAGAGGAAAAGGTCACACCGGCGGCTTACCTGAACCAGAGCATCGAGCTCATCACGAGCGGTTTTCGCGTCAACAAGCTCGACGCTGCGGTCGTGTGGGAACCGACCGCCTCACGTCTCGTGGCGGAGGGGCTCGCGCGGCGTGTCGCGACGGGTAACGACGTCGACGAGCGCGACGGCGCTTTCATTGATGCACGCGCGGATCTCATCGACCAGCGACCGGACGTGGTCACCGGCTGGCTCCGGGCGGAGCTCGATGCCGAAATCTTCCTCGCCGACCCGAAGAACGCCCGAGACGTCGCGCGGATGGCCAAAGAGCAGACGACCGGCTTCGATGATCACGAGATGTGGCAGTCGCTTTTCGGGACGTACGCGGAGAGCGAAGGGGGCTCGGCCGTGCGCCTGACGCTTCCGTTCGGGTTCACGACCCAATCGCTCGAGCTCATCAAGACAGCGACGTCCTTCCTCTACGAGGTCAAGAGCATCTCGACCGCCGAGCTCGCCAAAGATGCGGTGGTCGCCCACTTCACGGACGACATCCTGAAAGAGCGATCCCTCGAAAAGCCAGTGGGCGAGATCCGAGCGGCCCCTGAGACGGCGTTCCGATGAACCCGGGGGCCATCGAGACGACGCACGCAGATGGCAGTCTACCCCGTCCCGGGCCCATGAAGTGGACACGACGCCGGATCGCCGGACGGCTTCGGAACCCGGAGGTCTACTGGATGCTGTTGGGGTACGCCCTCGTCCTCGCCGGGTGGTACCTGACCGTTGAAGTCCTCAAGCTGCCTCGCTTTCGCGAAATGCCCGGCCCGACGCAGGTGGCTCGCGAGTGGCTGAGCCCGGCCCCCACGTTCGGCCTGTCGATTCATACCCCGATTTACTACTCCCATATCTGGGCGAGCCTGCGGCGCATTGGGCTCGCCTTTTTCCTGGCGACGGTTCTCGGCGTGCCCGTCGGCCTCCTGCTCGGCTGGTCGACCACGTTCCGGGAGTACGTGTTTCCAACGTTCGAGGTGATTCGCCCCATTCCCATTCTGGCGTGGGTTCCGCTCGCGATCATCATGTTTTCGGGGTCGGAGACGCCGGTCCTCTTTCTCACGTTTCTTGCGTCCTTCTTTGCGACGGCGCTCAACACGGTGCTCGGCGTGCGGTCGATCGAGGAGCCCTACCTGCTCGCAGCGCGCTGCTTGGGCGCCTCGCGATGGCAGGTCTTTCGTCACGTCGTCATCCCGGGGGCGCTGCCATTCATCTTCACCGGATTGCAAATTTCGATCGGCGTCGCCTGGTTCTCGCTGGTCGCCGCAGAGATGGTGTCAGGCCAGTTCGGCCTCGGTTATGTCATCAACACTTCGTATACGATGGTGCAATACCCCACCATCATCATCGGCATGCTCACGCTCGGCATCCTCGGCTATGCGACGAGTGCTGCGGTTCGGTTCGTCGGCGACCGCTTGATGCGCTGGCGATCGGCCGGCCTGACGACGGGAGGTCGATGATGTCCGCGCCTGCGGCATCGCAGGCTCGACGGGGCGCCCTCCAGATCGACGACGTCGTGAAGGTCTACGACCCCGATGGAGCTCGGGTGCTCGTGGTCGATCACTGTTCACTCGACATCGCCGCCGGAGAAATCTGCGTCGTGGTCGGGCCCTCCGGTTGTGGGAAGACGACGCTGCTCAAGGCCATCGCAGGCTTCCACGGCCTGACGGCGGGCGCGATTTACCTCGACGGCAACATGCTGTGCGGCCCTGGACAAGAAAGGGCGAATGTCGGCCCCGACCGTGTCGTCGTCTTTCAAAACGGCGCGCTGTTCCCCTGGAAGACGAATCTCGACAACGTCGTCTTCGGCCCCCTCGTCCAAAAGACCATGGCGCGCGCGGAAGCCTACGACAAAGCCCGCCAAATGATGGCGGACGCCGGCCTCACAGGCTACGAGCGCGCCTACCCGGGCCAGACCTCCTCCGGCGTCAAGCGGAGAATCGAGATCGTTCGGGCGTTGATGAACGACCCGACCGTTCTGCTCCTGGACGAGCCGTACCGCGCCTTGGACGCACTGACGAAGTCGGTCATGCACGAGGCGCTGCTCGAGACTTATGCGCGAAGTCGCGTCACCATCTTCTTTATCACCCACGATCTCGAGGAAGCGATTTTTCTCGGGCACAAGGTGATCGTCATGACATCGAGACCGTGCCGGCCCAAGAAGATCCTCGATGTCGACATCCCGCACCCGCGCAATCCTGGCGTGCTCGCGACCAAGCGCTACCGCGATTTCGTCCGGGAGACCGCGGACGCCGTCCACCAAGAGGCGGTCCGAGCCTTCGAGCTCGGCGAAAAGGAAGGTTAGGCGGCCGTGGCGGCCCACGTCATCACCGCCGCTCCGCCGGACCGCCCCTCCGGACGCCGCCGCGCATCTGGGATCGCCGTCCGCCTCTTCTCGCGCGCCAACCGCCGTGCGCTCGTGTCGTTTTGCATCGTGCTGCTCGTCTGGCACCTCGGATCCACGAGCGCCGGCTGGCTCGGCCACGGGCTGCCATGGCTCGGCCACCTGCCGACCCCCAGCGCCGTCTCGATCGCGTGGAGTCGCCTGCTCGTCGATCCGGGGTATTGGCAAAGCTGGTACCTCAGCGCCTCGCGGGTCTTCGTCGGCTTCGTCGCCGCACTCGTCGCTGGGGTGCCGTTCGCCCTGCTCATGGCGACGACCCCGGCGTTCCGTGGCATCGCGTTCCCGATCTTCGAGCTCCTCCGCCCCATTCCGCCGCTCGCGTGGGTGCCAGCGTCGATCATCTTTTGGCCCACCCAAGAGCTGTCGATCGACTTTGTCATTTTTCTCGGCGCTTTCTACACGATCGTCATCAACGTGTTCGGCGGTGCGAGCGCAATCGATATCCGGTACATCCAGGCTGCGCGCTCGATGGGTGCGTCGCGCTGGAACGTTTTCCGGCGCATCATCCTGCCCG
>JBEKFX010000074.1:0-61789 GCA_050013115.1 Polyangiaceae bacterium
GGAGCGGCGAGGCGGAGCGGCGAGGCGGAGCGGCGAGGCGGAGCGGCGAGGCGGAGCGGCGAGGCGGAGCGGCGAGGCGGAGCGGCGAGGCGGAGGGGAGCGACCGAGGGGAGCGACCGAGGGGAGCGGCGGCGAGCCGGTGAGGCGGAGCGGCGAGGCCGGGCGGAGGGGAGCGACCGAGGAGAGCGACCGAGGGGAGCGGCGGCGAGCGAGGCGGAGCGGCGAGGCCGGGCGGAGGGGAGCGACCGGGGAGAGCGGAGGGGCGAGCGGGGGCTTCAGGCCGGCGTTGGGCGGCGCCGGACCGCGTAGAGAATCGCGCCGGCGGCGACGACGATGGCCGCAAACACAGGGAACGTGAGGGGGCCGACGCGATCGTCACGCGACGTCCAGACGGCGAGGCCAAGCAGCGCGACCGGGGGTAACGACGTCAAGGCGAGTCCCCACGGACCGCCGGGCACGCGAAACGGGCGAGCCAGATGGGGCTCCCGAACGCGAAGCACGACGAGCGCGACAAATTCGAGAAGAAGACTGGCCCCATAAAAGACGACATCGAGTTCGACCAATCGATCGAAACCGAGCCCGAGCGCCGTCGCGTAGGCGACCGCGCAGACCGCGATGGAAATCGCAGGCGCCCGCGCGGATCCGCGCGGCGCGGCAAAAAAGGAGGGCAGCCACCCGTCTTCGGCGAGCACGGCGGGGAGCCGGGAATACGAGAGGAGCAGCGCATTGAACATGCCGGCGCCGCAGACCATCCCGCCGACGACGACGGCCAAGGCCAGACCTCGGCCGCCCACCTGGCGTGCGGCACCGACCCAAGCGCCCGTCGTCCAGCCGGACGGGTCGATGCCTGCGACCGCCGCGGCCGCCACGGGGACGAGGTAGCTGATGACGACGATCGCGAGGGTCCATAGAACGGCGCGCGGATAGGTGCGCGACGGACGATCGACTTCGCGGGCAATGGTCGAGGCATTGTCCCAGCCCATGTAATTCCACATCGTCACGAGAATCGCGCCGATGGACGATGCGATCTTGGGCTCGGGCAAGCCGGGCGACGGCGCGGATGGGGCCGTGCCGAGCAAGCCGAGGAGCAGATCGCGCGGCTGAGCGGCGCGCGCGGCCGAGAGGGACCCCGAGAGAGACAGGGGGGCGTGCGCCAACGCGAGGACCGCGAAGAGGGCGAAGGGACAGAGCAGCGCGACGCCGAGGGCGATCGAGCCGCGGCCGACGCTGCGTGCGCCACGCAGGTTCCAAACCGCCGAAGCGACGACGACGAGCACGCCGACAGGTTGCGAGGAAGCCCAGCGGGGGGCACCCGGGAGGCGACCGGCGTAAAGCATGACCAGCGTCGGATAGATCGCCATGTCGAACACGCTGGCTGCGAGCGACAGCCACGCTTCCTGAAACCCCCAGAAGGGTCCCAGCGCCCGGCGAACCCAGACGTAGTAGCCGCCCTCCTCCGGCAGCGCGCTCGCGAGCTCGCCCACCATCAACGCGGTCGGCAGGCTCCAGACGAGCGGGGTGACGATCAATGCAAAGAAGGCTGCCCGGTAGCCGCCGGCGACGATTTCTTCGAGCCCGTAGGGCCCGCCGGAGACCATGAAATAGGTCGCAGCGACGAGGCCGACCAGCCCGAGGTCGCGGCGCCGCTTCAATGGAGGGGCTGAGCGCACGTGAGACTCCCCGAGAGGCGTACGCATTCGGACGTCGGCGTGCAGCAGTCGGTCGACTCGGTGCATGGGGTCCCGTCCTCGGAGCAGCCCAGCGTGCAGGAGAGCGCCGAGCTCCCCGCTCCACAGCTCCCCGCGCAGCACTCGGCCGAGAAGGCGCACGGCCCTCCGTCGGCGACGCACGACAAAGCCGTCGCCTCGTTGCCGCAACGATTAACCCCGCTCACGTCGGCGACGCAGCCCTGATTGCCTGCGCAGCAGTTCGAGTCCAGGCTGCACAGGTCACCGTTCGCCCCGCAACCGCCACGCTCTTGACAGCGCCCGACCCCGTCGACGTCCGGAACGCACGACCCCGAACAGCAGTCGCCATCGGCAACGCACACCTCACAAATGCTCACGCAGCCGCCGCCGGGCATGCATCGATTGACCCCGTCGGGCGTAAATCGACACAAGCGAGAGCAGCAGTCAATTCCGCCGAGACATGGTTCACCCGCCTGCTGGCTGCAAGACTGGCCATCGGCCGCCGCGCACGCGGCAAGCTGCGCGCATCGACCCCAGCCCGACCCGACGAGCGCGCAGTGCGTCGAGCAGCAGTCCACGTCTTTCGCGCAGATCTCTCCGACGACGCGGCATGCTTCGAGAAGCGCGCATCGCTCCCCGACGCAGGACTCGCCGCAGCACTGCGCGTTGCCGGTGCAGGCATCGCCCGCCGAGGCGCAGGTGACTCCGGACGCCGTGCAACGACCCGCGGTGCAGACGTTGCTGCAGCAATCGCCAGCGACGCTGCACGCAGCGCCCGTGACGGCGCAGATCGGTCCATCGGCGCACTGAGCCGACGACGAAGAGCCCACGGTGCACGCGAGCGTGCAACACGCACCGGCCCAGCCGCAAGGCGCGCCGACCGGCAAGCATCCGGTCGTCGGTCGACACGACCCGCCGCCGCCGATGGCCGGCGGGCAATAGCCCGAGAGGCATTGGGCCGACGCGGCACACTTGGCGAAGAGCGGCAGAAGGCCGGCCGCGTCGGGCGCACCCGACGCGCCGTCGAGTCGGCCGGATCCGTCGGGCCCCGCCGATCCGCCATCGCTCCCGGGGGGTGGCTCGAGGACGTCGAAGGTCAGCGGACTGCACCCGCCCAGGGCGATGACGCCGAGCGCCGCGAGGGCTTTTCCACTGCGAATCAAAACACCACACCGAGGCCCACCCCCGCCGCCATGCCGACCCCGAAGAGGCCTGTCGCGTCCTTGCCGCCGTCCTGCGCCTGGACGGGGCGCACGGGCAGCTCCACCAAGAGCTCGGAGGCGAGGCGGACGGCCGAACCGAAGGCCATCCAGCCGTCGACCCCGGCGCTCGCAAGGACCGAGATTCCAGTTTCGCGACTCGCGGTCGCCCCGGCAAACGCGACGGGCTCGTAGTTCAAGCGAACAACGTCGGCGCGCGCAAGAACGTCGAGCGCGAAGCGAGATTCGGCCGGCGTCGTGCGCAGCGAGGCGCCGACGCCTGCGAGGAGCGCCGACGCGCTGATTTGTCCGTCTCGGGTCGAGACGACCGGCGCTTCTCGAAAGCCGACGCGCAGCGAGCTTGTGAATCGCGATACTTCGGGGCCCGAGACGCGTGCGTCCGCCCCGTAGAGGATGCCCCCGGGGCCGAGCTCGAAGACGAGCATGGTGGCCATGTCGATCCACGGCCCCCGCCGTCCCCTCGCCTTCGACGAGCGTCCCTCGTCGAGCGTGCCCTCCGCCGCGCGGCGCCTGTCGTCGAGCGACGGCGGGGGCGGCGGCGAGGCCGGAGCAGGCGATACGTCAAGCTGCTTCGGCGCGGGCGACCGCGGCTCGTCGGCGTCCGATCGGGCAGGCGGACGCCCTTCGTCGACGTCCGATCGGGCAGGCGAACGCCCTTCGTCGAGGCCCGTTCGGGCCGGATCGCGACGTTCGTCGACCATGCCTTGAACGGCGGATGGAACCGGCTCGGCCGGCGGAGGTGCCTCCGCCAGCGCGAGCTCGGCCCAGGTTGCCCGAAGCAGCTCGACGGCGGCCGCGGCCAGGGTGAGGGCACGCCCGTCGGCCGGGACGCCGGCCAGATCGACTTCGCGGACCACACGCTTCGCGGTCAGCCGATCGCGGACTTCCACCGTGATGGCCGCCGTCCTTCCTTCCGGCGTCACGTCGATGACGGCGACGGGAACCGACCGGTGCGGCGCCGACTCGACGCAGACGTCGATTTGCCGCGCTGCGAGATCCGCCCGCATAAGCGGCACGACGTCGGGCAGCTCGGATATGGCGCCGGCGACGGCGATCCAAGGACGGTCCGGGCGTCCGCACGATTCGTCTGCTTCCGCCTGGGTGGCCGAGGCGAATGCCGCAGCCAGGAGCGAGCCCATCGAAATCAGAGCCCGGCGCAACGCCCGGCCACGACGGCACGATGGATGCTGTGGGGGTGACGGGCCAGAAAGGCGTCTCGTGCGGCCGGGCACTCGGCCGAATGGGCCAAGTCGAGCGCTTCGACGCGGCGGGCTTCCGCGTCTTCGCGAAGCGGTCCGGTCGGAGCGATCGCGATCGAGTCGCCCAAGGCCTCCGCAGCGCCCGCTGGATCGCCCAAGGCGTCGAGACGCAGACGCCCGAGCTCGAAGGCCGCCAGCGCCGCCCTCGGATCGCCGCGGTGACGGTGCCGCAGCGTGTCGAGCGCGCTCGCCGCCCCCCGCGGATTGCCCGCAAGCCGCTGGCGCTCGGCGAGCTCGAGAAGATCCCTCGCGCTCGTCGCCCCGAGGGCGAGGGCTGCGGCCGGGGCGGCGAGGCCCGTTGAACCTGGTGCCGAAGGCGGCGCGGTCGCCGCGGGGCTGGGCGGCGCCATTGCGGCCAGCGGCTGCACATTCGACCACTCGTCTCCGGCGCTCAAGCGCCGCGTGGCCTCGGTCCCGCTTCGACTGCGCACTTCGACCGACCCTTCGGTGACGCCCACCGTCACCTCCCCCTCAGGCTTGATCGAGACGCGATAGCGCGTCCCCTGATCGATGACGTCGTAGCGCCCGGCGTGTACCGTCACGCGGCGATCGGCGTGAGGGACGTCGAGCACGACGCTTCCCGCCTCGAGCGCCAGCTCGACTTCGCGGGGATTGACCGCGACGACCCGCACCCGTCCGCCCTCGCTCACGGCGATGTGGGAGCCGTCGGCCAAGGTGACCGATCCCCCTTCGATCGCGGTGGCGTCGAGGACCGCCGGGGCCGGCGCACCTCGGACGTGGTGCACCGCCCGCATCGCAAGGGGCGCTCCGAGCGCGGCCGCCCCGACGAGAGCCCCCGCGAAGGCCAGCCGGCGTGCAACCGGACGCCGCTCCGAACGCCTTGCGATGGCGCTCCACTGGCGGGCCAGGCGTTCCTCTGTGAGGGGCGGTTCCACTTGAACGTACTGCGCCAGCCGATGTGCTTCTCTCACGATTTCCCTCCGACCATGGCTCGCACCGCAGGCCCCGTGGCTGCCTCGAGGTGACGCTCCCCTTCTGCAACGCGTCGCTTCACGGTCGCCAACGAAGCGCCGACCATGGTCGCAACCTCATCCAAGGAATACCCCTCGACCCTACGAAGGACGAGGGGAACCCGAATCCGTGTCGGGAGATCGTCGATGAGCGCATACATCGCCCGGAGCTCGGCGGCGACGTCGGGCGGTGCGTCGCGCGACACGATTCGGCCGAGGTCGATGGGCTCCGGGTGCAGAAGTCCGAGCCGCCGAAGCATGCGCTGACGGCGGATGGTCTTGCTCGCCGTGCGAACGATCACCGCCTGCAGCCAAGCGGCAAACGCCTGGGGATCGCCCAGCCGTTCGAGCGACTCGAGCGCCTGGACGAAGCAGTCTTGAACGAGATCTTCCACGTCGGCCCCGCGACCCAAGAGCCGGAATGCCAGCCCGTGGACGAGCGGCGCATACCGCCGAAAGAGGGCTTCGCACGCCCACGATTCGCGCGCGCGCGCTGCAACGACGAGGGCGGCGTCCGACGGTCCCGCCCCCGAGCGGGACGCGGAGCTTGGGCGCCGATCTCGTTTCATCATCGCGCCCGATCGTAGCACCACGCTCGAGGCGGCGTTGCCGGACGACGAGACGCGCGCGAGACCCCGCAAAGGCCGAAGGCCGCGGCCAACGAAGGTCCGGGGCCGTATAGTTCATAGAAGCATTTGGAGTCGTCGGTTGCCATTCGCGATTCACTGACAGGCGCCTACTCGCGCGCCATGTTCGACGAGCGTTTGCCCGACGAGGTCGAACGGGCCCGGCGCTACGGAACGCCGCTCTGCCTGCTCGTCTTCGACGTCGACTACTTCAAAAGCGTCAACGACGCCTTCGGCCATTCACGCGGGGATGCCGTGCTTCGTGAGCTCGTGCAGCGCGTGCAGGCGGCCATCCGCAGCTCGGACATCCTCTTTCGGTACGGAGGCGACGAGTTCGTCGTCGTACTTCCAAATACGGCTCGAGCCTCGGGGACGTCGGTCGCGCTGCGGGTTCTCGAAGCCGTGACGTCCGGGCCGTTTCTCGGGCACCCGCCGCTCTCGGTCTCGGTCAGCCTCGGCCTCGCCGTTTTTCCCGAAGACGCGCAGGCGGCGCGACCGCTCTTCGAGACGGCCGATCACAGAAGCTTTCAGGCCAAGCGCAACGGTCGCGGATGCCTCGTCGGCGAGGGGTTGAAAAGTCCGAGCGACATCCCTCTCCAGGAGTGCTCGCGCCTCATCGAGCGCGACGCGGCGCTCGGCGAGGCGCACCGATTGCTCGATCGGGTGCGCGAGCCGAGCCGGAGCATTCTGCGCGTGTCGGGGAGCGCCGGGGCCGGCAAGACGCGCTTTCTGTCGGAGGTCGCCGCGGCGGCGCGCCTTCGCAACCTGCTCGTCTTGCAGCTGCGCGGCTCTCGCGGGGCGAAGGTCCGACCGTTCGGCGTCTGGATCGAAAGTGCCCCGACGAGCTGGCCTCTGCCAGAGGCAGGACGGCCCGACGTCCTCGCTCACGCGCTCGAGGGGGCACGGATGGCGCACGGGCACACCGGCACGGTCATCGCCTGCGACGACCTCTCCGACTTCGACTTTTCGACTTTCGAGCTCATCGCGAGCCTGCTGACGAATGCCGTCGTGCGACACCTCGTCGTCGTCTTCACGACCGGTCCCCGAAGCGCCCGGTCGTTCGTCGGGCCGCCCGACGCATCGCACGAAGACGTCGAACTTCTGCCCCTTTCGGCCGACGGGACGCTCATCTGGCTGAGGAGCACGATGCAGTGGGAAGCCCCTCGGGCGTTCGTCGACTGGCTCCACGAAGCGTCGGGCGGCGCGCCGGGCAAGCTGCTCCAAGGTGTGCTCCTTCTTCGCGAGCGCGGCGTTCTTCATCGGACCGGAGCCTTCGAATGGTTTCTCGAGCCGGGCTACGCCTCGACGCCGCTCGCGCGAAAGCTGCGCGGCCCGTCGTCGCTCGCGGACCCTGCCCTGCCGCCTGCCTTGACCGATTTCGTCGGCCGCGAGGTCGAGCAAGCCCGCATCAACGCGCTGCTCGACCGCAGCCGCCTCGTGTCGCTCGTCGGGCCCGGGGGCATCGGCAAGACGCGCTTGTCGATGCAAATCGGGCGCGCACGCGCCGATGACTTCGCCGACGGCGTGCGGTTCGTCGCCCTGGCGTCGACGCTCGATCCGGCCCTCGTTCCTTCGGCCATCGCCATCTCCCTCGGAGTCCGGCAGGCGGCCGGCAAGACGATCCGCGACAGCCTGCTCAAGAGCCTGCGCGACAAGGAGATGCTGCTCGTGCTCGACAACTTCGAGCACATCGTGGCCGCTGCCCCTTTTGTCTCCGAGATGATGACGGGCGCGCCCGGGCTGCGCGTCCTCGTGACGAGCCGCGAGCCCCTGCGGATCTCGGGCGAGCACGTCTATCCGGTGCCGACGCTCCCTTTGCCGCGAGCGAGCGAGTCGCTGTCGACCGAAGAGGCCCTCCAATCACCCGCGGTCGCCCTTTTTGTCATGCGCGCGCAAGCTTCGACGTTCGGTTTCGCGCTGACGGCGGACAATGCCCAACAGGTCGTCGAACTTTGCCGCCGCCTCGACGGTCTTCCCCTGGCCATCGAGATTGCGGCGGCCCGGACCGACCACGTGTCGCCTGGAGCCATGCTCGACGCGAACGCCGGACTCCTCGGCGCCGAGGGACCGCGGGACCTGCCGCTCCGCCAGCAAACCCTGCACAATGTCATCGACTGGAGCTATTCGATGCTCGAGTCGGCGGCCGCGTGCCTCTTCCGACGATTCGCCGTCTTCGCCGGCAGCGCGTCGCTCGAGGCGATCGTCGAGACGTGCGGCGGCGGAGAAGTCGAGGGCAAACTCGGCCGCCTGCTGGCTTCGCTCGTCGACAAGAGCCTGCTCGTCGCCGACATGCAGGAGGGCCGCGAGGGGCGCTATCACCTGCTCGGGACGATTCGGGCCTTCGCTTCCAAGGAGCTCGCGAAGTCCAGAGAAGAGGCGGCGATCCGCGATCGACACGCCGCCCACTTCAGCAAACTGGCCGCTCAGCTGTCGGCCATCCTCGCGGGATCGCAGCAGCGCGCGACCCTCGATCGCTTCGAGATCGATTACCCCAATTTCCGCGCGACCTTGACGCATCTGCGCGTCTCGGCGCCGGGGACCGCCGCGGCGCTCGCCCTCGCGCTAGGGCGATTTTGGGAAAAGCGCGGTCACTGGGCCGAAGGACTCGACTGGCTCGACGATCTCGCGTCGCTCGCCGAGACCGATGCCTCCCTCCGCGGTCCGTGCCTGCAGGTCGCCGGCCGTCTCGCGCGGCTGCAGAGCGACGACGGCGCTGCGGTGACGCGCCTGCGCGCCGCCAAGGAGCTGGCCGAAGCGCGCGGCGACGCCAACCTCCTCGCGCTCGTCAACTTCGACCTCGGCTGCGCCGCGCTTCTGCTCGAGAGCGACTATGTGAGCGCCCGATCGCTGCTCACCCAGAGCCTCGTTCTCTTTCGCAAGGTGCGCGATGAGACAGGGGCCGCCGAGGCGCTCGGAAAGCTCGGGCTGCTCGACTATTACCAAGCGGACCACGCCCGAGCCGAGGAGCGTTGCAACGAGGCGCTGACGCTCGCGAGGCGAAGGGGCGATCCCGTCCTCGCGAGCTCGGTTCTTCACGTGCTCGGCCTGGTCGCACGAGCCCGCGGCGACTACGCGACGGCCGCTGCGCTGCTCGAGGAGCACCTGCGGACGTGC
This sequence comes from Polyangiaceae bacterium, assembly GCA_050013115.1. Lineage (GTDB taxonomy): Bacteria > Myxococcota_A > Polyangia > Polyangiales > Polyangiaceae > Palsa-1150. The sequence goes on from JBEKFX010000074.1 coordinate 8,879, forward strand.
GAATGGCTCGATGACAAGTATGGGATGATGGACGCGTGCTGGAATCTCGCCGAATTCGCGCGTTCGCGCGGCGAGTTCGACCGGGCTTCGACGATGTACCAGCGCTACATGGCCTTCTGCCACGAGGTCGGCAATGCGGCTGGAACCGCGAGCGCGGTCAAGGATCTCGGCGAAGTCGCCCGCTACCGCGGCGAATACGACGAAGCCGCGCTGCTCTATGAACGGGCCCTGCGACTCCTGAAGGCGAGCGGCTACGTCGGCGACATCCCCTGGGTCGAGCGCAACCAGGCCGAGATTGCGATGCACCGCGCCGAGCTCGAGCAGGCCCGGCTGCTCTACCAGCGGAGTCTCGGCCATCACGGCGCCGACACCCACCCGATGCTGCTCCTTCTCTGCATCGCCGGACTCGCGGCCATCGCCGCCGAGCGCGGTCACTTCGATGCCGCCGCGCGTCTGGCCGGGGCGGCCGAGCGGCTCTTCGAGGCGGACGGAGCGCTCCTGGCGGTCGTCGATCGGGCCGATTACGAGCGCCGCATCGATCGGGTGAAGGAGCGAGCCGGCTCGCGCGCATTCGGGGTGGGGCGAACGGCCGGCCGTGCCATGTCCGCGACGGAGGTGGTGGCGCTGGCGACTGCGGTTGGTTGAGTCGGCCACGGGGACAACGTAGGCTCTTCGCCGTGCGGGTCTTCGGCACTTTCGCTCTTGCCTCGGCGCTGCTGCTCTTGCCCGCTGCGTCGCGCGCCGAGGCGCCCGATCCCGGCGCAGCCATCGTCATCGGCGCATCGGTGTTCATCATCGGCTTTACGGCGGGCGGCCTGCTCGTCGCAACGGCCAACGCGCGTAACGAACAAGACAACGCCGGGTGGCTCACGATGCAGTCGGGGTTTGCGCTCGCGCCGCTCGCGGCGCACGCGGCCGTGGGAGAAGGGTGGCGGGGCCTTGCGTTCAGCGCCCCGCCGGTCGCCGCGATCGGCTGCACCGAGGCACTCTTTCAGCACGACCCGGGGACGCTGCTGCACGGGTCGTTGCCCGAGCAGCGCATTCTTTGGGCTGCTTTCACATTCGGCCTCTTGTCGGGGACGGCCGGCCTCGTCGATGCCGGCTTCGCCGCGGCGCGCGCCGCGAAAGTCGCCCTCTTGCCCGTCGTCGGCCCCGGACACGTCGGCTTGGCGCTCGGAGGCGTTCTTTGATCGGGCGGATCACGGCGGCCGCGTCGCTGGCCCTTTGGACCGCAGGCTGCGCGGCCGTGCCGCAAAACCGCCGGGCCCACTTCGCCGATCCCATGATGACATTGACCGACGAACCCCTCGACGTCGCGCGCCGCCAAAAGATGTACGACACGCGCGAGGGGGCAGCGGGCGGCGATGGAGCCACCGCAGGCGGCGGTTGCGGCTGTCAGTGAGGGGCTCGCAGCGCGCGCGCCGCGCGCGTCGCCTCGTCCTCGTTCTCTTGGCCGCCTCATCGCGGCTGAATGCCGAGGGGCCTTCACCCGGTGCGGACGCCGCCCCCGCGCCGTCCGCTTCTGCGCCGGGCGACGAGCCCATCTTGGGCCCGACCAAGCCCTCCTTTCGCATCGACTCGGTCATGACGCGGATGACCGGGTTCGACCAGTTCGGCCATGGCTTCCAGGCGCAAGGCGGACCGATCCTCGGCGCGGGATCCGAGCGCACGACGATCTTCGAGCCGCAAGTGGAGGTCAACGCGTCGCAGGGCGACCGCGTCAAACACAACCTTTGGATCCCCATCGACATCGTGACCGCGGCGTCGCCCCACGCCATCGACGTCTTGACGAGTGCCTCGCGGCACGTCGAGGCGGGTTCCCTCGATTGGGCCGCCACGTACAAGAACGACCCCACGACGGACCTGACAGTTCGGAGCGGATTGCATCTCGAGAACCCGTTTCGGTCCTGGCATGGCGGGCTCGCCGCGAGCCGCGCGTTCGCGGAGGGCAACACCGTCCTTTCGGCGGGCTTGCTCGAGGTGTTCGACTGGTTCGACCGGTTCGACATCCATGGCGGCCGCCACGGTCGCACCGATCGATCGAGCACGACCGCGAACGCCGGCCTGACGCAAATTCTGACGCCCACGACGATCGCCAACGTGAACTACGGCATCACCGTGCAGCGGGGGGAGCTCGGCAACACCTGGAACAGCGTGCCGCTCATGACGGGCGATCGCGGTCCCGAGCTCCTGCCGGGCGAGCGGGTCCGGCATGCGGTCGTCGGCCGAGCCGCGCAGTTTTTGCCTTGGAACGGCGCCCTCCACCTCGATTACCGCTTCTATGCCGACGATTGGGGGGTCATCGCCCATTCGGTCGAAGGCGAGATCCTGCAGCGTCTCTCACCGAGCGTGTACGTCGGCGCGACCTACCGCTTCCATCGACAGAGGGGAGTCTCGTTTTTTACGACGCTTGCGAATCCGGAGGCGAATCTGCGGACGGCCGACAGCGATTTGGCGAGCTTCGACGCCCAGACGGTCGGCGGCAAAGTCGCGATCGACGTGCCCGTCGACGCGGACTTCCGGACGCTTCACGTCGAGGTCGGCGTCGACCGGTACGTTCGCACGAACGATCTGCAGATGAATGTCGTCACCTGCGCGACCGGCTATCGTTTCTAACTGTGCGTGGCAAGCCGCGGAACTTCAGTCTAATCTGAACTTCCGCGGCGGCGCATACGAGGGGGAACTCCAGTCTCATCACGATGCATTCTGATCCTCTCGGGCACCCCCGCCGGAAGGGCTCGCGCGATCGCTTCGTCCGCTCGGCCGCGATCGGGATTCTTCTCAACGTCGCGTGCGCGGGCGAAGCGCGCCATCCTGCCGGCTCCCCGGCCGAAGCGAGGCCCCTTCCGTCGACGCCGCTCGTCGAGCTCGACGGCACGACGGTCGATCTGACGGGGTTTTTGCACGGTCGTGCTGCGATTCTCAGCCTCTGGGCAACGTGGTGCGATGGGTGCGCTGCCGAAATGGGCGCGCTGCGGCGGCTCGATGCGCAAGCGGGCGCCCTCGGCGACGCATTGGTCGTCGGCGTCGCGGTCGGTGAGGACCGAGCCAAGGTGGCGCGCTTCGTGCGCAATCACGGGATCCCCTATGCGCAGCTCGTCGACGAGCACTTTGCGCTGGCCGACACGCTCGAGGAACGAAGCATCCCCGCCACGCTGGTGGTCGACCGACAAGGGCGGATTGTCCATCGGGGCGGATCGCTCGACGCGGCCAGCCTCGCGGCGTTCCGACGGGCCGCGGCGGCGGGCGACGCGCGCGCGAGCGCGGCGGCGGCATCGCACCCCGTCAACCCGTCCCCTGCGCAAAGCTCGGCAGCGCCCGAGTGACCGGCACGGGCCTGGTTCGGCTCCGGCACGGGCCTGGTTCGGCTCCGGCACGGGCCTGGTTCAGCTCCGGCACGGGCCTGGTTCGGCTCCGGCACGGGCCTGGTTCGGCTCCGGCACGACGTGGCTGGATCGCGGCGTCTCGGGCGGGCGAGCCAAAGGCCAGTCGACCCTCATTCACGCGAGTCGAAGACGCCGGCCGCGCTTTGGTCTGGTTTGGCAGGCGGGGGGGCAGCCGGTCGTGATCCGGGTGGGGGCCCACGACGCGGCGCACCCACCGAGCGCACCCGCTCGGGCGCGGCCGGGGCCGCGGAAGGTGACCCGACAGCGACCGGAGCGTGCAGCCCGTCGGACACGCCCCCCATGCGAGCCGACGGCGTCGAAGGCGGACCCGGCACGATCGGGGGCTGCGGCGCAGGGGGCGAGGAAAGACCGACGACCGACAGGGGCGCGTCGGACGCTTTTGCGGGATCGGATGGGGCCGTGATGGAAGGCGCTGCGACTGCGACCTGCACCGCAGGCCTCGTCGAAACGATCCGTGCGCCTATCCGCTCTCGAATGCCGCCGAAGGCGATGACCGACCCCAGGGCGACGAGGACAAGCGCCGCGGCACCACCGATGCGCAGCCCGACACGGGAAGCCGAGGGAATGATGCGCGCACTGGCCGTCACCCGGGTCGTTTCGTCGATCGCAGCCGCCTGCGCGCCGGCGATCGGGATCGCCGACGGTCGGGCGCCTGGAGACCAGTCGACCCTCGTCGCCGCGCCGGCTCGCAAGACCGGCGAAAGGGCGTCCGACGACACGAGATCACTGTCGGAGACGCTCTCGATGGCCGCGATCTTCGCGAGTCGGTCCGCGACCGACTGTGCAGCGAGCTTCTCGACCCATTCGCCGACGGCGATCGACGGGGCCTCGGGTACCCCACAGGTCGCCAGCGCCTGACCCATTTCTCTCGCGGTCGCGAACCGGTTGTCCATTTTGGCCGCGAGGCCCCTCATGACGACGGCGTCGAGCGCGGGTGGAACGTCCGGCACGAGTCGACTCGGCGGCCGAATGTTATGCTGGAGCAGCTTGGCGACGACGTCGAGATCGCTCTCGCCGGTAAAGAGGCGATCGCCGACGAGCATCTCCCACAAAACGACCGAGGCCGAGTAGAGGTCGGTCTCGCGCGTCACGCCCGCGCTCATGAGCTGCTCGGGCGCCATGTAGGCGAGCTTGCCTTTGATCTGCCCCTCTTGGGTGGTCGCCGCGCGACCCGTCGCCTTCGCGACCCCGAAGTCGAGGAGCCGGGCGGCCCCATCGACGCCAACGAGGATGTTTTGCGGCGTCACGTCCCGATGAACGATTCCGAGCGGTACGCCCCGCTCGTCGCGCGCTTCGTGCGCAGCGTGCAGCCCGTGCAAGACGTCCATCATGATCCGGAGCACGATCGGCAGCGGTACGCGCTCGCCGCGGGCCCGCAGCCCACGGGCCAAGTGGCTGAGCGACTCGCCCTGCACGTACTCCATCACGTGAAAGAGCTCGCCGTTCGATGCCACGACGTCGAGCGTCGGAACGACGTTCGGGTGCCGAATGCGCGCGGCGAGTCGCGCCTCGTCGAGGAACATGGCCACAAACTCGGGATCTTTCGCCAGCTGGGGGTGCAGGCGCTTGATGGCAACCGTGCGGCTGAAGCCGCCCGAGCCCATCAACCGGCCGAGGTACACGGTCGCCATGCCCCCGGCCGCAATCTCGTCGAACATGGCGTAACGCCCGACGATACGCGGCTGCGTGCCCGCAGGCTCGCCCATCGAGGAAAGCCTACGGGCTCGAAAGTGAGACTGCAATCCGCGCCGGCGATCGGCGCGGACTTTCCCGCTCGAGCTGGTCAACCGGCGTCCAAGCCGCCCTTACCTGCACCGCCCTTACCTGCACCGCCCTTGCCCGCGCCGCCCTTGCCTGCGCCGCCCTTGCCCGCGCCAGCATCGCCTGCGCCGCCTGCACCGCCTGCGCCCATCATGCCGCCCGGAGGCATGATGCACATTCCCATCGCCGCAGCGGGAGCGGCCATCATGACAGGGGCCGCTGCATCGGCTCCGCCCCCGCCGCCCTTGCCTGCGCCGCCTTTGCCTGCGCCGCCTTTGCCCGCGCCGCCTTTGCCCGCGCCGCCCTTGCCCGCGCCGCCTTTGCCCGCACCGACGCAGATCTCGCCCGCGCCGCAGTCCGCTGCGGTTGCGCAAGCCGTTCCGCCGTCTCCGCCCGCGCCGGCCATCATCCCTGGCGGCGTCATGTCCGGAGGGGTCATGTCCGGGGGCGTACCGGCTTCATCTTCTTCCGCAGGGGGCGACGGGTTTTCGCTCGTCGCGGACGTGGAGTTCGCCCCCCCGCCGGCCGTTGCTGTGTACTCGGAGGTGCTGCTCGAGCTCTCGGTGGTCGCGGGAGCCGTGTACGCGTAGGTGCTGCTGCTGCTGCTCGAGCTCTCGCCGTTGTCGTTATTCGAAACTTCCGTCCCCGGGCCCGTTCCGTCCGTGCCGCCGCCGCACCCGACGACGAAAAACACGATGCCTGTCAGTAGCTCCCTTTTCATGACTTTATCCTCCGTAAATCCTTCGCGCCGACAATATTCCAGAGTGCGTGAATGACGTACCTTGGGTATTTGCGCTCCCGGGCAGTACCCCAACGCGTCCGGCACAAGGCAGGCTCTCAACTTCAATCGCGCGAAGCGTTCGAGTCGCTAGGCTTTTCCTTCCTTCATGAGTGACGCGATCACGTTGATCGTGCTGGTTGCCGCGGGCGAGGGGGCCGACGCGACGACGCAAGCGATGGTGCGTGCGACGCGCGAGGCCCTCGGGACAAGCTCGCGCGTCATGGTGCGCGAGACGACGGCCACCCCGGACGACGCAGAAGCGCTGGCCGCCGAGCGGACCGGGCACCCCGATGCGGTCGTGGAGCTCGCGTGGACCGACGGTCCCCACCGACAGGCGACGCTCCGCGTTCACGTAACCCGGACAGGTCGCTGGGTCGACCGATCGATCGGCTTTCGACCGACCGACGCCGGTGGCGAGCGCGGCCGCACGCTCGGGTTTGCCGTCGCTTCCATTCTACCGGAAGGCCGGGACCTATCTTCCGAACGCTCCGACACCGATCACGCGGCGGCGCCGATCCCCGCGGCGCTGCCGTCCGGATCGGCCCCTCCAGCTGCAGCGGGGGCGCCGGGATCGAACGGCTCCGCGGGCCCTTCCGGTTCCGTCGCCCCGGCCACGGAGCCGCCACGAACGGCCGGCGGCCGGCCGCGATCCGACGCCGGCACCGCCGCCGCAGCCGCAGCGACGCCCGAGCCTCGTTCCGACATGTCGGTCTTGCACGCCGGGCGGCCCGACGCGAAGCCGGAGGCTCCTGCCGAGGCGTCGGCGCGCGCACCCGCTCCGCGTACGGGGGGCGGCGCGCCGAGGCCGCAGGCGGCGGCCGAACCCGCGGCGGACCGATCCGCGACGAGCCCGTTCAGCCGCCTCGTGCTGCCGACCTTGGCGGTCGACGCCCTGTTCGCGTTTGCCGCCGCCCGGTGCGGGGGCCTCGGAGCCGAGGTGCACGCCAACCTCCTGATGTTGCCGTTTTTGTCGATGCGCCTCGGCGCCGGGTACCTGCACAGCCCGTCCTGCCAGCCGGCCGGCTTGGCGCCGGCGACGCCCGTCGAGTCCACGTCTTGGACCGTCGACGCGGGGGTCGCCGCGCACCCGCTTCGCGCGACGCGAGCCATCCCGTTTGGCGTGGCCGTTCGGGCGGACCTCGTCGGCGCACAGCAGGACCTCAATGGAGTCGCTCGGCCCCTCTACTCGAACTGGAGCATCGAGGCGCTCGGCGAGGTGAGTTGGGCCTTTCAGCGCCAAGCGGAGGCGCTCGTCGCCGGTGGAGCCCAAGTGGCCCTTGGACCCCGCGATGTGGGGAGGACCGGGACCGCGACCACCTACGCCTTGCCACCGGCACGCGCACTGGCCGAGACCGGCATTCGGGTCCGCTTCTAGGGGCCGCGCCGCTCGCGAGGCTCGCGAGGCTCGCGAGGGAGGGTGCCCGCCACGCATCGCCCGAAACTTCGGGCGTCCCGGGCCATTCTTGCCTGATTACAGAATTCGCGCGGAACTTTAGTTCCGGTGCGTGTTCGAGATGGCCTGCTTTGGGTCAACTCAAGGTACTCTGACTGCTGAATGGCTACGAACAGCGCCCGCAGCAAGCCGAAGTTGTGGCTCGTTTCGGGATCCGCGCAGAACGCTGCGGTCGCGGCTGCCCCGGCGCTCGACGACAGCGAGCTCCTGCTCGCGCTCCGCCGGGGCGACGAGACGGCCGCCACCGCGCTGCACGATCGCGTGAGGCCGCAGGTCGATCGGACGATTCGACGGTTGCTCGGCCCGCACGACTTCGAGCACGAGGACGTCGCGCAGCTCGCGATGATCCAACTCGTGAGCACAATCGATCGGTATCGAGGCGACTGCTCGCTCGACTCGTGGACGAGCACCATCACGGCGCACGTCGTCTACAAGCACATTCGCCGCCGCAAGACCGAACGGCGGATCTTCGGCGCCCTCGACGCCGATCTCCTGGCCGAAACGCGTTCGTCGTCCCGAACGGGACGCGAAGCGCTCGTCCGAAACCTGATGGGCCGCGTGCACTCGCACATGATTCAGATCGAGGAGAGCAAGGCGTGGGCCTTCGTCCTCCACGACGTGTGCGGCTACGACCTGCGCGAAATCGCCAAGATCACGGGCGTCAGCATCGCCGCCGCCCAAACGCGGCTCGTGCGGGGCCGGCGCGAAATGCACGAACGCATCGCTAGCGATCCGGAGCTTGCGAATCTGCTGGAGTCGGTCGAGGGGGAGTTATGAGTGCGCCGCGGTTCGCTCGGCTTGCGAGCAAAGTGTTTTTGCAGAAAGACGATCGACCGTCGGCCCCGCCGTCGGCCCAGGCGCGCGCCGAGGCCATCGCAAAGGTCGCCGCTGCGCTGGCCATGCGAAGGCGGTCGCGCCATGCGGCCCGGTGGGCGATCGGGATTGCGGCGGCTGCCGTATTGCTCGTCGTGGCCGGCACCGCCAGCGTCAAATGGCGCCGGGGCGCCGCTGTCGCGCTCACGCCCCGCTCCACGGCCGTCGAAATCGTGGCGCGTTCGATCGAAGGCGGGGCGAGCGTCGTCGTCTCTGGCGCGCAAGCGCCGCTCGCGGAGGGACGATCGATCCCCGACGGAAGCCGGCTGGTCACGCCGCCGAACGGGCGGGCCAATCTCGCGTTCTCGACCGGGACGAGCGTCACACTCGGCGAGGGAACCGACCTCACCGTCGGCCGCGATGGAGAGACGCAGGTCCTGCAACTCGGCACCGGATGGGTCGACCTCCACGTCGCGAAGCTCGGTCCAACCCAGCGCTTCGTCGTCGACACGGCCGACACCGGAGTGGAAGTGCGCGGGACGAAGTTCCGGGTGTCGCTGGTGGCGCCTGATCCGAACTGCGGTGGAGGTACGCCCACGCGCGTCGTCGTGACCGAGGGCGTCGTCGTCGTTCGGCACGGCGGGGTCGAATCGCGCGTGACGGCCGATGCGCCTTGGCCGGCCGGGTGCGACGCCGGGCGAGGGCCTGTGTCGCTCGCGAGCGGCACGCCGCGCGCGACGACCAGCAACGCCGCGACGGGATCTTCGCTCGCCGAGCAAAATAACCTCTACGCGCGGGCGATCGCGGCCATGAGGCACGCGACCGCAGCCAAGAGCCGATCGGACGCGCACGAAGCGCTTGCTGCGTTCGACCAGTTGATGGCCAAGTACCCATCGGGGCCGCTGGCCGAGAGTGCCGCCGTCGAGCGGATGCGCCTCTTGCACGTGACCGACCCGGCCCGGGCGGTCAGCGCGGCGCGGCTCTATCTCAATTCGTATCCCAACGGTCAGGCGCGCGCCGAGGCGGAGGGGATCGTCGCGGGGAGCCCTTGAAAATCGGGCCCGCCGGCTGGGTCATCGGAACGGCGACCGTCATCGGCGGGTGCGGTGGGGTGACTTGGATTTTGCCGGGGGCCCCCGACGCGGCCGTCAGCGCACCCATCGCCGAACCCGTCCTGGACGGGTCGCTCGTCGTGGACGCGGCGGGGACTCCGGTCGTCGACTCGTCTGCGACCGTGGGATCTTCGATCCCGGACGGGTCGCCCGCCGCCGCACCGCCGGATGCCGGGCCGCCTTTCGACCTTCCGATTGCTGCAGTCGAGTTCAGCCCGATTCGGTCGTCATCGAAGTTCAAGTCCGAGCCCGAGGTCGTCCTTCACGACCCGTGCCGCCCGCCGGGGTGCTCTCGGTGCACGAGCGACGACGACTGCCAGACCACCCTCGCCGGATGGGTGTGCGACACGTCGATGCATCGGTGCGTCGAATGCATGAACCCGAACGACTGCCCGAACGCCATCGCCACCGAAAAGATCTTCCTTGGAACGTATTACAAGGAGATTCCAGACTATGGCCAAGCGAGTCGGTGGTCTTGCCGCTCAAACGAGTGTTATTTGCTCTGTTCGAGTTCGGCGCCGATCTGCCCCGTTCCGTTGGTCGTGAATGGGTCGGCCACGCCCCTCGCGTGCGTGATGGGCGTATGTGCCGAATGTCAGCAAACCGCCGACTGCACGGCGGCTGGAGGGCTGCCGATTTGCGCCAAGTCCGGTCGCTGCGTCGAGTGCGAAGCGGATTCGGATTGCGATGGCGGCAAGTGTAACTCTCTTGCGCAGTGCGTCGGGACAACCCCGCCCTTCGACGCTTCGGATTCGTCGTCCGGGAGCTCGGCGTCTCACCCGTAGCCTCGACCGGGTGCGACGGACATCGATCGGAAGGCGGGAGGGCCGACCCGCAGAAGCCGACTGGAGCCGCAGGGCGCGAGAAGCCGACTGGAACCTGGGTCGGCGCGCTAGGCTGACGTGCTTTCGAGGGGCGGCCCAACCAAAGCGGCCGATCGGTGATTTTGGATGGATGAGCGAGGCGCAAGTGACGGGCGAGGCCGGGCGAAGAGCGCGGCCATCCACGAACGTCAGACGACACTCGAACGTCAGACGACACTCGAACGTCAGACGACACTCGAACGTCAGACGACACTCGAACGTCAGACGACACTCGAACGTCAGACGACACTCGAACGTCAGACGACACTCGAACGTCAGCGGATGCTGGAAAGGGGATGCGAGCCGGGGCGAGGGGCTGCGCGCGGACGAAGCCCGTCGAGCGGGCGGCGCAGAGGGCGATGGGCCCGCCTGACGGGCCTTTTGGGGACGGCGGCGGTCGTGGCGTGCGGCGGGGCCGGTGCGGGCCCGGCCACGACGGCGCTTGCGCCGGGCGCGTCCGCGGGCGCATCCACTGGGGGGGCGGATCCGGCGGGTACGCCCGTGTCTTCCGACCAGGTCGTCGAGCGCTTTCGGCCTCTGACCGTCCTGGCCAGCACGCACAACCTGATCAAGAACGCGACGTTCGACGGATCAAAGAGCCTCCCCTGGACGACGTCCTTCACGGCCCCTGGAAAGGGCGCGGCACGGGTCGAGCGCGGCGCTCTCTGCGTCGAGGTCACCGAGGCCGGCGTCCATCCCTGGGATGCTCAGTTCCGTCACCGCGAGATGACGATACAGAAAGGCCATAGCTACGCCGTTCGATTCAAGATCGGATCGACGACGCCGACCGAGATCGAGGCGAAGGTCGCGATGTCGGGTCCTCCGTACAAGGCCTACTGGCACATGGGGATCGACGTCGACGCTCATCCGCACGTCGTGACCGAGCAATTTACGATGAATGGCGAGGACGACGCGACGGCGGAATTTGCATTTCACATCGGCGGAAAAAAGGCGGCCAAGCACACGCCTTTCACGGTGTGCGTCGACGACGTCGTCCTCGAAGACCCTGCGTTTCAGCCGAACCAAGAGGCGCCGCCCGTGCCCGCCCCGAAAACGCTCGTCAGCCAAATCGGCTATTTGCCGAACTTCGAAAAAGTGGCGATCGTCAAGAGCGCCTCGCCGACGCCCCTGCCCTGGCAGATGTTCGACGGGAAGGGCGCCGTCGTCGCGTCGGGAACGACCCTCGTGCGCGGCGCGGACGCGGCATCGGGCGACAGCGTCCACTGGGCCGACTTCTCGACCTTCGCCACGCCGGGCGAAGGCTTTACGCTGAGCGCAGGCGGTGAAGCGAGCCACCCGTTCGACATCGCGGCAACGATTTATCGAAAGCTGAAGTACGCTGCGATGGCTTTCTATTATCAAAATCGGAGTGGAATCGCGATTGCGATGCCTTATGCGGGTGAGGCCCGGTGGACGCGGCCGGCGGGACACGTCGGCGACAAGAACGTCGCCTGCGCAGCAGACGCCCACTGCGACTATTCGCTCGACGTGAGCGGCGGCTGGTACGACGCCGGCGACCACGGCAAATACGTCGTCAACGGCGGCATCAGCGTATGGACGCTGCTCGACTTCTACGAGCGCACGCAGGCGTTCGGATCGTCCGCTTCCGACTTCGGAGACGGGAAACTGAACATTCCGGAAGGACACAACGGCGCTCCCGACCTTCTCGACGAGGTTCGCTGGGAACTCGACTTCATGATGAAGATGCAAGTGCCGGAAGGGCATCCGCTCGCCGGGATGGCGCATCACAAGATTCACGACCGCGAATGGACGGCGCTCGCGACGCGACCCGACCAGGACGCCATTTCTCGCTTTTTGCGTCCAGTCAGCACAGCGGCGACGCTGAATCTCGCGGCGACCGGGGCGCAGTGCGCGCGCGTCTGGAAGGCCGTCGACGGCGCCTTCGCGAGCCGCTGCCTGCGCGCGGCGGAGCGGGCCTTTGCGGCCGCACTGGCCCATCCCGCGCTGTTCGCGCCGCCGAGCGACACGATCGGCGGCGGGCCCTACGAGGACGACGACGTGTCCGACGAATTCTACTGGGCCGCCGCCGAGCTCTATGCCGCGACGAAGAAAGACGTGTACCGCGATTTCGTCATGAACTCTCCGTACCACGACGAAGTCCCCACGAACGCGGCAGGCCAGACGACCGCGATGACTTGGCAAGTCACCGAGGCGCTCGGAACCATCACGTTGGCGGTCGTCCCGTTCGGTCTTTCTGCTCCGGAGGTGAGCGCGGCGCGCGCCGCAGTCGTCCAGGCGGCCGACGCGTTTCTCGCGATCGAACACGAACAGGGTTATCGGGTCCCATTCAAGCCGAGCGGGGGCGGATACCCCTGGGCGTCGAACTCGTTCATCTTGAACAATGCGCTCGTCATGGCCCTCGCGTTCGATTTCACGAAGGACAAAAAGTACGTCGACGCGGTCCAAGCCGCGATGGGCTACATCCTCGGAGGCAATCCGAATGACCAGTCGTACGTCACCGGATTCGGTCTACGACCCCTACAAAATCCGCATCACCGCTTTTGGGCGCACCAGGCCAACGCGGCATTTCCGTCTGCGCCCCCGGGGGTTCTCTCGGGGGGCCCCAACTCGGGACTGCAAGACCCTTACGTCCAGGCCGACGGTCTCCAAGGATGTGCCCCGATGAAGTGCTACGCCGACAACATCGAGGCATACTCGACGAACGAAGAAGCGATTAACTGGAATGCTCCGCTCGTCTGGGTGGCGGCGTTTCTCGACGAGCAGGCGACGAAGACGCGCTCCGGAGCCTTGAACAAGTCGCGAAGAGGCCCTGCGGAGCCTTGAAAAGGCAAGCGAGATGCTCCGGAACTTTGAAACAAGGCAAGCGATGACGCCCCTCCGGAGCCCTAACCAAGCAAACGATGACGCCCCTTCCGGAGCCCTAACCAAGCAAACGATGACGCCCCTCCGGAGCCCTAACCAAGCAAACGATGACGCCCCTCCGGAGCCTCAACCAAGCAAGCGATGACGCCCCTCCGGAGCCTCAACCAAGCAAACGATGACGCCCCTCCGGAGGCTTGAACAAGCAAGCGATGACGCTCCGGCGCGATCACGAAAGACAGAACCATGGCCGACGAAATGAAGCCGCTGCCGCGGCACCGACCTTCCCTCTCGATCCCCAGCCCCGAGCTCGAGCCGCTCGACTCCATCCTCCCTTCGGAGCCGCTGCTGCTCATGGGAGCCGGGCCCGTGCCCATCCCGCACGCCGTCGCCCGGGCCAACGGGGTCGTCATCAACCATTTGGGCGAGACGATGGAGCACGTCATCCGCAACCTGAAGCAGATGGCGCGTTATGCGTTCCAGACCCGGTGCGAGGCGATCATGGGCGTCGGAGGTCCTGCGTCGGCCGCCATGGAGATGGCGATCACGAATCTTTTGTGGCCCGGACGACGGGCGCTTTGCTTGAACACCGGAACGTTCAGCCACCGTCTCGGGGAGATGGCGATCGGCGTCGGTGCGGACGTGACGTTCATCGAGCCCGAAGTCGGCAAGCCGGTCACGGCGGACATGGTACGACGCGCGTTTGCCAGAGCCCGTTTCGATGTCGTCACGCTCGTGCAGGGCGAGACATCCTGCGGCGTGCTCAACGCCGAGCTGCCCGAGATCGCACGCATCGCGCGCGACAACGGCTCGCTCACGATCGTCGACGCGGTCGTGACGCTGAGCACGATGCCGCTCGAGATGGACGGCTGGGGTCTCGACGCGGTCGTCACCGGTGGGCAAAAGGGGCTCTCGTCGATTCCTGGGGTGTCGCTCATCGCTTTTTCCGAAGCAGCTTGGCTGAGCATCACGCGGCGGCGCGCTCCGGCCACGCACTGGTGCCTCGACGCGGTGCGGGCCCAGCGCTTTTGGGGGGATCACCAGTACCACTACACGGCGCCGGTCCCCGGGATCCTGGCGCTCTATGAAGCGCTCCGGCTGGTGTGCGCCGAAGGACTGACCGCTCGCCACGAAAGGCATCGGGTGAGCTCACGATCGTTGCAAGCCGGGCTCGAGGCGATGGGGTTGGCGCTCTTCATCCCACCCGAGCATCGGCTGGACTCGGTCGTTGCCGTTCGTGTACCCGAGGGGGTGCATGCCAAGGACGTGCTCTCCTACATGTCCCGCAAATTCCGTGTGGAAATATCCGGCTCGTTCGGCCTGGACATCGTGCGCATTGGACAAATGGGAGAGCAGTGTCGATCGCACAACTTGTTCAAGGTGCTTTACGCAACGGGCATGAGCTTCCGGCATTTCGGCGTGGCGCTCGATGTCAGCGAAGGCCTCGCCGAGCTCGAGCGCGCCCTCACGCGCGAGCAAGAGTTCGAGTGAGGCGCGAAGCGTTCGCGTCGGTCGACGAGATGGCCCATCTTGGACACCCGCGCGGGCGCAAGACTTCGAGCGAGGCGCGAAGCGTTCGTGTCGGCCTCTGCGAGACGCATCGGTCCGCGCGCGTCAAAGGGCGCTCCGAACGGCATCCGCAGGGGCCCGGCCTGGAAACGCGCGGGCGCTCCAGCCCGGGCGGCCCGGCCCGTTGCGCTTGGCGCATGACAAGGTGGGGCGCGTCGGCCTAGCGGAACATCGGGCCCGCTGTCTGCTCTTTGTACCAGCGCTCCGCATCGGTCAGCTGAAAGCCCGTCCCCTCCGAGCCCAACTTGAGGCCGATGGCGAGCGGTCCCGTGCCGACGACAGCCAGTGCGCGCGAGGTCTCGGCGCGATTCAAGAACGTCGCTTCGACGTGGAGCGACCCGGCCTTCGCCACGAGACCGCGGACGTCGATCGCGCCCGGGGCGATGCCGATGCCGGCGCTGGTCTTCAAATCGTCCGCGCAGAGGAGCGGCGTCAACCAGGTCGGCAAATGCGCGATGTCGGCGATCGCAAAGGCGAAGGGGCGGGTGTCGCGTGCTTGCGCGATCACGCTCGCGCGCCACGACACGTTGCGGCGCCATTCGAGGGTGCTTTCCGGCAGATCGACGTTGGCCCACCACCCTTGGGTTCCGCCGAGGGTGCGGACCGAAAGGACTTCGACGCGGGTTCCCGAGATATCCGCGCGGCCTGCGGCGAGGTTCACGTGTCTCAGATCGAGGGCGGCACGCACCTGCCCAGCGACCGTTTCGGTTTCGCCGAGAAGAACGCGGACGTCCGACAGCGCCAGCGCGGCATGCCCCCGCCCGACGCCGCCGGCGAGGTCGAAGTCCGCTCCGACCGTGCCACGACCGCCTTGCACGTGCACAGGGGCGTCTTTCGGCAGAAAGACGGCGAGCAAACCGAGATCGGACACGGCGGCGACCGGTACGCGGGCCGAGACGGCCGCGTCGGAGAACGGATGCTCGACGAGATCGAGCTCCGCGGATCGCACCGTCACCTCCGCACGCCCTGCCTCGACGGCGGCCCGGTCGAAGCCGCGGGGGACCAGGTGGAGGTCGCGCGCGGTGAAGACCGCCTCGAGGGGATCTGCCGCGCCGGCCCCGGTCTGCACGCTGACGTGCGCTTCGCCGGTCAGTGCGGCCTTGGCCAGGTCCGCTCGAATCCCCCATGCGTCCGCCTCGACGCGGGCGGCGGCAATGCGCCCGTGGTCGATGCGCACGTCGATCGAGGCGGAAAGCTCACCCTGGGTCAGGGCGACACTCGGCGAAGCGCCTGCGTAGCGATGGGTAAACCCAAGGCTCGGGGTCTTCGTGTCGACGATGAGATGGGGGCTCGCCTTGCGCAAGACGTCGATTCCGCCCGTGACGCGGGGGTCGAAGCCGTCGACGGTCACCTCGAACCGGCCGTCTAGGTCGGCGATGACGTCGTTGCCCGAGACGAGGTGGCCCGTGTGGATATAGGCCGTGGCGGGGCCGACGTGAGCCCAGCGGGTCGGCTTCAAGTAAAAGCTGCCGACGACGTCGGCGTGAACGGTCAGCCGGAAGGTATCGATCCATACTTCGCGGACCGATCGGGCATCGACCCGATCGAGTGCGACCGTCCAGAGGTGATAGTGCGCATCGTCCGGGGGCGGTGTTTCCGGCCCCTTGATGGGAACTTCTTCGAGGCCTTCGATGTGCGGGATGGCCCCGAGCGTCAGCGCCGTCGCCTTGTCGGGCGTGATCCGCAACCGGCTGACAAAGCTGATCCCCTCTCCGGATACGTCGGTGACGTGAAAGCGCTGATGAATAAGCTCGTGCAGGCGAACGTGGAATACGCACCGGTCGATGCGCAAATCGAACTCGATGTTGTTGTCTTTGCTGCGGATGCGCAGTCCGCGGGCGTGCACGAAGCCCGGGACGATCGACCAGCCGC
Organism: Polyangiaceae bacterium; assembly: GCA_050013115.1. GTDB lineage: Bacteria > Myxococcota_A > Polyangia > Polyangiales > Polyangiaceae > Palsa-1150. The sequence goes on from JBEKFX010000074.1 coordinate 25,351, forward strand.
TCCGGTACTCGATGAGAAGGGCATCGGGGTTGAAGTTCGTGACGCGGCTGAGGCCGCCAGACAAAAGAAAGAGGTTGAACGCGACCTCGTACAGGATCGCCACGATCGCGGCGATTTTGAACGCCATCCGAGCCCACGGATGAACGCGGCTCCAGATTTCCTGCACGCGGAGGGCCAAGGCGTCGCGATGAAGCACGTGCTGCGCCGACCGCAAGCGGGCGCGGGGCGGACGATGAGTGCCGGGCCCAATCGAAGCGAAGCGGCCATCGCCGGGGGCCGGACGCTTGCGACGCCCCTCCGACGCGCCCGTCCGGCGAAGCGATTTCGGTTCACGCAGGCTCGATGCGAACCGCCGTCCCGTACGCCAGGACTTCGGTCGCGCCCTGCATGAATTCCGTCGTGTCGTAGCGCATCGCCACAATCGCCTGGGCACCCATCGCTTCAGCGTTCTGCACCATCTGCACGAAGGCTTCGTGACGCGCGGTCTCGCACACGGAAACGTATTCGCGGATGTTGCCGCCCACAATTTGCCGGAATGCGCCGACGAAGGACTGACCGATGTTCGGAGATCGAACGACGATGCCGCGAACGATGCCCACGTAGCCGGTGATGCGATGACCGGCGACCTCGTTGCCCGTCGTGACGAGAATGTTCGCGCTTCGCTCGGCCCCGGTGCGATAAGCGGCGGAAACGGACGTCATGCCGAGGCCTTTCTTTTTCGAGCGCACTTGTCCGGCGAGCGGGTGCTGCGGCCGCCAGCCCTGATGGGCCTCGGTTACCCTAGACCGTGAATCACCCCAAGGCCAAGACGGCGTAGCCGACAAGCTCCCCCCTCGCATGGATCAGTTGGCCCGAGCCTCGCTTGACCGACAAAAACCGCCGGACACTCGAGCAGCCCAGGCCAAGACGGCGTAGCCGACAAGCTCCCCGCATTGCTCGGTCGCACCGAGCCCGCTTGACCGACAAAAACCGCCGGACACTCAAGCAGCCCAGGCCAAGACGGCGTAGCCGACAAGCTCCCCGCATTGCTCGGTCGCACCGAGAAAGTCGCCGGTCACGCCCCCGACGCGGGCCGCGTAGACCCGCGCGGTCCAAATGGTCGTCGCTCCGAGCATCGCGACGAGGACGAGCGCGCGCGCCATCGTCAAGCCACCCGACGTGACCGCAACGGCAAGCGCGCCGATCGCCCAGGCCGTGGCCCAGGCCGCCTGAGGCGGCCCCGCGGCCATGAGCGCGGCGCTCTTCGCCTCCGAGCGCGTCACATAGGGCAAGAGCGACATTTGCCACACGGGGGCGACCCGTGCGGCACTCGCGACGAGCGGCAGGGCCCAGCGGGCGCCTTCGCCGAGACGAGCGAGCAAGACCGCGCGGCCGACGATGGAGACGACGAGGGCGCACGCGCCGAACGAACCGACGCGGCTGTCTTTGAGAATCTCGAGCACCCGGTCTCGATCGGTCGCGCCCCCAAGGGCATCGAACGAATCGGCCAGCCCGTCTTCGTGCAGCGCCCCGGTCATGAGAAGAGACGCCGCCAAGACGAGCGACGCGTCGGCCAGCGAACCGAGCGGCCAGAGCAGGCGGTGAAGAACGGCCAATGCGGCGCCGAGAACGAGGCCGACCAGCGGGAAGGCCGCAGGAGCCCACGCCCATTCGACGGGCAAATAGGGGTGTCCTCCAACCGGAAACCGAGTGAGAAAGACGAACGCCGCACGCGCGCCCCGCAGCGCGTCCTTCACCGGCCGGCCCCGCGGCCCACGATGCCTGCGGTCGCAAAGGTGGCCATGCGACTTTGCAGGGCGACCGCCGAGCGGACGAGATCGATGGCCAGCACGGCGCCCGTACCTTCGCCGAGGCGCAAGCCGAGCGACAGGAGCGGAGCCAGACCGAGGTGCCGCAAAGCAATGGCGCTCCCCGGCTCGGCGGAGGCGTGCGACGCAAGACACACGCGCAGCACGCCCGGATCGATGGCTGCGGCGACGAGCGCGGATGCGCATGCGAGGAAGCCATCGAGGACGACGGCAAGCCGACGATCGGCGGCCCGCAGGATAAAGCCTGCGGTGGCCGCGAGCTCGAGGCCGCCGAGGGAGGCGAGGATGTCGATGGGATCGCGGCCGAGCGGCGAGCGGCGCCCGAGGGCGTCGCGAACGACGTCGACTTTGCGGGCGCGGGCGGCCTCGTCGATGCCGGTTCCGGGCCCCACGACCTGCTCGGGATCGGCGCCCGTGAACGCGCAGACGAGGGCGGCAGCCGCGGTCGTGTTGCCGATGCCGACTTCGCCGGTCGCAACGAGGGTCGCCCCGTCGTCCGCCGCATCGTCCGCGACGCGGCGCCCCGCGTCCATCGCCCCGTCGGCCTCCGCCCGCGTCATGGCGGGCTCGCAGCGCAAGTTGCGTGTGCCGGCCCGAACACGCGCCCGCCGGAGGGCCACGACCGGGTGCACGGGCGCGGCCGACAGATCGCCTGCGACGCCCACGTCGACGAGGTCGATGGCCACGCCGTATCGCGCTGCGAGAATGTTGATGGCCGCGCCGCCCGCCATGATGTTGCACACGGTCGCTGCCGTCATCTGCGAAGAGTACGCGCTGACGGCTTCGACGACGACGCCGTGGTCCGCTGCAAAGACAGCGACGCGGGCTCGATCGGGCGGCTCGCACGGAAACCGGCCGATGACGCCCGCGTACCAGGTTGCCAGCTCTTCGAGTCGGCCGAGGCTCCCCGGCGGCTTCGTCAGGTCGCGCTGGTGGGCTTCGGCCCGTGCGCGCGCGGCGGGGTCGAAGCCTTCGCCGCCTCCGGCGGGCGTCGCCGACGGCTGGCGCGCGGCGCCGGTGGCCCGTGCGCGCGCGGCGGGGTCGGAGCCTTCGCCGCCTCCGGCAGGCGGACCGGCATCGGCGTGGGCCGACGGCGCGGCCGCGTCCGGTTCGCGCCACCGATCCCGATGAAGAACGCTGTCGAGGCCCCGGCGCTCGAGCCATCCGGACTCTTCGAGCATCGGGCGCGTGCGAAACTCCACGGGCCGCCCGACGCAGAGATACGCCATCGGTTCGACCCCGGGCGGCAGGCCAAGCTCAGACCGAAGGACGGCGGGCTCGACGATGCTGACCCAGCCGACCCCCACGCCTTCCGCGCGGGCCGCGAGCCAAAGGTTCTGAACCGCGCAGCACACGCTGGCGCGAACGGCCTCCGGCTGGACGGTGGTGCCGAGGATCGCCTCGCCCCGAGACCGCAAGTCGACCGTGACGCACACGTTGAGGGGAGCCTCGAGGATGCCTTCGAGCCGATAGGCCAGGTACTTTTCGCGACGCCCGGGAGGAAAGCGAGCGGCCTCGGTTTCGCGGCATCGGATGAAGCTCTCGCGGATCCGCGTCCGGGTGGGCTCGTCGCGCACGATGACGAAGCCCCAGGGCTGGGAAAAGCCGACGCTCGGTGCGAGGTGCGCGGCGCCGAGGACGCGGCGTAACGTCTCGTCGTCGACCGGGGCCCCCGGACGAAAGTGTCGCACGTCGCGGCGAAGGGCGATGACGTCGTAGACCGCCCGCCTCGCCTCTTCGGACAGGCGTGCATCGAATGGTTCGGTCGCCATCGAATCGTCCGAAGGGGTCTCTGGCATCGAGAAAGGAAAAACCCTCGCTTTGCCTACCCCGAAGGCCGACGCTTGACGAGCCAAAGGCGGCTCGACTACTTCGCGGGGCTTGGCGACGGGGATTCTCGCGCACGTCCTTCGGGCCGACGGGGCGGGCCAAACGGCCTTCGCATGAGCCGGCTCGTTCTCATCGGCGGCGGGGTCCGATCGGGCAAGAGCGCCTTTGCGCTCGACCGGGGTCGCGCTTTGGGGGAGCGGCGCGCATTTCTCGCCACCGGCCAGCCCTTCGACGAAGAAATGCGCGCGCGCATCGCCCTTCACAAGGCGGGGCGGGGGGACGACTTTCGAACGATTGAAGTGCCGCTCGCGCTGGTCGACGCCGTCCGGACACTCGAGGACGTCGAGGTCGCCGTCATTGACTGTCTCACGCTTTGGCTCTCCAACATGCTCATGCAGGGCCACGATGAAGCGCAGATCGATCGCGAGGTCCGGGCGCTCGTCGACGCAGCGGACGGCGCCCGGTTTTCCGTCGTCGTCGTGACCAACGAAGTGGGCATGGGCGTCGTGCCTGAAACGCCGCTCGGGCGGATCTTTCGCGACGTGACCGGCCGCGCCCACCAGCTCATCGCAAGACAGGTGCTCGCCGGCGGGGGCGAAGGCGAACTGCCCTCGCCCCGCGGCTACTGAACGCCTACCGCTCGGCGCGGCAGCGGCGGCGGGGTGACGCTCTCGGATGACTGGGTGAGGAACTGATTTCGAAGCGCAAGGTGCTCGATCGAGCCGCAGAACGAGACAAGGTCCATCCACCGCTCTTCGGCCGAGAGGTCGGCCACCGAGCGCGATTCGGCACGGACGACTCCGGCTGCCGACACGAGATCGCCGCACAGAAAGAGGCCCACGCGCGACGCGGTGAGCTCGACGTTGCGCATCCACGCGCCGATTCGTGCTCGACCACCTTGCGAATCGAGTCGCTTGACGGCCAGGGCCAACCGGGTGCGATCCGGGTCGCCGAGCCGCCGGGCCAACCGCGCGCGAAGCGCCCGCACCGCCGGCGGGGCCGTTCCCGCATCGGGTAGGACGACCTGCACGGCGGCCATCAGCAGCAGCGTGAGGTCGTCTCGCGTCGGATAGTAGAGAAGGACGTGGTGTTCGGGGCGGTGGTAGGCAAGGTGGCGGCCCGCCAGAAAGGCGAGGTCTTTGGCCGTCCTGCCCGACAGCACGCTCGGACCGAGCGCCGTACCGGGTTCAGCCCCGGGAAGGAAGTCGATCCCCGACGCGTCGTCGACAACGTAAAGGTGCGGGCACGGGGTCCCGAGAAAGCGGGCTGCCCATTGCAAACTCCGGACGATCGACGCCGTGCTCGTTTCGCTCAGCCGCTCGGCGCGCTCGAGCGCGGGCAACTTGCGGGCATCGCGGAGTTCTTCGAGCTTGACCGCGACCGCCGCCGCTTCCACCGAGATGAACAGATCGGCCAGAGCCGGGTCGAAGCCCGGCGCGCGGAAGAAGCCCCAAGCCGATGCGTCAAGAGAAGAGCGCGCGCGGACCGGACCGACCGACCGGAGTTTTTCGACGAGCAACTGTGAAGCGGAATCGGCGGCGCCCAGTTCTTCGAGCACCATGGCGGCCAAGAAGGCGCCCTCGGTGTTCTCCTCGTGCTGGCAGCGCTGGAACGCTGCACGGTAAAGGGGAACCGCGGCGGCCTGCCACGTGGCCCGATCGATCGCCTGGACCCGTTCTGCACCCGGCGATTCCGCCGGCGCGGCCCGCATCAGGGTGGACTGGAACGCTGGGGCTTCCGAACCCGGAAGCTCCCCGGTTGCCGTCGCCTGTTCACCCGGCGATTCGGCCTGCTCGGCCGGGGACGCTTCCGACACCCATCCCGCTGCGGGCGCTTGCGGGGCTTCCGCCTTGCCCGGCCACGCCGGCTCGGCAGCGGGCGACTTCGACGAGGCCAGGCGCGAAGGCGGCGCTCCCGCGCCTTCTGCTTCGCCCTGCGGTTCCACAAGCTCCGGCGGAATCGACTCCGACGACGTCAGGCGCGGTGGCGGTGGCGGCCCGGTTTCGGGCTCGCCTTGCAGTTCCGCAAGATCCAGCGGAATCGACTCCAAAGACCTCGCGCGCAGTGGCGGCGCTCCCGACGGCTCCGGCTCGTCCAGCAGTTCCACAAGCTCCGGGGGAATCGACTCCGACGACGTCAAACGCGGTGGCGGTGGCGGTGGGGGTGGCGGTGGCGGCCCGGTTTCGGGCTCGCCTTGCGGTTCCGCAAGATCCAGCGGAATCGACTCCAAAGACCTCGCGCGCGGTGGTGGCGCACCCACCGGCTCCGGCTCGCCCGGCCGTTCCACAAGCTCCGGCGGAATGGCCTCCGACGACGTCAGGCGCGGTGGCGGCGCTCCCGCGGCTCCGGATGTTCCGAGCGGTTGCGCTTCCTGCCCCCAAGGACTCGACCGCGCCGATGGCGGCGGCAACGCAGCACCGGGGGAATCCGATTGGATTTCCGGCGGGTCCCGATGGGGGCCTCCGTCGGCTGCGGCCCCTGCAGGGGGTGAGGCGGCGGCGATCTCCAACGTCGGGGGTCCGGACTCGCGAAGGTCGGGGGCCTCATCGCTTCCTTCGGCGGCCGACGATTCGGTCGTCGGGTCCCATCCGTCGGGCTCCGCCGAGATCCAAGGCAGCGACGGAGCCGGCCAAGGTGCGGACGATGATTCGGAGGACCCTGCGGATGTCTCGGACGAACCGGCCACCGGCGGCCCGGGCGATGCGGCTGACGTCCGGTCGAAGCCTCGTGACCCGAGACCCGGCGACTCGAGACCGCTCGGCGACTCAAGACCGCTCGGCGACTCAAGACCGCTCGGCGACTCAAGACCCGGCGAGAGGCCTGGCGACTTCAGCTCTCCCGGCCACCCGAGACCCGGCGAGTCGTCGTCGGAAGGCGCGACGTCGGGGGTTCCGAGCCGTTTGAGCGCGAAGGTCGTTTCGATGGCCTTTACCTCGGGCGACTCCGAGGCGCGACGGGCGAGCACGGCCAGAATCGCGTCGCGGGATATTGGTTCAAGAGCGGAGCCTCCCGTCCCAAACGCAATGCGCGTGAACCCAAGGCGCCCCGCGGGCACCGACGCAGAGCGCACGGCCGCCAAGACCGAATCGGTTCGAGGCCCAGACCCAAGAGCCTCGATGACCGAGCCGAGCCGCTCCTCTGGGCTCAAGGCGCCGTCATCGTTTTCGAACATCATTTCGGCGAGAACGGAAAGGACCCCGGGCTCACGGGCCCCGACCAATTCCGTCACCGTCTGGAGCCGAACCGATCCAGCCGAGCCGAACGCGATCGAGTCTGGACCGGCCAGAAGACCGCTCAGGTGAACGAGGACGCGATCGCCCTCCGTGATCGCAGCCGCGGCTTGTGCGATGGCCGCACCAGGATCCCGACCTCCATTGACGATGACGACGTCGAAGTCGAGACGGGCAAGCTGACCTCGCAGCCAAGCGAGGGCTTCGCGTCGTGACGCGGCATCGCCCGCGCGCGGATCAGAAGGGGCCACCAAAAGAGCCAAGGCCATCGGTTTTTCAATCGGTTAGAGCCACAGGCCCTGGATCAGCAGGCGATTCCTCCAAAACGGATTCCGCCCCTAGTGAACGTAGCGCAGCGCGGCAAACAAACCAAGACGGCTGGCCAGAGCCGGCAACGCCGCGACGAACCCAGGGGCGCCCCTGCCCCATCCAGGCCGAGGTTACGAGGACGGCGCCGCCGGCAAGGCGGCGAAGAACCCAGGGGCAGCCCCTGCCCTGTCCCGTCAGGCCCGAGGTTATGGGGACGACGCCGCCAGAGCCTGCAAGGCGGCGATGAGCCCTGGCACAGCGGCCACCATTCGATCGACGTCGGGGTCTCGCCTCGGACCATTTTGCCATGGCCCGTGATCGGTCGCCGTGAGGACGGACCACCCCGTCGGGAGCGCCGTGCGTAGCGACGCCGTGGCCGGCCAAAAGGACGGGAGGGCCAACGCACGCACGGGAATTCTCGACGCACGCCCGAACGCTCGAACGGCCACGCGGAGGAGGGGCCGCGCCCGCGAAGGGCCGGTCAGGACGATCCCGCGCGTTCGCTCGCGTTCGAGGCCGAGCCGGCCCATCCAGACGACGGCGTGCGCGAGCGCACCTTGGAGGCTCATGGAATCAGCTTCGGGCGGAGCTCCCGGACGAGGTTGCCCCGGGCCTGCGAAGGCGACGAAGCGCAGGGTGCGCCGGAAGCGGGCTGGTCCAAGGGCTCGCATGACGGCGAGGAACATGCCGAGCCGGCTGATTTCGTCCTGGTCGTAGCGCGCGACGACCAAGACGCAGGGGGCCGACGGCTCGCTGCCGAGCCATTCGGTCTCCACGTTTCGCCCGCGGTCCGGGTGGCCGGCGGGCTCTCGAATGACCGAGCGCCCTGCGTCGAGGATCGCGCGAGCGAGGAGGTCTTCGCGTCGCCGGCGCAGCGGATCGGCGCCCGCGCAGGGCACGCTCAATCGCTCCAGGTCGTCGCGCAAATGACGACGCGCCTCGTGGGCGTGCTCGACGTTCCACAAAGGAGAAGCCGGCTGCCCCGCGTGGGTCGGATTCCAGGCCGGTGCATCGCTCGCAGGAAACGATTCTTGCGCGGCCTCGTCGACCGCCTGATCCTCGCGCGATCCCGGAGAAGGAGGAACCATGGCGCAGCGGGTTGTGCATTTCCCCGGCCACCGCGCCCTGCACGCGGCCGCCAGGCGGTGGCGCGGATGGGGCCGCTTGGCGACTGAGGCATCTTGGGACAGCGCTCAGGGATCGCTCGCGCGGCGGGCCACGCACAGGGCGAAGGCGCCGTGCGGGGCCGTCAGCCAATCGGTGAGCGCCATGCCGCCCTCGACGAGGGTCCGCTCGGCGCTTTCTCTCGTGAACTTGCGGCTGATCTCGGTGAGCACGTGCTCGCCGGCGTCGAAGTCGACGTGGAGGTCGGCAGCGGTCAGCGTCAGCGTTTGCCGCCGCTCGGACACGAGATGCATCTCCACCCGCTGAAGCCGCTCGTCGTAAAAGGCATAGTGGCCGAAGGCGTCCGGGTCGACATCGCCGCCGAGCTCGCGGGCGACGACCCGAAGGACGTTTCGGTTGAATGCGGCGGTGACGCCGCTCGCGTCGTTATAGGCCGCGTGGAGATGGCGCACGTCCTTGACGAGGTCCAAGCCGAGCAGAAAGCGGTCCGACGGCGTCATGAGATGCGCGATCGCGCGAAGCAGCGCAGGCGCTTCGTCCTCGTCGAGATTGCCAATCGTGCTGCCCAAAAACGCAAACAACCGCGTTCCGACCGAGGGCGGCGCGACCAGGCCCATCGGTTTGCAATCACGAGAAAAGTCGCCCGCGAGCCCGTGCACCCGTAGGGTCGGGTGCGCCTTCAGGAGGATCGTGGCCGAGCGCCGAATCGTGTCGGCATCGATGTCGAACGGTACGTAGAGCGGCGGCGGCCGGCGCGCCAACCCTGCAGACCGCCGGCACAACGCGGTGAGCAGTGGACTCGTCTTGCGCGCCATTCCACTGCCAATCTCGATGAGGACGTCTGCGCCGGACTGAGCCACGATGGGTTCGGCATGCGACGCGAGCAGCGCGGCTTCCGCCCTCGTCAGGTAATACTCAGGCAGATCGCAGATGGCGTCGAACAGCCGAGAGCCGACATCGTCGTAGAAATATTTCGGCGGAATCGAGCGGGGCCGCGTGGAGAGGCCGGCGCGCACGTCGCGCACCATCGTCGTCTTGCGATCGGGGCCGAGCCCGGATCGGGTGAGTTGAAACCGCAGTTCGGCTTGCACACCGATCGTCTAGCTCGATGTGGTCCATCTCCCCACGGGGCCGCCCAAACCAGCCCGGTGAACGACCTCAGCGGAGGCCGCAGGCTCTTTTCAACGGATGCAAGGCCGTCGGCAGGCACATCGGGCCCGCATGCGTTCGTGGCGGCCGCCGGCCGCAGCGCGGCCTTGCACATTGACCTTCGGGCTTGCCGATCGCAATACGTTCGAGGCCTCGGGCGTTGGCAAACCGAGGATCGGGCAGCGGGGCGTATCCGGCGCCGCGCGCCCCATTGGCCGGGCGGAGTCCATCATGACGGTGAGTGCCTACCGAAGTGTGCCGTCGACGTTTGCGGGAGACCGACCGGGCGGCGCGGTCGCGATCCCCGACGATCCGAAGGACAAAGCCCTCCTCGAGGCCGCACGCCGGATCGTCATCCACCGGGTCGGGCTCGCGTCGGGGGGCGTCGCCGGCGTCGGTTGCGCGTTCGCGCTGCTCGGCGTCGCCGTGTGTTCAGCCGTCGAGTTCGGGTCGCATCGGCAGCCGTGCGTCGTCGCGACCGTCGCCCTTCTCAGCGCGTGGGGAGTTGCGTGCGTCGCGCTCGTCATCGGGCGATGGGTGGCTGCCATGCGGACGCGCCAGCTCGGGCCACGGGCGCGTCGCGATCGCCCGGGGCCGGCCTGCGCGTCTCGCGGCGACGCCACCCGTGGGGCGCTTCTCGGGCGATTGGAGGACGACAAGCTGCACGCGTGCGCCCTGGCGATGCGCTGGGAACGCGCGAGCGTCGGGTGGCCCCTCGCGGCCCTGTCGCTGCTCGCGCCTCTGACGATTCATTGGCTCGCATACAGCGCGTTCGTGGCTCCGGCGCTGGACTTCAGCGCGTTCGGACTGTGGATCGTCGTCAGCGCGGTCCTTGTCGGTCACGCGCACGTGGCGCTTGCCTGCTGCTGCATGGCTTGGGCGACGGCGCTCCGGGTTCAAGAAACGACCACCATCGGGTCCGACGTTCATGCGCGATGGGCGTCGGCCCTCGCCGTCACGTGCGCTGTGGCCAGCATTCCGGGGGCGGCGCTCCTCGCCATCCCACCGGTCCTGACTTGCGCGACCGGCTTCTTGTTCGTGCCCGCGATGTTCGTTCTCACCGCCCGGCGCGTTGTACGCGAACGACTGGCGCTCGGCGTCGTGTGACGGCCGCATGCCGCTCGCATGAGATGCGGACGGATGTCGAACGACGGATGGCCGCTCGAATGCGATGCGCTCGGGCAGCGTCGAATGATGCCTGGAATGAGATGCGCTCGGGCAGCATCGAATGATGCCTGGAATGAGATGCGCTCGGGCAGCGTCGAACGGGCACGAGGGGTTCAAGAGTGAGTCATCCAAGCCGCAAGTCGTCTCTCGAGACGGCCGCACCGAATCACAATTTTACGATTTCGACGGAAGAACGGCTTCGGGCGCTGACCTGCGGACCGCCCGCTGCCATCCGCCGGTTGCGGGCCATCGAGGATCTCGAAAGCGCGATCGTTCGCACCCTGGCGGAGCGTTATGCCGAAGCGCGTCGATTGGGGATGGATGGCGAAGAGCATGCTCGCGCGCACGCGCCCGTGCGGGCGATCGAGCGCTTGAACGAACTCATTCGACGCCACAACCGGTGGTATCCGATCGAGGCAAACCTTCCGATTCATCCGCCCACGGGCGAACTCCTCGACCGCACCGGAATGCCGTGGACGCCCCGTCCACGGCGGTCGATGGACGACCTGCTGGCCTGCGCGCGGTTGGCGGTGCGGCCTGCAGGCTGATGCCTCCAGCCCTCAGAGGGCCCTCCGACTCGGCGGGCACGTCCGGCGTGGATCATGCGATCTTGTGAACATCATTGATCTCTGGCAGAACCGCCGGTGGTTGGCACGATTCGACCATAGCGGCGGGGCCCCTTCCGGATGAGCCAACGATCCGGGGATTCTGGAGTCAACGATGCTCGTGCCCGCAATCGCATTCTCGTGGTGGCTTTCTTCGCTTGCGCTGACCGCCCCTGTAGAGCCGATTGAGGTCGACGTCGCGGACCTTCCGCGGGCCACCCGCAAACCGAACCATATCGAGAGGCCGACCCTCAATGAGGGGCAAGCCGTTGCGGCCAACGCCGGCGAAGCCGATCCGGGTGCGGCGGGTGCGGTCGAGGAACAAGCGGCACCCGAAGAGGACGAGCCGTCGGAGGCCGACGGTGAGAGGGTGCCGTATCGCGGCCTCATCACGCCCGAGATCGCGCGCGTAGCCCGCACCTTTCTCGACTTGCCACTCGGAAGCGAGCGGGTGGCCGACGTCGAGGACCATCGATTCGTCTTCGTGCTCGAGCGGCATTATCACCCGCCCGGGTTTGTCGGTGCGCCCACGGGCTGGCACAAAGGCGTCACGGTTTACGAAATCCGCTGATGCGGGGGCATCACGGCCCAAGCGATTCGCCACCGCAAAACGCACGACGAGAAAGCCTGTGGCGGCAGGTGCGGGGGAGCCCCACGGGGACACTTCGGGCTAGACCGGATCACGGCGACTGAGGGCCACCAACGGGGGGAGCCCCACGGGGACACTTCGGGCTAGACCGGATCACGGCGACTGAGGGCCACCAACGGGGGAGCCCCACGGGGACACTTCGGGCTAGACCGGATCACGGCGCCTGAGGGCCACCAAGACGACGACGAGCAAAAGCGACGTCATCGCGAAAAGCACGGCCGAGGGCAGCCAAAGAATGCCCCATTCGGTAAAGCCCCAGGCGCCCGTGATCGAGTCGCTCGCGACCTGGGCGATCGCACAACGGAATCGGCCGCCGACGAGGAAGTCGGCCGGGCTGTTCAGGGTGGGCTTGTGCAGATCGATGTTCCAGGCGCTCGACGATGCGATGGCCAGGCGCTCGTTGGCGATGACGCCTTCGAAGCCCCAGCGCGACGGCATGAAGAGCATGAGCGGCTTCAGGGCCGCGTTGGTGGTCATCGGCACCATGAGGCCACCGAGAACGACCTGCGGAATGAGGGCGATCGGAGTCAGGGCCATCGCCGCTTCGGCCGACGCGACGAGCGTCGAGATGCACAAGCCAAGCGCCGTCGCGTTCATGGCCAGTGCGACCAAGCTCGCAAGCTCGGCCAAGAGCGCCGCCGGGCCGCCGCTGAAGCCGAGGGCGAAAAAGACGATTCCGAGCAGCATCGCGCATTGCGCGAGGCAGAAAAAGCTGAGAAGGACGTACTTCGAGAGCACGTAGTTGAAGAGCCCGAGATTGACCATGCGCTCGCGGAGGTAGATCGCGCGCTCGGTCACGATCTCGCGGGCGGCGTTGCTCGTTCCAAACCAGACGCAACTGACGACGACGAAGAACATGGCCGCCGTGTGATCGGTCGTCGGCTCCATCGATCCGAGCAAATTGGTTGTCGTGTCGGCTGCGGCGGCGTTGCGCTTCGAGAGGTCCTGCAGGGCCCCGAGGCACCAGTACGGCACGGCGGCTTTCTGTGCGCCGAAGACCAACCAGAGAAGGACTCCGATGACGGGCGCCTGGAGCAGCATGATGGTCGAGCCCATGCGGTCTCGAATCTTGACTTTCCAGTAGCGAGAGACGAGCAAGCCGAACTGGCGCAGCCGTGCGACGTCGGCGCGCCGGGGAACGCCGTGGGCGGCGGGCGCCGTGCCGATCGCGCGGCGGGCCGAAAACATCTTTTGGAAGACGGGGTTGTCGTTGCGGAAAAAATCGGCGCGCCAGCCGCGGGCCGCCTGGGCACGAGCGGTCGCCCGGGTCTCCGTGGGGTTCGCGCGGCGCAGATCATCGAGCACCAAGCGCTCGCGGACGTTCAACATGTCGAACATGTCGCGCGGGTTGTCGATGCGCTTGGGGCGGTGAGCGGTCCGCGGCGCGATCGACGCAAAAAACGAGTACGCCGGATCGCCGGTCGGCCCGAAGTAGGTCGGAATTCCCCCGTATCCCAGGATGAAGCAAAGGTTGAACTTTTCGAATTCGTCCTTGGCGGGCTGGTGGATGGTGACGATGATGGTCTTGCCCGTCTTGCGGGCGAGATCGGCCAAAAGGTTGATGAGCGCGGTCGTGTCGTCGGCGGCCAGGCCGCTCGTCGGCTCATCGAGAAAGAGGATCACCGGGTCGGTCACGAGCTCGAGCGCGATGTTCACGCGCTTTCGCTGCCCGCCCGAGAGCACTTTCTTTTCGGGCTTGCCGATCTGCAGGCTCTGCACCCCTTCGAGCCCGAGGTCGTGCAGGGTTTCGTCGACCCGTCGATCTATTTCTTCGTCGGAGTAATCCGGCGGCAGCCGGAAGCGCGCGGAGTATTTGACGGCCTCGAAGACCGTCAGCTCTGGATGCACGATGTCGTCCTGCGGCACGTAGCCGATGCTTCCGCGAAGCGCGTCGTAGATGGTGTAGAGGTCTTCGCCGTTGATTCGCACCTGGCCGCTGGTCGGCGGCAGGTACCCGTTCAACGCCAGCAAGAGCGTCGTCTTGCCGGCGCCCGACGGGCCCATCAGCGCGATCATGTCGCCGGGCAGCGCCTTGAACGACACGTGGTCGAGAAGGACTCGGGTGCGGCTCTGGCCGCTCCGGTCGGGCACCTCGAGAAAGAGGTCCCAGCTTTCGATCTCGTAGAGCGGCTTGCCGGCCCAATTGGCCTGATCCTCGACGACGACGTTCAAGCGATGGTCGCCGATGTGGATGAGAAGCGGCATGGGGCCGATGAAGACCTTCTCGCCATTCGAGACCAACACACGCTGTCCGGGCGCGAGGCGTTGCCCGCGGACGTACGTGCCGTTGGCGCTGCCCCGATCTTCGAGAAAGAGCTCTTCGCCGGACTTGACGATTTGCGCGTGCTTCGAGCTCACCTGCGGGTGATTGACGACGATCTGGTTGTCGGCGGTCCGGCCGATCGCAATGACGCTCGCGTCGAGCTGCTCGAGGGAAAGCTCGCCGATGACGGTGCGGTGCTTTCGGGCCGGGGCGTCGTGGCCCGCTCCACTGCCGGCGAGCGCGCCCGCGCCGGCCGCCGCTCCAACGCCGACCGCGCCAGGCGCCCCAGCGACGGCCACCGCTCCAACGCCGGCCGGGCCAGGCGCCCCAGCGACGGCCACCGCTCCAACGCCGGCCGCGCCGGGCGCTCCAGCGACGGCCGCGCCAGGCGCCCCAGCGACGGGTCCAGCGCCGCCCGCGCCGGCCGCCGGTCCAGCTGATCCGCCCGCGCCGGACCCGCCCAAACCGGCGGATCCCCCGGCCCCGGCCGGTGGATCGGGGCCGGCGACCTTCGCCCCCCCGACGATCTGGGCGAGCAACGCCATCGGAACCGGAACCGGCCCGAACGCGACGACCCCGTTCGGGTCGACCGGGGTCGGCTGCTCCGCAGGCAACTGGTGACCTGCCACCCAGGTTCCACTGGTCGAGGCATGATCGATGACGCGCAGGCCATCGAGCCACACCGTCGCGTGACGGCCGCTGACGGCCGCATGCGAGAGAACAACGGACGAGCGCGCCGCGTCACGACCGACGACGACCTGCCCGCGTGCCGGCTGAAGCTGCCCGTGCGACATGAGAAGCATGACGATGGCCGGATGCGCGAGCGGCACCGGTGTGGCCCCGAGCGTAAAGATCGTGCGGAAATCGAAGGGGACGAGCTTTTGGGGCGCCGCCTTGGCGCCGTTGACCGTCGATGTCGCGACACCCAAGTCGACGAAGAAGAGCTGGCCGTTCTGGCGGACGATGTGGGCGTGGTGGGCGGCGACCCCGGGCCCAATCATGACGAGGTCGTTGTCCGCGGCGCTTCCGATAGAGATCTGCTCTTTGCCGAGCCCGGGAGTCATGGGAGGGGGAAATTCAGCTTACACGCGCTTCGCTGCGCGCCCCGGAGCAAGGATCGTGGAGCGCCCCGGAGCGAGGATCGCGGAGCGCCCCGGAGCAAGGATCGCGGAGCGCCCCCGGAGCAAGGATCGCGGAGCGATCCGGAGCAAGGATCGCCTTCACGTTTTGCAAAACCCATTCGGGGTGCACTCCGGAGCGAGGATCGCCTTCACGTTTTGCAAAACCCCTTCGGGGAACGCTCCGGAGCGAGAATCGCCTTCACCTTTCGCAGCACCGCGACATCGGCGGGCGGAAAGGTCAATCGATCGAGATCGTCGGCCGTCGCCCAGGCGTACGCGGCGACGTCGACCGCGGCGGGGGGACTCGACGCGGCCGTGCGGGCGGCCTCGAAAAAGAGGAGGAGGACGGATTTGTGTGCGTCCTCGTAGCGGTGGAACGCGACGTCGACGATTTCGCCGGCGAGGATGTCGATTCCAAGCTCCTCGTTCAGCTCGCGACGGAGCGCGTCGCGCGGGTCTTCCCCCGAAGCCACTTTGCCGCCGGGAAGTTCCCACGAGCCGCCGAGGTGCGTTCCCGCTTTGCGCTGGGTGACGAGCACACGGCCGTGCTCGATGACGATCGCTGCGGCGACGAGGACGGTTTCCATGGCCGCCGAGTCTAGTCGGCCCGGACCGAGCCTCCCTGCGCGGCTCGAACGCAGCTTGCCCCCAGGGAAGCGACGCGGGGCCCGCTGGGGGGCCGGGCGGAAGGGGGCTGCTGGCGGTCGGGCGGAAAGGGGGCTGCTGGGGGGCGGGCGGAAAGGGGGCTGCTGGGGGGCCGGGCGGAAAGGGGGCTGCTGGGGGCCGGGCGGAAAGGGGGCTGCTGGGGGGCCTTTCCGACCGCGCGGCCTCGGCCCTTGCGGTATCGTCCGCCCCTGCACGGCTTTTGCGGCGCCTTTCGGGCGCGGTCGAGGCGTGTGGGGCAAATCGAGGAATCTCATGAACTACGGGGCCTTCCCGGCTGAAGACGGCAATTTCAAACGCGGTGCAGTCAAGCCCATCGCCATCCTCGTCGGGATCGCGCTGGTGGCGGGTGCCGCCGTCTTCGCCTTTCTGGGCCTGCACAGCGAGGCGCAAACGCTGAGCAAAGAGCAGGTCAACAAGGAGCTGCTCGAAATCCAGCTTCTGCCCAAGGCCGAGCAGCTGCCGCGATGGAGAAAGTGGGCGGCGGTCGACCACGAGCCTCGCCTCGAGCAAGAGGCGTTCGTGCATCTCGCGTGGGCCCACGACAAGGAGAGCATCCCCTCGATGATCAAGGGCCTGTCGGACATCGATCACGGCGTGCGCGGCACGGCGGCGATGGCCCTCGTCGACTTCGGATCCCCGGACGCCGACGCAGCCAAGCCCGCCCTCGCCAAGGCGCTCGGCGAGGCCGACAGCAGCGACAAGCCGCAAGTGTGCTGGGCGCTCGTGGCGCTCAAGGAATCGAGCCAGTTTGACACCATCCTGGCCGAATATCGCCTCGGTCACCTCGCGCAGGTGCAACGACTCGACGGATTTCCGGCGTTCGACGCGGAGAAGCTCGCGGCGCTGGTGTCGCTCGACAAGATGGCGAGCCTCGCAGGCGACGAAAGCAACAGCGTTCGACAGCTCGTAGCGACGACGCTTTCGCGAAACGCCGATCCGCGCTGGACCGACACGCTCATCAAGCTCGTGAAGGACCAGGACATCGACGTCGCAAGAGAAGCCGCCGTCGGGCTCGGCAAGATTGGAAACGATCGAGCGACCCAGCCGCTCGTCGACGCCCTGACGAAAGCCGACAAGGACTCGCGCGAGAAGTTTCTCCAGGCGCTTCGCGACGGCATCGGGGCCAACGGCCTGGTCCTCGCCCTTCGGACCGTGAATCACGACAAGCCGGACACCGAAAAATTCCAGACCAAGCAAATCTTCGACATGCTCCGGGATCTCGAAGATCCGCGCGGCGGCGACGCGCTCTACGCGTACATCGCGAGCAACCCGAAGCCGCACTGGAAGGTGGAGGCGGCCATGAGAATGGCCGAAATCGGCGACGTGCGGGCGGCCGATGTCCTCGGCTGGCGCATGGAGCAAGACCCCCTCAAGCTTTACAACGAGGTCGATTGGCCCGAGCTCCGGCGCGACGACAACGAGCGGGTGTTCGCCGCGCGGATGCTGGCCGATCTGGCCGTCATCCACCCCGAGAAGAAAGATTACCTGGCCAAGACGGCCGGCCCCGGCGTCCTTTTCTGGGTCGACCCCGACGTCAAGCCGCAGCCGCACGCGAACGGCATGCGCTTTCTCGCGGTGATCGGATCGACCAAGGCGACGTCGCTGCTGATGCGCTGGGCCGATCCGCGCGAGAAGCTACCCCCCGAGGGAGCGCAGCCACCTTTTCCCGAGACCTGGGCGACGGCGCAAAGCGCCCTTCGCTACCTCGGATGGACCCGCGAGCCGCGCGCCTGGGGCATCCTCGAAAAGCAGCTCCACCGGCGCATGAAGAAGCTCGACGTGTCGTGGGACTCGCTGCAGCAAGGCGGCCTCACGATTCTCGGCATGACGCTCCGCGCGCTCGGCGTCGGTGCGGCCGACGGGTTTGCGCAGTGGGGCGACCCGAAGGCCTACGAGGATCTCGTCAAGTACATCGAAGAGCCGATGGAAAACGAGCAGTCTCGCACCGAGGCCTGCTTTGCGCTCTCGTGGGTCGCGACCGACGAGCAAATGCGCGAGGTCGTGAAGAAGGTCCACGACAACGCCAAGACCGACCCGAAGTCGAACTTTCTCCGGACCTGCTACCTCGAAGCCCTCATTCACCGGCCGGTGCCCTCGGCCACCTCCGCGCTCATCGATCTCTTGACACCGAGCGTTCCGGACATCGAAGTGCGACACCAGATGGCTCGGGCCATCGGCATGGGCGGGCTCACCCCCGCGATGATCCCAGAGCTTCAAGCGAAGCTCGCGGACGTCAGCCTCAAAGCGGATGCCACGCTGGCCCTCATCCTCGGCGCGGATGCCGACACGGCCTCGCGCGCCATCGCGACCTATAACCAAGCCGGGGTGCCGCCCGAGGCGATCGAAGAGCTGAAGGACGTCTACAATAAGACGTTCGGCTACTGGAGCGACCGAAACTTCGATACGGGCGACATCGCCCGATGGGTCGAGAACGCCGAGGCGATTGCCCACGTCAAAGTGAACGAGCAATTGCAAGATTGGCCGCGCATCATCCTCGGACGCAACCTCGTCGAGTCGGTGGAAATCGACAACGGCCCCCACTCGATGACGCGCGTCTTTTTGCGTGCACGGCTCTTGGGCGACGCGATTGGAAGCTCCGAAGTCAAGCGGGCACAAGCCATCCACATCTTGAAATTCATCAAGGAAAAAGGCGTGCTCATGGCGCTTCGCTCCCAGCCGCCGCCCGTCGGCGACATGGCCAAGCAGGCGTTCTTCGAGGTGATGAACCCCAAGGCTTCGGCCGAAAGCGTGCCCGAATCGCCCAAGGCCCAGCGAGCGAACGAGTCGGCCCCTCCGGGAATGGGCGGCGCGCCTCGGTGACGGGCGCGTGAACGCGCATGATGGCGCGCGGGCGATGGCCCGGCTGGCTGCCCCGGTCGCCGTCGTCCTGGGCCTCGCCGCCTGCGCCGCCCATGCCCCGGCGATCGGCGCCGGGCCGTCGGCCATCTCGCTCGCGGTCGCGAACGTGACCGCGCCGGCCGGGACGACCCTCGTCCAAGCCTGCACTCCGACCGGGCCCGAGCTGTGTTTCAACGCCATCGACGACAACTGCAACGGCGTCATCGACGAAGGGTGCGGCGAGCCGACAGGCCTTCTTCAGTTCACCGCCGCGTGGGGCGATTCTGCGGCGGACGTCAATCTGACGGTCGTCACCCCGACCGGCGAGCGCATTCCGAACGGCCGGGCGCGTTCGCTGCCGAGCGGCTTCACCGCCGGGCGTGACTGCCCCGGCGAGGACCGATGCGACGGGCAAAACGTCGAGAACGTCGCCTTTGACGGCCTCGAGCCGCCGCGCGGCCACTACGCCGTCGAGGTCGCACTCGTCGACTTGCACGGCGCCGAGGCCCCCGTCAAAGTGCACGTGGGGGTCCGCATCGGCGGGCGCGTCTACGGCTTCGAAGCCGATCTCGCCCCAGGCGACGAAGCAAAGCGGCTCTTTTCTTTCGATCTGCCGTGAGCATGGCCCTCGTCCTACCCCTTCTCATGATCCTGGCCGCGCACCGGGCCGAAGGGCCCTGGGGGGTGGCCTACGCGCCGGTCGATCACGCCTCCCCTCGTCCGGCCATCGTCTTTCTCCACGGCATGTGGGCCAGTCCGGAAGACTCGTGCGCCCCCTTCGAGCTCGGGGCGACGGCCTTCGGCTTTCTCCTTTGCCCGCGCGGCAACGCACCGCTCGGGACCGGCCGCATGTGGGCCGGGACCGCCGCGAACGCGGAGTCGCCCATCCGCCGCGCGATGGCGGCGGCCGAATCGCTGCTACCGGGGCGCCTGGACGCGACAGCCGATGGCACGATCATCGGATATTCGAACGGCGCGTACTTCGCCGCCGAGGTGGCGTGCGCCGAGCCCGGGCGCTGGACCGGACTCGTCCTGATCTCGATGAAGCTCGAGATCGATCCGGCTCGACTGCGAAGCGCAGGGATCCGCAGGGTGGTCCTCGCGAGCGGCGATCACGACGGGGCGCGCACCTCGATGCAGCGCTTGGCCGACCGACTGGCCCGCCACGGCGTCGACGCGACCTTCAAGAGCCTCGGCCCCGGCGGGCACGAGTTCCCGCCCGACATGGATGCGCGCATGTGCGAGGCGATCGCGTGGGTCCGGGGGGCAAACGACGATGCATGCGTACGGGGTACGACGGGCCCCTGATTGGCTCCTGCGACGAGCGCCGGCTTGGACCGAGAGGACGCTCGTTTTCTCGATGGTCGGAAAGGCCGCGCAGACGAGCCGAGGGGCGAGGGCCGAGGGCCGGGGGGCGAGGGCCGAGGGCCGGGGGGCGAGGGGCGAGGGCCGAGGGCCGAGGGCCGAGGGCCGAGGGGCGAGGGCCGAGGGCCGAGGGGCGAGGGCCGAGGGCCGAGGGGCGAGGGCCGAGGGCCGAGGGGGGGCCGAGGGCCGAGGGCCGAGGGCCGGGCCGATCGGGCCGACCCTCGCCGCGGCCCCCCCGCCCGGTGATCGGTCAGCCGGCGTGGGCCATCGGTCCCTCAGAAAAGGACGTCGAGCAGCCGCTTTTGCAGTTGATCGAAGGCCCCATCGAGCATCGCGCCATAGACACGTTGCTCGAAGTCTTCGCGCGTCAGGTTCTCGGACTTGAGCTTCCACGCTTCGGCTCCCCGCCAGGTCCTGACGACGAGCTTCCAGGGGGCGCGATCGGGCAATGAGAAGACCGCGTCGAACGTGAGGATGATGCCCGCGAACACAGTGTTCGGCTTGGTGCTGGCGGTGTTGGCGTGCGACCACTCCGGCGCATACTCGATGAGCAGGGTCGGGGCGTCGGTGGGGACGGCCGCGTCCGGAGCGAGCGGGGGGCCGGCCCGGACCGACAGGATGTCCGGGGGGAACGCGGCGCCGAACGCTTCGACGACCGCGGCTTCGACCTTTTGCTCCTTCGGGCGCAGCGCCTCAGCCGTCACGTAGTGCGAGGGCAACGCGTCGGGGCCCGGATAGTGGCCGCTCGCCATCACGCTCCGGTCGGCGTCGGTCATCGATGGCGAGGGCTTCCAGCGAAAGCGCACTTCGCATGCTGCGCGCGATGTTTCGGCCCAGTCGACAAGCCGCTCGAAAAAGGCGCGCGTATTGGCGTCCGGGCGGGCGTGCGCCGCCCAGGACGAGAGGGCCCGCGCGTACAAGGCATGGCGCGCAGCCTTGAGCTCGATGAGGGCGGTCGACTGGGGGTGCGCGCGCGCGAACGCATCGAGGGCCGTCACGGTCCCGACGCGCTTGGCCTTTTCGAGCTCGGCGAGCGTCGTGCGACGAAGCGCCGCTTGCACCTCCCCGTCGATCTTCGAGTCGGGATGCGTTCGCGCAAACGCCTCGACGTCATCGAGGCCGTCTTGTTCGGCGTCGGCAAGCTCTGCTCGCGGCAGCAGCGTCTCGCGCACTTCGGCCCGGTGGACGCCGCCCGGCTGCGCAAGGTACCGCTGGAAGGCGGCTGTCGTCCCCGCCACCGCCGCCGTGTGAAACATGGCGTGGTCGCTCGTCGCGTTGCGGGTGCTCGCCAGCCCGTAGCCGATGACGATTCCGATCGCCGCGGCGATGGGCGCCCCGAAGCGGATCCAGAGTCGGACGTGCGGCCGCATTTTGGCCGTCGGGCCGATGGGGCTCGACATGGCCAGGTCGTCGAGCGGATCGAGCTCGGCCTTCGCGTGCGGGTCGGCCGCCTCGATGGCCCGCGCGAGCTCCGGTCGAAACGCCGCGAGCTCGGCGTCCGCCCGCTCGGCCTCCGCCCGGCTCGAGGCGCGAACCTCGACGCGTGATCCGTCGCGCAGCCGCAAGGCGAGACCCGCCCTGCGACCCGCCAAACGATCGACCGAATCGACCTCGGCCATCGGCCAAACGAGAAAACGGGGACGGCGCGCGTCGACGACGCAGCCCGGGAAAAGATAGACCCCTGGCTTCCAAGGCAGCGACTCGAGGGTCACGAGGATTCCGAGGGCGCGCAGGACGCCGTATGCGACGGCCCCGAAGAGCACGATGTCGATCGAGGTCATGACCGGGCCGTGCAGGGCCAGCGGACTCTCGACGTCCCCCCAACCGACCCGAAGCAAGACGCCCACCGCCACGAGCAACGCGCAGCTCGATGCGAGCAGCCCCCACGCGGGCGTGCGCGGAGCCCGCTCGAACAGAAGCGGAGCCGGGGGTGCGGCGCGGCGCGTCGAGGCCGCAAAGCGGTCCTGCACCGGGCGTGAGAGGGAGTAAAAGTCGATCGGTCGGGGCACGGTGGCGTTCGGCTATCCTACAGACAACGGGGAGCCTTTTGGGCGCTCTCGATGCGGTGGCGATGCGACCCCAGCCGACACGCGATCGGCTCGCTGCCGCCGGATGCGCGCGAGCTCGGCTTCGTCGCTCCCACCGGTTTGACGCGATCTCCGTGCACCCTATAAAGCCCCGATGGCCCCGAGGAGCGGTGTGCGATGAGCCCTACGGCAATGCTTACCTTGATCTTCGCGGCGTTCGCGATGTTTGCGTGGTCCGCCAGCCGGCGATGGCGACTCTTGCAAGTCGGCCGCCCGACCCAGCCCATCGACCACCCCTGGACGCGGCTGCGCGGGACGTGGCGCTACGGCTTTCGCCAGGAAAAGATGGATTACTACAATCCAGCGGGCATTGCGCACAAATGCATTTTCGCCGGTTTCGTCGTTCTCCTTCTTCGAACGATCGTTCTCTGGGGGCGCGGCTTCAGCGCCCCCTTCAACTTGTGGGTGCTCGGGCCGACGGAGCCGCTCGGCACGGTCTACGCGTTCGCGAAAGACTGCCTCGCGATTGCGGTCCTCGGCGGGACGCTCGTCTTTTTTTATTACCGCCTCGTCGTCAAGCCGAAGCGAATGGCTCTTTCGTTCGAGGGCATTCTCATTCTGGTCATCATCTTCACGATGATGGTCGCCGACATGACCTATGACGGCGCATCGCTCCTTCTCGCATCGCGCCAGGCGGCGGTCTGTGGCGGCCCGCTCGCCGCCACCCAGTCGGTCTCCCTGTGCTCCGCGATCGGCACCATCACCGCACCGCTCATCGGAGGCGAGCGCTGGGTGGGCAGCTGGTCGGCCTGGCCCTCGCCGGCCGGTTCATTTCTCGCGCTCGTCTTGCAGCACGCTTCGCCGCAGGCGCTCGTCTGGACGGCGCGCGGCGGGTTCTGGACGCACGCCGCGCTCGTCTTGCTCTTTTTGAACCTTTTGCCGCACTCGAAACACTTTCACGTGATCACGGCGATCCCGAACGTGTTTCTGCGCTCGCTCACCCCAGCGGGCCGGCTCGAGCCGATGGCGCCAAACACGGAAAAGCTGATGGAGCGCGTCGGCGCGGCCAGCGAGGCTGCCGACCCGCTCTCTTTGCCGATCGGCGTCGGACGAATGGAGCACTTCACGTGGAAGGCGATTCTCGACTTTTACACGTGCACCGAGTGCGGGCGCTGCTCGGACAATTGCCCCGCCCACCGGACAGGCAAGATTTTGAGCCCCAAGCACCTGACGCTCGCCCTCCGAGACTTTCTCTACACGAACGAAGAGGCGTTCATCACCCAGCCGCGGACGAACGGCGGCCCCGACGCCCACGCGGATTCGGAGGCCCCGCACGCGCCGCCGCCGGACGGCGCCTCCGCCGACACGGCCCATCCAGGCCTCGTCGATCTCGTCCCGAACGTGATTCACCCCGACGTGCTCTGGGCCTGCACGAGCTGCCGCGCTTGCGAGGAGCAGTGCCCGGTCCTCATTTCGTACGTCGACAAGATAACGGACATGAGGCGCAATCTCGTCATGGTCAAAGGCGAGTTTCCCCACGAGCTCGCGAGGCCATTTCAGGGAATGGAGTCGAACGGCAATCCGTGGAACTTGTCGCGCATGGACAGGGCCGGCTGGGCCGACGGGCTGGACGTCCCGACGATGAGCGATCGGCCCGATGCGCCCGTGCTCTTCTGGGTGGGCTGCGCGGCCAGCTACGACGACCGGGCCAAGCGCATCGCGCGATCGACCGCGACGCTCTTGCGGCGCGCGGCCGTCGATTTTGCCATTCTGGGCCTCGAGGAAAACTGCACGGGCGACCCGGCCCGACGCGCGGGCAACGAATTTCTCTTCGCCACCCTCGCCGAGGGCAACGTCGCGACCATCGGCGGCTACAAGGAGAAGGGGGGCGTCCGCACGGTCGTGACGACGTGCCCCCATTGCTTCAATACGTTGAAAAACGAATACCCGGATTTCGGCCTCGAGGTCGAAGTCGTCCATCACAGCGATTTTTTGCTGGGCCTCCTCGCCGAGGGCAAGCTCGTACCCACCCGCCCGGTCGAAGGGCGGGTCGTCTATCACGACTCGTGCTACCTCGGCCGCTATAACGGCGTCTACGACCCGCCCCGCGAGATCCTCCGGCGCATTCCCGGCGTCGAGCTCGTCGAGGCCGAATATTGGACCAAGCAGCGCGGCCTCTGCTGCGGCGCGGGCGGCGCGCACATGTGGATGGAAGAGCAAAACCAGGACCGCGTGAACGTGCGGCGCACGCTCCAGCTCGTCGACACTGGCGCGACGACGATTGCAAGCGCCTGCCCATTTTGCATGACGATGTTGACCGACGGCATCAAGAGCAAAAACCTGGAAGATTCGATCGAACAGCTCGACGTCGCCGAATTGCTCGACCGATCGTGCGCGGGCGCACCCGCCGTGGAAGCGACGCCCCCGCACGATGCACCCGTCGAATCGGTCGCGCCCGAGGCGAGCGTGACGTCGACCCCCGCCGGGTGACCGACCCCGCCCGCGAAGGTGAGTGAGGCTGCGACCTCGGTCGCGCGCCGATCCGGGCTTCTCCGGACGGCTATCATGGACGAATGCTTTCGCGATGCTCGTCCTGCGGCCGTTCGGTGCCACCGCGCGCCCAAAACCCCGCGTACCCGTTCTGTTCACCCCACTGCAAGCAGGCGGATCTCGGCCACTGGCTGAACGAAACCTATCGCATTTCCGACCCGGACGCGTCGGCGGTCCCCAGCGACGAGTCGGCCGGCGAGCGGGAGGAAGGCCAATGATGCGATCGCGCGCCGCAGCGATCGCGACTCCGATCGTGGCGTGGCTGGCCCTCGGCTCGACGCCCGCGAAAGCGCAGACGGCCGGGCCGGCGGTTGCGCCCGCGCAAGTTCCTCCGGGCTATCCGACGACGGGCTATCCGGCCACGGGCTATCCGGCGACGGGAGCTCCGGAGGCAGGGTATGTGCCCGGCGTGGCAACGTCGGGGCCGACGAGCGGTCCCCGCAATGCCGACGACGAGTCGAAGGACAGCGGCCTCGGGCTCGAATGGGCCTGGATCGACGCCGACATCGGCGGAAGCTTCGCCGGGCTCGACTCGGTCAATCAAAGTAATCTTTCATTGCAAAATACGAAGAGCGGAGGCGGCGCGTTCGCGTTCGGCGCGGGCGTTCGCCTGTTTGCGCTGACCGTCGGAGTCCGGGCGCGCGACCTGCAGCTCTCGGCGTTCAACCTCTGGGAGATCGGCGGCGAGGCCGCGCTTCACGCGCGCATCGGGCACCTCGACCCGTACTTCGGTCTGCGCGGAGGCTACGCGTTCGTCGGGACGCTGAGCTCGAGCGCGCTCGAGAGCGCCGAGCAGCCGTCGGCGTCGGAGGTCAAGATTCACGGATTCAACGCGGGATTCATGGCGGGCATCGATTACTACTTCAACCATTTCGTCTCGCTCGGCGTCGACGCGAACCCCGAGTTTCTTTTTCTCCAGCGCCCGAAAGTGGCGATTCCCCCCGGCTTGCCGGCCAGCGTGCAAATGGCGGTGGAAAGCTCGCCCCTCTACCAGCAGTCGGGGACGAGCATCGGCTTTGCATTCACCGCGACCGCTCACGTGGGCGTGCATTTCTAGTGCTGCGCTGGCTTTTGCCCGCGTCCGTCCCGGTCGCGCTGTTCGCCTTGCTCCTCCGAGCCGTCGGCGGGCGCCGGGAGCCGCACGCCCAGGTCATCAGCACATTCGTTCTCGGCGGCGGCTTGGCGGCGATCGCCCTCGTCGTCACACGGCACGCCGCGCTTCTGACAGGGCTCGACGTTCGCGCGTCGGAGGCAGGGCCGAGCGGCGCGCTCGTCTTCGTCGTTTGCGTCGTTGCGCCCATTCACGAGGCCGCCAAGGTCGCGGCGGCGTGGGCCGCATTTGCTTCCAAACACGCCGAGGAGCCGTACGACGGCGTCGTCTACGGGGCCGCCGCGGCGCTCGGATTCGCCGCGGTCGAAACAGCGATCGAGCTTCGCGCCGGCCCGGGCGGCGTTCTGCCCGCCGTGCAGGCGCTTCTCGCGCTGCCCGCGCACGTCTTTTTCGCTTGCGTGTGGGGGTACGCCCTCGGCCGCGCCAAGCACGCGCGCGGACGCTTTCCCGCCTTTCCCGTCGCGTTCGTCGCGGCGGTCCTCGGACACGGCCTTTACCACTATTTCGTCTACAGCCGAGGGCCGGGCGCCATCTTGGCGGTCTTGCCGCTTCTCGCGGCGATGGGCGCCATCGCATGGTTTCTCGTGCGCGACCTGCGCTTTCGCGACGCGAGCCTGCTTCCGCCCGAAGCCTCGATGCCGAGCAGCCGTCTGGCTCGTCTGGCCCCACCGAGCCTCGCGGCGGTCCGCGCGGCGCTAAAGAGCGGCGACGAGCCGATTCGAATCGGCTGGATTGCCTTCGGATCGCTTGTCATTCTCGGCGGAATGCTTGCCGGCGTGGCGGCCGGCGTCGTCTTGGCCCGCGTGCTGCACGTGGACCTGTCGATCGTCGACGAGCGCGACGTGGCCGCGGGTGCCCCCGCGCTCTTTTTGGGGGCGGGCCTGCTTGCTTCGTTTCCCGCGAGCGGCTGGCTCATCGCGCGCGCAGCGGGCGTGCGGTCGCTTCTCGAGCCTGCCCTGTCGACCGTGCTGGCGCTCGGCATCACGCTGCTCACCCTCGGCATGACGGCGCCGTTCACGGTCGTCTTCGGGCTGGCGCTGTCGCCTTTCGCCTGGCTGCTCTCATGCTTCGGCGCCTGGATGGGGCGCGACGGGTAAGCCTCCGCTCGAAAACGCAAAGGCTCTGGCGGCGGCCCGCAGAGCGTCGCTCGTCGCTCGGGTCTCCCTCCACCGGCAGGACGCGTCCACGGATCGCCCTGTGACCGCCGCGCCGGGCAACGGCCGGCACGGCGGCCCGCGTCACCGAGCCGTGCGACGATGGCGTTTCGGGCAAGGCGGGCGCCCGAGGCCGGGCGTCGAACAAGCGAGCGCGCCGGCTGTCACCGTGCCACACTCGAAGCCGGTTTTCGCGTGCGGATCCTGAAGAGCGCCCTTTTCTGGCGAATCCTTCTGAGCTCGCTGCTCGTCGTCGCGGTGCTCGGCGTCGGCCTTTTGCGAGCCAATGCAGCTCACGAAGAGCTCGAGCACGAATTCGAACGGCTGGTCCAGCACGACCTCAAGCTGGCCGACGATGCCGAGCAGTTGCTCCGGTTGACGGCCGACCTCGAGACGGGCAAGCGCGGGTACTTGCTGACGGGCGACTTGAACTTTCTGGCGCCCTACGAGCAGGCGCGCAAAGACCTCGAAGGGCTCTTGCCCGAGGCCCAAGCCGTTGCCGAAAACGGCATGGAGGACGAGCGGGTCGCCGCGTTCGAGCGGCTCGTGCGCGACTGGATCGAGAGCGTCAGCGAACCTCAGATTCATGCTCGCCAGCGGGGCCAGGTTCCCGACGCGGCGGCCGCCGACGAGGGCAAGACGCGGACCGACGAAATGCGCGCGATTCTGACGGACCTGCGGCGCCATGCGCTCGACGAGGCGGATTCGCGCGAACAGGCCGCCTTCGAGTCGGCGAGCGCCTCGCAGCGGGCGACCCGGACCGTGCTGCTCGTCGCGATCATCATCGCCCTCGGCAGCGGCGCATGGATCGCCCGCGACATTGCGGGGACGACCGCGCAGCTCGAACAAGCCCTCGCCGCGACCGGGCGGCTCGAGGCGGTCGACCGCCTGCCGACGAGCCGACGCGACGAGCTCGGCGCGGTCGCCTTCAGCCTCTCGAAGATGAACGCGCTCTTGCTCGACAAGGACGCGCGGTTGCGGGCCACGCTCGCCGACCGCGAGCGAGCCCTGGCCGACCTGACGCGCGCAAACGAAGATCTGGCGCTTCGCGACGCGCGCGCCCGCGCCTACGCGGAGTTCGTCCGAGAGCTCAAGGCGCTCGACGTCGGCGCGCTCGCGACGGGCGGGCTTCAGACCCTCGTGCGAATGGCCGACGCCCAGGTCGCGGCCGTCTACTTGCTCGACGATGCCGACCGGCTCATCGCCGTGCACGCGATGGCGACCGACGGGCGCGCCATCGACCACCGCGTCTTCGGCGCCGAAGGACTGCCAAAGAGCGTGATGGATCGGCGCGAGCCCGTCTTTCTCGAGGCCGAGGCGCTCGGAGAACCGCTGCCGACACTCGACCTCGGCGTCAGCGCGGCGCCCCTTCGATGGGTCCTCGCCTACCCGGTGGCGCTCGGCAACGAGGGGGCCGGATCCATTTTGCTCGCCGGCATCCGGTGCCCGAGTCCCGAGGCGACCGAGGCCCTGCGCGACGCGGCGCGCCAGCTTTCGGTGGCGCTCCACAACGCGTGGACGCACGACCGGCTGCGGGAAAAGAGCGTCGCGCTGGCCCAGCAAGGCGAACGGTTGGCGCGCGCCAACAAGGTCAAGACGGAGTTTCTCGCCTCGATGAACCATGAGCTTCGCACACCGCTCAGCGCGATCCTCGGCTTCGCCGATTTGCTGACGACGTCGCCCAAAGAGCAGCTCTCGCCGCGGGCGCGCGAGTCGCTCGAGCGGATCAAGCGCAACGGCGAGCACCTGCTCGGCCTCATCAACGACGTGCTCGACCTGGCCAAGGCCGAGTCGGGCCGCATCGACGTGCGGCTTGGTCCGGTCAATCTCGGCCAACTCGCGCGCGCCTGCGTCGCGGAGGTCGAGAGCCTGCGTTCGGGCAAGGACATTCGGCTGACCGTCGACGCCGGCGACACCGCCGTCGAGGCGACGACCGACGCCCAGCGCGTTCGACAGATCCTCTTGAACCTCCTCGCCAACGCGCTGAAGTTCACCGATCAGGGCGAGATCGCCCTCACCGTCAGGACGACCGCCACCGAGGTGCGCATCGCCGTCCGCGACACGGGAATCGGCATTCCGGCGGCGGCCCTGAAAGAGCTCTTTCAAGACTTTCACCAGCTCGACGCGGGCGACGGCCGTCGCTACGACGGCACGGGCGTCGGTCTCGCTCTTTCTCGGCGCCTCGCCCGGGCCCTCGGCGGAGACATCGACGTGCGATCGCGCGAGCGACAAGGGTCGACGTTCACGCTCATTTTGCCGCGCATCCACGCGGGCCGGCCGGCCGACGGCCCCGCCGCCGACGCAGCCAGCGAGGTGCACGCATGACCGACCGGACGGCCGCGACGGCGTTCGGCGACTCGTGCGGCGACGTGCTCATCGTCGACGACTTTCCCGACACGCTGGCTCTTTACGAGAGTTTGCTCAGCGAAAACGGTCACCGCGTACGAATCGCGTCGAGCGGTCTCGAAGCGCTCGACCTCGTCGAGGAGCACGAGCCGGAGCTCTTGCTCCTCGACGTTTCGATGCCCGGGCTCGACGGGGTGGAAGTCCTGCGCCGCCTGCGGGCGCGGCGCGGCGGAGGTCCCGCGGTCATCATGCTGACCGCCGCGCGGCGGGAGCCTCACTCGATCGAGGCGGGCCTGAAGGAGGGCGCCGACGCCTACCTGACCAAGCCCATCGACTCGCGCGAGCTTTTGGCGCGGGTGCGTGCCGCCCTCGAGACATTTCGTCTGAAACGAATGCTCGAAGCGCAGCGCCGGGACCACATCGCCATGCTCGTGCACGACCTGCGCCATCCGCTCTCGTCGATGGGCCTTCTGGCGGAGATCCTCGAGGCCGAAGACATGCCCGCGGGCGAACGACAATCGCTCGTCACGCAAATGCGCAGCCTTTGCTCGGAGATGGCGAGGCTCGTCGACGGCGTGCTCGCCGCGAGCCGCCTCGAGGCAGGCGTCTTTTCCGTCGAAGCCCGCCCCGTCCTGGCCGAGACGATCGTCCGGCCCATGCTCGCCGTCTTCACGCCGGTGGCGGCCCGCCGGCGCGTGGCGCTCGCGTTCGAGGGGTCGCTCGATTTGCGCCTGTCCGCCGACCCCCACAAGCTTCGCCAAGCGCTCGACAATCTGGTGGCGAACGCCCTCAAGTTCACGCCACGCGGAGGACGGGTGAGGCTGCGGCTCTGGCAAGAGGGCCACGAGACCCTCTTCGAGATTGCCGACAGCGGCCCCGGCGTTCCCGAGAGCGAACGGGAAAGCATCTTCGATCGGTACCGTCAGGGGTCGCGCGGGCGGGCCGCGGGGGGAGCCGGCCTCGGGCTCGCCATCGCCCGCGGGATCGCCGAAGCGCACGACGGAACGCTGTCCATCGTCGACAGCGACCTCGGGGGCGCCGCGTTTCGCATCGTCCTTCCGTCGATGGGTTGACCGCGCGGCGGCACGCTTCGCGTTGCCGCGCGGGGGAGCGGTTCGAGAGGCGTCGAGCGCGGCGAACGGATCAGGACTCCGCCGTGCGCGCCGCGATGTAGGGAGCGACCCTCGAGGGGGGCGGCGCCCCATCGTGCTCCAGACCCTCGTCTTGGCGCAGGTGCGCCGCCTCACCGCGGTGATCCTTGGCGATGAGCACGTAGAGCGACGGAACGACAAAGAGGGTGAAGAACGTGCCGATGGTCATGCCGCCGACGAGCACGACGCCGATCGAGTTTCGGGCCACCGCGCCGGCGCCCGTGACGAGCGTCAACGGAAAGTGACCGACGACGGTGGCCACGCTCGTCATCAGAATCGGACGGAGCCGGGTTGCGGCCGCGACGCGCACGGCGTCGAGCTTGGACAGGCCGAGCTCCTGCTGGGCGTTGGCGAATTCGACGATCAGGATCCCGTTTTTCGAGACGAGCCCGACGAGCGTCACGAGCCCGACTTGCGAATAGATGTTCAGGGTCGTCGTCCAGCCTTCGGTCAGCCGGAAGTGCAGACCGGGCGGTCCCGCAAACTTCAAGAACGTGAAGATCAAGGCCCCGAACATCGCGAGCGGCACCGACCCGCCCAAGATGACGAACGGATCGCGGAACGAATTGAACTGCGCCGCCAGGACGAGGAAGATGAGAACGAGGGCGAGGCCCATGGCGGGCAGGAACTTTCCCGACTCTTGCCTGAGCTGTCTCGATTCTCCCGTGTAGTCGACGCGGTAGCCGGCCGGCAGCGTCTTGGCGGCCGCCGCTTCGAGGACTTTCAGACCGCCGTCGACCCCGCGCGGGGCGACCCCCGAGATCTTGATGGCGTTGAGCTGCTGAAACCGATTGAGCGTGCGCGGTTCGACGCCCGTGCGCATCGTCGCGACGGCGCTCAGCGGCATGAGCGTCCCGTCGGGCCCGGTGACGTGGATGTCGTTCAGCTGGTCGATGGTCAGCCGATCGGCGCGTTCGGCCTGCGCGATGACCTTGTAAGCCCGACCGTCGATGTTGAAACGGTTGACGTAGTTGCCTCCGAGCATGGCCGAAAGGTCCGAGCCGACCTGCTGCATCGTCAGGCCCATCGACGCAATCTTGTCCCGATCGAGGACGATCTCGGTCTTGGCCTCGTCGATCCGGACGTCGGTGATGGGCGGGAACGCAAACTGTCCGCTCTTCATCGCCTCGGCGGCGAGCTGCTGGGCGAAGCGGACCATTTCTTCATGGCTGGCGGTCGATGAGATGACAAATTCGACCGGGAAAAAGCCGGCGCTCGGCAAGGCCCCGGGAAGGAACACGGGCGCGCGAATCCCCGTGACACGGGCGAGCTTGGCGCTGAGCTCCTCTTGAATGGGGAAGATGCTCCGCTTTCGCTCCTCCCAGGGCTTGACGAGCATGCCGTGGAAACCGCTCGACGGAAACGTGATCTGGAAGCTGTGATCGAACTCGGGCTCGGTTTCGAAGATCCGGTTGACCTGCTCGGTGTAGGGCGTCAGCTGCTCGAGCGTCGCGTTGGCGGGGACGTCGATGGCCCCGAAGACGACGCCCTGGTCCTCGTTCGGAGCGAGCTCCTGCGGCGAGAAGAGGTACATCGGGATGACGAGAAGCGTCAGCGTGATCCAGATCGCGTAGACGACCGGACGAACCGAGAGCGTCGCGTCGAGGGCGCGGCCGTAGAAGCGGCGTACGGCCTGAAACCCGCCGTCGATGCGCTGAACGAGCCAACCGTGGCCGTGATCGGCCCGCAAGAGTTTGGAAGACATCATCGGAGACAGCGTCAGCGCGACGAGGCCCGAGATGAAGACAGCGCCCGCGAGCGTGAAGGCGAACTCGCGAAAGAGGGCGCCCGTCAGGCCGCCCTGAAAGCCGATGGGCGCGTAAACGGCCGCCAGGGTGATGGTCATCGCGATGATGGGCCCGACGAGCTCGCGCGCGCCGACGAGCGCGGCTTCGAGCGGCGTCTTGCCCTCCTGAATGTTTCGCTCGACGTTCTCGACGACCACGATGGCGTCGTCGACGACCAGCCCGACCGCGAGGACGATGGCGAGGAGCGTCAGCAGGTTCAGGGTGAAGCCGAAGACCTGCATCAAGAAGACCGCGCCGATGAGCGACACAGGGATGGCGACGAGCGGAACGAGCACCGTCCGGAGCGACCCGAGGAAGAGAAAGATGACGACGATGACGATGAGCACCGTCTCGGTCAGGGTCTTCACGACTTCGTCGATGGCGTTGTTGATGTAGCGGGTCGAGTCGAACGCCACGGTCGCGGTCATGCCGGTCGGGAGCTCGGAGCGCAGGGTGTCGACTTCTTTTCGGACCCGCCCGATGACGTCGAGGGAGTTGGCGTTCGGCAGGACCCAGACGCCCATGAACACGGCGCGCTCGCCGGAGAGGCGCACGTCCTGGTCGTAGGTGTCCGCGCCGAGGACGACGTCGGCCACGTCTTCGAGACGGACGAGGGCCCCGTTCTGCTGGCGGATGACAAGTTTGCGAAAGTCGTCGACCGAGGTGAGGTCGGTCGTCGCGGTGAGGTTGACCTCGATGAGGGCACCCTTCGTCTGGCCTACGGCCGCGAGGTAGTTGTTGGCCGCGAGTGCCTGCCGAATCTGCGAGGGGCTGATGCCGAGCGCCGCCATGCGGTCGGCCTTGAGCCACGCGCGAATCGCGAATGTGCGACCCCCCAAGATGTCGGCCCGCTGGACGCCGTCGAGCGCCGAGAGGCGCGGTTGGACGACGCGGATGAGGTAGTCGGTGACCTGATTGTCTTCGAGCAGCTTCGAGCTGAAGCTCAAGTACATCGCCGCGATTTGCGCGTCGGACGGCTCGATGTTGATGGCGGGAATCTCGGCCTCGGGCGGCAGGTCGGCGCGCACCTGGTTGACGCGCGCGCTGACGTCGGCGAGGGCGTTGCCCGCGTTGAAGTTGAGCTTCAGCCGGACGTTGATCGTCGAGAGACCCTGGATGCTCTGCGACTCGATGTAGTCGATGCCGTCGGCCGCCGCGATGGCCCGCTCGATCGGAGTCGTGATGAAGCCGCGCACGAGGTCGGCGTTGGCGCCGACGTACGCGGTTCGCACCGTGATGGTCGCGCTCTCGAGCTTGGGGTACTGCCGCACGTTGAGCGAGCGAATCGCCTGCAGCCCGGCGATGACGATGAGCAGATTGAGGACGATCGCGAGGACCGGACGCCGCACGAAGAGATCGGTGAACTTCATGGGCGGCGCTCTATTGGTTGGTGGGGTGCGGATTGAGCTGGGGAGCTTCGCCGACGTCGTTGTTGACGACGACGCCCGAGCCATTTCTCAGTTTGAACGCCCCCGCGCTGACGACTTCCTGTCCGGCTGAGACGCCGTCGAGGATGGCGACGTAGTCGCCCCTGGAGTCGCCGACGCGCACGAATTGTTGTCGCGCGATCTTCGCGGCGTGGCCGTCGGCGTTCTCCACGATGGCTCCGCCGTCGTCTTTCTTGTCTTCGACGACAAAGACCGAATCGCCGTACGAGGCGTGAACGAGCGCCGTCGCGGGCACGACAACGCGGCTCTCGCGCACGGGCAAAAGGACCGACACGTTGACGAACATGCCAGGGCGGAGCGCTTCCTTCTCGTTGGGTACGCTCGCCCGGAGCTTGATGGTCCGGGTCGTCGCGTCGATGGCCGGGTCGAGTGCGGCGATGGTCCCGTCGTGCGCTTCTCCCGCTTCGGTCGTGATGCGGACGGGCATGCCCACCTTGATGTCCGCGAGCCGTTGCTGGGGAAGCTCGAAGTCGACGTAGACCGAGTCGATCGCTTCGAGCACGGTCACCGTGGTCCCGGAATTGAGGTACTGACCGAGGTTGATGGCCCGGATGCCGAGCCGGCCGGAAAACGGGGCTCGGACGATCTTTCGGTCGATCTGGGCCGCCAGCGCGCTCACGTCGGTCGTCTGCGACTTGAGCTGGGCTTCGTCCGAATCGAGCTGCGACTGCGAAATCGTCTGGCTCTTGACGAGAGCCCGCGAACGGCCGGCGGTGAGGCCGGCGAGCTCGAGCTTGGCTTTGGCCGAAGCGAGCTGGGCGCGTTCGACGCTCGTGTCGAGCTCGACGAGGATCTGCCCTTCGTGCACGAACGCGCCGGACTGAAAGAGGATGCGTGAAACGATGCCCGGGGCATCGTTGCTGACGGCGACACCCCGGACGGGCGCCACGCTGCCGACGGCCGACAGCGTGCCCTCCCACGCCTGCTTCTTCGACACCGTCGTACCGATCGATTCAGGTGGAGGGCCGAGCTTCTGCATGCCCTTGCCCCAGGTGATGAGCGTCGCGATCTGGGTGTATTTCAGCGCGACTAGGACGACGACGACGGCCAGGAGGCCCAGAATCGGGTATACGTAACGCACCCACCTTGGGATGCTTCGGGGGGGCCGGAGGTTCCGGAGCGACCTCTCGATAGCGGTGTCTTCGGGTGGGGTCGCGGACGGTTTCGGCCCGAGGTTGAGCGGGCTTGACAAGTCTGGCCCCTCGCCTAGATTGCCGGGCCCCTAGTCTGATTGAGGCACCGAGGAATCCGTGGCGAATCACCCGTCTGCAGAGAAGCGTAACCGGCAGAGGATCAAGCGAACGCTCCGCAATCGGGCCATCCGGAGCGCGGTCCGCACACAAGTCAAGAGCGTCCGCGCAGCGATTGAAGCCAAGGATTCCAAGGCCGCCGCGGACGCCCTCGCGCAAGCGGCAGTGGCCCTCGATCGCGCGGCAGGGCAAGGCGCGGTCGAGCGCAAGGCCGCCTCACGGACGGTGTCTCGGCTCGCCTCCCAGGTTCACAAGCTCGGCGCCGCCGCCAAGGCGTGACCCCGCAAACGCGGCGCGCGCTCGCGGCGCCCGGCGTGCTTGCAAGGGCCAGCCAGCGCCCAGCAGACATTCGAACGCGGCCCAGCGCGCGCGTTCGGCTCCCGAACCCCGACGGGTTCTGGACAAAGGAGGGTGCGTACGGATAAGTACGCGTCGCGCCTTAGCTTGAGTCCCCATCGTCTAGAGGCCCAGGACCGCGGCTTTTCACGTCGCTAACGGGGGTTCGAATCCCCCTGGGGACGCAACGATTCGTGCGAAAAACCCACGCCGTCGGCCATCGCCGTGGCCAAAACGCCAAAACTTAAGCCAAAACCCACCAGGGCCGAAATGGCTACCGGCGGGAACGGCTGACCGAAGAGGACGCCTTCGAAGGTCTGCGCTTCGTTGATGTAGCGCTGGGTGGTCGCCAGGTCGTCGTGCCCTGCCGCACGCTGGACCTTGAGCGGCTCGTCTCCTCGAACCGCGCGCCACGTGATGCCGGTGTGGCGGAGGTCGTGGAAGGTGATCGTGCGGCGGGTCTCGTCCTCGGCGAACAGCTCAGCACGTGTGACCCCGGCCCACGACAGGTACTTCCGCAGTCGCTTCGCGAGCGACTCTCGCGGCGGGAACGCGGCGATGACCCGACCCTCGCTCGACGCTTGATCGCGCATGCACTCGAGCAGAGGCCGCAAGTTGGGTTCGATCGGCACCTTGCGCACGTCCTTCGTCTTCGTGGGCTTCACGACCCCCGTATCCGCGTGGGCGCTCTGGTGAATGAGCACGTAACCGTGCTCGAAGTCAACGGCGTCCCACTCCAGCGCCTCGAGTTCTCCCACGCGCACGTAAAGGTACGTGGCGAGCATGATGAGGCGCTTCCAGCGCGCGGGGACGCGATCGCAGTCCATGAGGGCCAGAAAGTCACTCGGAAAGAGGTACGGGCCAGCGCGCTCGACACCCCGGTCAGGCCCCTGAACTTCGCGGGCCGGGTTGTCCTCACGGACGCGCAGCTCGATCACCTTGGATCGGCTTGCGTCCTTCATCATCTTGCTGAGGACCCCCCACACGTTGATCGCGGTTTTCCACCGCAATTGGCCGAGCTGAACCGCGCGATCGAGACTCTGCACGACCTCCTCGATTCGCCGCCGGGGTATCGTTGCAATCGACTCGGCGCCGATCAGAGGGGAGATCCACTTCTTGTAACGCGCGCGGTCGTTCCGGATGCTCGACAGCCC
>JBEKFX010000075.1:0-28563 GCA_050013115.1 Polyangiaceae bacterium
AAAGGTTCGTCCACGCATCCCGCCGAGATGGGCTGGCGCGGTTCGCTGCGAGACGAGGATCTTTCGCGCGGCTACCGAAGCGAATGGCGCTTCGTGCTGGCTGCCGCGGCGTCGTGGCGGTTCGGATGGGCCGTCGTCGTCTGTCGGGCCGGCGCGCGCAGCGACGGCGCCCGCCGCATGACGACGGCGCGGCGCTCGCACCGTTGCGCGGCGAGGGGGAGCGACGCTCGCCCGGCGAGCCGCACGGATCACGCCGCCCAGAGCTGGGAGGTTGCCACGACGATGCGCCTGGACGGCCGCGCGCAGCACTGCATCGCGGGCCACAGCGCGCAGCTCCGCGAGCTGGTCGCGCGTCGCGTGATGATCAACGGCCACCGACGCGAGCCGGGTCAGGATGTCCCGGTCGGGGCCGGGGCCAGACCACTCGGCGGCTACCAGCAGCCCAGCCGCGTGCCGGAGCTGGTCCGGAGTCGGCTCCGGCGGCGAGTACGGAGCATAGCCGAGCTCCGCGAGGAGCGGTCCCGTTGCGTCGATCGCCTCGTCTGGAGTCGTGGTAGGTGGCACCTCGCCAACCCCGCCGGCGGCGAGCATGGCCCCGAGAGTCGCCCCGATTCCGTTGCCGATATCTACTATATGTGCTAATTGTGTCATGCCACTCGTTTCTTTCAGAAACAGCCAGTTCCAAAAACGCCGCCGGGGGTTCGCCTCCCCGAGCGGCGTTCGCCAATTTTCAGCGGACCGAGTCGATCTCGGATCGCTGCTCGTACTCCGGATCGCCACGCATCGATCGCCACGCATCGATCGCGCGATCGATCCGTGCCTGGACCTTGCGTCTAATCGCCCCGGATTCTGCGGAGGCACCGGCGAGTCGCTTCCAGACTGTGACCGCGTCGCACTCGGCGATCTCCGCGAGCTCGCGAACGATGCCCGCCGTAATCGGATGATCCATGATTGGTAGTGTGGTGTGGATTGCGACGCGAGTCAAGAACCGGATCTGAGAAATCGAACCCCTTTCGATTACCATTATATGGCAGTCATATTGCGTTCAAATAGCATTCATATGTACTGCTCACCCGCGCCCGCGCTTCCCGTCCAGTGGAACGACGTTCGCCGGCAGCCGCGCCGCGCGTCGGGCTTCGAGCTGGCGCGCCAGCGTCTGCGCCACGTCGACAAGTCCCATTGTGACGGCATCGACGATGGCGCGTTCCAACTGTTCATCAGTCACGTGCGAGTGCTCGTCCGGTAGCAATCGGTCGCGATCGGTCACATGTGGTGACGAAACGGTCGCACCGTCGGGCGCGTCCTTCGGCTTGTTTTCCAGGCTTTCGGGGCCGTTTTCCGCACGCGTTCGAAACCCGTCGGTCACCCCGTTTTGCGCTTGTTTTTGGCTCGATTGTCGCGGAGGTTCCGCACCGTTGCGAAACCGTTGCGATACTCCGGGGCGCGCCGAGCAGCACGCTCGGCAGGGCAGGGAACATGTCGCCGAACCTCGCCGAACCGCTCGCGGATGGCTTCGCCCTCGGGGTTCCGACGGCTGTCGACCCCGGAGATATCGAGGTCCCGGAGGCGGCACGATGACGGGCGTCCTCTGAGGGCAAGGGCTGAGGGAGACGCCGATGTTTGCACTTGCCTCGCCTTGCAACTCCTCGTGGCCGCGCTGGCTCGCGGTTTCTCCCGCGATGCGACGGGCGATCCCGCCGCGCTCTCGGCGAGCGGCTTCGCGTTCGAATTTCTGGAGACCGAGCGGGGGACCGAGGATGCGATCGGCGAGCGCAAGCGCGGCCAGGGAACGACCACAGCGCCGCGGCGCGCCCCGTTGCGCCCGAGTCCGCCGCGCTCGGCGCGCGCGCCAGCGTGTACGAAGGCGTAAAGCCCTTCCGGCCGTCGGCTCACCTTTGTCGCGAGCTCAACGCTCCGGCTGGGCGACGAAATCGACAGCGTCGCCGGGAATCTGCCCGAAGGGGCCGTCCTTCCAGTCGGCCTTGCCTTCTCCCCTTGCGCTGGTACGAGCTACGACGAAGTTCGACGAGAGAAGGCACGGGCCATCCTGGCGTGAGCAGTCGCTCTGGACGTCGAACGACACCCAACGTGCGCGGATCGCGGCGGGGACCTGCGGGGGCATTGCGGATCGTTGCGGATGCTGGCGCAGACTCGCGCTAATCTCGGCGACGTCAGCGCGCGGAGGTGCTCGGGATGGACACGACGTCACGAGGGTGGAATATATTCGAACGTGAGAACGCAATCCTTTGGCGAGAGTATTCGTTCGGGGGTGGCGTCGCCACGACGTTCGTCTTCCGCGGCGCGGGCGACGGCCTCATTGTGATGAGCCCATGCAGCGGCGTCGACCCCGCCGTGCTCGACGAGCTCAAGCCGTTCGGCAACGTCGCTGCACTCGTGGCCAGCAACGGTTTTCACTGGAAAGGGCAATTGCTGTGGCGCGAGCACTTTCCTCAGGCAAAGAGCTACGCCCCCAACCAGGGCCTCGACCGGCTCGCGAAGAAGGTTCCCGAGCTCGGTCGCTTCGAGCCGCTCGACGCGCTCGCTCCGCTGCTCGGTGAGAAGGCAAGCGTCATCGATGCTCCGGGGCACAAGGTGGGCAACGCGATTGCGACCGTTCGCGGCACGAAGGGATCCTACTGGTACCCTTCGGACCTCTTCGCGAACATTCCGAAATTGCCGTCGAATCTCGTGATTCGTTTGCTCATGTCGATGACCGATTCGGGTCCTGGATACCGACTGTTCCGGCCCGCCGTGTGGCTTCAAGTCAAAGAAAAGAAAATCGTCCGCGACTGGGTCGAGGACGTCATGACAAAGGCCGCCCCCACAACGGTGATACCGGGGCACGGGCCGCCCGTCACGGGCACGGACGTGCCGGACAAAACGAAAGCGCTGGCGGCGCAGATCTAGACCGCTGCAGGCGGTCCACCAAAGCCGTGGACCGCGCACGCGTGCCCCCCCCTCGCTGCGCGAAATCTGCGGCCGTCGCACACCGCGCGGAAAGCCGCAAAACTGGTCATCGCGCGCGCATTGGCCGCAGGCCAGCCGCCGGGAGTCGCCCGCTGTCGTATAGTTGCGTCGTCCTCGAATCGTTGTGACGCGTCGAAAAGTTTGTGGCACCGCCTTCGACCGAAGCGTAAGGCATAGCGTAAATGCCCCCCGCGATTCGGGATCGAGCAAGCTCTTTCACGCCATCGTGACCCTCGGCTTGGCCGCTGCCGGATGCGGCGGTAGCACTCAATCCGACGGCGCGACGACGGGCAGCCAGGATGGCGACCAGAACGACCGCAGCGCCTTCCCGCCGTCTGAAGGCATGGACGCGAGCGAGGGCCCAACCGACTGGTCCGTTGCGTGAGCCTCGGAGACCTCTTGGCCGACGAGCTGCTCCACGCGCGTGCAGGCTGGATCTACCTGGCCTGCCAGCCCGCCCCCTTGCGCACCGCCATCGAGGCGAACTTGCCCAGCCTCGTGAAGCCCGTAGTCGGCGGCTGGTGGGAAGATGGACCGATCGAGCGGATCGAGGGCGCCCCCGAACACGGGATACTGTCGCTCGTCGCGACGCGGAGGTGTGCGACCGCGCTCCGTGACATCGTGATTCCGGCGTTTGAACGGCTCGGGCTTCGCGTGGAGCCGACGTGGACGTGGCTGACCGAGCGCGAAGCCACGCTCGGAGCGCCATCGTTCGCGCAGGGCGGAGCCTGGCGTCGCGCCGTAGGGACGCGGGGCCCCTTTGACTTGCGCCTGCAAGGTTTGGCGTTCGCGCAACGGCCCGCGAAGTGGCCGACGTGTCAACGGGAACTCGGAAGGGTGTGGATGAGGGCCGTATGGCCTACCATGAGCTTCATGGGCCTGAACGGCTGCGTCTATCCGCTCGTCTTCTTGCTCGCTCTCGAGACCCACTGTGGATCGGGTCCTCAAGCGACGACCGGAGGCGGCCGCGGCTCACCCGCTTCGCCCGGGGCTTCGTCGACCGGTTCGCCGCAGAGCAGTTCGAGTCCCTCCCCGGTTTCCGACGGTTCGAGCTCTTCGAGTTCATCGTGGCGATCGGGCCTGAGCTCGGGGTCGAGCGCGTTTTCGGGCCTGAACGGATCGAACGGGCCTGGCAAGACCGATGCGTCGCCGGGCGATGCGTCCGCCGAGTCCGATGCGGCGGGGATCACGCCCGGGGTCGACGGCGGGGGGGCGGGCAACGCGCGCCTGGCGGACGCCCGTGCGCCATTTGAGGCGAGCCCGGGCGGCCCCGTCTACGCCTTTCCCGAAGCCGTCGGGTTCGGACGGACTGCCACGGGCGGCCGCGGAGGTGCGGTCGTTCACGTGACGAATCTCAGCGATTCCGGCACGGGATCGCTGCGCGACGCGGTCAGCGCGGGCAATCGCATCGTCGTTTTCGACGTCGGTGGAGCGATCACGATCAGCACGCCGATTTCGGTGAGCAGCGGCGTCACGATCGCCGGGCAAACGGCGCCAGGCGACGGCATCGCCATCCAGGGAGACGAGCTCTCGTTCTCGGCTCACATGAATGCAATCGTCCGGTATGTTCGCGTACGACCCGGATGCTCGACGTGTACGCGAACCGACCCGGATTTCGAACGAAGCGGGATCAACCTCGCCTCCTCGAGCACGATGATTTTCGACCACGTGTCCGTCGAGTTCGCGCAGTGGAACAACATCGACTCGGTCGGGGCCACGAACATCACCGTACAACGCTCGATCATCGCCGACCCTGTCGGGCAGCAGTTTGCGGCCCACACCGAGACCGGGCCTTATACCTGGTACGGCAACGTTTTTGCCAATGCACACAACCGAAATCCGCTCGCCAAGGCGAATACGCAATACGTTAATAACGTCATCTACAATTACCAATTGGGATATACGGCGGGCAACACTGCGGGCACATTTTCTCACGACGTCATTGCCAACATGTTCATCGCCGGGCCGTCGACGACGACGCCTTCGGATGCGTTCTTCCAGGTGAACAACCAGCCGATGTTTTTGAGCGGCAACCTGCTCGACGGCAACGCCAACGGCACGCTCGACGCGGCCGCGATCGGTCTGCCCGCCGGAGCCGTGTCGCTGGCTGCCGCGTGGTCCCCCGCAACGATGCCGCTCCCGGCCAGTGTCGACGCCGCGACTGCCTACGCGGCGGCAATCGCCGACGCGGGCGCCTCTCTGCAGCGTGACCAGGTCGATGCGCTCGTGATCGCCGACGTGACATCGCTCGGAGCAAAAGGGCAACTCTGGA
Source organism: Polyangiaceae bacterium (assembly GCA_050013115.1). Lineage (GTDB taxonomy): Bacteria > Myxococcota_A > Polyangia > Polyangiales > Polyangiaceae > Palsa-1150. The sequence continues at coordinate 5,240 of JBEKFX010000075.1, forward strand.
CGACTCCGACGGCCACAGGGCTCTCGAATGGCGGCTTCGGTACGCTCGTCGGCGGCACCCCGCCGCTCGATACCGACGGGGACGGAATGCCGGATGCCTGGGAGCTACGCTACGGTCTCAACCCCAACAACCCGGCCGACGCAACCGGTGACTTTGATGATACAGGATACACGAATGTTGAAAAATATATCAACAGCATCGTCGACGGTCAGTATCCGTAGCCGCTTCTCGTTAAACTCTGCCGGCCGCCTTCCGGACAGCACGGGCGATCCGACGCGGCGTGGACGGTCCGTGTCGGCAGCCCTCGCGGGCCGCTCCCCGCAGCGGCGGAACCGCGAAGCCAATTGCCGGGCGGCCCCGGGGGAGACGTCGCGTCAGATGAATTCGATCTTGCTAGAGACGCCGCAATGGCCGCGAACCGTGGCAGGGCATCGATTCAATCTTTATCGGCGTGTTCTTGGGAGGCGCCCCATCGCCGTGTGCCGCTGGCGCCAAGACCGCTGGGGAACGGCTCACTCGGTTGCTCCAAATACTGAAAAGCCGAAGTATCCTTCTGAGCCAGCTTGGCTGATGAGCGTGACGGTCGTTCCAAAACCGGACATCGTACCCAGGTAGACGTAGGCCGCTCCGACCTGCGTCGAGGTCCCGGAAGCGGGCGCGCCGACGACGATGTCGGCATAGCCGTCGCCATTCACATCGCCGGCACTGGCAACGGATGTGCCGAATTCATCGCCGGCAAGACCGCCTGGGTCACTCAGGGTGACGGGCGCTGTGCTCAGGCCCGCCGCGCTACCAAGATAGGTGTAGGCGTTACCCGTAGAGTTCGAAGAGCCGTAGGCGCCGACTGTGATGTCCGCGTATCCGTCGCCGTTGATGTCTCCGGCGATTGCGACGGCTTGCCCAAAGCCGTCCCCGGCGGTGTGGCCCGGGTCGACGAGGACGGATGGGACGCCCAGGCCCGCCGGCCCCCCGAGGTAGACGTAAGCGCTTCCCTTACTGCCTGGTTCGTAGGGGGTTCCGATGATGAGGTCAGCATATCCATCGCCATTGATGTCGCCGGCGCTCGACACGGAAGTGGCAAAATAGTCGTCGGGCGTATGGCCAGGATCACTCAGCTCGATGGGACTGCCAATCGCCAGACCGGCGGCTCCCAGGTAGAGGTAAGCGCTGCCCGATCCATTGGCTACGCCGTTCGCCGCGACAATGAGATCGGCATAGCCGTCGCCGTTGACGTCCCCGGCGCTCGCGAGCGCAGTGCCGAAATAGTCGTCTGCGCTGCCGTTGGGGTCGTCGAGCGTGAAGGCGGGCGACAGGCTCAATCCCAACGCGGTGCCGAAATACACGTACGCGCGGCCTGCGCCATTCGACTTGAGCGGCGCGCCGACCATGAGATCGGCGTACCCGTCGCCGTTTACGTCTCCTGCGCCGGCAACGGATTGGCCGAAGGAATCGCCGGTGGTATTGTTCGGGTCGCTTAGAGCGATCGGATTGGTCGTCAGGCCATTGGGTCCGCCGAGATAGACATAGACGCCCCCCGCAACAGTCGAACTGCCGCCTCGGGCTCCGACGACCAGGTCGCCATACCCGTCGCCGTTGAGGTCACCTGCGCTCGCGGCGGACCAGCCGAAGTAGTCGAACGTAGCGCTTGGGTTTCTCAGCGCCACGGGGACGGGTTGGAAGCCAATCGGGCCGCCCAGGTAGACGTAGACTGCCCCTGCGGCACTCGGCCCGCCAGGGGCGTTGAAGGCAGCGACGACGACGTCGCTGTATCCGTCGCCGTTCACGTCCAGGGTGGTCCCCCAGGACGTATCGATTGGGGCGCTGCGATGGCCGACGGTGAGCTGCCACGACGGGCTCGTGACCGCGGCGATCGTCGAAGGGTGCAAGCGCCAGTAGACAATGCCGACGGGTAGGGACGTCCCGGGCGTGTAGCTCGTGCCCGTGACGTGGGCCGAAGCAATCAGCTGGTTGCAAGCGCGATCGAGGCAGAGGTCCAAGGTGGCGTCCGGGATTCCACTGGGCAGCGTCCAGCGAAACGTCGGGGTTTGGCTTGTCACTTGGGAAGTGGAGAGCGGCGCGATGGGACGAGGGGCAGCGGCGGCGTCGGCGTCCTCCGCGGGACCGGACTCGGAGCCCCCGTTTGAATTGGGTGAGACCAAAGGTCCGCCATCGACGTCTCCGTCGGAAGGCGCATCCGTCGCATCGCCATCGACGTCTCCGTCGGAAGGCGCGTCCGTCGCATCGCCATCGGAAGGCGCATCCGTCGCATCGCCATCGGAAGGCGCATCCGTCGCATTGTCATCGGAAGGCGCATCCGTCGCATGGCCATCGACGTCTCCGTCGGAAGGCGCGTCCGTCGCATCGCCATCGACGTCGGAAGCAGGCACGGTTGTGTCGGCGTCGCCGTCCAAAGGAGGGGCGTCGCCCGGGCTGGCTTCTTCGGGCGAAGGCCCCGAGCGGGATCCAGCGTCGGGGGCGCCCGGGGCGACTTCGCTTTGGCCGCCTTCGACAGGCGTAGTCCCCGTCTTGGAGCTCGCGCCGTCGGCTTGCTCCAGCACGCCGGGCTCGATTCCCAATACGCTGCCACACGCCAGACTGAGCGCCCCGACAGTCATCAGTAGAAAGAGCGACCCGGTGCGCGACGAGGTCGCCAGAATTTGTCGGAGGGGGAGGTTTGGTTTCATCGGTGTCGCGGGCGAAGGTGGCCGCTGGGCACACGTGCAATCCCTGTTCCGATGAGCCGGGCGATTGGATCCATCGCGGGGTTCTCAGAAGCGAACCACGAAGAGGGCAGGGCGGCGCGGACCGAGCGACGGAAGAAACGCCATCCGCGTCGACCCGTGCGGCGTCGCAAGCCAGAGCACCGCGCCCCCAACGATTCCGATCGCCGCAGCCGTAAACGCGATCGTCGACAGATCGGCCTGTCCTTGGGCGTCCGTGCGGGCCTGAACGCCGAACCGATCGCACTGATTTCCGCTGCAGTGCCCGTCTGAGTTCGAGTCGTCCAGGAGCGACTTCGCACGAAGTCCCCAATACGAGCCGGTGCCCACGCCGAGGAGGCCAAGCCCCGCCACCGCGATCGCAATCGCCCTTTGCGCGCCGAGAGGTTCGCCGCGACTGTCGGAGGCGGCGCCGCGCGTCGTCTCGCTCGCCGGGGCGCTGTTCTCCGGTCTGGGTGGAAGGGCCGGGGACGACGCGGGCGACGCGGTTGCGGGCGACGCGGTTGCGGGCGACGCGGTTGCGGGCGACGCGGTTGCGGACGACGCGGTTGCGGACGACGCGGTTGCGGACGACGCGGTTGCCGGCAGAACGGTCACGTCCTCGAGCGGAGGCACCACAAGAGTCGATGTCGAACCATCTGACTCGATGACAATGGTCGCACGGAAGGGGCTCTTTCCTGGGGCCGACGCCTCGACGAGATGGACTCCGGGATCGACGGGTACCTGGGTCGCCCATGCCGCGCGATCGAGTACTTGACCGTCGCGCCGCACGACGACGTTCGGCCCGTTCGAGTCGGAAACGTCGACGACAAGTTTCGACAAGTGCGCTTCGAGCCGCCGTGCGCGCTCTCGCGCGAGCTCCTCGCGAGCGTCCCGCCGGCTCGCCGCGAGGGCCGCCGCCTCGCGAAATTGCGCCCACGCGCTCGCCGTTTGACCCGAGTGAAAGTAGCATTCCGCGAGGTACAGCATGGCCCCGATTCCGACGTCGAGGCGGAGGCTTGCGACGAGCTTCGGACAGGCCTGACCGTAGTCGCCCGCGGCCATGAGCCGCTTGCCTTCGTCGAAGAGCGCCTCGGCGGACGCGAGATCGTCTGCGCGTTGCGCGCGTGCCGTGGCCCCGTACAGGGCGATGCCCGAGGCGAATGCGGCGAGTGCGACGACGCAGCTCCGCTTCACTTCCGATCTCCAAACCCTTCCGTGTCCAACGGCGCGAGCTCCGGTTGCGTCTTGGCGTTCTCTTTCACTTCGCGCGATGCAGATGCCGAAGGGGCGGCGGCCCCAGCGGGTCTGGCCACCGTACTTGGGCGGACGGCGACCGACGGAGCGGGGCCCCTCGCCCTCCATGGGGCGGGGGCAACGCTGACGAGAGCCGCAGGGATCTCCACGACGTCGGAACGCGCCGGGGCCGTCGACGGCTGCGCCGCGCCGCGGAAAGCGATCGACGTCGGGGTTGAATCGGGGGGCGCAGCGCTCACCTGCTGCGGCGGCGGCATAGGACCGGATCGCAGCGGCCCCGCGATCGCCACTGCCCCGACAACGGCCGCGCCGGCGCCCACAGCAAAAAACGCGGGGAGCCACTTCGGTTTTCGGTGCCTCCATTCGGTCGACGTCGGTGTCGACCCGCCGACGTCGTCTCCCAGCCGCGCCTGTGGCTGCGCCGGCACGACCACCCCATCGTCCGACCTCATCGTCCTCGCCTCTTGGAATCGCTCGATTTCGAAGTCCAAGGCCGGCATTGTCTTGGGGTGCGCTGCGGCCGCTGCACGCCCGCTCCCTCCCATGATCCGCGCGATGCGTCTGACTGAAAGACGAGCTTCTTCGGGAGCGAACGGCTCGAGCGCCGAAGCAAGCTCCGCGACCGTTGCAAAGCGCGCGTCCCTCTCCTTGGCGAGACAGCGATGGACCGTTGCGTCGAGGCCCGGAGGCACGCCGGGCAGGAGGCACGCGAGGTCGGGTGTCCGTTCCTCTAGAATGCGGACGCAGAGCTCTGGAAGGGTATCGGCGCGAAAGGGCGGTCGCCCGACGAGGAGCTCGAACAGGGTGGCCCCGAGCGACCAGAGGTCGCCGCGAGCGTCGACATCGCGCGTCGATCGAATTTGTTCCGGCGGCATGTAGGCCGGAGAGCCGAAAACCGTCTCGCCATTCGTCAGCGCGCCGTCGGCGCCGTCCGTCTCGAATTTTGAAATCCCGAAATCCAGAAGTTTGACGCAGGCGGAACCGTCCGCTCGGCGCGCGACAAACACGTTCGCAGGTTTCAAATCGCGATGCACGATCCCCACAACGTGCGCCTCGGCCAGCGCCTCGCAAGCCTGCAATATGTAATTGACCGCCTCGGGGACCGGAAGTGTTCCGCGGGCTCGGAGCATCTTGCCCAGATCCTCGCCCGCGAGGTGCTCCATGACCGTGTAAGGGATGCCGGAATCAAGGACTCCCACGTCCATCACGCGAGCGACATGCTCGCTCTGGATTTTCGATACCGCACGGGCTTCGCGCGCGAATCGTTCGCGCATGTGAGGGTCGAGCCCCCCCGCGATAAGGAACTTAATCGCGACGAGTTGGTCGAGCTGAAGGTGGATTGCCCCGAGTACGACCCCCATGGCGCCGTGCCCGAGAACCGATTCAATGCGGTATTTCCCGTTCAGGACCTCGCCGGGCGCGATGGGGAGCGGCGCTTGGCTCATGGGATGCGAAAAGCTTACGTCGGTGCGAAAAAAAGAAAAGCCATTCTCCCTGCGCGAGCCGGCTCGTTTGGGCGGTCGGCTCCCGGCGTCAGCCGAGATCGTGCGGACTCTTCGTGCGAAGCTTCCGGTGCAGCGTGACGCGACTCATGCCGAGTACGGCGGCGGCTCGCCGCTGGTTGCCGCCGGTGTGGCGCAGGGCCGCCTGGATCGCACGTTCTTCGAGCAGATCGAGGCGCATGGGGAGTCGCGCGAGCGAGGCGTCGTCTGGTTGCGGCGGCACCGCGCCGAGGACGGCGTCCGGCAAATCGCTTGGTTGAATGAGCGGCCGGTCCCCCACGACCAAGGCGCGCTCGATGGCGTTGCGGAGCTCGCGGACGTTGCCGGGCCACGGATGGTGGCGGATGGCTTCGCGCGCTTCGGGGGAGAACCCTTCGACTCGCCGTCCGGTCGTCGGAGCGAGATCTGCGAGCATCTGCATCGCCAGCAGCACGACGTCTTCTCCGCGCTCGCGGAGCGGCGGGATACGGAGCTTGACGACGGCGATTCGATAATAGAGGTCGCGCCGAAAGGTCCCTTCCTCGGCTTCCGTCGCCAGGTCGCGATTCGTCGCCGTGATGACCCGCGCCGTAAGACGCACGGCCCGGTTCGACCCCAAGCGCTCGAAGCGTTTCTCCTCGAGGACGCGAAGGAGTTTGGCCTGACTTGCCGGGGGAAGCTCTCCGATTTCGTCCAGCAAGATCGTTCCGCGACCGGCTGACTCGAAAGCCCCTGCGCGAGACGCGCCTGCGCCGGTAAATGCGCCCCGCTCGTGCCCAAAAAGCTCGCTCTCGATGAGCGACTCGGGAATGGATGCGCAGTTGATGATTCGAAGCGGCTCCTTCGCGCGCTCGCCCGACTCGTGAATGAGACGCGCGAGGAAGGTCTTTCCGACGCCAGTCTCGCCTTCGAGCAGAATCGTCGTATCGGACGAGGCAAGCCGTCCAGCGAGCTTCCAAAGCTCTCGTGCTGCCGGGGAGTCGCCGAGGAAGGAACGCGCGCTTCCGAGCGACACCTGCCGGAAAAGGTCGCGATCTTCTTGAGCCCGTTGGAGGATGCGCGCTCGGGTGAGGCTCGAGCCGGCGAGCCGCGCGGCGACGACGAGAAGGCGACGCATCGTATTGGTGATGCGCCCGTCCGATGACTTGCAGGTAAATGTAAACGAGGCGACATGGCCGCCTGCGTGGGCGGGCACGGACACGAGCACGGTCGAGGGCTCACGGCCCCGACTCTCGACCAGGCTTCGGACCGGCGCGGCGCCGTTTGGTGGCCAAGCCCCGTCGGTCTCCTGGGTGGCGAGCGCGACGTCGAGTGCGCCGACATGGCGCTGGGCCCACGTGCCGACCGCCGCCAAAATCCCGACCTCGTCTGTCGTTGCGTCGAGCGCGTCCGCGAGCTCTACGACCGCGGTGAGACCGGAGACATCCGCCGCGAGTCCCGTCATCAGCTGGCGCACGTCTGTGCGCAGCCCGTCGTCCGCGGTTTCCGGCGGTCCAGGCGTGAGTGTGAGTGCTGTTTCGCCGATGATAACGGTTTCCCCGATCCGGAGCAGCGCGTTGCGTTGCGGTATCCCGTCTGCGAGGAGCGGTTCGGCGCCCTCGATCACCTCGATCCTCGCGCCGCCTTGCTCGGCCACAACCCTCAGGTGCTGTCGCGAGACGCGGGCGTCGAGCACGACGAAGTCCGCGGTCCGGCCGCGGCCGACGATTCGCGCGTCCGTCCCCAGCAACATGCGTGCGCCGGCCGAAGGTCCGCGAACGACCGCAAGTACGAACGCCGGGGGGCCCACACGGCGGGCGTATCACGCGAGCGCCCGGTGGGCCATGGCGTAGGCCGGTCCCCGTCTGCGGCAAATTCCAGCGCCGTTGGCGTGCCCGCATCCGTCATCGTCGTAACGACAACCTCCGCCGGTCCGCCCCCCGCGTTTTGGTCGCGCGGCAGCGCTTCACGCGAGAGGCCCGGTATCAAAATGCAACTTCGGCGTCCCATTATGTAACCAACCACGCCTGCTACGTCGATCCGTTCCAGCGCCTATCCACGTCTTCGAGGGGCGGCCAGAGTAGGCGACCGACGGTGCCATTCTGGCCAGCATCCGGAATGGCAACTCGTCACCGGCTAGCGCCCGGCGACCATCCAAGCCGGCAACCCACTCGAGCCAGCCGGTGCCTGATACGACGGAGAGCGGCGCGACTCCGCCCCCGCGCACGCCGTCCGTCATCAGCTCGCGTAACGGCGGGAGCTCCGCGCGAATCGGTACGCCTCATGTGCGCGTCAACGAGTGGGAAGGTTGCTCGCTTCGGAGCTCACTCGATGCCGCCTGCTCCGTCGCGTCGGAAGCGGATGTGAGCCCTGGCCGCCCCGCTGACGGATGATGCGCCCAGTTGTCCGTCGTCCGCACGATGCCGCAGCGAGGGCAAACTTCGCTGATGATGGCGCCGCCACCGTGGCCGCGGACACCTCCGCCAGCCGGGCGCTCCCATTCGTGCGCAGCACCGTCTGAGCATGTCGGCGGGTTGGGATCGCACGTCACGGTGTCGCGCGCCTCTTCCCCCGTGTCCTCGGAGCGCACGAGTACGTCGATCCGGAGCGGGCGGTCGGCCTTGTCGTATTTTTTCGGGTCGACGTTGCTGCGCGCGATGTCCAGGGCGTCGTCGGCGCTGACCGCCTGGATCGTGTCGTAGTGATGGCTTCCCTCGTAGAGTTCCCAGAGTGCCATTCGTCTCTCCTGATGGGCGATTCATCGTAATCGATGCGCCACTGCCGCGTCTACGCAGGTTTCGCTTGCGGTCGAGAGCGAACCGGGCCGGGCGACTTCTCGGCAAGCCGAGTTCGACTTTGCTAGCTTCGGGTAGGGGAAACCAGGTCGCGTTGAGAAAGCGGGGGGCCGAATGATACATGCGCAGGCGCGTCTGCGTGCGCTCGTGGAGGTTACGCAGACGTTTGCCGCGGCGACGACCGACTACCTGGCGCTGCTCCAGACTGTCGCGGCGCAGACCGGTCGGTTTATGAATGGCTATTGCAACGTCAGCGTGATTTCCGATGACGGCCGCTGGCTGGAATCGGTGGCCGATTTCGCAGAAAATCCCGCTTTCGCCGCGGATCTGAACGCACTGCCAGCTTTGGGGCGGCTGCCTCTCGACGGCGACTCGGTCTCAGCCACCGTGGTGCGGACGGGCATTTCGCGGTTTGACGCCGAGATGATCACACCGGGGTGGAACGCGACCGCCCCGTCGGTTTACGGCGATCTGTTCGAACGGCACGGCCTGCGCAGCGTCGCCTGTGTCCCGATGCGCTTCAGAGGCAAAGTCATCGGGACGCTCAGCGCCGGACGTCTCGGCCCGACCGCGACGCCACTCAACGAGGCCGACACCGACCTCCTTCAGGTGCTCGCTGATCACGCGGCGCAGCTCATCGTGAGTGCGCGGCTGCTGCAGCGCGAGCAGTTGGGGGCCGCACGCCTCCGAGCGCTCGTCGAAATTACGCAGACATTCACGCGGGTCGGCGATCTGCGCCGGCTGTTTCGCACGATCGCCGAGCAGGCGGGCCGCTTCCTCAAAGGCTACTCACGCCTCGGCGTCATCAGCGATGACGGGACGACCTGGCTGCCACTCGCAGACTTTGCAGAGGATACGGAGCTTGCAGCGGCCATCGCCGAGGTCAACGCCAAAGAGACCATCTCGCTCGACGGGCCCACAATGCTGGCGCGCGTGGCGCGCACGGGCGAGTCGCTGCTTATCCCCGACGTTCAGGTCGGCGATTGGAAAGCCCGGTTTCCGCCTGATTTCGTACGCCTCGCCGAACGACACAACCTGCGAGGGTTCGCTTGTGTCGCCATGCGCTCGGAGGGAAAAACGCTGGGCACGCTCGGGGTCGGGCAAGCGGGCGGAGCGGCGCGCGCGTTCGACGCCGAAGACTTGGCGCTGCTCCAGGTGCTCGCGGATCACGCCGCCCAGGCGATCGTCAACGGCCGCCTGCTCGAGGCCGTTCGGCGCGAGCTCGAAGAGCACAAGCAGACGCGAGACATGCTCGATCGCTCGGAAGAAAAGCTTCGTCAGGTGGCCAAGATGGAGGCTGTGGGCCGGCTGGCGGGGGGGGTCGCACACGACTTCAACAACATTCTCTCGATTATCCTCAGCTACAGCGAGGTCGCCATCGAGGGGCTTCGCATGGAAGATCCGATGCGACGCGACCTCATCGAGATCCAGCGCGCCGGCGAGCGTGCGGGAGAGCTTACACGTCAACTGCTGGCATTCAGCCGGCAGCAAATCATGTCACCGCGCATTCTCAACTTGAACTCGATCGTGACCGGGATCGAGCCCATGCTCCGTCGGTTGTTGGGCGAAGACATCGCCCTGCACTTCGTTCCTGAGCCGCACCTCTATGTCGCCAAGGTCGACCCCGGGCAGGTCGAGCAAATCCTGATGAACCTCGTCGTCAACGCGCGTGACGCCATGCCTGACGGGGGGTCGATCACAATCGAGACCGCAAACGTGATGCTCGACGAGGGCTATGTGGCCGCGCACCCGGAGGCCAGCATCGGGCCGCATGCGGCGCTTTCCGTTTCCGACTCGGGCATTGGCATGACCCGTGACGTCCTCGCGCGGATCTTCGAACCCTTCTTCACGACCAAGCCCACGGGGACCGGCACCGGTCTCGGCTTGGCAACCGTCTATGGAATCGTCAAGCAGAGCGGGGGTTGCGTCTGGGTCTACAGCGAGCCTGACAAGGGGACGACGTTCAAAGTTTACTTTCCGCGCGCATTCGGCCCTGAGGCGCAGGCGTCATCTCCCGCGGCATCGAGCGAGAACCTGCGCGGCAGCGAAACGATCTTGGTCGTCGAAGACGAGGCGCAAGTTCGAGTGCTCGTGCGGGACATCCTTCTTCGCGCAGGCTATCACGTCATCGAAGCAAGCAACGGTGGGGAGGCCTTTCTCGTCTGCGAGCAATACGGAGCGACGATCCAGATGTTGCTCACCGACATCGTGATGCCACGCATGAACGGGCGACAGCTGGCCGAGCGGCTCCGGCAGATTCGCCCGGACATTAAAGTTCTCTTTATGTCCGGCTACACCGAGAACGCCATCGTGCATCATGGCGTTCTCGACTCCGGGCTCCACTTTTTGCAAAAGCCCATCACGCCGGACCGGCTTCTGCGTAAGGTGCGGGAGGTCCTCGGTTGATGAGATGGCCACGCAGCAGAAGGGCATTGGCGGCATCATGCGTGTCAAGAGCGCCGGGGCGTCGCTGACGTCGCCCGACTTCCCCCATGCGGGTCAATCCTCGCGGATCGGGAAAGGCAAGGGTGCTCCTCAACCCAAGAGGAGCACCTTGCCCTCCGGATGCGCCCTCTCCGCGAACGCATGCGCTTCACGGGCCGCAGCGAGTGGCATCTTTTTCGCGATCGGAATGACGAGCTTTCGCTCGGCGACGGCCGTGGCGTATGTAGCGAGCATGGCCGAATCGGGGTGCGACATGAAGGCACGAACGACGATGCCGCGCTCTTTGGCGCCCTTGGGCTCGCCGACGATGGTTGCGAGGACGCCCCCCGGCCTGAGCTTGTCGTAAAGCTTCGTGATCGCGTCGCCCCCGACGGTATCGGCGATGGCGTCGACCATTGGCAGTTTCGCGAGGTCCGCGTCGTCGTCGAGCGCAACGACGCCGACGGCGCCAAGCTCGGCGGCTTCCCCACGCTGGGACGCACGGACGCCCGCCCACACTTTCGCGCCGCGCCTTTTTGCGGCAAAGACGGCCACGCGTCCCACGTTGCCCGCGGCGCCAGTCACGAGAACCGCGCTCCCCTCGGCGGGCCGGACCGCCTCTTCAATGAGCTGCGCACCGGTCAGAAGAACGAGCGGGAGTGCGCCAGCTTCTGCGACGTCCAGGCCAGTCGGGGTTTTTGCCCAAGCCTCGGCGGGCGCGGCGACAAGCTCCGCGTAGCCGCCTCTGACGACGCCGAGCACATGATCGCCCACGGCGAACGCCGTGACACCTGCTCCGACTTCGACGACTTCGCCTGATGCATCGCGTCCGAGGATGGCCGGAAACTCGACCGGAAAGCGCTCCTTTGCTTGGCCGCTCCGCATCTTCCAGTCCACGGGGTTGATGCTTGCGCCGGCCATGCGCACGACGATCGCGCCCGAGGCGGCGTGCGGATTGGGCAACTCCCGAAGCTCCAGCTTGTCGACGTCCCCATAGGCAGTCAAAATGACGGCTTTCATGGACCCTCCTTGCGTGCCAAGAAACGATGGGGTGGGGTTTTGCAATCCGCATGCGTGCCCCCCATCACCAACCTCAAGCTCGTCTGTGTTCGGGTTGTCGCTCAGTGCCCGTGGACCTGTCACGGGTCTCTGCAGGAAGCCGTGGCGGCCACGAGGCGGATCCTCGATCACGCGATTCTGTTTTACGAACAGGGAGTGCACATTGAGCCCCAGGGGGACCGCTGAATCCCAGGGTGCTCGCAGTGAATCCCCGGGAGTTCGCGTCGAATCCCCGCGGAGTCGCATTGAGCCCCGGGGAGATCGTCGAATCTCGGGCGAGGTCGTCGAATCTCGGGCGAGGTCGTCGAATCTTCGGCGAGGTCGTCGAATCTCGGCGAGGTCGTCGAATCTCGGCGAGGTCGTCGAATCTCGGCGAGGTCGTCGAATCTCGGCGAGGTCGTCGAATCCGCGGGAGGTCGCGTCGAGAGACGGCTCTTACTCGTCGACGATCACCAAGGGCAGGTAGTGCGGCTGATACCCCGATGACGTCGGCGGGTCCCAAGTGACGGCCATCACGTGAAACCCGCTCGGTGCTCTTTCCGTTACCGTCACGGTCACGTCGGCACGGTCGCCATTTTGCCCCGAGGTCTTATCAATCGTTACGTTGGCCGCGCCGTTTCTGACGATGCCCCCGACCATGCTGACGAGATAGCCAGGAAAGTTATACGAGATCGGCCATGGGGCGGTGCTTGCGTTGCTGAAGTAGCCGACCTGAAACGTGAACGGTTGTCCCAGGGCCGCTTTGAACCCTTGTGTGTCGGTCACCGGTCCCCCGAGAGCGGACTGGTCAACCATGACGGTGGACTCTTGGGATGGAAAGAGCGTCATCCCGTGGTACGGCCCCGCCGGGGCGGGAACGCAAGGGTCGTTGCCCGCCAGCGCCGCGGTGTTCGACCAGGACCGCTGGACCCAGTACGGAAAGCTCGCCGACTCCTGATAGTAAGAATCCTCCCAGTTTTGGCACGCGTCCGCGAGCTCGTCACCATACTGCGCGTAGATCTCCCACGCGGCGTGGTTCGCATCGAAGCCCTTGTACCCTTGCGTTGTCGACCCGATGTACGGATCGGTCGCCGCCTCGATATCCTCGTGCGCGGCGGATTCCTCGAAATCCGCTGCGGTCTGCATGGGACACTCGAGAACGACGGTGAAGACCACCGAGGTTGCGCCGACGGTGACCACGTCGTGGTAGCCGAAGCTCGCCTCGCTGCAGAACGATGAGCCGGTACCGGGGTCGGTCTCCGTCGTCGAAGGCGGAATGAAGAGCGAATAGATTGTCTGCGAATGCCCGCTCGGGTCGAGCGTCGGCAATGGCCACAGGGGGTTCGGCGAGCCGTTGAGCGAACCGGCGTCGGGCGAGCCGTTGAGCGAACCGGCGTCGGGCGAGCCGTTGAGCGAACCGGCGTCGGGCGAGCCGTTAAGCGAACCGGCGTCGGGCGAACCGTCGAGCGAAGCGTCGAGCGAACCGTTGAGCGAAGCGTCGAGCGAACCGTCGTTCGGCGAACTGTCGTCCGCCGAACTGTCCTCCAGCGAACCGGCCGCCGGAGCTCCCCGGCCCGATTGAGCGGCCTGCACCATGTCGATGACCAAGTTCTCGATATCGTCGTAGGAGAGCGACGACGGGAGCGGCTGAACCATACGCACGTGATTTGAAGGGCCGCTGGTCGCCGCGCCTACGCCATACGGGGCGGTCGTGGCGGTCCAGTAACTCGACGCGCCGATGGTGTCTCCGAAGTCCTCCCACGTCGAAGCGTTCGTATCCCCCGGCCAGGTGACCGTGACGACGACAGGGCTGGAGAGCACGGCTCCCTGGTTTTTTTGGATCTGCGGGGCGTCGACGGCGAAGGCAGGGTAAACGGTGCCGGCGGAATCTTCGCCGGCCCCATCGCCCGCCACGTTGGCGTCTTCGTTGCCGGCGTCATCATGAGTCCCGGGCGCTTTGCTCGTGCTCGACTCGTTCTTGCCGCTCCCGCACGCACCGAGTGCGACTCCTGCGGCCATCGCCAACGCCAACGAACGATCGTGGCCCATCGACACGCATTACCGTTGAGGCCGGGTGTACGCAAGACAGGTTCAGTACCTCGATTTCCATGAAGCGGAAGGGTCCGACTGTCCTGATCCAGCGGCGGAATCGCGGGGAAACGGCCCGTCCAGTCCACGGAATCCAGGACCTGGGGCGCCCATCGAGGCTACGAGAGCCCCGCGGCGCTTCAATGGGGCGCCCGTGCGCGGCTGCGACGGACCTACAATGGTTCGGGAGGGTCGAGATCGGACCCCAGCAGTCACGCGGGTTCGGGCGAGTCAGTCGTGCCAACGGCCCGCTGCGGCTCGCACACGACCACATCGGTGCGAATGACCGGAGCGGGGCCGGGTAGCAGCGCGAGCTCGACCAGCAGGGCGCGGATCTTCTCCGGGTCGCGCTTCGGGTCGGCCAGCTTGAAGAGCGCGTAGCGGCTTTCTTCGTCGAGCAGGCGCCACGCCGCGTCGGCGAGTGCCCCGCCCAGCTCGGTCAGGCGAGCGGCCAACGACGGGGGCACCGCGGGCGAGTTCCACGGTCGTGACGGGGTGGCGTCGTCGAGCGGTTTGAGCGGTACAGCAGCGCGTGCGCAAAACGCCGACAAGATTTCCCGATAGATCACAATTTCGTGCGCCGAATCGACCGGGAGGTGACAGAGAGCGAGCCGCTCCGGTCGCGATAGGCGCTGCCAACCGTCCAGCGAAATTTTCAACGCCGCCAAATCGAGTTTGCGTCGTACCGAAAGGGGAACGCACTCGAGCGAATCGTGGATGTCGCCTTCGAAGGCGAAGCGCTTGTACATGGTCGGGGGTCTTCGCTCTGCGCCATCATAGCGATGGCCTTCGTCTCGCCGTTATCGAAAACGAACCTTTTTTTTGGTCTCCTCGCGCCTCGCAATCGCGCGCTTGCATCAACGCTCGGCGGGACGGACGGACGCGTCTTTCGACTCGACGTCTTCCATTGTGTCCCAGTCACGAAGCTCGTCCGCCTCCTTCGGAGTGAGTGGCAGCCCCACCGCCCCGGTGTCGTCGAGCAACCGCTGAAGCGAATACTCGTTCGACGCGGCGCGACGCATCGCCACGGACAGGACCTGCGGCGGGTCGTACCTCGCGCAGAGAGGTTCCCATCGACCGTCCCGACGCGGCGCGACGACGGGCGCACTCGGCGCGGAGATCAGTCGCTCGACGAGGGCTGACGAGACGAATGGCATATCGCAGGCGAGCGCGACCGCCAGTCTGGCTTGGGCGTACCTCAAGAGCGACAGGAGACCGCCGAACGGGCCAATCCCCCCAGGGTCGTCCGTTAGCGCTTTTCGTCCTGTCGCCTCGTATGCCGGGTGGGCGCCCACAAGAACGATGTCACCGATCCCCGCCGCCGTCAGGATCGCCAAAGTCCGATGGACGATGGCCTGCCCGTCTGGCGCGAGCAGGAGCCCCTTCGGTCGACCGCCCATGCGCGTCGCGGCCCCTCCCACGAGCACGCCCGCTACGATCGGAGTCATGCTTTGATCTTCTTCATGACGGCCCCGCGGCTTTTGCGAGATGTTCGAGATGTCGCTGGCCGGTATAAAGAGCCAGGCGCCTCGACGGGTCTTATCGCACGTTTTCCGCAACGCACACGAGCCCGCTCGCCGCTTCGCGTGCAGACGGGCCGGGCCTTGGGCAGCGTAGCCACGCAGGCGTCACCGATCGGTCAGGACTCGCTCCATCACCCAGGTCGTCCGAATCGCCGTCTCACCGCTGCTCGGGGACGCCGGACCAACGCCGCGCAGTTCGTCGACGATCGCCTGGATGAGCGGCTGCTGGATGTGCGCAGGGTGCGAAATGGCCTCTTCGAGCGTCGAGCCGGAGGCGCGGCGCACGCGGATCGGCTCGTCGGCGAACGTGGCGAAGCGAAGCTCGCCTTCGCTTCCGGTGACCACGACCTCGTCGGCCGCGCTGCCGGCGGCAAAGCAAAAGCGACCCACACCGAGCACGCCCGAAGCAAATTCGAAGACCATGGCGACCGCGTCCTCGGCTGGATAGCGCGCCGCCTGGCGGCCTGCGATGCCACTCACCTTGGTGATCGGTCCGAGTGCGAAATCAAGAAAATCGAGCGTGTGACACGCGAGGTCGACGAAGTGACCCCCGCCTGCAATCTCCGGACGCACCCGCCACGGAAGCGTCCTCGGGTCGGACTCCGCTGCCGTTACCGATCGCTCTAGCGCGATGGATACAAAGCGGATCGCGCCGATGTCGCCGTTCTGCAAGATCCGTCGAACCGCGAGGAACCGTGGCAGAGCGCGCCGATAGTATGCAACGAAGAGGGGTGTTTCTGCCGCGCGGAAGGCCTCGATCATCGCATGGCATTCCGCCACCGTTCGCGCCATGGGCTTTTCGACGTAACAAGGTTTCCTTGCTCGCGCACAGCGCAGCGCGAGATCCGCGTGGCTTTGCGGCGGCGTCGCGACGTACACGGCCTCGACGTCCGGATCAGCAATGAGCGCGTCCGCGTCGTCGTACCAGCGACTGACTCCGTGGCGGGCCGCATAGTCGCGGGCGCGTTCCGGGTTTCGGCGCATGACCGCTACGAGGCGCGAGCCGTCCGCCTTCTGAAATGCGGGGCCGCTCTTCGTTTCGGCAACAGCGCCGCATCCGATGATCCCCCATCCAATGGGTGCAGGCTGTACGCGTTCGAGCCGTCTCGCGGAGTCCACGCCGCACACAGTATCCGAAGGCCGGGGCATCGCGGCTTTCTTCTCTTTTGCACCTTACGGTCGGCGCAGCGGCATCGAGGAGTGCATTTGTTGTAGCCTGCCGAGCGCCCATGTTCGTTCGCCGAAGCCGGCCCTTCCTCCTCGTGGTTGCGTGGATCATCTTGGCGGGCGCCGCCGCGGCCCTTCTGTCGGGTTTCTTTCTCCAGCTCGATACGCTGGGCGCGCACGACTGGGACCAAATGGAGAGCCATCGCTACTTCGTAGTCAAATCCATTCGTGACTTCGGGCAGTTTCCATTCTGGGACCCGTATGGTTGCGGTGGCTTCGCCGCTTGGGGCGGACCCGAAGCGGCGACGATCGTTGTGTCCCCGCTGCTCCCCGTGTACCTGACCCTTCCGTTTGCAGATGCGGTTCGCGTCGAAATTGTCACCCTCGTCGTGCTGCTCGTCGCCGGGACTTGGTTTTTTGCGCGCGGGTACGTGACGAATCCGCTGGGCCTCGCCTTCGTCTGTCTTGCCGGAGCTTTGAACTCGCGTCTTGCCATGCAGGTGGCCGTCGGCCACAGCTGGCATCTTTACTACGCGGGCATGCCATGGGTCCTCGGTGCGTTCGACCGCGCTCTCAGTTCGACGGGTCCGCTCTTTCCCTCCGGCCCCGACTGGAGAACCGGTGGGCATCGGCTCGGAAGATGGGTGCTTCCTTCCATGCCCGCGATGCGATGGGGATGGCTCGCCTTTGGCGCCAGCGTCTTCGCTCTCATGGTTTACGAGGGCGGAATCTACCCGGTTCCCCATACGGCACTGTGCCTTGCGGGCCTTGCAGCATATCGAGCACGAGCCGATCGGAGCGTGCGCCCGCTCGTCGCGTTTGCCGCGATCGTGTTCTGGGGGAGCACGTTGGCGGCGCCCAAGCTGTTTCCCATCGCTGAGACGATGGCTCGCTTTCCGAGGCTTACGGTCTCGCGCGAGACGATTGAGCCGCGACTGTGGCTCGCGATGTTTGCCTCGACCGTCGACCGGTTTCCGGGCGGTCGGGTCCCCGGTCGCGACTACCTTTGGCACGAGTACGGGCAATACGTGGGCATTTTGCCCCTTGGCGTCATTTTGTGGGCGAACCTCGGCAAGCTCCCCTCGGACACGCCGTTGCGATCGTTACGCTTCGTCGGCTGGTCACTGATGCTGCTCGCGCTCGGCGGCTGGGGACCTTGGGTGGTCCTGCACCTCATCCCGCCATTTCGATCGCAGCATGTGCCGACGCGATTCACCTACCCCGCGTTTCTCCTCATGTCCGTCGTGGCGGCCCACGTCGTCGAGCGCCGCGCCGGGGGCTGGCGTGCGAGATGGTCGGCAAACGCATTTGACGCGACGGTCGTCTTTTTGCTCACGGCGAGTGCAGCGTCAATTGGTCTCGAGGATGCGCGCAGCGTGCGGCCCTGGTTTTCTCTTCGCGTTCCACCCGTCACCGAACGAACGGACGGCTTCAGACAATATGCGGAGGTCCCGCCGGAGCTGTCCTATGGCGATGGGGATCACAACAGTGCCGGCGGGATCAATGGGGCCCCCGGCTTGCTCGTGCGGCAAGCCAACGTCGGCGCCATGCGATGTTCGACCGCTCCCGGTCTGACGCACGACGCCCACCTTGGGCCCGACGGGCGTCCGATCCATATGGGAGCGCGCGGTTTGGGTGATCCGCTCTACCGAGGCGAGTTCTGGGCCGACAACGGCCGCGTCACGCTCGTGCGCTGGTCACCGGACGAAGTCGTTCTGGCCGTCGAGGGTGCGAAGCCGGGCGATGAGATCATGCTCAACCAGAACTGGGCCGCAGGATGGAGTGCCAACGACGAGCCGACGATCAACCGCAGCGACATCAACGCGCACCGCCTGAAGGAGGGAACGGAGACAGTCACGTTCCGTTACCGACCGCGAACTCTCCCCGCGGCGCTCGGGTTCTTTGCCGTGGGCGCGCTTGGCTGGCCGGCCGCCTGGCTCCTTTGGAGCCGGCGTCGGCGCACCCCTCGCCGGCCCGGTCGAGACGATCGATGGCCGCTCGATCTGTTGCGCGCGGCGCTCGGGCGCCGTCGGGCGTTCCGCGGCCCCGACGCAGCAATCCCGACATGATGCACGACGAACGCGTGCAATCGAGTGATACGGCTCGGGGCTGGACCTTGGGCGTAGGGCGCCGTACCACAGGCGCGTCGAGCGGATCCTCCACTCAGCTCGATCCCCCAACGACCCATGAGCCTTGCCGCCCTGTTTCTCCTCTCGAACCTCATCGGCATGGTCGGGTCCGGCCTTCTTTTGGCCGTGTCCCGTCGGGCAGGCTTCTCCGAATCGGCGTCGTCGTCCACCGACATACGACTCCTCCGCGGGCTGCCGCAAAAGAACCCGGAGCGCGCGTCCGTCGACGACGCCCTTCGGCGGCGCGTCCGGACCACCACCTGTCTCGCCTGCGGTCAGAGGGGCGTGCACTCCTCCGTCAGGCCTCGTTCGAGGCACCGACCCGAGATCGGGCACTCGCCAAAATCCCCGTCGCAATCGCACGCACCAACTCTTCGAAACGTGCTCTGTCGAACCTGCTCCCGCTGGAAAGCCAGTCGACATGCAAATGCCGCCCAGCGCGTCCTTGCCCTGCCGAAGGCTTGTCGTCGCGAAAATGACCGATCACGTCGAGGTGGTCGCCATATCCAGCCCAGACGAGCGTTCCCCAAACCTGGGATCCAATCGGGACGACGCCGTCGTTCGCGCGAAGGTCCGGAACGACCCCGAAGGACGCCATGAGCACTTGCTCGTTCTCCTTGGTATGATGAGCTGCCGCACACGGGTAGTAGGGGTCGCAGCGAGAGGTGACCTCGTAGAGAAAGTCGAAGAGCAGCCCGCTCACGGCGCTCCATCGTCCTCCGAGCGATGCAAGAAAGGTCAGTGGCGACGGCCGAGGGGCCATCGACGCCGTCGACTGGTAGAGTACCCCGGGCCGGTCTTCGATGCCCGCGACAAATAAATCCATCGCTTCGGGCATGAGCTGAACCATTCCGCCGCTATCTTTCTTGAGGGTGTTTATGTAGTCGAGAATTTCTCGGCCGCGCGCCTCGTTAATCGTACGGAGCATGGCATCGGTCGTCTGGTCGATCAGTTTGAGGTCCAGGCCCACCACCTCATCGACGCGCCCAAAGAGAGCGATGAGCGCGCCTGCGAGGGAGAGAGGCGTCGACCCGACCGAAAGCGCTACGACCGTCAGCGCGCTGATGGCACGCAACATCCGCTGTCCGGACACCGTCGCGAAAAAACTGGCGAGTGGCGTACCGTAATGAGGAGCGTTGATCGTCGTGACGCTCGCGAGCCGGCTTCTCCACGCGAGCTTCTCGGGGGGCGCGGCGAGGGCTGCGCTCGGCGATGCGACGAGGCGGGCATCGAGTCCGCCCGTCGAATGCCCGATCAGATGAATCGACCCGCTGCCGTCGCCCTCGCCACACGTGTTTGCAACGAGTTCCGTCAGCGTGCGCGCGCGTCGGCGAATCGATGCGGTCGGTGAGACGAGGGCGACGTGGGTTTCGACCTCCATACCCTCGGCGCGTAGACGTTCGGTGAGCGCGCATCTGAGGTGAACGAAATAATCGTATGAGGCAAGCTGCCCGAAACCGAACATTCCAGGCGATAGATAGAGACGATGAAGCATGGGTGGCAGGCACTCCCGCGGAAGAGGTGGCTGGCTGGCACTCGGGTTACCCAAATGCTACGTTCGCGAACAAGCATGGATTCGTCCGTGGCGCCTCAAGCTCGGATGACGGAGGGGAGTTTCCATGAACGTAGCGGCCGCGCTCCTCCGCATCGTAGAGCAAGCGCACTCGATTTCCCGCATCCTCGGTGAAGCCGCAACACTCATCGCCGAACGGCTGTCCGTCGACGGATGCTCGGCGTTTCTGCTGGACGAGGAAGGCCGGCTCGTCCTTACCGCCTTCGAGGGCTCTCACGCGCTCGCCGACCACGGGTTGGCCGGGGCCGAAGCGGAGCGCATCGCCCGCCAAGTGACGGCGGAGCGGCACGTCTCTTCCGCACGCATGGAGGCCACATCGCTGCTCGCGGCCCCCATGATCATCCGCAACGCGATGGTGGGGGCGCTCGTGCTGCAGAGCGTCGCTCATCGGGAGTTTTCCCCGGCCGACGTCGAAACGTTGGCGACGATCTGCGCCCAGCTTGTCGGGATCGTCGAAAACGCACGTATCATCGAGGCGCTCGACCGAGGCGAGCGGCCAGCGCCGCGCGCCAAGCTGCGACCGGCGCTTTCCGCTTCGAATGAGGGCGAGCGGCGCCTTCAGGGGGTCGGTGCGTCTCCGGGTGTCGCAACCGGGGTGGCGGTCTTTCGCGGCTCCTATCGACGCGATCTCTCGGCTCGTGAGCTGCCCGTGGGTGACCCCGGGGTGGAGCGCGCGCGTGTGCGAATCGCGATCGAGAAGACCCGAAACGACCTGCTTCGGATCCAGGTGGCAGCCGCTCGGGAGATCGACGAAGAGCACGCCCTCATCTTCGGCTCACACTTGCTGCTGCTCAACGATCCGATGCTCTTGGGGCGCATCGACGGTGAGATCGCCGGCGGAGCCAGCGGACCGCGGGCCATTGAGAGCGCGCTCGACGAGTTCGAGACGCGCCTTCGCCATGTGCCGGATGTTTACATTCAGGAGAAGCTCGACGACGTCGACGATCTGCGCGGCCGGCTCCTCAGCCACGCGCTCGACGACGGCCAGCGTGAACGCACCGGAGCGCGGGTTGTGCTCAGCAGGCGACTGGCCCCGTCGATGGTCGTCGAAATTAAGACCGAGGGTGCACAGGCGCTCGTCACCGAGAGCGGCGGCGCGACTTCGCACGGTGTTTTGCTTGCCCGGGCCGTCGGTATCCCGGCGGTGACCGGTATCCGGGATCTGCTCTTCGAAGTTCGACCGAACGACCGACTCATCGTCGACGGATCGACGGGCGTCGTGGTCGTCAGGCCGACCGAGGATACTTTGGCACGCTACGAGGTCGCCCGGCGGCGCGCCGAGGACGCCAGGACGGAGTATGCGAAATACCGCAATGTTCTCGCCCGCACCGCCGACGGCACACGGGTGCAAGTGCACGCAAACGTCGGCGTCGCATCCGATCTCACCGTGGCTCGGGACAATGGAGCAGAGGGAATCGGCCTCTATCGCACCGAGTTTCCTTTCATCGTCCGCGACACGTTTCCGACCCACGGCGAACAGGTGAGAATTTACAGCAAGGCGTACGAGATGTTTCCGAGCGGGCCCATTCACTTTCGCATCCTGGACCTCGGCGGCGATAAGTTCGTGTCGTGCGGTTCGATCGTCACAGCGCGCAATGCCTTTCACGGGTATCGGTCGATTCGCGTCTTATTCGATCATCCGGACGTCCTCCGCGACCAGGTGCGGGCACTCGCCGTTGCAGCCGCGGAGCGCGACCTGTGCATCTTGATTCCCATGGCGAGCTCGATGGAAGAGCTTCGCCGAGCCAAGGAACTCATCGCTCGCGCTCTCGCTGTGGCCCCGGCACTCCGCATGAAAAAGGTGCCTAAAATCGGGGCTATGATCGAAGTACCCGCCGCCGTGGAGCTCGCCTTTGATATCGCAACCGAGGTGGATTTCGTATCGCTAGGCACGAATGACCTCATGCAATACACGCTCGTTGTCGACCGAGAGGACCCCCGGATGGCCGCGTTGAGCGACCCCTATCATCCTGCCATCCTGCGGATGATCGCACGGGTCGCCGCCGCCGCTCGTGCGGCCGGCAAGCCCGTCGGCGTTTGCGGAGAAATCGCTGTTCGTCCGGACCTCGCGCTCGCGATGATTGCGCTCGGCGTCGATTCCCTCAGCGTCGCGCCGACGGCGATTCCAGAGTTGAAGCAGGCGCTCGCCCGCGCCCATTTGGGGCACATGCGTGACGCGATGGATGCGGTCCTCAAGCTCTCGGATGCTCAGTCCGTCGCCTGGGCGCTTCGCGCCGCGTTTGAATGGTCTCCCGATCTGGCCCCATCAATTGGGTGAGCCAGGCGGAGCGCTCGCGGCTTCAGCCCGGCCCTCCTCACGAACTGCGGATCGAGCACGCCCCAGGGCCGCGTGGGTCGCCGCAGCGACCGCAGGCGGGCGCACTCAATTGAGAGCCCGGCTGGCCCACCGCGAAGCGCGAGAAGAGCACTCGGTCGGTCTCTGTCGCGGCGCACTCGGGACATGTGGCGATGGCATCGGGCGACGAAAGCTCTTCGAATGCGGTTGAGCAGCGTTTGCATACGTATTCGTAGAGCGGCACGTGAAGACCTCGCGCGGCAGTATGACACGGCCTCCTTTGCCGATCTCCTCGAAACGCGAGGCCCCGCTCCGATTCGGCGCGATTCCGAGCGCGGCGGTCTTCGTCGATGGGTGAGCCTTTGCGCGCGTCGTTCGCCCGCTCCGGCTTCCGCCTTCCGCCTGAGGACCTGGCTCTTCGCGGCAGCCTCGTGCACATTCCTCGATGAGCTCCTCAGGGCGCTCGCAGCCTTGAGGATGGAGCGGCGGGCCGCACCGATGCTCGAGCGGACGGAATGAGGGCCGCAGGGCCCGCAATGACCAATACCTTCTAAACAAGAAAATTACAGTGAGATAACAGCAACGATTCCTTGAGCCATTTTCGGTCGACGAACGCACTGCGAAACCGAGAAGGAATAAGCCCGCGGTGGGCCGGTCCGCCGGGGCGTCGCGCAACAAATTATGTCGGACACTGAAGGTCGACGCTTTGGCGCGTCCAGGGCGATCTCACCTTTGTGAGAACGGAGCCTATATGTTTCGAAGAAGTGGCTCACGAGCCCGATCCATGCGGGTCGGTTGGCCGGCGCTGGCGCTGACAGCGGCCGCGTGCACGGGATACATCGGGTCTCCGTCGCCTTCCGGTCAGGGCGGAAGCG